>CAZBUD010000011.1:0-10249 GCA_964495015.1 uncultured Enterobacteriaceae bacterium | reverse complement strand
GAGGAGGGATACGCATATGACGCAACCGTTGTATACTGTTCGCCAGCTTGCCTACGTGATCAAAGATATGGACGCCGCACTCAAATACTGGGTGGACGTTCTTAAGGTTGGCCCGTTTTTTTTATTTGAACATTGTCCGCTGGAAAACCAAGTGTACAGGGGCAATCCGTCGAATGTTGACGTCGCGATCGCTCTTGGCAATAGCGGCGATCTGCAGATCGAGCTCATTTTTCAACACAACGATGAACCGTCCGTGTATAAAGAATTCCTGGATGCCGGTCGCTTTGGCGCCCATCATTTTGGCCTTATGCCGGAAGACTATAAAGCGACGTGTGCCCAGTATAAGGAGTTGGGTTATGAAGCCGCGTTTGAGTGCACGGTGGGAGGCGCAGAATTAGTCTACTTCGATACGGTCCAGAGCATTGGACATTTCACCGAATTGTGGGACAACGTCGACGTCTTCAAAAAAATGTTTATGCAGGTCGAGAATGCGGCGAAAGGGTGGGATGGCAAGAATCCGGTCCGGTCAGCACCTTTATAGAGCGACTGTGGGTGAGGGGCAACGCATGGTAAACCCAAGTGAAAACTATTCTGAAGGTCGGAAATGAGGAAACAAATACGAACTGAACAACACAGTAAAGGAGGGCTCAAGATATGAAATGGAAAGTAGGCGATACGAGCATTACGAAAATTACGGAAATAGTGTTTCCGGAATTTTCAGACGTGATACCGGCGGCAACGCCGGACGTGGTGAAGAAAGTCGAGTGGCTGTTCCCGCATTTTGTGACCCCAGAGGGTGCGCTCACCGTCAGCATTCATTCGCTGATTGTAGAGACCCCGGGAGCTACGCTGGTTGTGGATACCTGTATCGGCAACGATCGCGAACGAGGCTCGTTTGAGGTCATGAGCAATCTCTCGACGTCCTATATGGACGACATGATGGCTGCCGGCTATAACCCCGACGGTATCGATTACGTCCTGTGCACGCATCTCCATCTTGACCATGTGGGCTGGAACACGCGTCTCGTTGATGGAAAATGGGTGCCGACGTTTTCTAATGCGGCCTATCTCATGGATCAAAAAGAGCTCGATCTCTTCGGCAATATCGATGAGAATACGGAAGACGATTTCTTTAAGGTTCAGCGGACCGTCTTTGCAGACTCAGTGCAGCCTGTTCTGGATGCCGGCCTTGCGAAGCCGATCGAAGGACCTGCTGAAGTGTGTGAAGGCGTACGCCTCATTCCAACACCGGGCCATACTCCGGGCCATTGTTCCGTCATCATTGAATCCAAGGGTGAATCAGCCATGATCACGGGCGATTTTCTGCACCATCCGATTCAATTCAACGACCCGGCCTTAGTCAGTCCCTTTGACATAGACAACGACGCCGCGGTGGTCACCCGTCGGCGCGTGTTCAGTGAATATGCCGATACGCCAACGCTGATTATCGGCACTCACTTTGCGGGCCCCTCCGCTGGCAAGCTGGTGCGCGATGGGGATGGATATCGTTTAGACGTTTAAATAGCGTGCAGGGTGGGTCGTCCTAAAATAAATTCGACCCACCTTGCCACTCTGGCCGCTCTCCTAATTCCGTCGTCTTGAAGGGTCTTTTGGCATTGATTTAGTCTGACACAAGCCGGCTGTGCCCTGTCAGGCGAAAGATCACCTCGTCGATGCCGGATTGGAAGGTGATTCCCGTCGGCAGCTAGGTCAGCGTTACTGTTGGTGAGAATCGAATTGCCAAACGTGAAGTTGTTGCTCGACCTACTAAACGCGCCTCCTCCTGTGCCCAAGAAGTTTGTGGACACGTTTCCGGAGAAGGTGCAGTTGGCAGCATCTCCTGTTGCCGAATTCACGACATGAAGACCGCCGCCGCCGAAAGCGTGGTTGCCTGAAAAGGTGCTATTGCTCAGCGCGGCTTCGCCGTCCTGGACAGAAATGCCGCCGCCACTGCCGAAAACACCAGCGCTATTGTTGGCGATTGTGGTTCGTGCCACTAGCAGTAGGCTGCCGGAAGTGTTGATCGCGCCCCCATCACCCAAAAGGACAGTATTGTCGGAGAGGTTAGTCCTGCGGACTCGGAGTAGGGTCAGGCCCCACCAAAGGCAAACGCTTCGTTGCCTGACAGTGTGCTCGACCGAATATCGATAAGTGGAGTATCTTCGTCCCTCAGGTGTCGGGAATCCACGGCTCCGCTATAAGAGCCGGCGATGTTACCACCAAATCTGCTTCTGGTAATCGTGACATCACCGCAGCTATCACAGTGGACGGCTCCACCATTCACTGCACTTTCATTATCCACATAGCTCGTATTTTTAATGCTCAGGGTAGAGGTGCTCTCGTGGCTGATGGCTCCTCGTCCCCAGGCGATGCTGTTGCGGACGCGACTGTTCATAATAGAGATGTCACCGGAACCGTCGATAAGAATCGCGCACCGCAGCCTGAGTCGGCAGACCGCGCGGCGTGCTTCCTGCCCGACACGTGACTATCTTGCCTGATAGTATCCGAATGCAGTCCAGCCACCGTCAACGACCAGCACTTCACCGGTTATAAAGCCAGCATCCTCGCTGGCTAGAAAGCGTACGGCTTTAGCGATATCCGCACCCGATCCTAGGCGGCGTTGGGGCGTGCGCCTGACCAAATCTTTGACCGTGAGCTTGCCGTCTTCTTCCAGGCCGTCGACCATTTCAGACTCGATATACCCTGAAGCGATACAGTTCACGCGAATGCTGTATCTGGCCCATTCAATCGCCATAACCCGCGTCATCTGATCGACCGCCGCTTTCGAGCTGCAGTAGCCCAACGTGGCGGGGAACGCATTGCGTCCCAAGATCGAACCAATGTTAATAATGCAGCCAGCGCCGCACGCTTTCATTTGGCGCGCGGCCGCTTGGGAACACAGAAAGATGGACTTGGCGTTAACGTCCATATGCTGGTCCCAGTTCTCTTCTGTCATCTCAAGGGTCAACTGGGGACGCGTAATGCCAGCATTGTTCACCAGGATATCGACTGGGCCGAGCTGTTCCTCAACTTGGGCGAATAGATGTGTGACCTCATCCGCAACCTCGACATGGCAGCCCAGTGCAATGGCTTGGCCGCCTCTGCCCTTAATCTCAGCAACCGTATCCGCGGCATTCTCTGCGCGCGTGGCAATACAGATCAGCCGAGCGCCAGCTTCCGCTAGTTCGAGCGCAATGGATTTCCCCAGGCCGCGGCTTGCTCCGGTTACGACGGTAACTTTTTCAGCAAAAATGTTCATACCCCTATTTCTCGCGCGGATGCTCGGCATTGTATTCGCGTATGGCTTTCAAGATAGCACCACCTGCACGCTTCATGAGTTCTTTCTTGTTTGCTGCTACACGGTCGGCTGAGGCTTGCAGCGGACTCAGTAAGCCCTGCACCTGCGGCATGACATGCCGAGCAAGCAATTCATAGCTCTTGAGCGCTAACGCGGGCGGAGCCCAGTCGTGCGCAAAGCACAACAAGGTGCCAAAGCCACCCGACAACTCTTGTAAATGAGCGATTTTTTCGAGCGCGTCTTCAGGCGTACCAAAGATGCCACCGCCGTGGTCATCCAGGCTGCGGGCGGCCTTATAGCCGTCTTCAAAGGGCCGGCGCTTTGGCGTGCCAAGTATGCCGACAATATACTCGTTCTGCCATCGCTGGAGTCCATCGGCCACTTCTTTATACGCCTGCTCTTTTGAGGTGGACAAATGGAACGGCATGACGATGCGCCAGTCGGCTCGGTCGAGACGTTGTCCGTGCTCGCGTGCTGAGGTCTCACCAAATCCCCATTGCGTTGGTAGCGCTGTCAGCCCTTCTTCTAAATATGAAGCCAGCGAGAGTACGCCAACGCCATATTTGCCTGCGGCATTCATGCCCGATGGGGAGATCGACGAGGCAACTGCGACTGGAATTTCATCTTGCAGGGGTCGCAATTGTAGCACTGCTTCGTGGAGTTTGAACCAGTCAGTTTCTACTGTGATGGGTTCTTCGCCGTTGAGCAGGCGCAGGACAACGCCTAGCCCCTCATCCATACGGTCACGCTGCGTTATCGGGTCGATCCCCAACATCACGGCGTCGGACGGTAACGCGCCAGGGCCGACACCGAGAATAGCCCGCCCACGACTCAGGTGGTCGAGGTGGACAATCCGCTGGGCAATATTGAAAGGGTGATGGTAGGGAACAGAAATCACTCCAGTCCCGAGCCGAATGCGCTGGGTCCGCTCTGCGGCAGCGACCAGAAACATTTCGGGCGAGCCGATAGTCTCCCAGCCTGCCGAATGGTGTTCGCCCACCCAGAACTCATCGAACTGGAGCCGATCGAGCCACGTAGCCAATTCCAGGTCACGCTGGAATTGCAACGTCGGATGTTCACCGAGCGGGTGAGGGGGGGCCAGAAACGGACCGAAACGAAGTCCTTGACGCATCTATCTCTCCAGTTCTGAGAAGTGAGTCAACGAACTGTACCAACACGAGTCTGAGGCAACCAGGGGCAACCTCGACGCGGGGGGGGGGCTGTTCGGACTATTCCCGCCCCTACGATCCGCGTGTCAAGCGACAGTAGCAGGAGGCTTTAATCGAAACGTCAGCACGTGCTGTGGCAATATCCAACCGAAGCTTGATGATATTGGCTTCGTCGGTCTTATTCAGCCGGCGCAAACATTCATGAAAGCCGTGTAAACTCCAGACATTGTCTGGATGTTGGCAGGCGCGACTCAATGTATGGACCAACTCCAGGTCGGCTCGATAGACGGCCTCAGCTTCGGTTACTCTGTTTTGTTCGAGTAACATCGCCCCGAGTGAATGCCGCGTCGGCTGCATCCAGCCCCAGAGCTCATCGTATGGCAGGTTGTCACCCAACTCGACAGACTTGCGAAGATGAGCAAAAGCCGTATCGAACTCGCCTTCGCGATACGCTAGCCTGCCCTTCAACATTTCACCCGCGATAGCGAGAATATCGAGGCAGGTATTGTTGAAGACGTAGCGCGTGTCCGGCACACGAGCGACGGCTGCTTCAAACAGTTGCTGCTCGCCGTCTGCGATTTGAACGTTTCCCAGAGTCGCAAGGGCAATGCCCTTGGCATAATGCATCATTGCCGTGGTCATGCAAAAGAGCCCTTGATTCTCCGGGAGAGACTCATCCAGAATGGCCTGACACTGCCCGAAGCGTACGAGGACTCGCATCTTCATTGACATGAAACCTTCAAGCCAGTCCGCCATTGGCGGGCTTTCGACTGTGAGGAGGTCTTCCGACAGCGTTGCCACCAAGTCATTCGCCGCATCTAAGGCGGGTTTATATTGGCCGAGGAACATAGCGCCGTATAACTTGAAGTGATAGTTATGCCAGCGGTACAACGAATAGAAATTGAGCGGTCCCTCGCGTTCGAGAAACTTCCGGTCAGCAACAATGGCCGGGGAATTGGACGCAACCACATTGTCATAATGCCCACACAGCAGGTCGATATGGGTGGACATATGGTGCAAGTGGCCAGAGTCGGGCACGAGGTCCCGTAGGGCATCGCTGGCGCGCGGTGCGTGCTCGGGATGCGGTGACATCTCCGGGAGGTGAATATACATATGCAGCAGGCCGGGATGAGTTGTGCGTTTGTTTGCTCTATCTGCTGGAATGCTTTCTCCAGAACGGCAACGGCTTCTAGGGTATGAGCGCCCTCAGCCGCTTTCCCCGATTGGAGGTCCCATAAGGCCCAAGGGGTTCGATTCATCAGTGCTTCGGCAAATAAGCTGCACTCATCGAGGTCGTCTGGGAACATTTCGTACACACTGCGCATTGCGTTCGCGTAGGTATCGTTCCAGATGTCCAGATTCTCTGCCGCTGTCTTGGATGGGTAACGCTGTTGAAGCGCATGAATGAGCGCCTGCTCAACGTCGGATGCCGTGCCTTTCCGCGCTAGTGTTGCCTGAGCCGCCGTGTAGGCTTCAGTGAGCGATCGGGTTAAATCCGTGGCGTCAAATGCCTCCCAGGGCTTGTTATAATTAGGGCCAGCTGCGCATGCGATTCCCCAGTAGGCGATAGTGCAATCAGGGTCTGCTACTGCAGCTTTTTTGAAACAGCGAACCTACTCTTCATGATTGAAGCCATAACACCAGATGAGGCTACGGTCGAACCAGAGTTGCGCCTCTGGTGATGTGGTTGAGATGGTCCGACTGTAATTGCCCAAATCGTAATAGTCAGTCATGTTCCGTTTTCACGGGAATGACAATCCTTGTTATGTCATACCTGCTTAGGCAGGTATCCAGAAGTTTGGGACAAGGCCGACTGTTGTTAGCAGCTCTAGTCTTATAGAAGGCACGCCTCTAGAGACTTTTGTGAGCGACCTCTCGGTTGTAAGCGACCCCTCAGCAACTGCCGGACCGACTCACTGCTTTATCGGATTGCCCCCTTTTCGCGCAGGCGGCTGATATCAGCCGAGGCAATGCCCAAGTCTGCTAGGATTTCGTCCGTATGCTGTCCCAAATCAGGGGCAAGGTTCCGAACTGAGCCGGGAGTATCGGACAGTTTTGGGCCGATACCGACTTGTTTCACTGTGCCATGTTTTGGATCATCGACCTCAATAATCATTTGCCGGGCTTGCACCTGGGGATCATGCTCAAGCTCATCAAGGCTGAGCATCTTGCCCACACATTGGTCGGTTTCATTCAGATAGACAAACCATTCATCGCGTGTTCTGGTTTTCATCGTCTCGACTAAGAACGCCGCGATTTCAAGCCGCTTTTCTTTAGCCTGCTGGTGGGGAATCAAATCTTCTCGTTCGACCGCGCGGCACAGGTTGGCGAAAAACCACGGCTCTATTGATCCTAGGGTGATATGTTTGCCATCCTTGGTTTCGTACACATTGTAATAGGGAAGTCCCCCCCCAGCGAAAGATTTGCCGCGCTGAGGGATTTCACCGTTGCCATAATAGGCCGACAGGAACTGCACAATCAGATACATACTGCCATCCATCATGGCAATATCGACAAACTGTCCCCGGCCCGTTTTTTCTCGGGCAAAAAGGGCGGTGAGCACGCCTATGGTCCCATGCATGCCTCCACCCGCATAATCGGCAACCAAGTTTTGCGGGATAACCGGATTGCCATCTTTATCACCAATGAGTCCCAGTGTTCCGGCTTGGGCAATATAGTTCAGATCATGTCCGGCCAGCTTGGCGTACGGGCCGGTTTGGCCGTAACCTGTGACTGCACAATAGATGAGACGTGGATTCATCTCTTTCAAGGTGTCGTAATCAATGGCTAAACGCTGGGCGACACCAGGCCGCATTTCCTCGACCAGTATGTCAGCCTCACGGACCAATTGGTAAAAAATCTCCCGCGCTTCGGAGTCTTTCAAATTAATACCAACGCTCTTTTTATTGCGGTGAAGCGCATTATGGGCGGCAGCACCGCCGGCGCCGGCCATTTTTGTTCCGGCCGCTCCGGCTTGCTCGGCCCGACGGCCGGTCGGTGGCCCCGGTTCCTGAACACGGATGATATCAGCCCCGAAGTCCCCTAAAATCATGGTGCAAAACGGTCCGGGTGCGAGTCGGGTCAGATCAAGCACCCTAATGCCTTCAAGTGGTCCGAGCATGCAGATTGCCTCCTTGGCCGTAGCGTTGCGATGGGCTGGCTGAGTGGAATAGCCTATCAAATCCCAAAGAAGCGACTCGCATTTTCCCCGAGAATTTTGTCCACCGATGCAGGTGGCAAAGATGACAAGGTCTCGCGGGCTTTGCGAACGGGTTCTACAAATCCTTCGGCGTGCGGATAGTCAGAGCCGATAAAGAATTTTTCGTCGCCTGCAAACTGGACAATCAAGGGAAACATTTTCTCTTCGGGGTCACCGTTAATCCAAATATTGCGTTCGAAATATTCCGAGGCCGAGCGTTTCATCTGCGAGGTGTGGCCCATGTATTTATAGCGATAGTCGAGCCGCTCCAGCCATTCTCCAATCCAACCTACCATGGCCTCTATGGTGGCCACCCGCAGGCGGGGAAAACGCTCCAACACGCCATCGTACACCATGGTGGTCAGGGCCATGCGCGGGTCTTGGATGAGATTCATGGTGACGAACATCATGCCCGGATCTCGATCACGGTACCATTCCCTGCCTGTGGAATGCCGGTGTCCGGTCAGGTGTATGCCAACACTCAGGTCTAAATCTTGTACCTCAGCCCAGATGGGATCGAAGTCCGGATGCCCAAAACTACGGCCATTGACCGGGGCGGCTGCAACAAAAATTGTGCGACAGCCGAGCTTTGCGACCCGCTTGAGTTCAGCCACGGCAAGCGGTGCGTCTCGCAACGAGATATGAGCGGCCGGAAAAAGTCGATCGCTATGGCCTGCACACAGTTCAAACGCCCAGGTGTTATACGCCCGACTCAGGGCGTCGGCAAACACCGGGTCATCAACACTGCCCTCCCACAACAAACCCAGCGTGGGGTAGATCACCTGGGCATGAATTCCTTCGACTTCCAGGAACTGAACCCGCTTATCCATGTCCTGCCAGTCAGGGCTCAGAGCCAGATACTGATCGAAATTACTCACATCTTGGCCGGCCTCTTTCTGTCCGTACGCAACCACGGCTGCCAAGAGGTCTGCGGTATTGACCATCTTTAAGGGTTTGCCGTCAACAAGGACCGTGGGCTCGCCGCTTGCCGGGTCATTCTCGATGCGCATGGCCCGGTCCCGAAATGCCGGGTCGATGTAACGAGGGTATAGATCAAGCGGTTCCATAAAGTGGCTATCGCCATCAATCACGTTCATTCGCATGCTCCTTTAAGAAAATCCCCTCTCGGGAGGGGTGGCACGTAGCGCCGGGGTGGATTTCCTCCTACAAGACCCTATTCCGGCAGAAAATTACGGTCAAGCGCGTGGTCTCAATGACAAACATTTCTATTAGCTTAACGCCTCCAACAATGCTCTTAGCTGTTGCAAAGCCTTGGTGTCAAAGCCTTGGGTAAACCAGTTATGAATCTTTACCAACATCTGCTCGGCGTCTTCTTTGTTCCCCTGTTGTTGCCCCACGCGAGCCAGGCACGTGCGACCGCTGAACATTCCCTGAAACCAACTTGATATTGAGAGGTTAGGAAGTTTCCCAGAAGCGGAGAGAGACCCCCGGCAACGAAACCGGAAAAATTGGCCCCTTGAAAGCGAAATATAGTTGATTTTCGATACTTGCCTCTATTGAAGCAACTGCATGTGAGAGGTGATGGGCGGCTGTTGTGGTCTGCTCTCCGTCTGCTTCGCGATCTGGTCTGACATCAGGAAAAATCCAGCATTTTTTGGCACCTACGGGCCTTGATCAGGGCAAGGTGCATCCGCTTAATCGGTTACGTATAACGTCCTGTCTCGTGAAATGGCCCAATCTCCAACGAATCGTTGCCGGCACCCAACATGAGCTCCGCCAAACGCGCCGCCAAGAACAACAGACGCCCGAGTGGAAAGCCCGCTGCGATGTCCGCGCTGGAGTTGAGGGCACGCTCTTGCAAGGCGCCCGCGCTTTTGGTTTACGGCGCTGCCGCTGTCGGTGCTTGGCCAAGATCCACCTGCAACACATCTTCACGGCCGTGGTGATGAACGTGGCCCGGTTGGCAGCATGGTTGGTGGGGACACCTCAGGCCAAAACCCGGCCAAGCCGCTTTGCCGCTCTATGGCCCTGTCCAACTTAAGAAAAGTGAGCGAAAGCACTTCGCCAACAGTATCGTTTGCTATCGCATCGCCGACCCGGAGCTAAACAAGAAAATTGTGAAGCTGTCGCAAGACGACGATGTTACTTCTGAGGACTTTTGGGGGCGTGTCGCGTCTGCGGATGCTGCGCTGACCGTCTCCGTCTGTACGAAGGGGAACGAAGCTAAAGTACGCCGGGCGTTCGAGGACATGAGCAAAAAGTATAAAGATGCTTTCTCAACTCGCTGCACGACAGCTAGGATTTCCTTTCGCTCTGGCTTGTGTTAAACGGTCCTACACGGATGCTAACACTGCGAGACGCCACCAATTTCGATTCCGAGAAAACCCCACGCGGTAGGATGTCCGGTGAAGGCACTTGCGCGTCGCCGCGCGTGAAGCAGACAAAGCCTGAACCTGTGCGCAAGGCCGTCATTCTCGCTGCCGGCGCGGGCAACCGCTTACGTCCCTACACGCGAGAGTATCCGAAGTGCTTCGTTGAAGTGGCCGGCGTTCCGATTCTCGAAAACACGCTGACTCACTTGGCGGCGCTCGGCTGCGAGGAAGTTGTCATCGTCGTCGGTCA
>CAZBUD010000010.1:52942-92622 GCA_964495015.1 uncultured Enterobacteriaceae bacterium | reverse complement strand
ACAGAATACCCGGTGAATCCACTTGTGTTGGCATAGCGCGGTATATGTAGCGGAGTTGACCTCAGAGGGGAAGGGTGCTGGACAAAGCGAAAACTCGGCTGAAACCTCGCCTTTCTCTTTATGGCACGGGCCTGTTGAAAATAGCGCGACGCACTCCTATCATCGAATCACAATTCAACGGATTGTGTTGTATTCGTAGGAGGTGTCAGTCTAGAGAATCTGCTACGCGAAATAGTTACCAATGGGAGCCGGCATCAAATGGGAAGGGTAGTAGCGACAGTTGATATCGAAAAATATTCTGAAACTGGCTCGTCCATAAAACTAGATGGACTCGTTGATACGGGAGCAAGCTAACTGACGTCGCAATCAGTGTGGAGGAGCGGGTCTGGGACATTTGCCTCGGAGGAGACCATCGAACTTCAGACAGCAACCCAAGAGATCGTAAAAGGAACGGTCTGCGGTCCTGTAAAAAACACTATTGAGGGGTTTCGACCTATTTATAACGAAGTACTGTTTTTAGACATGAAACCAGATAAGGGCGAATATGAGCCTTGACTCAGTTGCATTGCTTTTGAGCAATGCGTAGCAGCAGTGGATATGCTTGGTCATAGGTTTATACCGCTAAAATGCATGGGAGTAAAATAGCGCCAAACAATTTAAGTTGGAGGAAATTCTTGACCCTGAATTCTTTCCGGAGACTCAGCGGAGGAGGAAAAGTCTACGTCGTATTTCTTGGGGATCTTAAATTTTTTGTCTGCCCTCAACTGAGCAGGAAATTCAGTCCGAAGCCTCATAATTTCCTTGCCAAAAGAAAACAAGAAGAGTAGAAAGAGCCGAACTAAATGCTCTATACCCTGACGAAATGAGTCTCGGAGAAGGAAGATGTTATGACCAACGGGAAGTCCCCATTTGTACGTTGCATCACTCTGGCGAGAGCACTTCGAATTGTGCGTTACTGTGCTGTCTTCCTTTTCGTCTCTAGCATGTTTTTCCTTCCCACCTCTCCCCTTCAGGCTGAGCAAGGTAGGTTGGAGGTAAAAGTACGGCCATTAACAGCGTCTGTCATAGCGGTACCGCAAGGCAGGGAATCACCGCTACGAGGCAGGGAGTCGCCTCGGCAAGGCAGGGAATCGCCGCCGCGAAGGTCATCGGAGAGTACGGAGACTATCTGGGAGCGCGTCCGGGATAACGGGGCATTTATTGTGGAAGTCGAGATCAGCAATGCCACTGCGCACGCCTATACACTGAAAGCCGACAAAGTCACATTACGGGCGGCGTCAGGCGAACGGGTCAAACCCTTGGAGGCAAGCGGCGACACTCCGACCCCCGTGTTGATCAGCCAAACCATTGCCCCAGGGGCAAATGTCAGAGGCTACCTGTCCTACCCACCCGGTTCGTATACCGGTGCACGAGGATTTCTCATACAGGAGCAGACCCAGTCCAACGAGGGTTTTAGCGTCAATTTCTAGGCATGCGGGCTGAGCGCAAATTTTGCATACCTGAGTTATATCTTTTCCCGCCGAATCTCTGGAGGCAGAAACGCCGTCATAGGCGGAGGTTCGCCCTGATAGCGTTCGACCTCAACCAAGGTGGTATGCGCGCTCGGGCCTTGACTCAATTTTGAAGTGCCTTTGTCTAGAGTAAGGACGTTGGGGTTGCCATGTTTTTCCAGCGTTCCAGACACACCCGGCTCCAGAGGATCATACCAAGCGCCGGTTGCAAGCTGCACCACGTTTTTTTGAATATCCGGTGTGATCACAACACCCGCCAAGCACTGGCCTCGGTCGTTAAACACCCGGACCACGTCTCCTTCAGCCAAGCCACGTTCTTTAGCATCGTCAGAATGGATCCGGATAGGCTCGCGTCCGGCGACCTTTGCCGCACGGCTAATCGGACCTTGGTCAAGTTGACTGTGGAGACGGACGGCGGGTTGGTTTGAGATTAGGTGGAGTGGATACTGTTTAGCTTTCTCACTGCCTAGCCATTCGGCAGGTTCCATCCAGGTCGGATGTGGTGGGCAGTCATCATACTTATAGGATGCAATACGCGCCGACCAGATTTCAATCTTGCCCGATGGCGTATCCAGCGGATAAGTCTCTGGGTCGGCACGAAAGGCAGACAGAAAAGGCGGCGTTTCGTGTGGAGGGGGGAGTTCACACAATCCGTCTTCCCAAAAGCGCGCGAACTTGGGCAAGGAAAATCCGCGTTCAACGGCTCGTGCGCGTGATGTGTCGTATAGATGCCGCAGCCAGCCTGCTTCATCTCGTCCTTCGGTAAACCCCTCCCGAAATCCGAGCCTCTCGGCTAGGTCTGCAAAAATATCATGATCATTGCGAGCCTCGCCGACTGGTTTAATCGCCTGTTTATTGGCGACAACAAAATCATCGCGCGGAGTGCACACGATATCGTTACGTTCAAGCGGCGTCGTTGCGGGCAGGACAATATCAGCGTGCCGCGCCATCGGCGTCCACCAGGGCTCATGGACGATAATGGTCTCGGGTTTTTGCCAGGCCTGTAACAAACGGTTCAAATCTTGATGGTGGTGGAAGACATTTCCTCCTACCCAGTAGATGAGCCGGATATCGGGGTATGTAGCATGGCGTCCATTGTAGTCAAACTCGGTATTCGGGTTGAGCAAGAGGTCGGCAATCCTGGCAACCGGGATGATATCTTCAACAGGATAGGCGCAGCGGTCTAATGTTGCCCAGGGAATCCGAGAGGAACGGCTTCCTACGCTAGCGACTGAGGAATAGCCATAGCCGAAGCCACCGCCAGGCAAGCCAATCTGTCCCAGGACGGCGGCCAGAGTCACTGCCATCCAATATGTCTGCTCCCCGTGATCGGCGCGCTGCAGAGACCACGATACGGTGATGAGCGTCCGCTTGGCAGCCATGCGCCGGGCAAGGGTCCGGATCGTCTCGGCATCCAGGCTGGTAATGTCGGCTGCCCAGGCAGCGTCTTTGGGCTGCCCATCAGCGTAGCCCATGAGATAGGACTGAAATGTATCAAAACCAACACAATACCGGCCAAGAAAGTGCTCGTCGGCCAGCCCGTGCGTCACCAGCGTGTGGGCCAGGCTGAGCATCAACGCCACATCGGTGTTTGGCCGTGGTCTCAACCAGTCGGCTTGGACAAAATCAACCGCATCGTTTTTCAATGGGCCAATATTGATGAATTGGACTCCAGCGTCTCGGCAGGCTTGGAGCCCCTCGCGTGTCCTATGGTGGGTGACCCCGCCATAGGCGACCTGGGCGTTTTTAAGCGGCATTCCACCAAACATCACAACAAGTTCTGAATGCTGGGCAATCGTCTGCCACGAGGCTTGTTCAACCAGCAAACGAAAGAAATTGCCGGCAATATACGGCATCATGACATCTGCCGCTGCGTGGCTATAGGTATTCACCGAACGGGTAAAGCCGCCGAAGAGATTCAGGAATCGCTGGAGCTGGCCTTGTGGGAAATGGAACGCGCCGGCGCTGCCCCAGCCATACGAGCCGGCATAGATTGCCCTGTTGCCGCACGTGTTCTTGACCCGCTCTAGCTCTGTAGCCACAAGATCGAGGGCACGCCCCCACTCTACGGCAACAAAAGGCTCTGTCCCTCGCGTTCCACTGCCGGGCCCGTTTGTGAGCCAGTTCTTCCGGATCATCGGTTCACGGATACGGAGTGCGTCGTCGACTGCCTCAACATAAGAACTTCCAAACGACGAAGGATCGGGATCTTCAGGAACGGGCTCCAGTCCTATCAAACGACCGTCTTGCAAGTGAGGCGCGTAGCCGCCCCAGTGGAAAACAGTACGGAGATTCACCGTGTTTTCAGCTCGCTTCATGGGTTAGCCACACATCCTTTTCTCATCCGTCCCCGCATCAATACCCCGGCGGGGCGATGCTGCCACAGCACCCCACCAAAACGGCACCAGTATAGCCGCCAGACCAAGAGCAATCCATGCCCACAGGCTCGACTCATTAACCGAGTGGACGAGTAATTTTCCAAATCCGATGAGCGTCAAGAAGAGGGATCCCGCACACAGAATCGTACTTTTCAGCTCACGGAAAAATCGTTGAAGCGGCATGTGGGGATTATCTCCCGCGCGTAGGGCAGTATCGCGCCAAAAGCCGAGGGGCTGTACACGTTGATAAAAATGGTCCAGCACAGCACGTTCTGTCGCAGGAGAAAAAAATGTGATCCCGATAGCGGCCAGGGTCGAAAGACCACCCATAATCGCTATGCGTAGCCATTCGGCATCAATAGTCATGAGCAGAATGGGTGCAGCGATCAAGGAGACTAGCATCGCTGCGATTTCAGAAAATACATTGATTCGCTCCCACAGCCAACGCACCACAAGGACAGCGCCTGTTCCCGCCCCAAAGAGCAGCGAGACAGACCAGGCGGCTTGGATCGAACCGAGCTGGGTCATGATGATAAGCGCAATGCCAAGCACAATGATATTCGACACACGCGCCACAAAAACGAGTTCCTTATTCTGGGGCTCTCGTTGCAGCCAGGCCTGACACAGCAGGCGTTTATACAGGTCATTGCTCCAATAGCTCGCTCCCCAGTTCATATGTGTATCAATAGTTGAGGCTAGGGCGGCTAAAAGACCAACCAGCATGACACCCCGTACGCCGCTAGGCAGCAGGTCGTTAATCCCAGTGACAAAGACAAGCTCACGGCTCGCAGTGAACTGTTCACCCCCACCGTTCGTAAAATCAATAAGGTCCGCAGGATTAAACGGATAAATGACCAATAGGCCGATTCCAATCACCAGCCAGAGCAGACTGCGAACGACGATCTGCAGCCAAGCAAACACCAGCCCTGCGATCCGGGCCTCACGGTCTGTTCTACACGCCATGGCTCGCTGTGCCAAATAACCGCTTCCGTCGCTACTGGCTTGGAAGAACCATTGCAGACTGATCAGTATGAGGAAGGGCATAAGCACCTCGCCTTGAGAAGGCGTAAAAGAGAGCATCGCCTCAGCAGCCTCTCTCCCGTAATGTACGGCAAGCTGCTTTGGGAGTTCTTCCAATCCACCGATGTGGGCGATCACCACACACGCATAGATGAGCGTTCCTGCCATCGCCAGAAAAAATTGGACAACGTCTGTCGCGACAACGCTGCGCAGCCCACCAGCAGTCGAATAGAAGGCGGTAAAACTCACCAGCGCAATAATGCTGATGAGATTATTTGTCGTCGCAATAGACGGATCGAGGCCAGTTGCCCCTGAAGCAAGAGAAATCCCCAAGGCTTGAATCGCCGGGGAAAGACTCGCGTACAGTCCAGTCGGGAGCCAGGCATGCCACACAAGAAACACTTCGGCAATACGCAGGGCGGCAACCAACACCATGGCGATAACCACACAGTTAATGACTGTGCCATAGTACAGTGCTTTCAGCCCACGCAGGGCCAGGACCCCTGGCCCGCTGTAGCGCAGTTCTGCGAGTTCCGCATCCGTCACTACACCGGCACGCCGCCAACCCGCCGCAAATACAAAGCCCATGAGTAAGAAGGCCAGACCATAAATCCACAATCGCCAGACGAGGAAGATACCGCCGGTAGCAATCAGACCAGTGACGAGCAACGGCGTGTCCGCGGCAAATTGGGTCGCTGCCATGCTGACCCCTGCCCGCCAACCAGTCAGGGTTTTACCCGCCAGGAAGTATTCAGAAAGGTTTTGTGAAGCACGCTTGCGCGCCCGCAGTCCTGTGGAGACGGCGTATAGGACAAATGCGAGAACGATCAGGAGATCGGCCATCGCCTTATTCTAGGGCGATGAAAGAGAAGTGCAATGTTCTGTGGGGCAATCGATGATCGCAATATTGATTGATCGATTGATGTTGCGATATTGCCAGGCCCCCTCGGCCTGGCTTACGCCCCGCACGTTTGGCTGGCAAAGTCCTGAATCTTGACCTTGAGTTTTTGATCGCCGAGACGATGAAGCATACGCTGGGCGCTGCTGACGGTCTTGCACGCTTGGTCAGAATTGCCGATATCACCATTGAGCCGCGCCACCTCAAACGTACCGCGAAACCAGAGCGGATCGCCTACGTGAGTCCCCTTGAGCGCGCCCTCCCAGAGGGATAAGGACAGCTTTTTATTACCTCTGACCTCGGAAATCTGGGCCAAGCCGATGAGTGACACCAGCGAGTACGGACCCCGTTTTTGTTCCAGGTCCTTATACAGGACCTCGGCCTTGTCGTACTGTTTGGTATCGAGATAGAGCTGGGCAAGATCGTACCGGAATCGATCTGGGGATTCGTCTTCGGCAAAGTCCCCACCATTCTCGAGTCGGTCTGCGTATAGCTGAGCGAGCGTTCGCTTTGCAGCGAGTTCGCCGTCACGATCATTCTGACGGCGGAGTTTGCCGACATCTCTCTCTAAGACGCCGGCCAGGCCGCCAAGTAGTTCTTTCTGCTGTTCGGGTTGAAAGCGAGCAAAAATCTTATCCACATCCTTTTCCAGCTCAATGTATTGCCCCGTCTTCTGCAGAGCAACCAGCCGCGTCCGCGCCACGGTTTCGAAGGCATCGGGCTGCTTGGGGTATTTCTCTTCAAAGCCGGCAAGCAAGGAGACGATTTGTGCAGCATTTGCATCAGTATCCTTACTCAAATACACCGCATTCATCACGCCGACTTTACCCGGATATTCACGGTACGGATCGCGTTTGGCGAGCTTCGGACTCCTCTTGACCAGCGTAGCGTTATTTTTCCAGAAGGCAGCGAGGCTCGTCCCGATCCGCTTCCGAAGGTCATCCTCACTCAGCCCGCTACCTGTGTCTCCGTCTTCGATTGCGTGCAAAACTTCAAAGTATGACTGAAGGGTAGCGTAGTCGGCGCGGACGCGATACGCTTGCTGTCCTCTTACCTTTCTATAAGCACCCGCCGCCTTCAGATAGTTTTTCTTATCCTGATAGTACTCACCAAGTCGAAAGTGCGCCTCGTATATGGAGCGGTGTTTCGGATACTTCCGGATGTAGTCGTTAATTGCTTTCAAGTAGATCTTTGCCATTCGGTTGCTTTGGTCCCCAGCGTACAGCGACTCGGCCGACTTGAACTGGAAATATTCCGCGTCAGACGCGCGCTTGGTCTCTGCCCCTCCAGTAAGGAGAAAGGCGTCCAATTTCGCAATGGCCTCTCGATACCGACGTTGTTCATACAGCCCGACTCCGAGGTAATACTGAGCGTCGGTTTTGTACACAGCAGCATTCGGTTCGTTTGATGCCAGAACTTCCTCCAGAAAAGGCACCGCCTTGGCAAAGCGGCGTTTTTTCATAAGCTCTTTAGCTTTCAGCCACGGCGGAAAGGGATATATATGTTCCGCGAGTGCGAGTTGCTCTTCAGCCGTCAGCTCTGCCCTGGCCAGCTCATCCGCCCGCACCGTCCATTTGCCACCCGCCTTGCGGACCTCAAGAATCAATGTGAGCGCCTGACCCCGTAGGGTGCGCCGCTTCTTACCGCTCGCCTTACGACTCTTCTTTAGGAAGCTCTTCGCTTTTTGATGATTAGCCTGAGCCAATTCTGTAGGAGAGGACTGAATCTTGCCACCACTCTTAGCGAATTTACGCGTCTGGGTCAGCGCTCGCTGGGCTTTACGCCGCATGTCTGCGGACAATCTGCCCTGTTTTAAGAGCAGCTCGAAATCGCGGACTGCCCAGTCGAATTTCTGGAGTTCGCGTTCGCACAGCGCCCGGAAAAATAAGCTTTCGTTTTTGAGTCGCGAGGCCTGGTCGCCCACAGCAAACTCAGAATATCCATTCATAGCCTTCTGGAGCAGTTCCTTCTTTTTCTTGTCGTCAAATGCAAACGAGCCAATGTAGTTAACGTGGTTCAAGAAATACAAGGAGCGCGCAGCAACACCCTGTTCATCTTGGTATACCTGTGAGTCTTGCACGGCCTCCAGGTCCCCATCCTGCGCGATGACCTGCTGCGTCATTTGGTCAATGCGCTTGAAACTGCCTGTGTAGATATCGTTGAGTGGACCATAGAGTGTCTCGTAGACGGCGCGGACCGCTTTTCTACCAGACGTCGTTTTGACCGATGTGGCCAGATTCGGAACCGCTACAAAATCAAGCGCAACAGGGCCGAGTATTTGAATGGCTTCGATCTTTTCGGAGGCGCTCCAGTCACTTTTTTTCAGCGCATTAACCCTGCTGCGGGCCTGCTTTGCGCGCGCAGACAGATCAGAGAGCACAGCTGCCTGGACCTCTGAGGTCAGGGCCCCCATGTTCATCACAAGAGACACCATGCCGATAATGGAAACCAGACGCCGCACGCTCGTACTCCTTTTTTAGATCCTGCTACTCACTTTGCGCTCAAAGCCCCGACTTTCAATCCCCTTCGGCAGAAGTAAGAAGGCTCGCAAAGGGCTGCGCAAGCGTTCTTTTGTATGCTGTCGTTCCACAGCGCACTATCCCGCTATTCCAAGTCTCGCAGATATTTCGCCATTTCCACTTCCCAACGCGAACCAAAGGTCATGATTATAATATTCTTGGTCAGCGCCTTTTCCTCGGTCAGCGGGATGAAGTCTCCACCACCCGCCTGCGCCACCGATGACATCGTATTCCGGAAGTCCCGATAAAATCCAGGCAGAGGCGTGGGCTTAAAGGGGACGTTCATAACCTTGCCGGTCTGTTCCCACAGGGCATACTCAAAGTCTTCGTGCATCTTTTCAGCCAAATCCATCACGCTGACCACTCCGCCACGAGACCGGAAGCTCTGAGCCAAGCTCAGGACGCCACCCATACTTTCCGGGTGCGGCGGAGAGCCGGAAACGAGGACGACAACACGACGCGAGCGTTTACGCCAACTAAGATCATTCACCGCCGCGTCCATACCCTCATAGACAGCTTCAGGCCAGTCCCCGCCGCCATCCGCATGCAAATTAGCCAGAAAACTCTTGAGCTTCGAAGTCGAAAAGCTCAAGTCCACCCACCTCGTCACATACTCTTCGCCTCTATCGCGGTAGGTCACAACGCCGATGCGCGAGGTCGGTACGAGCTTGCGCAAGAGGCTAACCAATTTAGTCAATCGGCTGCGCACCGAGTCGATGACAAACTGCATACTATCCGTGGCATCAATCACCAAGGCGACATCAAGACCAACCTTACGCAGCCCTCGGCCATAATCGCCAAACCCCCCACCGCCACCAAAATCGCCGGCTCCGACCAGACCGCTGAGCTGGGTTGCAATGCCAGAGAAGCTATCGTCCGGGCGCTTCACGTCTATGGTGACAAGACCGTACCCGCGGAAGATAGGAATAGCTGCACGTTGAATGGGTGCCTGAAGTGGTCCGGTGGACGCCGGCCCAGTAGGACGAGCTTTGCTCAGAGCCAGATCCTCCATGGTCAGGATGCCCGGAATATCCTCCAAGGACGGCTCGCCCTCCCAATCATCTGGCGCCTCCTCAGCCATGGCGTCTAGCTCTTCTTGCGTCAGCGGTAAGGCGGTGACCTTAATCATTTCTGGCTCTCGCATGATGGTCACAGCTGTAGTTGCAAATATGGACAAGATCAGGATATGTGCGGCAGTTGAGAAGGCAAACCACCGAGCGTTTTTGCTAAATCCCCTGCCCCGATACAGCCACAGGTCCTCCTGGATTTTGCGCTCGACCGAAGATTTCTCTGGTGTTTTCGTATTTTCCTCGGATGAAGCCATAACCATGCCCTTCCTTGGGGTACGAGGTCGCTTAAACTTCTCAGCCCGCTTGCCGGGCAGCAATTGCGACCTGGGTTGCCCCAGCTCGCTGCGCAATGGAGAGGATTTTTACAGCCTCCCCCAGGATGACATCCTGATCACCTTCGAGTACGACCGGTACGTCTGGCTTTGCCATTATAAGCTGACGAAGGGCCACTTCGAGTTCGAGCATTTTTACGGGTCTGGCATTTACAAAGATCTCTTTTTGTGGCGTGACTGTAATGACAATCTGTCGCGGCTCGGAATCGGTCTCTTGAACCTCGGGCAAAGTAATCTCCGCTCCGGATTGGACCATCGCCACGCTGGTCACCATAAAGATGATTAGTAGCACCAGGAAGATGTCGCACAAGGGAACGATATTGATCTCGGCCATAATGGCAGACCCACTCCCGCTCCTCTTGCGTGGACTAGCCATTCCCATGAGCTTTCCTCCCGAGACGGACTGCTTCGAGGACACGGTCTGAGCTAATCGTCATTGCCGCCTCGATACGCTCAAGTTTGGTATGAAAATAATTATAGAAGACCACCGCAATGATGCCGACTGCGAGGCCAAGAGCCGTTGCAATCAGGGCCTCAGAAATACCACCGGCAACAACCGCAAAACCACCGCTGCCCTCAACTGCCATACTTGTAAAGGATTTGATAATCCCGATAACGGTACCGAGTAGCCCGATGAAGGGCGCACTCACACCGACTGTTCCCAGGACCCAGATGCTGCCTTTGAGTGCTTCGATTTCCTCGAAGCGTCGGTCCTCAATGACTTCAGACAGATATTCAAGAGATTCCCCTTCTTGTTGGGAAATGACGTCGCGAAATATGCGGCCGGCCGGCTTTTTCTGATTCTCCTCGGCGGTGGCGAGGGCCGCTTGGAAATTACCTTTCTGTAATTGCCCAACCAGCCCGCCGGCAGTGTGGAGAGTGCCGGCGATCAGTCCACGCAGAGCGAATATTCGTTCAAATATAATCGTGATGATAACCATAGACATCACAATCAGGGGATAAGTGATGTACCACCCCTGCTGAATCATATCCAGGACCGTTAGACCTTCCATGCTGGACCCTCCTCTTGTATGGGATTTTTACGCGTTTGTTCAACCGTCTCCTCACCTTCGGGAGAAGAGACGTCCAGGGAAATATCCGCCTCTAATTCCTGACCATCTTGTGTTTCAAGTTCAGCGAGGACAGCCAAGAACTGTTCGAGCCAAGTGATTTCCGCTTTGAAGTGAGCAAGCCCGTGCTCAATAATCTGGACTTGTGGCAACGTCGCCCTCTCGGGGCCCCAATACGCTTGCTGCTCAGTCACCCGGGCCAGCCTTTTTTGCGCCCACTTCAGATGGCTTTGAAGCGCGGTATATAACTCGTCCGTGTTCAGGAAGTGGCCAAAGGCCAGGGCAGCATTGAGCGGATCAAAAAGCTTGTCTCGTTCTTCAGTATTGGATAAGAGGCGTCGCAACTCAGCATGGAGGTATTCTTTGCCCCCCGGCGTAATTTGGTAGACTTGCCGGGCAGGATAGCGACCCTTCTGCTCTACTCGCGTCTTTTCTACGTAGCCGGCACGCTCCAGTTGCCCGAGGTTGTAGTAAAGTGAACCCCCGCTGAGGTTGATATATGACGCATACAACCGACGCTCGACTTCTTGTCGCAGCTCATAACCGTGACTCGGCTTCTCAGATAATAACCCTAAGACGACAAGTTGGACGCTCATTTTTTTTCTTATGAATTAGTCTAATTAAACTAGATAAGGTAAATTAAAAGAGAAATCAAGCCACCCTAACTTCTTATGCGGTAATTTCTCCTTTCCCTTATTACATCCTTCCAATTTTTGATAAAAATCAACGACATAGAGGAGTCCGGATATATGCTATCAGTCTGTTGTAGAAGGAGCGCCGCCCAGAAAGTCGAGAAGTTTTTCTTCTTATTCACGGTTGATCAGGATCAATAACCCCTCGACCTCTGAGCAGATTAAGAATGATATCCAAGCTGTGCTCTCGAAGGTGAATTTTGAGCTGATCATACAGGGTAAAATTGGCCAAACGAAGAAAAGGTCGATCATTAACGAAGTCTATGATGTTGATGCACCCAAAGTCCTGCTCAATATTGAACACCCGTCCACTCGTTGTCCCCGTAGCAAGGGCTAAAAAAGCATTGTTCACTCCCCCATGCGCGACGAGAAGAAGCGTTTGCCAATCATCCTTGCTCAGGAGAGTCTTGAGAAATCGACCAGCGCGCTCATACACCTGCTGAAAACTCTCACCCCCCAAGTAAGATTCGCCCCAGTCTGTGTCTGCGTTCTTAAAGAATTCCTGAATATCCTTGAATATCTCGGTAAGACTCTTTCGTTCGAGCACTTCATCTCTGGGAATAATCTCACTGAGCTCTGGCGCAACCTGCATATCCAGCTCTTTTTCCTTGGCAATAATCTGGGCGGTTTCATACGCACGCTCAAGCGGGCTGGTGTATATTGCATCAAGAGCAACACCACGAAATAAAAGAGCCGCTGTTGCGATCTGCTCTTGCCCGCGTTCGGTGAGTGTACCATTGCCAAGTGCCCCCTCGTTTGCCACGCGTTGGTAGAGGGTTTCGCCATGGCGCATAAGGTAGATGCGACGAGCATTCATAGCGGATGTCTCACCTTATTTCTTGGCAAACGGTCGATCCCGGTCCCGCAGCGCCTCTTTAAGCCCTCGCTCCATCATCTTCTTGACCTCGTTTTTGACCGTGACCGTCTGGTGAGCAATTACATCAAATTCCGTTGCCGATTGCTCTGCTGTATACAGCCCCATGGCTTCGAAAAAACGATTTGTGGCTGCTTTATGCAGGGTCAATAAATCAACCGGGACCGTCGCCACACGGCGGGCATACGCCAGCACTTCCTCCTCAAGCTGCTCCTTGGGGTAGACGCGATTAATCAAGTCGTTTTCAAGCGCTCCTGCTGCCGTCATCGAGTCTCCGGTGAAAAGAATCCCTTTTGTCTTGCGCATTCCCATGAGATAAGGCCACATCGCAAGCGAGGGTAATACTCCTAGCGAGCGCCCAGCCGGATGACCGAATTGGGCATCGTCTGCGGCAAAGACGAGGTCACAATGCCCAACAAACTCGGTCGCCCCAGCCAGACAAAACCCGTGCACCTGAGCAATCGTCGGCTTAGGTAGATTCCATAATCGCTGCCAACGTGCAACGATCTTTCGCAATCCCCAGCGATCACTGGTGACAGTAAATCTTCCGCCCGGCCCGGAAACTGGCTGCAAATCATACCCGGCACAGAAAGCGCGGCCCGCTCCACGGATAATCAACACGCTCGCGTCATCGTCCTGCTCGAACTCATCCAAGGCATCATCCAGTTCAGACAGGAGCCGGCGGCTCATGGCGTTCAGTTTCTCAGGACGGTTAAGCGTCACACGGGAAATTTTGTCTTCGACACTCTCATACACGATAGCCTCGTATCCCATGCCCTGCCTCCTAGTAAAAAATAGAACGTCTGGCTTACCACATGTCAGGGAGAGTGCATAGAGACAGATTACGGCAGCTGTTGCGGAGAAAAATGCTTATCCTGTATGACTTTTCTTAGTAAAGTTCCTAAAGAAAACCGCGGTCTTTTGTACTGTAATCCAGGAGGGATTTTCATGTCTATGGATGTCACCGCATTGCTGACCTTCGCGATTCAGTCAGGAGCCTCAGCCGTTCACGTGAGCAGCGGGCAATCAAATCGCCCGTGATCAGGCTCGACGGGAGTATGAAGCGCCTAGATCACCCAGCGCTTTCTCGCGATGAAGTGCACGCTGTCGTCTGTGACATTATGGATGGCGGCCAACGCAACGACCTTGACGTATTTCCGGCGGCCCAACAAGCTCAGATCGGTACCCAGTTCGCCGACTCCATTGAAGCCATCATCACTCAAACCCTATGCAAAAAGAAAGCAGGCGGACGTGCTGCGGCTTTAGAGATTTTCGTCGCAACCCATGCAGTCCGCAATTTGATCCGAGAAGGAAAACTGCATCAGATTCCCTCTGCGATGCAGGTTGGCCAAAAAGACGGCATGCAAACAATGGATATGGCGCTCATTGACCTCACCGCCCGGAGCCTCATTACCGCAGAAGAAGCACAGACGAAGCGTATGACTCCCAACCTTTTTGGCCAGGCCAATACAACGGGCCGCATGACCATGCGTAGATAGAGAAGCGGAGCAGCACATGGAGATGAAACCCCTTTTTGAGACTGTAGTGAGTCACAACGCCTCAGACATCTATCTGACAGTCCGGACCTGTACTGGATCGAGGGTATCACCCAATCACTCGGAGGAGAGGTGCTCACTCCGCCCGGCATGGAGATCCTTGCCCGCTCAACTATGAATGACTGGCAGTGGGAGGAATTTGATGAACAACTGGAAATGAATCTTGCGCTCTCCTACAGCGAGTTCAGTCGTTTCCGGGTGAATGTGTTTCGACAGCACTGCTCAGTCGGCATTGTGGTGCGTAAAATTAACTTTGACGTCGCAACGTTGGACGATCTCGCACTGTCCCCCATTCTCAAACATGTCGTGATGACCAAGCGTGGTCTTATCTGAGTCGTTGGCGCAACAGGGTCGGGAAAGTCAACCTCATTGGCAGCGATGATTGACCATCGGAACAGTAATACCTCGGGCTATATCGTCACGACTGAAGACCCGGTTGAGTTTGTTCACCGCCATAAGAAGTCGGTTGTTAACCAAAGAGAGGCCGGGGCAGATACCCATTCGTTTCAGGCCGCGCTCAAGAGCGCCATGCGTCAGGCTCCAGACGTCATTCTGATCGGCGAAATCCGGGATCGGGAGACGATGGAAGCCGCCATCACCCGTGCTGACACCGGTCACCTGTGCCTTGCGACGCTCCACTCCACAAACGCGAACCAAGCCTTTAAGCGTATTATCAATCTCTTTCCGGAATCCCAACATGCGCGGATCTTTCTCCAACTTTCCCTCAACCTTCGTACCATCATCTCACAGCGCTTAATCCTGGGGAACAACAACCGGCGTGTCGCAGCGTTAGCCATTCTGCTTGATACACCGCGTATCAAAACGCTGATTAAACGCGGTGAAGTCGGTACACTAAAAGAGGCGATGGTACAAGCTGAACTAGAGGGCTGTCAGACGTTTTATATAACGCTTTTCAACCTTTACAGCAGCGGCTTAATTGATCTTGACCATGCACTGAGTAATGCAGACAGTGTCAATAATCTCCGCCTCAAGATCAATGACACACAGGACACAGGCGGTGAAGGGTTTAAGCCGCAAGCCGGACTCCTCCCCGACGGCCCCCAGGCACAGCCGCGTTTTAAGCGCCTCTAGCCCGGCTTGCTCTGCAGCAGTGCCTCAGCCACAACAAGATCGTCCGGGGTAGTGATTTTAAAGTTGCCGGCCCCACCCAAAACGATACGAACACGTTGCCCCATTTGCTCAACAAGGGCGGCATCGTCCGTTGCCGGTATACCTTGTTGCTGAGCCCGTGCGTGCGCTTCTCGAATGGCCCCAACCCGAAACGTCTGTGGGGTTTGGGCCAGCCATAGGTCGTGGCGTGGAACAGTTTCGCAGATAAAATTCTGAGCGTTGACGCGTTTAATGGTATCCCGAGCCGGGATGGCAACTATTGCACCACTCGACTCACGCGCTGCTGTGATGCTCTGCTCAATGGTCTTCACCGCAATAAACGGCCGAGCGGCGTCGTGAATAACAACGATATCGCAATCTGTCTCAAGCCTAGCCAAGCCGTTGCGCACTGAATCCTGCCGTTCTGCGCCGCCATGCACGACGACAATCGGTCTGTGAAACGACCCGTGAGAGCGCAACAGCTCACGGCATAAGGCGTCACGTTCAGGGGCAACCACAACAACGATTCGGCTGATTGCGACCACCCCCTCAATACGCCGTAGGGTATGCACGAGAATCGGTTTGCCGGCGATAGACACGAAAGGTTTGGGCAGGTCACTCTGCAAGCGCTCACCTTTTCCTGCCGCAACAATGATCGCGTTCACCGTCATGAGAGAACACACTACTCCTGTTCGGCCTCGGTCAACAGCTCAACCTCAACCACTTTCCCCTGTCCAATTGACGACCCGAGCAACCCGGCAAACCAGGCGAACGTATATTTGGAGCTAAACAGAGTGTGCACTAGCTCCATTTCTACCCCATCCTCAATAAACTTGGCTTTCCCGGTGAGGGCGAGCTGAGCAATTTTAAGCTGCATCTGGGCATTCTTTTGCAGATTACGATACCAGTGGGTTTTGCCCTCTTTTCCCGACTGTATGTACAAATGTCCCTGCTCATAAACAAACCAAATCGGTTTGGTACGCGGCTTCATACTCTTACGACCGAGAGTAGTAATCTCAAGCGTCGACTCCTCAGCTAGCTGGGCGAGTTTGTCATGAAGCGATGTCTCTTGCGCTTGGGCGTTCACTCCACTGAACAGGCCCCAGCATAGGAGGTAGAGGCCCAGTCCGATCCCAAACGACCAGCCTCTTAGCGTAGACTTTTGCATGCGTACTCCCTACTCTTATCTCTCAGCGCTTCTGTATTACATTGTCCAACACGTCTTTCCACCGCCCGTCCCAATGAGAAATTACCCCGCTCTAGTTCCTCATCTCAAATATCTATGGTAGCGTAGCTTTATCCTGGAGTTAGAGGAGGAGACCAAGATGGCCACCCAATACCACTTCCGTATTGCGAACGAAAGCATTGACGTGCAGGCGGGGACGCACGACACTCCGAATATCACGATGACTATGAAGGAAAGCGATCATCTCGACATGGTCAACGGCAAGCTCAACGGGCAGATGGCCTTCATGAGCGGTAAGCTGAAAATTGCCGGAGATATGGGATTAGCCCTGAAGATGCAAAATCTGTTCAAGTCATCTGATGCTGGCCGTCCTCCGGCAGAAACGATACAACAAGTCATTGATGGCTATGCAGATGCGTTTCAACCCGAAGCCTCAAAAGGCATTGATGCGGTCTTTCAGTTTGATCTGACCGACTAAGCTCCCTGCAGCCCCCGTCCTGCTGTCTACTACCGGGGAGGAGTACCAGCCCTCTGCGTTCTCTCTCGAGTAGCGGCCTTGTCTCATTATCCGTCGTCCCAGCTCTTCTCGACTCGGGCTGATGACTTTTCGTGCACCATTCCTCACTCATGCTGAAACGCGCCCTCATCGGCCTCATGTCCGGCACTTCGCACGACGGTATCGATGCCGTGCTTGTTGATATTGCGCGTACAAAGGATCGCTTCCACGTCCACCAATACGCTTTTCGCTCATTTCGCTACTCGCGGGCCGTTCGGGACCGACTCTTGCGCCTCAGCCAGGGGGCCAGCGCGGACGCGGGCGAGGTCTCTCAAGTAAACGTTCTCCTAGGCGAACTTTTTGCCCGTGCCGTTCTAAAACTGTGTCGTGCAGCTGATGTCACGCCTGAAAAGATTGACGCTATCGGCTCACATGGCCACACAATCTATCATCGGCCACACCAGCGGCCCGGACCAGGTTCGACTCTTCAAATCGGCGAACCTGCGGTTATTGCCAATCGAACCGGCATTACTACAGTGGCCGACTTTCGGCCTGCAGATGTCGCGCTGGGTGGCGAGGGAGCACCGCTAGTTCCTTATGTGCATGCGTTTCTTTTTCAACACCCAACCCGGTCGGTCGCTATCCACAATATTGGCGGGATTGCAAATGTCACCGCCCTCCCGCCACGCTCGGCCACGCAGGATATGCTGGCTTTTGACACCGGCCCGGGTAATGTACTCATTGATGGAGTCGTCCAAACGGTCAGTAACGGCAAATATTTATACGACCGCAATGGCCGCCTGGCACAGGCCGGAACAATTCATACGCGCCTACTGAGCGAGCTGTTACGTCATCCCTATTTTATCCGACGGCCTCCTAAATCCACAGGCCGAGAAGAATTTGGCAAACCTTTTCTGCAACGTTTTTGTAAACGCGCAACACGCCTCGAACTCAGTCCAGCCGACCAAGTCGCTACCGCCACAGCCTTGACCGCAGTCAGTATGGCACAGGCGTATCGTAAGTTTATCCTGCCCAAAGGTCCGCTTACCGAGGTCTTTTTAACAGGCGGGGGGGCGTTAAATCCTGCTCTCCGTGCTCAATTTGCTGAAGCACTACCCGAGGCCCGCGTCCGGCTCCTCGAAGAAACGGGCTATGACAGTCAGTCCCTCGAAGCCGTAGCGTTCGCCGTCTTGGCCTATGCCACCTTACATGGACTTCCATCCAACGTTCCCAGTGCCACAGGGGCCCGCGCACCGGTTATACTCGGAAAAATCACTCCGGGCAAAAACTATCGCAGTGTTCGGCTGGGTTAAAGAATACACCCAATAGAAATGGCTCTGCACTACTATACACCTTTATACACCTTGCTAAGATCCGCCTTTATCCACCATTAAGAAAAAAGGGAAAGAAGTATGGCCAAGCGTGTTGTGATTATTCCCGGTGACGATGCCGCACCAGAGGCGATGACCCCAACGGTCGGCATTCTGAAGAGTTTGGAGTTGGATATCAGCTTTACTGAGTTCCCGCCTGGAGAAGAGGGGGTCACACAATACGGTTCCCGCAGGGAATTCGAAATGGCGCTGCGTCAAGCGATTGATCAATCTGACTCAACGCTGTTTGGTTCTACAAACGGGACAACAGGCGGCATCGGATATCTGCGTTGGGGAAAGCAGACGTATGCAAATGTACGCCCGGCGCATTGGCGACCTGGGTTTCGTAGCCCACTCAAAGATCCTCAGAAAATTGACTTTATCATTGTCCGAGAAAACCTTGAAGATCTGTATATGGGGGTGGAGGGAGACCTGGATACTCTGACGCCGCTGTCTTTGACGAGTGCTATCACTCGGGAACCCTTGGATACACAATCAAAGGGCCAGTTTGCCATTAAAGTGATTACCGAGGCTGGGACACAGCGTATTGCGCATTTTGCATTTGCACTTGCCCGCAAGCGCAAAGCCCAGGGCGGGAAGGGCTTAGTCACCTGTACCAGTAAATACAATATGCTGCGTAAGAGTGATGGTTTGTTCCGAGACGTTGTTGAGGCTGTGGCAAAAGAGTATCCAGATGTGCAGTACGATCGGTATATTGTTGATGATTTTGCACGCCGTTTAGTCGCCAATCCCTCCCAATTTGACGTCGTGGTGATGCCAAATCTGTACGGAGACATTCTCTCAGACGTTGCCGCTGGAACTATTGGGGGATTGGGGCTGGGGCCGAGCGGGTGTTATGGGGACGCCTATGCCTATTTTGAGTCCGTGCACGGCTCTGCTCCGGACATTGCCGGACAGAATATTATCAACCCAACAGCAACATTACTCTCAGCAGCCCTGATGCTCGACTATCTGGGCTGGCCTGAGGAGGCAAAGCGCCTTGAGACAGCGATTGTTCAGGTATATGCGAACGGTACCGTCCTTCCGCCTGATCAGGGGGGAACGGCATCAACGGCTGCGTTTTGTACGGAGGTCCAGCAAGTTATTTTTGGTTAAGAAAAAAGACCTTCGAGGCGGCAACTATCCCTGAGTTCTGCTACGGGACCGCTTCACGACGACGACATTCTGACCATTTACCAGGACGGTCCTTTTGTCTGCTACGGGTGGCTGAGCAGGCTTCTGTCCGCGAGCTTCCCGCCATCTTTTGAGTTGTCTTTCAAGGTCCTTCGAATCCACTCGTTCCTCCATACGCATACAGCATTCCTATAATCTAGCCGTCAATAAATGCCTCTAGACTCTTGGCTCGTGTTGGGTTCCGCAGCTTCCGCAGCGCCTTTGCCTCAATCTGACGAATACGTTCTCGTGTCACGGCAAACCGCTGGCCAACTTCTTCGAGCGTGTAGTCGGTCTTTTCATCAATCCCAAACCGCATCCGCAGGATCTGCTCCTCACGCGGCGTCAGCGTGGCCAATACCTTGCGGGTTTGCTCCTCTAAACTGAGAGCCATAGCCGCATCGGCTGGAGAGAGCGTTTGGCGGTCTTCAACAAAGTCACCGAGCGAACTTTCTTCGTCATCCCCAATGGGTGTTTCCAGCGAGACCGGTTCTTTTACTATCTTTAGGACTTTTCGAACCTTATCCGGCGGCACTTCCATTTGCGCGGCTATTTCTTCCGGAGAGGGTTCGCGACCGAGCTGCTGGACAAGATAGCGGGAGGTGCGGAGCACCTTATTGATCGTCTCAATCATATGCACCGGAATACGAATCGTCCGGGCTTGGTCAGCGATCGCCCGACTCACGGACTGACGAATCCACCACGTAGCATACGTTGAGAACTTATATCCGCGTTGATACTCAAACTTCTCAACCGCGCGCATGAGTCCGATATTCCCCTCCTGGATCAAGTCGAGGAAGCCAAGGCCACGGTTGACATAGCGTTTGGCAATGCTCACCACAAGACGTAAATTGGCCTCTATCAAACGGCGCTTCCCCTCCTGCGCTTGAGCCTCCCCTCGAGCGATGACGGAGAGAGAGCGCCGCATCTCTTCCATATTTGTCCCAAGTCGGTCCTCAATGCGCTGGATCTCTTTTCGGGTGTCCTTGATGATTTGGCTTGCCTCTTGGATTTTTTGTGCTTGGGCCTTACTGGATTCTTTTCCTTCTTTCGTGCGTCGCGGACCACGATTGCCGCCATTCTTGTAGGCGCGGGAAAGGGCGAGGATTTCGGACGCCTGGCAATTGTGCATATCCTGCTGGCGTCTGATCGCCCTAGCCTGCTTTTCCAAGAGAAGGCCCACTTCCTTCAATTTGTCGACAACAATCGTAATATGGCGGTTACCTAGAGGGAGAGTATCGAGCGATGTTACGACCTTCTCCTGTAGATCATCAAGTCGCTTGAGCGCCTTCTCTCGTTCTTTCACCGGGCTGCGCTTGTGTGAGAGTTTCTCAGCCTTCTCCCGCTCTCCAGCAAGCCGTTTCAGGGAACCCATACGCCTCAAGAAGAGCTCGATTCGTGGATCTTCTTTTCCCGCTGCCTCAGCACCCTCCTCTTCATCACTTTCACCTTCATCACCGAAAACAAACCGTGCTTCGCTTTCATCCTGTTTGAGGCGCTCCCCGAGCGACAAGATGTACTGGAGCGCTAAGGGTGCTGAGAATATCTCCTGACGAACGTGCTTTTCTCCAGCCTCGATCTCTTTAGCAATCGTCACCTCTTCTTCGCGACTGAGGAGAGCGATATTTCCCATCTCTTGGAGATACATACGAACAGGGTCAGAGGTATCCCCAATCACCGGCTCTACAGTTGCGGCAACTTCCCCTCCCCAGCTCTCTCCTCGTTCTTTTGAGGCGTCAACCTTAGAGGCGCTCTCTGCCTCAATGTTGACGCTGCTCTCTTCTTCGAGAACGTCGACCGTCTCAATGTCCATTTCTTCGAGAATGGTCATGACACCGTCGCTCTCTTCTGTCGGAGTGGCTCGTTGAGAAGCAGAGGAAGTCGCTCGGGCAAGCTGGACAGTAGTCTTCGCAGGCGCCTTTTTGGGCGTGCGAGGAACAACCAACATTTTCTTATTTTTTTCCATAGGATGCTTCTGCCCCCTTCACATGAGCGGCATCAAAGCACGTAAGGGTCCAGGCTCTCCTTCACCCCTACGTATGAGAAGAGGAGGAAAAGACTGAGCTTTCCTGATAGCGCCACTTTTGTATACGTGATCCAAAAGAAATAGGAAGATCAATTCAATTGGCTAGAACATCTGACGAAACATAGAGTGCCCCGTATAATAGGGATACTCAGAAGGGAAGTCAAGAGAAAATTCGAGACAAAGACCTCAGCATGCTTCTTTTCCCATCCGAAATACTATTCCCTTCTTGAGCCCTCAACGATTTTATTTAAAACAGCTTTATAAATAAAATGACTAAGAGAGCGTACTCTACACAGGCTGAGATTGTCTTTACTCACGCATTGCCATAAATTGTCATCCGACACGAGAGCTACAGCTCGCGTTTATACACGGCGACATTCTGCCTGCGTTCTTCATCATATCCCTCCCATTTTTCTGCAGGGACTTCACCTGGATCGACTCGGTGAAAGTCAAACCGTTCAAATAGCCGCTGCGCGCCCTCTTGGTTTGTACACGCAAAGAGATAGGCAAAATGACGCTCCCATCCTTTGGTAATCGCGGTCATAACAAGGCGACTTCCGATCCCTTCACCATGAAACCGAGTCAGTGTATACAGGCCTGAAATTTCTCCCGCATTTTCAGCTGGGTATGGGAACAGAGAACAAAAACCAACCAAATCTTTTTCCTTACCCAGCCAAGCGCCGTAGCCGTGTAAAAGCAGGAGACTCACCTCGTACGGGGTTCGGTTCTTCAGATACCCCTCTCGCTCTCCACGCTGCATGAGTCTTTCGGCCTCGTAAAAATCGTCAAGGGCGAGTCGTTCCACCCTGCAATAATCGGTCAAAGTAAATAAGGTGCCACAGCCTTCGTAGGTAAAAAGCTCTCGAGCTAGATGAGACGGTGCACAGAGCGAAACAGAAGAGACTCCTCCTTCAAGCGCCCGCCCTGCGGTTTCGAGCGGCAAGCGACGTTCCACATATCCTTCAATGTTCTCAATTTTGGATTGTAGATCTTTCAAAGCCGGCCCGTTCAGGAAAGACGTCGGTCCTCTGGCAGAGGCAAGACCTCCTTCCTGATCGAGGAGAACAAGTTTATATACCTTCAGGCGGATCGCCAGCCGTTGCACGCATAACAGAAACGAAACGTTCGCCTGCTCTGGCCACAGTCCAATAAAGATCGGTGCCGTCCGGAGGACCTCCCAGACCTGTACGAGCAGCTGATCGTCGTCAGCTTCAGCCGACAAGACGGTGGGAGTCAGGAGCGTGGACGTGGACTGCAACACCTGAGTGCATTGCTGACATAGGGCTTCAATACAGTCGCCCTGTTCCGCCGTTCCATCCGTCTCAAGTAAAAGGAGCGTTCGCGTTTCGTTACGTACCAGTGCACTTAAGACTTCTTCAATGCTTCGGCGATCCCCGAGAGAGACCAGATCAGCCACGCGCAGCGCAAAGAGCAAACTTTTGCTCCGGAATTCCTTGAGATAAAAATCCTTCTCAACAAGCGACACATCAGAAGGCACAGTTTTCATCCATCTTCCCTCATCGCTGTCACACACGAAAGAGCTGATCCTGAAGAGACGCCCGCGTCTCTGTATTCCAATCGATGCGGATTTCTTGCTGTTGATCGATGAAAAAATATATCAATTCGCTCACAGAGAACGGGGTCAATTGTTCCAGAGCCCATGCACTGGGGCCGATCTTTTCGCAAACACGTGCCTGTCCTGTTCCAGCATTGAGCATTGCACCTTCATAAAAATATACCACGATCCATTTCTCGTCTTCGAGCCAGGCAAACGAAATTCTGCCCTTAAGTACCGTCTCGCCGGAGCGTAGGACAAAGACCTCATTTATCATACATCTCCGAGCAGCTCGGACGCGCGCCCATATTGGAACAGCAGCGATGCGTTCCCATAACCCGCTGGCATAAGCCGGTTTCTGAGTAAACCTACCCCCTCCCACTCCAGACAATCCACTCTTTCTGACTCGCGCTGCCATCTGTTGAACCACATGATCGACGTCCGTCGGGTGCCAAGGAGAGACTTCCGAATAAATCACCTTTTTCTTTTGTGTTTGGCCCCTGCGACGCCCTTTCGCGAGCAGCCGGCGTCGTTCAGTCACCCAGGCCAGATCCGAGTACAACGCATCAAATGCCGGCTGTGCCGGTGCTGGATGTGCAAGCTTATCCGCTCCCAAGACGGAGAGGAAAGTGGAAGAGGGACGTTCCGACTCGTCGATGGATGGCTCGTCCGCGGACACAGGAGCGGTAGGAACAACCAGGGCGTCTTTATCGCTCAGGTCAACAATCACGGTGTTGGATGAACGCAGGGCTTCCTCCGTAAGAATATCACGTTTTCCCTTTTTATTCGGCGCACCATCCCGTATTGCTGCCTGTAAAGGAATTCCCACGTACTCCCGGGCGCGCGTGGCCGCGACATACCACAACCGTCGCTCCTCGGCAGCCTCTCTGCCGCGTTCTTGGGCTTCAGCCGCCTGCCATCCTTGTGTTGTACAGGCCAGGCGACGCGGGCCAATTAGCAGATCGAGGCATGGATTTTTACGCCCAACAAGGCCGGTTCGGGATAGCCGGTTCTGTTGTGATTCCGGCTCGGCCAAAATCACCATCGGAAACTCGAGCCCTTTGGCCTTATGGATCGTCAGCAAGTGGAGCGCGTCTTGCCGATCCTGCCGATCTCGGGAGGCCGTGTCCTCTCCTATCTCCTGCTCCCGTGAAGGATACGCTAGGAAGCGTTCCAATTTGGCTAGAGAGCTCCTGTCTGAGCCCGAGCGTTCATACGCAGCCTCGACCAATTGGAGCAAGCCTCGTCGGCGCTGTTTTCCGTCCTGACGCAAGGACAGTAGGGATAATGCCGGAGTTCGCGTATAGATCTCGGATAAAAGCGGAGCGATTCCGATAGTACACTGTTGACCGTGCAGTGTTCTGAATAAAGCAAAGGCGGCGTGGAAGCGGTCGGCACTAGCAAGGCGCGGGGGGACGACTCCACACAGATAATCAAATTTTCCGCCGGCGCAGATAAACTGGGCCAGCTCCTCATCTGAAAAGCCGAACAGTGACGAACGCAACGTTGCGACGAATGCGGTTGTATCCGCAGGGTGTTCCAGCGTGCGGATACAGGCTCGAATCTCTTCACGCTCCGAACTCGGCGTTTTCTGCTGGACATGCACAGCCCGATAGGGAAGCTGCGCGTCACGCAAAGCTGCTGCATAGATCTCCAAACTCCTGTTGGTCCTGAACAACAGAGCAATATCGTTATACCTAAGAGCCTGCCCCATGTGTGTCATCAGCGACTTCTGCTCGACTATGTGACGGACAAATCGCGCAGCGCACTGGGCTTCAGTGCTCTGCTGTATCTCCCGCTTGTCTTGTCCGTTTGGCTGGCAGTGTGGATATTGCAGAAGGAAAACCCTGGGATCTTTCCCGTCGGTTTCCTCGCCACTTGCAGCAAGTAGCGGCTGGTAGCTGGGTTGGTCCTCTCCCTCGTCGTGCGGATCCTGTGGATCCTGAAAAACACGTGCGAACGTCTCGTTCGTCCAGTCTACAAGGGCCGCGCGCATCCGAAAATTCGTTGAAAGCGCTAAGACTGCCCCTTGCCGCTCGATAATCGAGCGCACCGCTCGGTAGACGTCGATATCTGCGCGACGGAAGCGATAAATCGATTGCTGCGGATCACCAACAAGGAAGAGCTTCCCCGGCCTTAGCGTCACCTGTGTCCAGTGCTCTGCTTGTGGCTGGTCTTCCGCAAGGAAAAACGCGATTTCCGCTTGCAGAGGATCCGTATCCTGAACCTCGTCTACGAAGAGGAAGTCGAACTTGTGTTGAAAATATCTCCGCATCTCGTGATTCTGCTTGAGCACGTCACGCAGGACGACAAGCAGATCGAGAAAATCCAGGCTGCAGCACTGCTGCTTTTTTACCCAATAAGCCTGAAGATAGCCTTCCATCCAATGTGCGAGTCCGACCGTGAGATTATGAAACCAGGCCGAGCGGGCCTGGAGATAGGACTCCTTAACCTGGATCAGCAGAGTACGCGCTTCTTGGAGGGCGGAGGCAGGCTGCCAGTTTTCTTTTTTGCCTTTGCGCGGCTGGAGTCTGAGTCCGTGTATCAAGAACCGCTCCCACACTTCCTCTTCATAACTCGTCGGAACGGCATCAATCAGCAGTGTAATTTGCTCCCGGACTTTGTCCGTAGCGTCCTGACAGCAGCCGCACAGGGCAGCGAGACGAGCAACAGCATCCTGTACGGAGTGACAAAAGGTTGGTAAAGGAGAGGCCACAGGCGCCGGCAGCCATACCAGACAATCACGATTTTCGCTCAGAAAATCCCGTAAAGACGCCAGATTAGAAATCGTCAGGCCAGCTCGGAGGGCTTGGCGCAAGAGCTGGGAATTCTGCGAGCCCGGCGAGTCCAGATTGAACTCTGTGGCCAGCCATGAGTTCCAAACGTCGTCCTGTAACGCGCTTGCGCGCGCCTGGTCAAGGACGACGAAATGCGTATCGAGCCGGGCTTCAAAGGCCCGTTCGCGCAAGAGCGCTGCACTGAAGGCGTGCACGGTCGTCACAACCGCGCGATCAAGCTGGCGCAGTGCTGTCTGCAGCGCATCCCGCTCCGCCTCAGCTAGAGGACTCTCCAGCACAGACTCAATTTCCGCCCGTAGGCGTGTCCGGAGTTCTGTCGCCGCTTTGTCCGTAAAGGTGATAACGGCAATCCGATCGAGGGAGCTGTGCCTGGTCCGCAGCAGTGCGAGCAAGCGTTGCAACAACATCTGCGTTTTGCCCGTCCCCGCACCCGCCTCAAGCAAGAATGTTGTTTGAAAATCGGACAAAACAGCGCGCTGGGTCGTTTCGTCATGAGACATTTGGGACTCTCGGGACGCCGCACGGGACTGTGATGGAGTCATGCTTGAGTCCGTATCCAGCGCCATGCGGCCGTCCGCTGGTCTTGGAGTTTCTCCCCAGCTCGCATCAGTCCGTGTGCCGCGCAGATCTGAGGAAAGGCACATGGCATGCATGAGTCAGGAGCCAAGAAGAATTGTCCGGAAGAGATCCCCTCGGCAAGACGTGTGACAATAGTTCGCAGTGTTCCGAGTGTGGACGTCAAAGTTTCCAGAGGGAATACAGATTTTTGCGTTTGGGCAGAGCCATCAACACTCGTATATTCTGATGAAACCCAAGTGAGATCCGGCCGGAGGTACTGCGCAGCAAAGAGATACAGTGACAGTTGTAAAGCAGTTCCACCGGCAAAGCATCCAGACGGAGCCTTTCCCGTTTTGTAGTCGAGAATTCGTGCACAGTTGCGCTCATGATCCACATCGACTCGGTCGATGCGTCCACGCAGTTGTACATCTTCACCCGTATCGAGTGTGAAAGGGAGGGATTTTGGGGGGAAAAAATGCGTAGCCTCCTTTTCCGTCTCCTCATCTCCTAGTCCGAACTGCACTTCAAACGCTTCCGGGCTGAAACCTACTTCACGAAAGTCTCGTTTGAGGAATGCCTGTAGACGACGTGACATCTGCTCGCGTTCCATCTCCCAAAATAAAGGCAGTCCCACCGGTCGTATCCGACTAAAACGGGAAAAGTGTTCCCCAGATACATGTCTGAGGAGTGATTGCAGCACAGGAAAGCGCTGAGTTGCCAAGGGGAGACGATCTGCCGTTCGAAGTTGTGAGAAAAAGTCATGCAGGATGTCGTGCAGCAGCACGCCTCGGTCCCGCGGGAGGATGGTCATAATATGTTCCGGCTCCTCCCAGGGCCTAAGATGAAGCACTACGCTCAGAAAATATCGAAACGGACAGCGGGCATAGCTCTCCAGGGCACTTGCCGACAAGCGAAGTCCGTGCGGGAAGAGGTGCTGCCTCAGCGTCGTTTGCACAGCCTCCGCTTCAATCAGTCCGTCAAAGGCCGTCAGTTGCAGCAGTTCCAGGCGTTGGAACATCGCTCGAGCCGCAGGGGCAAAGAAGGGCAACGTCTGGAGGCCATATTCGACAGACTGTGGGCTGCCTGTGCTTTTCGCACGCTCAACACATGCGAGATGCAACTCAAGTGTGTCCAACACATTTGCGGGAGAAACACCGTCCAATGGATCGCTTGACACCCACTGGCTTCTCTTTTCAAGGTCTGAAAGCGCCGCCTGTCGACCACACAGCGCACTGACGATCTGCAAAAGTAAATGCGATGGGCTTTGCGGTGCCCCTGTTATAGAGCGTGGGTAGGTGAGGAGCAGCTTCTCCCGCGCACTTTGAGTCGCAAGTGTAAAGAGAAGTTCTTCGTGCTCGGCTTTCTGCCTGCGCAACGGGACTTCAAGGCTCAGGACCTCTGCTAGATGTTGTCGGTCTGCGTCATGCAAGATGGGATCTCGGTACGGCTCCGTTGCCGACGACTCTTCTACGAGTCCAGGGATGATGACAGCCCGAAAAGGGAGGCCCCAGGCTTGCTTCAGATCACTCAGAAATACTCCATCTGAATGCAATACGTTTTGCCGTTGACGTGCTTGTGACAGGATGAGACACACACTGTCGGCCCACGCCTCGGTCTGAGCCGCTGCATTTGGCTGAAAAAGGTAGTCCTGGCCCCGGAGAGCTTCTTCTATATGCAAACCATCACTTCGCATATCGCCAGCGGTCCAGGACACATAGCTTTGGCATACTCGAAGGAATTGCTCGATCCAACCGGTCCATGTTTGCTGAACGAGAACTTCTGCCGCGTCCGAAAGAAAGCCATACATGAACTGGATAAAAGTGCGGAGAATCAGCAATGTGTCCGTTTTTTGACCACGTTCACCCTGCTGATAGCGCACTTCTAGAGCCGTAAGTCGAATGCGCCACTCCTGTGCCCCGCGCACAATCCCGGCTTCCACGGCTAACGCTTCCCATTGAGCGAGGTCGGCAGCTGACACCGCTTTACCAAGCCGTTCGGGAAAAGAATCGCGTACAATCCAGAGAAACTCACACACCCGCTGCCGAGCAAAATTCTCAGCCAGGACCACACATAGCGCCTGCACCGCCTTCCCTGCCCGCGTCTGGAGCAGAGGAAGTCCCTCCGCCAGCGTGTACGGAATGCCAAGGCTAGTGAACGTCTCAGCCAGGAGTGGAGCATAGGTTGCAGGCTCTCTGAGTAACACGCCGATTTCATCAAAAGTATAGTCGTGCTCTCGCACGAGGCCAAAAATTGCACGCGCAATTTCACGCGCTTCGCGGGTTTTATCTGGCGCGGAAATAATGTGGACGGAAGAATCGGCGGAGGCTGCAGTGTCGTACGGCTCTCCTTCGCTTGTCTTTGTTTTCGTCTGCTCCCAAGTCCTGTCAAAGAGTCGAGTCACGACCCGAGCGAGGTCTCGCTGTAGCGTCTCCAGGGACGAAAGAGGAGCATACTGAAACCCCAATCCCCTAAGCCACGTCAACACCGGAGTCACAGATTCATAGGCTGAACCCGGTCGCCACGGCAGGAAGATCAATCCATCCTGCTCAGACTGCTCGTCATGCTGGATGAAAATTGTTTCGATAAGGCGACGCTGCAGTACAGTCCATGCAAAACAGCCATACATCAGTAGCGGACCGTCAGAGACAACAGTCTCGGCTGCCTCAGCCAACGTCTCAACTACCTTAGCCGAGTGCGTAAAAAGATCAGTCTCATCGACAAGCTGCTGTTCGGCCAAGAACTCCGTATAGCGACCATACAGGTGAAACAGATTGCGCATCTTGTCTCGATACATGGTCGCTTGGGGAGAAATCTGAGCGCAAAATATTTGTAGCTGATACGGCCGGATGCCGGCGTGCTTGAGCTCGGTCATGGTCTCCACAAAAAATTGCGGAAGCTGAGGCTGTTGGGCGAGTTCCGGGAACCCTGTGCTAGGCATTGCCTGCATCAGATTTCTCACAATAAGCCCTGCTGCCACATCGGACACACGCTGTTGTCCTTCCTGTGCCAACGCGCCTTCAGTAATGCCGGCAGCGAAGTCAACCAACGTCACAAACCGCAGCCCTATATATCCATCTCCGGCCCGGACAACCTCTTGGCTCAGTTGGGCTCCGAGCAGATCATTCGGTACAATAATGGTCAGCGCAGTGAGCGGGTCAGCGGCTTTCAGCGTTTGAATAGCGGAAATACACGCCTCTTGCAAAACAGCAAGTGAGTCAGAAACAAAGACCCGCTTGTGAGACATGATTCATTGCTTATGGGGCGGATCGGAATTTTGCAAGCATTCTGCAAACGTTCTGCAAACACTCTGATAAAAGGTTTCTTTAGGGCGCTCTGCTCTGGCATGGCAATGAGGACGCCGAGCAAGGCAAAAGCAAAGTTTCTAGCCCTGTAGAGAAAAAGCTGTTGTTCTTCCAGCAAAGCCACTACGCGCTTCCGTTAGGAGTCTGTCTCGCCGGATAAATCTTTGGCCGGCAGTAGTGCATCCTCACCATCAGCATAAGAACTTGGCCTGGTCGCAATCTCAGAAAAACCGAGCTTGTAGTAAAGCGCGCACGCCGCGCGATTGTCCCAGCGCACCTCAAAGCTGGCGGTTTTTGCATCCTCCAGACAGACATGGACAAAAAGTTCCTGCAATATACTGGCAGCAACCCCGCCTCGACGCACTTCTGGATGGACGGCCACTCTGAGGATTTGCATCTTGTCGACAACTGGCCAGGCATAGACATAACCGGTGAGGGCGGCGCTCTTTTCTGCCACAAGAAAGCGTGTATGAAAATTGTACAGCCCAGCCTGGAAGGAATCAGTTGTCCAGGGCGCTAAAAGCGAGGTCTGCTCAATCTCAGGAACGGCGGGGAGGTCGATCATAGATGCGGAGTCAGGCAGCATCCCTCATGATATTCAGGGGAGGCTGCTCCACTCCTCACGTCGGCGCGTTTAGCGTTTGAACAACACCACTTCAAGGGCTTTATCGTTATAGCGATGTTTGAAGCTCGCGATAGATTTACTGACATCGATCCGCTTATTAAAATCGGGTGGAAAAGCGGGCGACACTGCAGCCAATTTTCGGACGCCAGGGTCGGCGATACTCCCTTTCACAAAGAAATTTCCGTTTTTGAGGGACAGATCATAATCGTAGTCGGGCATCTCATCGCCAATACCCATCTCACGCTTCGCGGCGGAAACAGGAATCCGTCGCGGGAGTTCCATGCGTAGGACATACGCGTTGCCATATTCTTTGACAGCGTATAGCTCTCCGTATCGGCGCGCACGCTCTGTTTTGTCATCAAACTCTGATGTGTAATAGCCCTCGATAGGCTGACCACCTGTATCAGGCGTCCGCTCCCCGGACGACCCCAGAAAGGGGGCAATGGCCGGCGCAAGAGGCAGACCGTAAAATGTCCCACGCAGAGGGGCCTCTTCGATTGGCACCCCTTGAAAAAAGGATTCTCGCAGGCGAATCATGGACTCTACCGAAGCAATCAGGATGCCCCAAAAGATGAATGTATTCCCTGCCTGGCTGAACAGTTCGCCACCCAAGACTGTGGTGTACACGAACAACAGGATAATGGGATACAACACCATATTAAGCAGAACATTCAGCCCTGTTGCGGCTCCAACGCTAAAATAACGTGTATCCCCAACAGCTTGCTCTAAGGCTTTTTTTGTAGAAAGGGGCAACGCGCCAAGTATTGGCTGCGCCGAGGCGAGCAGTACACCAATGATCGAGTTATTCTGCTTGGCTTGTACTCGCGTAAAGGCCTGTGCATAATTGCCGGCCAGCTCACCTTCGAATATCTTTTCTTCAAAAACTTTCTTAGGCTGGACTGGTTTTGGGGTCGGTGCGGCGACCACTGAAGCAGTAACTGCAGGCGGAGCCGCAGCAGGCTCCGCGGCTCCATTTGCTGCCGGTGTCGGTGTCTCAGCTTCTGAAGGGGTAGTCGCTGGAGCTTCCGCCCCTTCTCCCTTGAATCGCGAGGGAAAATCGTCGTCAAACGTTTGCTCGGGATGCAGTTCTTTGGCGCGGAAGAGCAGGGCCTCTTCCGTCTCAACAATTTCCGGGTTAGGCAGACAGCAGTCAACCGGACATACTGCCTGGCACGCTTCCTCATCAAAAAAGCCAACACATTCCGTACATTTCTGTGGAACGATATAAAAAAGGTCCTCGGATATTGCCGCATGCACTTCCCCGTTGAGCTCCCACTCGACGTCACCCTGATAGATAGCCGTATTGGGGCATTCGGGCTCACACGCACCACAATTGATGCACTCATCCGTAATCGTCGTAGCCATCCTGAACGTTTCTCCTTACACAATCTTGGGCACTACCGACAGTATAGCAGCTATTCATCTAGCGGGTTTGCCCTGGGCGGTCAACGAGACCGAATACAGCCTATCATCGCAAGTTGCACGCAAACGAGCGGCTCAGCTCGCCGCTGGATGCCATCGACAGCGTCGGTATGGCCAAACGCAAAGGTCTCCTACGCCAATTTCGGAGCTTAAAGCGTATGCGTGCGGCCGCACCTGAAGAACTGAGCCAGGTAGTTGGTATCACCCTGACTTTGGCACAAATAATCCATCGACATCTGCGACGCATGCAGGCGCATCCCTAGCCCTCACAACTAAGACGCGACGCATAAGGGATGATCATGACTCGCCATCTGTCCTGGCGAGTTCGTCGGCCACATCATCGGCCGGCACCGGACGGTAGAGAATGACTATCGACAATAGTCCAAACACGAATGGGCGCACCCTGGTGTACCTATCGCCATGTTCATGCAATTTGCAACAGTCCATACCGCTGGGGAATCTTCTGTAACATAGGTCCAAGTATTTCGGCTTATTCGGGCGACGGCCAAGCGGGCGGGTGTGAGTACGGTGCCAACACCGTTCCCTCGTCGGACAGCACAGCAAATCAACGAAGCCCAACGACTAGCGGCGGAATGGAAACCGAAGACGGAGTGCGGACATGAAAGGGACGGGATCGCCCCGCTACACGCTCTACGGATCTCTAGGTTAGCGGCGGCCACTCACCATATTGCGGAGCGAATAAAATTGCTTGGCTCGGCCCGGTGAGAATTCCCTCATCATGACAAAACAATGCGTGTATGTGGCATGCGGCTTCTTGGCGTTGATGGTGGTTTCACCGAGGTGGGTAAACACCCGGTGGCCAACGTTGTTGGCGTAATCCAGCTTCATGTAGGGCGATTGCATCGCCTCCTCGTGCGCATAGCTCTCCGTATATTTCAGGAAATGTTGGTTCATCCGCAACAGCTGATCATCCTGCCGGTCAAAGCCGAACATCCACAAGGTCCAGAACGTTTCCGTGTCGACGAATATGATCTTGTGACTATACGGATGGTTGGAGGCCTTGGGGTCGATCTGAATGACGTGCGCCTCCCGCACTTCCCAGCGCGCTTTGTTCGGGACCCACAGGTGCGGACCGCCCGCCTCGGGGTTGTCGCGGACGTTCATCGTCGCCAAGACTTTGCGCGTCCCTAAATACGTCCAGGTGTGTTCGAATACCTTCCCCCCGAACCCCATCATATCTTCCGTGGTAAAATCCATGCCCATCAGCTCGCTGGTCCGCTCCGAGGCTAAGGTACGGCGTGGCTTGCGCTGCGCCGGCATATACATCCACCCATCGTCTTCTCGGTAGTGATCGACATAGGACTTGGTCAGCGACTTCGCCCCTGCCATATCCCGCGGCGACCGGAACTCCATGTGTTGCTTGGTTTTGACCTCTTCATAGCCCGGCACGAGACAATGCTCGCCCTGGGCATACCGGGAACTGGCGGCGGTAAACTCGAGCCGGCGGTCGAGCTGGCCGTTCTGACTGCGCAGCCAGGTCACCATGGGCATCACAAAGCCCTCGGCGCCAGGACGCCAGAGCATGTTCCACACCACCTTCGGCGCAGCCTGTGGGTCATCCGCCTGCACGTCGGGGAATGGATAGCCGCCACCCTTGAAATCCAGCAGGACTCCCTGCTCGTCTAACCGGTACCCGCTCGGTACGTTGTGGCCCCAGTCGTCCGGAGGCGGGTAGTCTCCAGTTTCGGTAATCTCCATGTCCATGCCGTCAAAAAAGTAGTAGTCCCACGCTGTCTGCGGGATTAGCGGCTCCAACACCTTGCGGTCCTGCTGTGTCAGCGTTTGGCCCGGGATCACCGACTCCGCGTCGGGACGATCATGATCGATCCAATCCCGCAGGACGTCGTAACTACGGTCACTGGGAATCCGCCGGCTGGGGTCCCCGGCCGTTGAGGCATTCGCTCGCACGCTGAAGGTCCATCGCAAGTCGGTGGCCGGGCGGTCAGCCGCGTGGGAAGCACTTGGTGGCATTCCAAGACTGCTCACGAGTAAGGCTATGGCGGCACTCACCGAAGAGAGCGCCTTCCGGCGGCGGTGCGGGCGCGTGCTGCCCTGAGTCTGTTGGATAGATGTCGACATTCTTTCCTCCTTCCCTCGGGTGCGTCAGCCTCGGCGGCGACTCTCCTCGTAACAGTCACAAGAGGCGTTGTTAATGCGGATGTGTTGCCGCGTACGGAGTTGCTCGAAGGCGGGGTGAGGTATTGTCATACTGGTTGCAACCGGACTTTGGGCTTTTTTTGCGTTAGCGCCTACCTCCTATGGAAAAAATATGCAGGTCCGGTAAGGAAGTGAACCGCATGGAAGATCGATTGCTCCACATCGTGCATGAAAGAAAGTGAAAGGAGGTTAGCATATGGCTGATGGGAAGACGATGGCAGAACTGAAAAGCAAAAATGCTCGGCTCAGATTGGAAAATGAAACCACGCTGATCGCATTGGAAGCTGGCGTCTCGGCTCCGGTGTCGCCCGATGTTGCGAGCCGCACGCAGGCCGCCTTCAATTATGTGGACGGCGGTCACGGATGCCGGCATAGCATCTCTGAAACTTATGCTTCCCCACTGTCGGACTTCATTGCGACGCCACAGGGCGTATGCCGCTGGAGGGAAGCCGAAGACTGAGTAACGAGCGTGCGGAATCCGTAGCGTCCACATTAATGTGAAAAATGGACTGGATCATATACCTGTTTCCGCCGTTGAAGACTCCGGCGGTCACCATACTCACACGTCAACGGTAAACAATCCCGAGGCGCAGCCGGATTGAGAGAATCGGCAAGCAGCCTCGAACAATTGTACCGCCCTCAGACGTCGACGGGCTCGAAATACCGAATACTCAGGGGCTTCTTCAACATCGGCGCCATTCGATCGAGGGCGCCGCTTTCCGTACGCCAGGCAAAATATCTTTCGTAATGTGGGCGGGAATCCCAACGTTCGTAGACCACGAGGTTTCCGGTTTCGTCCATGTTGTCATAGACGTCCAAACCTTGGCATCCCTCGTAAGACCGCGTATCGTCCAGATTGTCTTTCATAAACGCTTTGACATCATCAATGCATTCCGCCTTGATGTGCATCTCGAGTAATACGGCAACGCCCATGGGTTCTCCTTTCATCTCATCGCCAGAGTTAACTAACGAGCCGCCTCGGTGTCTGCGGCCGTTGATCGGTTACACGGTACACGACCGCCGAGGCGCTTCCAATACAACGCCAGGACATCTTAGTCAATTCCGCATGAACGCGAAATTGTGAGGGTGAGGCGGGCGCTAAACCAGATACGCCCCAGTTGCACGCCGCAGTTCCGATGGGCGACCACGTTGGTTGAAGCTTCTTCTGCGAGCGGTCATTCGCAGACCTGTCGGCGTCCACTCCGGCTGACACCGCACCATCAGGCGCGATTGTTTGTGTACCATGCGGGGAGTCTACAGCGGGTGAGCGGTGTTCACCTAACAGCTCTGGTTGAAGCGACTACGTGAAAGATCTCCGCGACAAGACCGCCGCGCTGATTGGCGACTTCAAGCGGCCATATCGTTTCGCCATAACTAATCAAAGCAATATATCAGAACTGTCTTTGTGGAGGGGCTGAAGGGTCCACGCCTGCCTACCGGCACCGTGCCTCGACGCTATAACATTTTGAAATGACTGGTAAACGAGGAAGAGCGCTCTCGGTCCCGATGACGACTAGAGCACCCATCATCCTTTCGTGTTTAGTCGATGCGGCCGAAGGGAAAAGCGATGTCGCACTCTTTCACAATATGCATGATGAGCCACTGCGCCCATATGCCCCACGTGATGCCTTTAACGGTACACTACAACGAGTGGGCATCTCCGACTTCCACTTTCATGATCTCAGGCACACCGTCACCTCTCGACTTGTGATGGCGTGCGTTGACTTGTGCACCGTTCAGAGCTGATGGGACATAAGACAATATCCATGACCTTACGCTATTTCCATTTGTCCCTGGACCATAAAAAGAGAGCAATGGATGTCTTGGAGCAACGATTTCGGGGACAAAGTCCCGCGAATTTTCACAACACCCCTATTTCTGCCCCCCTTCCCAAGGTGCAGAACGCTGTGTAGAAACACGCGTGTGGAGAAGGATATGGCCCGGTGGCTGTACCGGTCTTCAAAACCGAGTTGCGTGGCGTAACGTTGCGCGGATGGTTCGACTCCATCCCTTCTCCGCCAAGTCTTCCAGCTTTAATCTGCAGCTTCAGGAAGAACGTGGTACGAGCTGAGTCGCATCAGAGATCCCGCGCAGGTCGAGCAAAAACGTCTCATCATGAATACGGCCTAGGATGGGGGGCTCAGCGTCCCGAAAACGCGCCGCTATTTTCTCTGCGGATAGGCTGGGATGACGAATGGCGATGACTTTACTCGGCAGTTCTTCTTCAGGCAGAGCGCCGCTGCCGATCTGTGCCATCGCGTCGCCAACCGTTATCGAGAATTCGTCGTCACGCGCCTTCCGCAGCAACGGTATGGCTTGCGCAGCAATCGCCTCCATGTCTTCTATCGGCCGGGTCAGCCAACGCAGGGTAGGTAGGGCGTTAAGCAGATCGGGCGAGCGGCGGTACAGGCGTAGGGTTGCACTCAACGCGGCCAGGGTCAGTTTGCCAAGCCGTAAGGCGCGTTTGAGTGGGTTCTTCTTGATCTTATCGATCCATTCTTTGCGACCAACAATTAGTCCGGCTTGTGGCCCGCCGAGCAGCTTATCGCCACTAAAGGTGACAACGTCTGCACCTTTCGCAATCCGCTCAGCTACAATGGGTTCTTTTGGCAGGCCATATTGCGACAGATCGATGAGCGCGCCTGCGCCAAGGTCTTCCATTACTGGAATATTGTGTTCTCTACCTAAGACAACCAGTTCCTCCAGCCCGACTTCTGCAGTAAAACCAATAATGCGGTAGTTGCTGGTGTGGACTTTCAGCAATACGCCGGTCTCAGCAGAAATCGCGCCAGCATAATCTTTAGGATGGGACCGATTGGTCGTTCCCACTTCACGCAGAACAACTCCGCTCTTGCGCATGACGTCCGGAATGCGAAACGACCCGCCAATCTCGATCAGCTCGCCACGCGACACAATGCCCTCTTTGCCTTCAGCCAACGTATTGAGTGCAAGCAGGACTGCCGCCGCGTTATTGTTCACAACGGTTGCAGCTTCCGCACCCGTCAGTGCAAGCACGTCTGCTTCGATCACATCATCCCGGTCGCCGCGTCCGGCCTTAGCTATATCGTATTCCAATGTCACCGGTGTTGAGGCGACTCGGACCATTTCATCCAGCGCACCCTTGGCCAGCAACGCGCGGCCGAGATTTGTATGCAACACTGTTCCGGTTGTATTGATGACCGATCGCAGCGGGGACTGGTCCTCGCGACGGAGCGCCGCATTCACCAGATGGACTACGTCACCTTCGCTTACCTGGTCGATGATTGTTCCAGCCAGAATGTCTTGACGCGCAGTCGCCAGCACGTTGCGAATAACATCTGTAATATAGGACCGATTGTAACGCGCCAGAATGGGCTGAAGGGCGGAACCGCTCAAAAATTTTTCGACGGAGGGGAGCGTGCGAAGAAGGGCTTTGGGATCAGCTCCTGGTGTTTTCATACCCTTCCTTACCTTGGCATACGGGCTTCCCCCTTGCAACTGCAAAAGCCAAGCTGCTAGCTTCGCCTTGCATCGAAGGAGGCCGATTATGGCGACGGTTGAGACCCACTACCAAGAGCGCATTACCCAGCATGCGGGACAGATTCTGTCGTTCTTACGTACATTCGAAGAGCTCCAAGAACAAATTCATCTCGGCAAAATCAACGAGCATCAGGAAGAATTGGTCGGGAAAGTAGGAGAACTGTTTTCCAGCATCAATTCCGAGACAGAAAAACTGAAGATCCCACCGCACCGCGATGTATTTCACAAAAAATGGCTCGAAGCCCTTGAGCATCTTGAAGACGCTTACACGTCTTTTCGGACAGGGTCCCCGTATAATTTTATTGTTGCCTATATGCAGAGCCGGCGTGCGTTTTCGTTAGGCAAATATCTGTTGTATGGTCTGAGGGCCGAGCTACCGCCTATCCAGCCGTACTGGCTCCTTGCCGATGATCTGCCTCGCCTAGCGGAACTAGAAACGCCAGTCGAAGGAAGCAGTGTACAGACCGGCGTCTCACATCGGTCCCAAACTAATAAACATGCGGAATATTCACTGTATGTTCCGGAGAACTATGACCCCAGCCAACGCTGGCCGCTGGCGGTCACCTTACACGGCGGACATGGGCGAGGTGACGATTATATGCTGACGTGGCTGAGGATAGCTAAGAGTAAAGGGCTCATTCTCCTTTCACCCAAGTCGCTGGGCCAAACCTGGTCTATTCAGCAACCGGGCCTGGATATCCGCTCTATCTTGGCCATGCTCGAAGAAGTCATGGACGAATACGCGGTCAACACCAGCCGCATTTTGGTCAGCGGGCTTTCTGACGGCGGTACGTTTTCATACGCGCTCGGCATCAGCTGTCCGAAAAGGTTCGCTGGTATTGCGCCCATTGCCGGCGTCCTCCTCCCCCGGCTCGATTTTAAACAGGCAACCTCACTTCCGATTTTCATCGTACACGGTGCCAAGGATTTTATTTTTCCAGTTTCTTCAGCCCGCATGACACGGGACTTTTTAGAAGGACAAAAGTTTGAAAGTCTCACATATACGGAGCTGCCGGACTGGGGCCATGCCTATACCTACTCCATTAATGAAACGCTTGTCTTACCTTGGTTTGAAAAACTCCCCGATCGGCGCCATGCAGCTGACAAGAGCTAGCCATTTAGGGCGGTCTACCATAAACAAGGGATGCATTCGGGATGGGCGCTGCTAACGTGACGAACTCGCCTTCGAGAGAACAGCTCGGGGTTATTATTCTTGCTGCTGGCAAAGGTACACGCATGCGGTCAAGCCAGGTCAAGGTCCTGCATCACTTGACCGGGAAACCCCTCCTCAGGCATGTCATTCAGGCGATCCAGCGTCTTCACCCGAGCCGTCTTGTTGTAGTGGTCGGTCATCAGGCCGATGCCGTTCAGCAAGTCTGTGGGGGGGACGATATTTTTTTTGCTCTCCAACAGGAGCAGCGCGGCACAGGAGACGCTGTTCGCTCTGCTCGGGGACAGTTTCAAGGATTTCAGGGCGATATTCTCATTGTCTACGGCGACGTCCCACTCCTGACGACCCAAACTCTTGCTCGGTTCGTCGCAGAGCATAAAGACCACCAGGCTACACTGTCAGTCCTCACGGCACGGCTCGAAAATCCGGCCCAATACGGACGCGTTATTCGGCAAGCAGACGGGCAAATGGACCGGATTGTTGAGGCCCGTGATGCGTCAGAACAAGAACTTGCGATCCAAGAAATCAATACCGGTATCTATTGTGTACACGCCGACATTCTTTTCTCCGCCCTTGACCGTGTTCAGCCCACCAACGCCCAAGGCGAATACTATTTAACCGATATCGTGGCGGCAACCGTCCAGGCTGGACTGCCAACTCGGGCCATCCTCACTCCAGACTTTTACGAAGTCGAAGGCGTAAACTCTCGACAGGAGCTCGCTCGTATGGAAACGATACGTCAAGAACAACTCCGCCGTCAGTGGATGGAGGCTGGTGTCACATTTGAAGACCCGCAGACCGTGTACCTGAGTGACGAAGCCACGATAGGCCAAGATACGTTTATTGGTCCGAATACCCATATCAAGGGCAAGACGACGATAGGCTCGCACTGCCGCATTGACGGCAGTGCGTATATTGAAAATTGTACAATAGGGGATGGCGTCCAGATCTATTTCTCGGTTGACCTACGCGATAGCGAGCTGAGCAATGGTTCCTCGGCCGGTCCGTTTTCACATATGCGTGCTGGCGCCTTTCTCGCTCCACGCGCTGAGATCGGAAATTTTGTCGAAGTCAAAAAATCTACCATAGGCGAACATACAAAAGCTAAGCACCTGGCCTATATTGGCGATACCGAAATTGGCCGTGATGCCAATATTGGGGCAGGTACCATTACCTGCAACTATGACGGCTTCCGCAAGCATAAGACCAAGATCGGGGATCGGGTTCAGGTCGGCTCGGACACTACCTTGATCGCTCCGATTACCATCAAC
>CAZBUD010000010.1:0-52932 GCA_964495015.1 uncultured Enterobacteriaceae bacterium | reverse complement strand
CCATCAACGACGATGTCTATATCGCTACGGCCACGACGGTCCGCCACGACGTTCCGGCCGGGGCGCTTGTCTTTAATCGACGCGAGGAAGTGACCCGTAAAGGCTGGACGGCGGCCAAACGCGCCAAAGAAGAATCAGACAAGGACAGCTAATTCCGCTGCCCTCAGTAAGAACACAACCCCGATTCTTTTGCAGAAGAGGACTCAATCATGTGCGGCATTATGGGCTATATTGGTCAGCGTGAAGCGGCGCCATTGCTCTTTCAGGGGCTAAAGCGGCTTGAGTATCGCGGCTATGACTCCGCAGGCATCGCCGCTTTCACAAACGGACACATTTCTATACGTCGGGCGGTCGGCAAGCTCAACAACCTCAATCAGTTATTGAAGGAAGAACCTCTGGCTGGTTCAGTCGGCATTGGACATACCCGCTGGGCGACCCACGGCTCTCCGTCTGAGGAAAATGCCCACCCGCATCGGGCCGGAGACGTTGTCGTGATCCATAACGGCATTATCGAGAACTATCTCGATCTGCGTCATAGCCTGATGGAAAAAGGACGAACGTTTAGCTCGGAGACCGATACCGAAGTCATCTCGCACCTGATTGATCAATACCTCCAAGAAGACATGTCATTCTCAGAAGCAACCCGGGCGGCCCTGCGGCATCTGTCTGGCTCGTTTGCCATCGTCGTCCTGAGTGAGAAAAATCCCGGCACGATTCTCACCGCGAAGAATGCGACACCCATTGTCATCGGTTTGGGCGAGGGTGAGAATTTTGTTGCTTCCGATGTGCCCGCACTTCTCGACTATACGCGCCGGGTGGTGTTGCTCGACGACGGTGAGATGGCTGAGGTCAGTTGCACAGGCGTATCGATCTCAGATTTCTCTGGGCAGCCGATTGAGCGCGCCCCGCGGCAAATTACCTGGGATCCTATTACCGCGCAAAAAAGCGGTTACAAACATTTTCTGCTCAAGGAAATCCACGAACAACCACAAGCTATTATCGACACCATGCGTGGGCGGGTCTTGGAGGAGTCCGGCGAAATCGCTCTAGGCGAACTCGACAGGCATCTGCCGTTACTCGATTCAGTGAAACGAGCGACCTTAGTCGCATGTGGAACAGCCTGGCATTCGTGTTTAGTCGGGAAATTCCTGTTTGAAGAACTCGCCGCACTTCCGACAGAAGTGGACTATGGCAGCGAGTTTCGCTATCGCCATACCCCGGTCAACAGAGACGCCTTGGTTGTTGCCATCTCCCAGTCGGGTGAGACCGCCGATACCCTGGCTGCACTAGAAGGAGGCAGAGCCAAAGGCGCCAGTACCCTCGCCGTGTGCAACGTGGTCGATTCGTCCATTACGCGCAAGGCGGACATGGTGGTGTATACGCACGCCGGACCGGAGATCAGCGTTGCCTCCACCAAGGCGTTTACGACCCAGCTCACAGCACTGTATCTCTTCGCCGTACATCTTGGGCAACGTCGGGGTGTCCTGAATAAAGACCAAAGCCGCAAACTCATCGAAGACATTGTCAATCTTCCGTCCCTTGTCCAAGAGGCCCTGACGAAGGCCAAGGCCATTGGAAAAATCGCAAAAAAATATGGCCATGCCAGCGATTTCCTGTATCTCGGACGGGGGGTGAATTATCCCATTGCACTTGAGGGCGCGCTCAAACTCAAGGAAATTTCCTACATCCACGCCGAGGGCTATCCCGCCGGGGAGATGAAGCATGGTCCGATCGCCCTTATTGATGAGCAAATGCCCGTTGTCGTACTCATACCAAAAGATCCCGTGTACGAAAAAACACTGAGCAATATGAAAGAGGTCGAAGCACGTGGGGGGCGTATTATTGCACTTACCAACGCTCCTTCTCCTGAGCTTGAAGAGATTGCCTGCGAAATCATACAAGTGCCGACGACAAACCACTTGCTGATGCCGATTCTGCTCAGCATCCCACTCCAGCTCTTGGCCTATCATGTTGCCATTTACCGTGGGACCGACGTTGATCAGCCCCGTAATCTGGCAAAAAGTGTGACCGTTGAATAGAGTCAACATGTGTGGAATCTGACTAGATTTTTCTGGTCTTAGACAGAAAAAATCTTTTTTTGACATCAACATGGGCGCATCTCACATCTGTCTGTAAGCATGTAACTTCGATTTGAAAAGCATAGGCGACATCACATTTATAACTAGTGTTTAAAATGTGAGATAGTGTTCGGTATGAGCAAGTCATTTGAACAACTATCTGATTTCATACTGACCCAAATGAGAATGTCTCATATCTATCAACCTGTGATGTTGATAGAACTCCTGTGCAGCGAAGGTTCTGCGTCCTCATCACAAATAGCAAAAGCACTCCTTAGTCGCGATGGTTCGCAAGTTGAATACTATGAACACATTACTAAGAACATGGTCGGTAAAGTTCTCACAAAGAGCAGGGGAATTACCTCCAGAGACAAGAATCAATATTCCTTGATTGGTTTTGACGGACTTACTGATGAAGAAAAAGCGCAACTGATAGAACTTTGTGAGTCTTCAATTGAAGATTTCCTAGAGAAGCGAAAAGACCCTTGGAGTCACAGAAGAAAATCATCTGGATACATCTCGGGGACAGTTAGATATCGGGTTCTCAGTCGAGCGAAATTTAGATGTGAACTCTGCGGAATATCAGCAGAACACAAGGCACTTGAAGTAGACCACATCCTCCCTCGCAATAAGGGAGGTTCAGATGATGAGTCGAATCTACAATCTCTTTGTTACTCTTGTAATGCGATGAAACGAGATACAGACGATACAGACTTCAGACAGATTAAGGAGTCTTATGAGTATCGGAAATCTGGATGTCTGTTTTGTGAAATACCCGAAGAACGAGTCGTAGCAGAGAACGAACTCGCATACGCAATACTTGATGCATTCCCTGTAACTGAACAACACACCCTCGTAATTCCTAAGCGACATGTAGAGGACTTCTTCTCACTCTATCAACCAGAACGAAATGCAATACAGCAACTTCTCGATGAACGGAGACAAACAATACTAGACAGCGATAACACCGTTACTGGATTCAATGTTGGCAACAACATTGGTGAGGATGGCGGTCAGACAATTATGCATTGTCATACGCATCTCATACCTAGAAGAAAAGGTGACATCAGCGATGCAAGAGGCGGTGTGCGAGGGGTTATTCCAGACAAACAGAAGTATTAATCCTTTTCTAGAACCACAACCAACCCTTTGTATATTTCTTATCCATATTTGGGTTGCGGAACTCTCTGCTGAAGGTGCAAATCAAATATTGCAAACCCTGGTCTTGAGAATCAGTTATTGGTTTGCTCATATCACATGCAACTACTGCCGCTGCTCTGACAGGAAGTAAGGTCTGCCATCTGTGAGAAAAACTTTCTATTTTTGTAATGAACATGTATGCGTCTCCCATCTGTCTGTAAGGATGTAACTTCGATTTGAAAAGCATAGGCACATCACTAGTGGGTGGTGATGGTGATTACCGTCACCTCTTTGTTCTTCATTGCAGACTTAGCGTTATCGATTAGAAACTTGCATCTGTTTTCTAAAAGTAACACCCTATTTTATTAAATGACTGTCTAGTAGACAGAGATGTCTATTTACTTCCAATGACAATTGAGACCCAAAATTGCTATCTGTGTAAAAGAGACAAACCTCTAAACTCTTTCATACAAAGAAAAGATGGCATTCATTACAGAATGTGCAAAAACTGCAATGGGGAAGTTCAAAAAAGGAAATTAGAAAATCCCGGCAAAAGACTCAAACACTCAGAGACTCATAGAACTTGTTATAAATGCATGAGGTTTTTGGAAAAGAAAAATTTTACTAAAAGAGCAACAGGAACCTTTTTTTCTGCATGCAGAGATTGCAACAAATATGGATTTCAGCATGTAAGGAGAGCAAGGATTAATGAAGCAGAGGGTAGTTTCACTTCAAAAGAGTTTAATAACTTATTAAAACAATTTGATAAATGTCCAATGTGCGGAAGAAAGTGGGAAGAAATAGAACTTCCAAAACATAAAAAGGTTCCATGGACAGCAGACCACATCATCCCAATCTCCAAGAAAGGCAAGAACACAATAGACAATATTCAACCACTTTTTTTTTCTTGCAATTCTAAAAAAGGAGATAAACTAAAGGTTTAAAAAGGTAGCACCGCGTTCTCAAAAGGATAGGCGACATCACTGCTGTTAGTCGGAGTATTCGAATCTAAACGGCGATATCTTTTTCTCGAATTTCTGGTTGATTCGTTCTTCTCGTAAACTCTTCTTTTTGAGTATCGAATGGACGCTTGCGCCTACGAATACTTTACCTCGCACAGTCTTTAGACCTTCTTCATTCAGTTTGTTTGCAATTCTTCTGTATCCGAGTCCTTCCGATTTTAATTCTTTCACCCTATCATGAAGGTATGAATGAGAAGGCGAATATTTGGTATACTAGAGTTGATACGAGGTCATCTCAACAGCAAAACAGAGGAAACCCCACATGTTCGAAATATTCCGTGACGGTAGAATAGGTTTGAAAGGGGTAGTTTTTGACGAGATTACTCCGCATCTAATTTTCACAGTCGAAACTCAGCCCAACGACCTCACCTACCATCAACCCTACAAGGTTCGACAGGTCATCGTTCATAACCTCATCTCTCATATGCACGATGCAGAGGGATTTGGTTACAGAGTCATCGCGAAGAAACTCAATTCTTGAAGTATTCGCACCGAAAGAGGGACAACTTGGAACAGTCCTAAGGTTTATTCGGTTTTGAAACGAAAACGAGGACGAGACCAACGCATCTCAGAGGTGAGGGAGAAGTCGTTTCCCCTGAAGATTGAGAATATGCGGTTGGAATACTACCCCCTGTAACTCACTCCATTACCTACCGAATGACGGTGGACTAAACTTTAGATTATTCCACCCCTTTTTGACCCCCCGCAAACCCCCGTTTTATCAGGGGTTAGAGAACCTAAGTTCACGGGGGTATTAGTCCAAAGAACTACCCTTTTATTTTTCGACCGAATTTGTGCCTGTTCATCCCTAAGTAGTCCCGTAGTTCTCAAAAACTACGAATTACTAAATAAAGGTATGAATACGGATGATATGAGACAGGACTTAAAAAACCCCAATGCTACTATGGATAGGGTGCGGTCAATTGATTACTCAGGATGGAATGCCACTTATGCATTGAACCTCAATTTTTGGAACGGAACTAAGAAAGAGAATGCGAGAAAGGACATAACCCATTTCCTGAACAAACTCGATGAATGGGTATTCAAGAATGCCTATCGCAAATATGGGAAACGACTAAGACGCATAGGGGTATTTGAAGGGGATGCCACGAACCCTCACTACCATATGGTCTTGGAGTCACCGAACCACCTGTCAGATATCCAGTTGGAACATAAGGTCGAGTCATTATGGGGAATTGTCCGAAGTGGTCAGACCTACATTTGGTTAGATGGAAGTGGACAACGAATTCCTATCTTCAAAATGGAAAAGGTGTATTTCGAAGGAGGAATGGAATACATCAGGAAATTAAGAACAAAAGAGTCCGCCGATGATGCGGATGTTATGAATTGGTATCTCCATCCAGTTAGTTGTTAATCCGAAGGATTCCTCTGTCGATGCCTGAAATCTAGTGTCCAATGGATACCAGATTGCTTTCCTATGCCCGAAACACTGAGAACGAGAAATATGACAGAGATAACGGATACAAAAGAAATGAAGACCTTTGACGAGTTCATCCAAACCGAACCCTAAGACCTGAAAGAATCGAGGTTACTCAGGAAGGATGGTGCGTTACTTCTTGCTAGGTCTGCAAAGAAACACGGAGACGACGCCACAAGGTCTCTGACGGATGCCAAACGCAAGATAAAGGGTTCACCGCTAGACTCTGATGATGAACGTCTGAAGTCGATTCAGGATGGTCTACAAGACTTATGTGATGGACTCATATCAACACGAAAACAGAAAGGTGCAATCACAGGAATTGTGACTACTGCCGTCCTGTTGATTGAGAGGGCGAATCGTCAGTTGATGAAGTTGAAGTAACGATTCTGAAAATTAATTCTCGTTAAATTTCCAAATTGCGGGGAACAACCCTGCCGCCTCTTCTAACGTGAACTCTTCAGAATCGAAATACAGTCGGTAGTCTGCCATCAAAACGGTCGGTCCGACTCTGATACGCTTGTCTGCCATGTAACTTCGCTTGCAAAATTTCATATCTACGCTGTTTCTAACGGAGTAATCAAGTGCTGACTCATCTACGAATATTAAGTCTGCGCTTGAAGGGTTTGAGACCAACGTGATGCGAGTGTCCGCCATCGAAACGTTCGGTCCCACTCTGACCCTTAAATCCGCCATGGACACATTGGGACCTATCTTATAACTGTATGCGTTGCCTGAGTAACACGAGGATGTTGCGGAAACAAAAAGTCCGCTGTCGCATTCGATATCGTTAGGAACGATAAGGATATCAACAAAAATAAGTGCTTCATTTTTTAACTAACCTCTCATTTGATTTGCATAAATCTGAAATCAATGAATCTCTTCGGAGACCGTAGTGCGTTTCTATTTTCCGCACGGAAGTCAGACAGACCGAACGTACACAGCAGAGGAGCTGGTATACGATTTGGGAGGTGTAAAGAACGGTGTGAAGGATGTTGGGGATTAGGGCTTAGTGAAATCCAATCCCCAGCCCCTAAATCCTAATACCTCTTTATTGTCCCTCTTTGATTCCCGCCAACTCACGAGCGTATGCCGCTGCGGCAGCAAAATCATATTCGCGGTAGGTCTGAATCTTTTCCGCTTCGAGCGACCCCTCGGCATGGACGGCTAAGACTTCCTGATAGCCGCCATAATCAGATGCGGTCAGATCAGAAATTAGATTCATCATCCGCAACCGATGCTCGGTTGAGGTACCCTTTTTTCCACCCAGATATTTTTGGACATACGGACCAGTCGCTTCACTGCGCCAATCCTCGACACTCGGACCAGTGACAAGTAGCCCTCCACTAACATCCTGCACCATCTGCACCGCTTGGTGATAGTTGGACGCAAATTGATATTTGGCCACATTGGTCATCAGCGTGTTCGGGATCGCGATGCCCGGCGGCACGATGGAATGCTGGTCGGCTGCTGCCAGAATCAACCCTTCGACGGTGGCGTGATAGCTGGCCAATTTAGTCAGCTTCTCACGAATATGCCCAGCTTTTTCGATGCCGTTGTACTCGGCAATGGCCTGCGATGCGCCAGCCATAAGTTCCAGTAAAGGCAGTTTGTAGGAGACGGCAGTAAAGCGGTGGAATTTCACGAAGGTCAAGGCCATCAAACCCGCGGCTGCCACCTCACCTGCCAAGAAAACGCGCTCCCAAGGTACAAACACATCGTCGAAGACCGTCAGCGTCTCCATCATTTTATGCTTGGCGCTAATCGGATACTCGAAGGCGTCTCTCTCGAAACCACCATAGGAGCTGGCTAAGAGCTTCAGCCCTTTTGTGGCAGCAGGCACGGCAAATGCAACTGCGTAGTCTTCATCACCTTCGCGCATAGCACGGGTAGGCAGGACGATAATTTCGTCTGTGTTCGTGGACACTGAGGTGTGGATCTTCGCTCCGCGGACGACTATACCGTCGTCACGCCGGTCGACGATCCGCAAATAATAATCTGGATGCTCCTGCGCCTGGGGACCCAGGCTGCGGTCGCCTTTTACGTCGCTCTGCGCCACGGCAACGGCGTAATCGTTGTCGCGACACAGTTCATAATACTTTTGTACCCGTTCACGATATTGTCCCGCGCCGTGTTTGGCCATCTCTTCAGCGACAATATGGAGAGCGAAGAGTGCATCCGTACCGATTTCCTTGATCAAGATCACTAAGGTCGCGCCCTCGCGTGTGCTGGCCGCAATCAAGCGACTCCGTTGGAGCAGATCTTCGGTGTTGCGCGGGATATGGTAAAAGCGGGAATACGCTTCGCCCGTTTCAGGGTCCGTGACGACGGCGAGATCGCGATAACGCGGATCTTCGGCCATTTGATAGTCGATGCAGGCGTGCTCAACCGCCTTCCTAATCACGGGATGGGTGGTAACGTCGTCGACCTTTTCACCCCGATAATAGACCTCCCGGCCATCTCGCAGACTCTCTCTATATTGTTCCGGTGTACGCAAGCCCATGGTATACTCCTAATTGGGAAAAGTGCGGTGAGTATAACCGCGACCCGGCTTGCCTGTCCATCTCCCCTCACAACCTTCACTAAGAAAGGCGGAAGCTTGAGATGCTCAGCAAGCGATGTTGAGAAAAAGCTGTGGAAAATTGGCGAAAAGACCGCAGATATCCGGCATACCTCACAAGGGAAGACCCCCGTACGAGACATGCAGGAGATGTGACGCGTGTTCCGAACTACTCAGCGCTGGGAAAACCCAAAAGAGTTGACCAGGTTTGTTCAGGAAAGCTGTCTAACGAATCGGACGCAGAGACCTTTGCTCCGGCAAAATTTCCCCGGAGCCGGACTTTGCCACTGTTGATCAATGCGGTCACTGCGGCAGCCGCCTCTTGATCGTCGTCAGTGACCCGATTAACCGCTTGCAGCAAATCAATCAATGTACATTCAATCTGCTTTTGCATTACTTTCTCCCCCTTTGTTAGTAGAGGAAATCCGAGCAAATTTGAAGCCAAAATAAACATCGTTTAGGACGACAACGATATATCCTCCAGGATCTCAATATCGCATATGAGTTTATCCTGTAGGCCGTCCTCCATCAACAGGGGGGGCAAAATATTGCCACTCCTCCTGTGCTCTTTTTGTCACTTCTATCGCACAGTTTACAGAGATGAAGACCGAAAGGTGAGCCGGAGCAGTGTCGTTGGAGCCTTTGTTGCGGAGGAGGATTCCGCACTCGTCACTGTTCCAAATTCCTCCAGCTTGTCACGCAGCTCGGTCAATTTTGCAGAGGGAAGGGAGAGCACGAGCAGGTCTTTTTCATCTTTCACTAACACCGCTGCCTCAAACTGCTGGATGACGGCCCGCACCTGCTTGAGCATTTCTGCCTGATCTTTCGGATGTTGCTGATCTTGGCCCGAGAACCGCCAGGAAAGCGGTGTGATAATGCTGCCACTGCCCTCAGGAAAAGCGGAAGCGCCATCTTGACACCAGCCTGTCAGTGGTGAACGGAACGTCAGCACCAATAAAGTCAGACACAAAGCAAGACAGACAAGATCGGGTTGATATTTCCCTTGCATTGGTTTTTCCATATATGCATCCCTCATTTTCATTGTGACGTGTTCTCCAGCCCGAGAAAAGACTATCTCAAGATCGTCTTTTCATCAGCGCGACTCCTGCTGTCTCATTTGCGTTGAAATCAAACACAGCGTACTGTTTCCGGCATACTCACTCGTAGCCAGCCCATTCCAGTATGGCAACCCATCAACCCAAGAGCGTCACCGGACGTACGCAACAAGACAAAAGTATCGGAGCAACACTCCTTCGGATTCTGCGTATTCTGGGCGGACTATCGACCGAGGAACTCAGTAACCCCGAAAAGGCGGCCCACTCGATAGACCGAACTGTTCGTATTGTTGCGGCCTATAGCGTCGTGGCCGCATTCGCGATTTTCTTTTTATCAATTCCCAGTTTTATTCGACCGGACGGCAGTCTACACATAGAAAATTTTACGGCATTTTTCCAGCTTGGGAATCGATTTGTTGATTGTCTGGCGCTGCTCGCGCTGAGCCTTTTTCTTGCACGTTCAAAAAAGCTGCCCATTGCGATCAGCCTCGTAGGCTTAGCCGGCTTTGAATCGTATTTCTACACCCAACACTTCACAATGCTCGATTTTGTCATGCTGCTGATGAGTCTCATGGTCCTGATTCATGCTCTCCAGATTCTGGGACTCCTGATCTTTGGACACAAAAACACCACGTAACCAATAGAGACGATGTATGACTATCTTTATTGCCTCCATCCTTTCCTTGATGGCCATGCTGTGGGCTTTGGGCTGGTATGCCAAGCGCTGGGTCCGTACCGACAGTGACTATCTCCTGGCCGGGAGACAGGTCAGTCTGATTCCCGGTATCGCCAGCATCTGCGGGATCGCTTTTGCGGGCAGCATGACGAGCATCATCCCTGGCTTAACCATCCAATACGGTTTTCTCGGTTGGATCCTAGGCGGCAGTCTGCCCTTGGTCATTGGCTATATTTTGTACGGCGTCTTTGCCTGTCCTTATATCCGACGCTGTGGGGCATACACGATTCCGGAGTGGCTGGAAATACGATTTGATACCCGTACCCGTGTGGTGGTGAGCATCGCCACACTGCTCGGTGTCACCGGTATTGTGGCCATGAACGTTGTCGCCATGGCGTTCATCATGCAGGGCTTTCTTGACGCTCCGCTCTGGCTCATGATTACCATTGTACTGGCTCGGCATCTGACATTTATTTTCCTTCCTGGTATGTGGGCGCTCACCCTGACCGATGTCGTTCAGGTCCTGCTAGGGTTTCTCTTCCTGCCAGCACTGGCGGTGTACTGTCTCGTCACTTTTGGCGGCTGGGAGCTGATTACGACGCAGTTTGTCAGCCCCACCCCCCTGTCAACCGGCCTCCTAGGACCTTTTCCCTGGTTCCAGTTGAGCTATCCGAGCGTACTTACCGCCACGCTGTTGCTGTGCATCTTCATCCAATGGGGCGGGAACTATTACTGGCTGCGTGCCGCTGCCGCACGCACAGAACCAGTCGCGCGCTGGCAATTTATTATCGGCGGATTGCTCGTGCTCATAATCCACGGTTCTATGGGCGTACTCGGCCTGTACGCAGGCTGTGTGTACCGTGAGGCATTTCTCGATAGTGCGAACCCCGCCAACCCAATGAGCGCGTATGGTCTCCTGATGCGGGACTTTCCCGCAGGCATCGCATTGCTGGGTTTAGTTGCCGCTCTTGCCGCGACGATCTCAACCACGAGCAATGCGCATATGGGCATCACGTCAACGCTGGCGCGGGATATCTATCAGCGTTTTATCCGTCCCAACGCCACGCCAGAAGCCGTGCTGCAAACGAGCCGAATTCTCACCCTGCTCACTGGCATTGCCATATGGCTCTTGTGTTTCTACCCGGGAGGGCCATATTTTCTCCTTGGCGTGAGTTGCGCCATGCTCGGTCCAGCAGCTTTTGTTTTTCTGCTCGGGCATCGTTGGACGTACATCACTTCTGCTGGAGCATTTTGGAGTACGCTGGTCGGGGCAGTAGCGATGCTTGTGTACGAAATCCTCAAATTGACCGGGGGAGCGGCAGGAGTAGTTGGATCGGTGCATACCGTTATTATCGGCACCGTCGTCACGCTGCCAACCGTACTCGGCGTGTCTTTCTTCACCCAACAAAGGTCGGACAGCACTCTTGCAGGAGATCAGCCAGATACCGTTGCCCTCAGTCCCGATCAGCAACGTCTGCTGAGGATCATTCGCAGCGGCTATACAACCATGGTCGAACTGAGCGACTTCATGGCGCGGGATGCACTCGGGTGTCATCGGCTCATCACGGAACTAGAACGTATAGGCCTGGTTCAACGCTGGGGATCATGTGGTCTTGATTTTTTTACCTTTGCCTTAACGCCGAGAGGAGACGTCTACCTCTCCCAGCTCCCCGCCTCGCCTGCCGGTTTTGTGGCGGAAGACGCGGATAGCCGCACCGTCCTGGAGCAGCTCAAACACGAAGCCAAAAACCTCCAGATACTGAGTACCGCCACGGGAATGGTCCCTTCGATGCTCAGCGTGGTCGTCAATCGGCTCGAGCAGCTCGGCTATGTGAGTGGGTCTGGCATATGGCAACGGACCATCGCCCTGTCAGAAAAAGGGCGCGCGCTGATATCCCTATAAGACGAATAAGTCGGCATGATGTAGCGTTGGAGCCGAATCCGATTAACCGTACCAATCACGTCCATCTCGAACATTAACAAAGCCCAGCAAAACCCCAAAAGGTCTGGCTTCCTCTTTGATTACTCTCTTTAATTCTTGAACGAAGCGATGCGCCAATAGTGGCTAACAGAACGATTGTCAGGGCGTTACGCTGTTTCCATTTTACGACACGCGGGCCGGCGTAACGTCTTTTGACGCAATCTTAATATGCCAGGGTCCAAAGCGTACGCAAAACAGATTGTTTTTCGGATACCGAATTTCAATATAACCAAAAGCCGTCAATTGTTTGAACACCTCTGTCTTGACAAACTCATAGGTAAAATTTCGCCCTCCGATGCCTTGCTCGTCCACATCGAAATCGCCGATCGGGTGATACGAATAGCCCGGTGGGGCAGCATCTGTCCGCAGCCTCTCATCCGTATACTGCAATACTCCCATGGCAAGCAAAGTTCCCAGGCACAGTGGAACAAAAACCCACCACTGCTTTCCTACGGCAACCAACTCAAAGGGATGCCTCATACCGAATTGCTCCGCTTCCGCCGCTGACTACTCCCACTTCCCCATTTCCGGCCGAGACCGGCTGAATGCCATTCTGCACTTGCTTTCAGTATGGCATGATAGGGATCAGTTCGAAAAAGATCGCTCGTAAAGGAGAATCGACTCATGGCAACAGGTACTATTCCATGTGGTATTGCTGTCCCCCAAGTCTTTTCAGATACTCCGGTCGATATGCCGTTTATCCGCCAATTCGCTAAGCGCGCGGAAGAACTCGAATATGAGAGCCTATGGGTACAAGAGACCATTGTCAGCGATTTCTCCATTCTCGAACCTGTCGGTTTGTTGACCTATCTTGCCGCGATCACGTTCAAAGCTCGGCTCGGCACCTCTGTTTTGCTGACGGTTCTCCGCAATCCCGTTCAGCTCGCCAAAAGCCTGTCGAGTTTGGACAATATGTGTGAGGGCCGGCTCACCGTTGGTATCGGTATTGGTGGCCATGTTCCAGAATCTATTTTTGGCTATACGAGCGAACTCCGTGCGCGACGGTTTGTTGAGGGCATCAAAGTTATGAAATCCCTGTGGACCGAGCCCAAAGCCACGGCGAGGGGTACATTCTGGAATTTTGAAAATATTTCGATGGAACCCAAGCCGATCCAGAAACCCAATCCGCCGATCTGGTTTGGCGCGCGTCAGGAAAAGCCGCTCAAACGGGCAGTCCGGCATGGAGATGGCTGGATGGGTGCCGGTTCATCCTCAACTGGAGATTTCGTCAAGCAAATACACATGCTGCGCCAATTCCTCGACGAAGCCCACCGTGATCCGGCAACGTTTACGATCTCCAAGCGTGTCTATGTCGCCGTCGATAATGACCGGGATCGTGCCGAACGGCGCCTGCGTGAATGGTTTGGCGTGCGGTATAAAAATGCAGACATGGCCTCGCAAGTGTGTGTCTGGGGCGGCCTGGATGAGTGTCGTAACAAGCTCGGCGGGATCGTCCAAGCCGGCGCACAGCACCTCTTACTCAATCCAGCTTTTGACGACATGGAACACCTCGAGCTTCTAGCGAAAGAAATTGTTCCGCATCTCTAGAAGAAACACCACGTTCTGCAAAATATCCAAAATATGAAGGACAACCAGCATGATCACGATGAACGAACACTACCTCAAGCTTCAGGCATCTTATCTGTTTTCCGACATTGCCAAGCGCGTCAAAGACTACCAAGCTAACAATCCAGACCAAGCCATCATTCGGTTAGGTATCGGGGATGTTACCCGTGCCCTGCCGGACGCCTGCATCACCGCCTTTCACAAAGCCGTTGATGAAATGGCCGACGATGCCACCTTTCGTGGGTATGGACCCGAGCTTGGTTATGACTTTTTGCAAGAAGCCATTGTTGCTGGCGATTTTCAGCCGCGCGGCGTCGACCTGACCCCGGATGAGGTCTTTGTGAGCGACGGTGCGAAGTGTGATTCCGGCAACTTCCAAGAGCTGTTTTCTGCCGACATTCGCATTGCCGTTCCAGACCCGGTCTACCCGACCTATGTCGATACCAATGTCATGGCAGGCCGAACGGCAGCCTGGAAAGACGGCCGATATGAGGGCCTCGTCTATCTTGAGTCTGCACAGGCAAACAATTACGTCCCGGACTTACCTCAGGAAAAAGTGGACCTGATCTATCTATGTTTTCCTAATAATCCAACCGGCAGCATGGTGACCAAAGAGCAGTTGCGTCCCTGGGTAGAATACGCGCGCGCGAACAAAGCCCTCATTCTGTACGATGCCGCCTATGTGGAATTCATCCGTGACGACAGTCTGCCGCACAGCATTTACGAAATCGACGGAGCCAAAGACGTGGCCGTAGAATTCCGGAGCCTCTCAAAAACTGCTGGCTTTACGGGTACGCGGTGTGCCTACACAATCGTACCAAAAGCGTGTCAAGTGTATGATAGACAAGGCAACGCCCATGCGCTTCATACGCTCTGGGATCGGCGTCAATCAACGAAGTTCAATAGTGTCTCCTACCCCGTCCAGCGCGCGGCTGAGGCGGCGTTCTCGCCCGAGGGAAAAGCCCAGGTTCGTGACCTGAGTGACTATTATCTCGGCAATGCAGCCTTAATCCGTGAAACTATCAGCAGGCTGGGCTACCAGAGTGTTGGCGGCCAACACTCACCATATGTATGGATCAAGACAAACACGGACTCGTGGCAGTTCTTCGATCTCTTAATGCAGAAAGCCGGCGTGGTGTGCACCCCCGGATCCGGGTTCGGCAAGTGTGGTGAAGGCTATGTGCGGCTCAGTTCTTTTAATAGTCGAGAAAACGTTGAGACTGCTCTGCAGCGGATCTCAGCCGCGCTTGGCGAAGCATAGACACAGGGAGAGAGTAGCCGAGACGCCCCTTTTTCTGCGAAGGCAAGAGGTATGCATTATCTCTTTACCTGGAAAACAGGCCATCGAATGCTTGACGTCTGGCTCCAGCAGGCTAGACAACACTGGGAAGAATTGGCGCTCGGCAACGACCCCAGCGCCAGTCTTGAACTCACCCACTCTGCTATGCGCATTCCTTCGAGTTGGGCCGCAACATTCTACCTCTTACCATATCCAGAGCAGATTCTCGTGGCCTTTGTCTGGCTACACTGGTGGCATCAGTCAGCAGAAGAGGAAGCAGGCTTTGGAGGCTGGTTGATTCAGGGACCAGGATTCGTGTTGAACCACGTTTCTTTGCTCAAGGTGCTGACGGAACAACAGAGTGGCATTCTTGGCATCCTGTATGGATTCCTCGAAAAAATCGTCGAGCAGGCTGGAGACTGGAATGGCGACCGAGAAAATTACCCGCATATTGTCCAGCTCTTAGAAGAGCTCAACACCGAGTACCGCTATAATATTCATGCCCGCGAATTGTGGCCGGCCGTCCTGCAGCTCATACAAGACTAATCACTACCTCGAAGGTCCTATGCGACTCCATGCTGCGTAAACCAGGCTTGCAACCGCTGCCAGCCATCCAGGGCGCCGGAGGGGGGCCACCGAATTTCCCTAGGCCGAGTTCCCCCAGAAGGTTTCCGCCAGCCGAAAACCCCGGAAATAATTGAGTAGCATTGATACAAGGGGCACAACTGCTCAGAGCGCGCCGGCTCAGAGTACCGCTGCTTGGATCGTCTTTGTCAGACCATTTTCGCTCTCTCTGCCCGTACAGCGCCTCCTCAAATACCCGTTCAAATATCCTTGCAACTCAAAATGCCTTGTTGCGTGTCTAAACATATATGGCGATGAGGTGAAGAGATAACCCCCCCAGATGCCTTGTTACACGTTTAAGCAATAGATGCGAGGTAAAGAAAGGATCTATCGTATGAAACCTCTGAGAGTAATTGGTGCTGGATTATCGCTCTGCTGTCTTGTCCTGGTGTCTTCCCCGGTCGAAGCCGGGCCGTTCGGAGGCCGCCTTGAAGATAAAGTTGCACGTATGCAAGACCAACTCGGTCTTTCCGACGGACAGGCTGCCGATGTGTTGGAAATATTTGAAGCTGCCCGAGCAGATACCACGTTTCGGGAAGTTGATGATATCGACGCGTGTGGAGTGTATACAGGTAAAAAGGGCAGTAATCGACGAGGCACTCGGGGACATCCTCACCGACCAGCAGCTAGCCAACAGCCCGTCCCCTCGGCTCTCGGCTCTCCCCTTCATCGGCGGGTATAATAATCTCAGCCGATTGCTTCTCACCGGCTGAGAAGGCCACCACTTCTCATTTGCGCTGGAATACGCTAGGAGAAACAACATGCGGACAATACTGCGGTGGATACTTGTTAGTGTCGTATTATTTATTAGTGCGGTGACGCAAGTGCGGGCAGACAGGACGGCCGACTTGCGGGCCCGGGCCGAGACAGGTGACGCCGAGGCACAGTACGACCTGGGGTTCCTGTACGACAACGGCTACGGCGTCGTACAGGACTATCAGACCGCGCTGACGTGGTATCGCAAAGCGGCCGAGCAGGGACACGCCTATGCGCAGTGGAACCTGGGGGTCATGCACGCGCATGGTATCGGCGTTGCGAAGGACTACACACAAGCGGCGGCGTGGTATCGCAAAGCGGCCGAGCAGGCGCACACGTCTGGACAGTACGACCTGGGGATCATGTACTCCTCGGGCAACGGTGTCCCACAGGATTACGTTCAGGCACTCGTCTGGGTCAATCTGGCGGCAACCGAGGCTGCCAAGAATGTCGTCTACAGGGGCAACCGCGATGCATTTAATGCAGCCAAAGCCACCCAGCTGAAATACGCCGGAACTCGCGCTACTCTCGTCACCCAAATGACACCCGCCCAACTCATGCAAGCGGCCGAACAAGGTGTCGCCCTTGCGCAGGTCACCCTAGGAATCATGTACGGCACGGGCCAGGGCGTTGCCCAGGACGACACACAAGCTGTCACCTGGCATCGCAAAGCGGCGGAGCAGGGGCATCCCCGTGCTCAGTACTTCCTGGGTCTGCATTACAACACGGGCCAGGGCGTTGCCCAGGACGACACACAAGCTACCACCTGGACTCGTAAAGCAGCGGAGCAGGGCTACGTCGATGCGCAATACAACCTGGGGGTAATATACTGGAAGGGCCAGGGCGTCGCGCAGGACTACACACAGGCGGCGGCGTGGTATGGAAAAGCGGCCAAGCAGGGGCACCTCCTGGCACAGTCCAACCTGGCATTCATGTACGACGAAGGCCGAGGAGTCGCACAGAGCGACAAACAAACGGCAAAGTGGTATCGCAAAGCGGCCGAGCAGGGTAACACACAGGCGCAGTACCACCTGGCGTTTCGGTATTTCAAAGGTCAAGGCGTCCCACAGGACTACGCCCAGGCGCACCTCTGGATCGGTTTGGCAGTTACCAATTCCGCAGGAGAGAATCAAAACGAATTCGCCAAAGTACGCGATCATATTGTCGAGCTTATGACACCAGAGCAACTCGCGGAAGCGGAGAAGATGGCCCGCGCGTGGAAATCAAAGGGGCAGTGAACGACAATCTGACCCTATTACAGACTCACTTGCCCCAGCGCATTACTTCCCATATTTTAGGTTACCTTCTTGTATGACGTTTGCCAGAAGGGAGCTCTCATACGACACAAACACAGGCACGAGATTGGAGTCCAAATGAAGCAAAAAAGCCAAAAACATAGGGTAGTCATCATTGGTGCAGGTTCGGCCGGTCTGTGCATGGGCGTTCAGCTGAAAAAGGCTGGTATCCACGATTTTATTATTCTGGAAAAAGGAAATGGAATCGGAGGCACGTGGTGGCACAACTCCTACCCCGGTGCTGAGTGTGATGTGCAATCACACTTGTATTCGTTTTCGTTCGAACAAAAAAACGACTGGTCTCAGCCATTTGCAGGGCAAAAGGAGATACTCGTCTATCTGAACCATATAGCCGACAAATATGGACTGCGCGCGCATCTCCAACTCAATACCACTGTCAAATCAACCCGGTGGCAGGGAGAGAACGCGCGCTGGCACGTTGTCACCGAATCCGGAGATGAATTCGAATCCCATGTGGTGGTGAGCGCTCTCGGCATGTTTAACAATCTCGTCTGGCCCTCTATCCCTGGAATGGATGAATTTCCGGGAACCACATTCCATTCCGCCCGTTGGGATCACAGCCATGACCTGCAAGGCAAACGAGTTGGTGTCATTGGTATTGCCGCAAGTGCGATTCAATTTGTGCCTGAAATAGCCGCCCAGGTCGAACAACTGTATCTGTATCAACGCACCGCAAATTGGGTCGTGCCCAAAGACAACGTCCCATACACCCAAGAACAGCTCGACCACTTTCGTCAAAACCCGAGCGTGGTGCAAGAAAATCGCGCCGACATTTATAATACGTGGAACATGCTGTGCACTTTTAACGACAAAAAGCTGCTCGCCGAGATCGAAAAGTCAGGTCTGGAGCGCCTCGCCGTTGTCGAAGACCCTGACGTCCGACGCAAACTCACACCGAACCATCCGTTCGGCTGTAAGCGTCCGTTGTTTTCCGACGTCTACTACCCAGTGTTTAATCGCGCCAACGTCGAACTCTTAACGGAAAACATTGAGAAGATCACACCCAATTCTATTGTGACGGTCGATGGCGAAACGCGGGACGTGGACACCATCATCTACTCAACCGGTTTTGAAACCACCACGTATCTGTCCGCCCTCGATGTGACAGGCCGCGACGGGCGACGACTCAAAGACGCCTGGAGTGATGGTGCCCAAGCTTACCTGGGTATGGCCACAGCGGGATTCCCAAACCTCTTCATGCTGTATGGCCCCAATACCAATCAAGGCAGTATTCTGTTCATGTTGGAGCGTCAATGTGATTACATCACGCGTCAACTCAAACGTATGGATGAAGAGAAGCTGGCCTGGATGGACATCCGCCCGGATATCATGACAACCTTCAATGACCAGCTACAGAAAGACATTAGCCGTGTCGACGTATGGCAGGCCGACTGTGGGAACGATTTTTATTATCGTTCAAGTTCCGGCCGGTTCGTCACCAATTGGCCTTATTCCATGGACGAGTTCACTGCACGCACCACGCAGGCAGATGTCGATACGTATGAAGTCAAGGCTGCGATCTGAGGGGAACGCTGACGGCTATAGTGGCGTCGTTCTAGTCGAATCCGCCAAACCCTCCGCATCACGCCCCACGTCCGGACATTGCAGCAGCAAACTGCTTGATTTCGGAAAATAATTTCGGCGTTTCAGTATCGGTCGCTGAGACGAGCCCATACAGAACGTTCACTCCCATTTTTTCAAACACCTGCGCAATCTCAGGTCTTGCGCCAGCAGGGGCCATTACCGTGATTTCCAACTCGCTCCAATCGCGCCCAGCTTCGTCCATCAAACCTTTCAGCTGATCCATTTTCTGCTGCATCACCTCCGGCGTGATTCCAGCCGGCTGCCACCCATCGCCCAGGCGGACCACCCTGCGCAGGGCTGCCAACGAATTCCCACCTATCCAAATTGGGGGGTGGGGTTTGTGGACTGGCATGGGACCAAAATTGACATCCCGATCTATCTTGACATAGCGTCCATCGATCCGTGGATGATCCTCCGTCCACAGGGCTTTCATGACCTCAATATATTCATTGCTCATACGGCCGCGTTCGGAAAAAGGAACATTAAGAAAGGCGAACTCCTCTTCTATCCAGCCAACACCCACGCCGCAGATAATGCGGCCGTTGGAAAGTCGGTCCAATGTGGCGATCATTTTCGCCATGACCACGGGGTGGCGGTAGGGAAGAATCACCACACTAGTGCCCAGACGCACTCTGGTTGTGGCCGCAGCCATGAATCCGAGCATAACAAAGCAGTCTGGCCAGGTTTGCTTTTCATATATGTCTAGCTGAGGGTTTTTGACCGGCAGGGGAAAGGGACTGTTGATCCTCTGCGGCGGAAGCACGTGGTCGCCGATCAGGATTGACTCGTAGCCGAGTTCCTCAGCCATCTGTGCTACGTCGCGCAACACCGACGGATCGCTGACGCAAAAGCCATTCCCGACGTGTAAACCGTATTTCATACTTGTCTCCTTTTTAGCTCTCGCCCTCTCCCTTTGCCCGACAGAGAGGGAGGAGTACCTACAACGGCAAGCCCTGAATGAAAAAGCAGCCTTATCCTCTCCTGCCAAAAAACGAAAGCAGGACTCGGCTAAAGCCAGTCTGCATTTCACAGGGTTAGGTATGGGGGTTACCCTGCACCGTCAGTGCGCTACGCTGGGCTGATCTCAATACTCATTGGCAGGATGGCTAGATGCGTAACAAATGCAAGAAGTTCAACCGCTGAAAGCGCAGCGCGCCAGCTCTAGCACCCTGAATGCACTGGGTTTTGGCGCCATCGCAATCGGCGTAAAAAACCATGTGTTTGGGGGCTGGTTGTTGGTGTATTACAACCAAGTTCTCGGGTTAGATCCAGCCCGGGCAGGGCTGGCGCTCGCGCTCGCTCTCGTGGTCGACGCGATCACAGATCCGCTGGTCGGGGTGTGGTCGGACCGAGCGCACACGCGTTGGGGTCGACGACATCCCTTCATGTATGCAGGCATTATTCCGTTCGCCGTGTCGTTTTATAGCCTCCTCCAGCCACCGGCAGAACTGGGTCAAGACGATCTGTTTTTTCGGCTATTATTTCTGCCTATCGCGGTGCGTGTGCTCATGCCGTTCTACGGGATTCCGCGCGGAGCACGCGGCCCAGAGCTACCCAAGGATTATGATCGACGCCCCCAGATGGTAGGCTGGGGGGCTGCCTATGGCTGGTTCGGTGGCGCCGGGTTCGCGTGGGTAATCTTAGCCTTTCTCCTGCCGGAGACTCCTGAGTATCAGGGCTCCAGGGCGTATTTGAATCCGGAAGGCTATCGGAATATGGCCTGGATCGGGGGATTTATCATCTTTGCGACCGGCATGATCTCGACAGTCAGCCTGCATCGCCACATCCCCAATCTGCATGTAGCGGAAATCAGCCCCACCACGAAATTTAGCGTCCGAAAGCTGGGGCGAGAAATCGTTGAGACGCTCTCTAATCGTTCCTGGTTGATGTTGTTCGCCGCAGGTCTTGTGTTTGCCTTATACGTTGGGCTGCTCAGCAACACCGACCGCTACTATGACCTGTATTTCTGGCAATGGGTCCCGGCTCAAGTCCAGGTCTTTCCGCTCGTCCATGCGGTGATTGCAATAAGCTGTGGGCTGCTGGCTTACCCGTTGACCCGTGGCAGAGACAAGAAGCGAATCGCGATTGGATTGTTTTTGCTTTCGATTACGCTGGGTTCGCTCCCAGTCGGCTTGCGTTTGCTCGATCCCCTGTTTTCGGTGACATTGTTTCCCGCTAATGGAACCGATGTATTATGGTGGATTCTTTTACTGCACAGTTCTTTTGTCATTTCTCTCGTTGTCATCGGCTTCATATTGATCGGCTCTATGGTCGCCGATATCGTGGAGGAAAGTCAGCGCACAACTGGCCGCCGAAGTGAAGGCCTCTTAACTGCGGGACCGGCGCTCGCTCAGAAGACGATGAGCGCAGGCGGAGTGTTCGTTGTGGGCATGCTGCTCTCGGCGTTTGGCTTCTCAGCTGCGAATCCGACCATAGAATCAATGCAAGAGCCGATACGCAATCTCGCAATCTTTCACGTGGCGCTCAATCTGACTCTCCCCTGGATTTCAATCTATCTGCTCAGCAAGTACACCATTACCCGCAGTGGTCACGCGCAGGACATTGAGAAACTGGGTTATGCTGGATCCTAGAATGTACATGATGCATAGAATGCGGATCGTTCATTATGGTGGAAGCTATTGATGGTTGTGAGGAGGGAGAGACTTCACGGCTTGGGCATTTACGTTTTCCTCAAGTATTCACCAATCGTGCAGGAGCTTCAAAACAATCTCAAAAAGAACGCACGTGTACTCGAGATCGGACCGAGGGGGGGCAGGTTTAGCCGCGTTTCTTCCTCATCGGCCGACTGTTGGAATCGATACCCACGTCGGGCCGCTTGCCACGCGGCCTGCCTCTATGAGGCTCATACAAGCGTCGGCAACTCAGATTCCCCTGGCCGATGCTTTATGCGATTATGTCGCGTGCGTTGACACATTAGAACATCTCCCTCCAAGCCAGAGAGATAGCGCTATTCGAGAGGCCCTGCGAGTCACACGGCACCAGTACTTTATTACGGTTCCAAGCGGGAGAGCAGCCGCGCAGTTGGAGAAATTCTTCTACTTGATGTTAGCTCCGGTGTACCGGCTCTTTCACAAGGACCTTTCTTTCTTGGGAATGCACTTGCAGAATGGCTTACCGACGAAGGAGAGTATTTGTGGTTCGATCGCAGATGACCGTTCTGGGGAGACGGTCGAGGTCCGGGGTAATATCAATCTGGGCATCCATCTTCTCCTTCCACTATATTTGGCTTGGGATATTCCTTTAACGAGCGCTACATTCAGGAGAAAAGAAAATGTGTCGACCGCGGCAGAGGCCCTGAAATTGAGGGGACTCGCATCACGATTTATGATGTAGTGGATTACTGGAAAGAGGGCTAGCGATACGATCAGATTGCCGGTCTGTTCCATCTTTCCTCAGACAACATTCAATCCGCCATCCAGTATATCGAAGAACACGAAAGAGCGGTGCGGCAGACTATAAGCAGATTCTGCACGGCGTAAACAGAAGAGCTATCCCAACGGAAGTACAGGCAAAGCTGGCTCAAAATCGCCGAAAGTTCAAAGCGCGGTAGCCAAGAGCCAGGCTCAGCATCTGACAGAGGTCAAGCATGCCACCGATCATGGCCGAACATGATATCGAAGGGCATCTACAGGTATTATTGCAACCGCTAAAGTCGAAAGAGTGACCAGCGTTGTGGAATGAGCTTACGTACAATATCGAATCGTTTGAAAGTCTCGGGGTTCCCTACGACAGCGCGGACTTGGATCTCTGGCGTACCTGTCAAGAACGGCAGGTTGTTCTCATTACGGCTAACCGAAATAAAGCAGGACCAGATTCGCCGGAGTCTACTATCCAACAGTTCAATGCTCCATCTCGCCTGTCAGTGCTGACCATTGAGGCCCCCAAAGCATATCCTCAGTTCGGGACTATGCCCGACAGGCTGTCAACCGTCTGTTGGAATGTCTCATTGACGTGGATAATGTCCGAGGAACCGGACGGCTACCTCTGCCCTGACTCCAAAGAGACTCCCTTCACCATCTTAAGCGGAAGCCAATAGATCTGACATTTCCGGATGTAACGCTGGTAACAGACACCCGTAGCGCTCTTTATTAGAGTAGACAATCAAAGCCGCACTGGCAGCTTTCGCCCCAACCAGTCTGTGTAAAACGCCTCCAAGTCCGGTGTGAAATCTATTTCCACCGGATAGGTCGGTGGGACACAGTCGACGTCGAGCAGCATCCCGCTCTTGGGGCATATCCATTCACGGATTTCGACCAACTCAGGATCGATGGTCATGTGCTCGGGAGGAAAAATCTTGTTGAAATCAGCGCTGTTCTTTCTGATGCGCACGCGGCATTGCATCTTCCAATTCTCGTTCCAGGCGCACAACTCCGCACCTGCTAAAGTTTTGATGATCGCCTTCCCGTTCTTGGCCACGATAAACAGGTTCTCGCCAAGCGGGAGTAGAATGCGGTTTTTCCACGGGACCATCGCTTGCCGAACGGCAATCATTTCGTCGAAACGATCGGGAGATTTCGGATCTCGCATGAGTTTAAACAAATCGGGCCAGGCGAGTTCGCGGTGTACCAATGAACGGGTGACCTCCCGCGACCGGGAGACTTCCTGATTAGTGTGTGTTTCCTTCGACATGTGCGTACCCCCTACACTGCTTTCTTGTACGGCTTCTGTGGCGACTTGGGATAGTAAAAGCCGGTCGGAGACGCGGTATGGAAATCGGTCGTGCCGGTATCGGTGTAAGGGAATTCCTTGAGCTGCCAGAAATCGAGATACATATCCTTGATCTTGTCTGACATACGCACAGAGCGGGCGAAAGTCTGGGCAACGACTTTACCCACATCGCCCACACGTGCGCGCTTCCGCTCTGCGCGCCACCATTGGGAGGCAGGTACCGATTCCTCAAGGCGCCGCTTACGGATCTTCGTCCGGTTCTCCTCGGTCTTGGCTTCACTCTTGGCGTATCCATAGGCCTTACGCGCGAAGTTCGGCGTGATGAGACCGTTTGCTAAATCTTTCTCGATCCGCGTATGCTCGCGCTCGATGGGATCGCCATAGCCTGGCCCGCTCGAATACATCACGCCGAACAAGTCACCGTCGGAGAGATTCGGCGACCAAGTATTGAGCGGGCCACAATACCAATCATCGGCCTTGAGGCGGCCATCTTTCAACATGGCTTCGGCTTCATTGACACTGCGCGGTATGCGCTCGTCTCGCTCCGCTATCTCCTTGAGGTTGACCCCGCGAGCCCACAGACACTTCCAACCAGGGGCGGGATAGCCGCCGAACAGACCCTTGTGAAAAATACCACCGTTGTGGGCCCCGGAGGACGATAAGGTCACGTGGACAAAGCGCGAACCACGCACGACCCACAGCGACTCCCAGGCACTGCCTCCGCGGAAGCGGCCGGGTCCATGGTGATTCGGGGTAAAGGCACGGCCAATATACACATTCGGGCCGGTCAGCTCCCACACCTCAGCGTCGCCCTGTACGCCTTCCGAATTCCAGATGGGACTGCCGCAATCCATACCGTCGTCGACGCCACGGGCACCGAAACTTTCCGCCGCCATTTCAAAATTCTGATACCCGGTATGATTACCGTACTGGTCGAATCCGGCCACACCAACGATGCACGTCGGCGTCGACATGATGATCTCTTCAAGGAAGCCACGTGCGAACCAGCTAATCCCGATCATGCGCCAGACATTCCCGAAGATCGGGATCAAGGTCCACCAGGCAAGTGAAGTCGCGGCACCTGCATAATTCGCGTTCACGATCGACCCTTCGGGCAGATATTGTTTGACGGCGAGATAGGCCCCGTCGTTCACCCGTCCGTCGTAATTGAGCAGTTGCGTCAGGGTGATCCAAAAGCCACCGTTCATGGGCCCGACTGCGCAGTTGAAGGGGTGGAAACTCCAGCCGGTGCTCCCTTCGAAATCAAGCTCGATATGTCCTTCCTTGGTCACGGTCATGTCGTTGTGGACCAAGTCAATGAAGTCGGTGCGGGCCAGCGGGTGGGTCGACGGAATATGCGAGCGCTTGTGCACCGGCATGGTCAGACCACGGTAGGTCCCGGGGACCATGGTTGTCTTCACACGTTTGACGAAGTTGCGCCGGCCTTCCTCGATGAGTTCACGGATGCCTTGTTTGTAATAATCGATACCGAACTTATCGATCGTCTTGTGAATAGCATCCCGGATCATGAGGCAGCCTGAAAGCTTGGCCTTGTCATCCAGCGTCCACCAGTTCGAGTTGCGCAGATTGAGTTTCAAGCGGATGAGGTAATCCTTGCGGAACTGATCGTTTTCACCCACTTTCTCGGCGCTGATGTGCAATCCTTCGCCGAAACGATCTGGTGAGAAAACGGTCATCCCGGGCCCTTCATAGGTCCCGGCTTCGAGTTCGTGGGAGACCGATCCGATCCAGCAGATTAATTCCCCCTTGTAAAACATGGGGATCAAAGTCATGACGTCGGGTGTGTGCACCCCACCCGCCCAGGATTCGTTGTTCTCGAATATGTCGCCCGGCCGGATCTTCGGATCATCTTCGTAGTCATTGCGGATGATGAATTTGATGAATTCCGACAAGGTGTGGACGTGTACCATGATGCCGGTTGACAACGCGACGGCATCGCCCTCAGGCGTGTAGATGCCGATGACGAATTCTTCGAAATCGCGAATCGCGGGCGAAGAGGCAATATGCTTCATCGTTTCGCGCACAGAAATGATGGTAGACATAAGGCGCGAGTGAAACGCCTCGAACGTCAGCGGATCTTTGTCGTGAAGCGCGAGTTTCCTCAGACCTTGGTAATGGCCCGTTTCTTCATACAGCTTTTCGGACAGGTCCAGCTGTTCCAACAGAGACAAATGTGTAGCCCTGTTCGTAGTCCTATTTTTGGGCATGGTCGATACTTCCTGTTGCGGTACGCGATTACTTCACGCCTGCGCGGTAGTGGATGATGCGGCGATTGTCGAAGGCGACATGTTGCCCCGGCGGGATATATAAGGTTGTCGCGGGATGCTCGATGATCCCGGGCCCGTTGACGACATTGCCGGCTCGTAGCTCGTCCATTTCGTAGATGCCAAATTCTTTGTTCTTGCCACGGTAGTACACTTCGCGGGCTCCTTTCTCAGCCGCTGATGGTGGTTTCTGACCTGCCATCGTCAGCTCCGGGATGACTGGTTTCGGGGTCGCAACGTCCGCCGTCAAGGCGACTTCTAGAATCTGGAACCCGACCTCTGAATACATCGCCTGTTCGGGATAAATCGTCGTATAGACATGCTCGAAGCGTTTCATTAACTCATCCACGTCGTCGATGGATTCGAGTCTGGGAGTATCCCACAGCACCTCAAAATCTGACAGCTGGTTGGTGAAGCGGACGTAGGCCGCGCGTGAAAGATTGGCATCCTGCATATTCCAACCGTGCTGTTTAAAGTCGTCCCGCGCACGCGCCTCTAACTGCCGCCACGCCTTGTTAATAGCTTCGAGCGCGCGCCCTTTCGTTTCCTGCACCTGAGGCGCGTCACCAGGCGGACACGCGGCGACGATACTTTGGTGGTAACGATACCGACGCGGGGCACACAGTACACCAAATGCCGAAAACACCGCTGCAAATGGGAAGCTGATTATATCCTTCATCTCAAGGCCTTCGACGACGTCGGCCAGCCCTAACGGCCCGCCCCCGCCATACATCAGCATGGTGTAGTCATGCGTGTCATACCCGCGGCCACGCAACATATTCACCAGAAATTCGCGCATATAATCGCACACCAGCAAATGCGCGCGCTCAGCGAACTCATACACCTGAGTCTTAAAATGCTTGGCCATAGGCTCGAGTGCCCTAACGGCTTTATCAAGATCCAAGGGCACATCGCCGCCCAAAAAATTATTGGGATTCAAATACCCCAGCAGGATGTGGCAGTCGGTGATAGTCGGCACGTCCCAATTCAGGCAACGGCCGACGTCCGAACCCGCGCTTTTCGGCCCGACGGTCAGTTTTCCGGTCAACGGTTGCACACCCAATTCCGAACCCATGCCCGCACCGATCGATTCGGTGTGGATCATAGGAATATTCGTGCGGAAACTGAGCAATGTCGGTTCGCGCACGATGGGAATGATACCATCGCGGATGATCCCGACATCGAAGCTGGTCCCGCCGATATCGCAACCAACGACATTCCCTGAGCCGATGATCTCGCCGATGTAATGGCCGCCCAGCACCCCGCCTACAGGTCCCGACACATACGATTCGTACAGGCGTTTAGTGCTGATCGGGACCGTGCCGCCGTGCGCGAGCAACGTAGACACCTCTTTATCGAAGCCGTGATCATGCGCCGTCTCTTCGACTTTCTGGAAATGTGCCCGTGCACGCTCTCCGGCATAGGCTTGCGCAACGACACTCGCCAGGCGCGTATATTCCTTATGTGTCGGGGCAATCTCCGAAGACAGCACGAGCGGGATCGTTTTGTTGATACGCCGGATGATCTTTTTCGCAAGTTGTTCATGGGCCGGGTTCATGTGCGAAAAGAGAAACATGATGGCAATCGATTCGACCCCAGCCTCGATCAGTACTTTCGTTCGTTCTTCGACGTCCTTCTTACGCAGCGGAATGACCTCGGCGCCGAACATATCCAGCCGCCCCTGCACCCCGACGATACGACTGCGTGGAATAGCGGGATCTTCGTGGTGGTGGGTCACAGTATGCAGCCGGTCAGTGTAGGGATAACTGATCCAACCGCCTTCGCCTTTCTCCATCAGGAGATAGTCTTCGAAGCCTTGACTAACCATCAAGCCGACCTTGGCACCCGTCTTACTTAGCAAGGTATTCAGCATGATCGTGCCCGCATACACGATGACGTCGCTATTGCCCAAGGTTGTATCGACGGAACGATCGTTGCTTGCCGCACCGTCCTTGATCGAGCTTAGGAAACTTTGTGATTCATCCTGCTTGTTGGTCAGACTCTTCCCGACCAAAAACTGGCCCTTTGTGTCAACGATGACCGTATCAGTCAAGGTTCCGCCGGCGTCAAGAGCAATCCAGTACTTATCTTTACGGGTGCGCGACCGTATTGCAGCCATACATCCATCTCCTCAATTAGTCATACGAGTCAAACGAAATTCCCGAATCGTCGGCTATGATTCGAGCCCGCCAATAACATTGTTTTTCAGACTGATTCACAGAGTCAATCGCAAATTTAATAGAAAGACCCCGGGCTTGAAAGCGTCACACTTATCTTTCAAATTCAGATTATGCAACCTTTTCCGGCCTGACACTCTTCACACCGGCTCTTGTGTGCCACCTCAGTCTTTTACCTCCTAGATCTTTGTATGAATCTGCTCAGCACGTAACCTGCCGTTCCGAGCGAGAGACAAACGGGCGCTCGGCCCACTATTGATCCAAGGCGTCGAACTAAGATTAGGTGACAACAGCTGGACAAACCAACGGGCGAAGATCGGGGAGAAGCGCTCTCCCTGCTATAGCGATCACTCGAGCAGGAGGGCGCGCGTGATTGCGGTGAATTGGCTGACCTTGCCCTTGAGCTGACGGCTAGCTCGACGGGGTTTTGCCGCCGCTTGCCTAACGGTCTTGTTACTGCCCTGTTCGGACTCGTGCGTTCCATGAATTGCTATTACAGCAATCTGATAGAGGGGCACGATACGCGCCCGGTCGATATATCGAGCGCGCCCGGAAGGAGGACTGCAGCACCGACACCGATGAGCGTTATCTGCAACTCGACGCTCGAGCACATATCGCCGTACAAGAATGGATAGATGAAGGCGGGCTCAATGAGAACGTCACGTCATTTGGAGGCATAATAAAAATCCATCGGCGTTTTTATAAACTCTCACCGGAAGATTTGCTTTGGGTTGAGGACCCCGAAACAAAAGAGCGGATAAAAATCGGGCCGGGTAAATTACGCCGCCGGGATGGCACGGTCGGAAGACATATTCCAGTCAGTCCCGGCGCCTTGCCGCGTTTCATGGAACGCCTTGAAGATGCCCATGAGAAGCTGGGCAGACTTAGACTCGATTACCGCATCGGCTACCGCCCATCACCGCTTCCTGTGGATGCACCCCTTTCTCGGCGGTGAAGAATGGGACCATGCTCGGATTAAGACTACGCCGTCTCTGCTAAGATCTCGACTCGAACCCCAAGCAAGCCCGGGCCAGCATATCGATGAGTTTGTCGATGCTAAGGCGACTGATCTCTCCCTTCCTTAAGTGACTAATACACGGCTGAGTTTCACCAAAGAAGGTCGCAGCCTCGGCCTGGGTCCATCCCTGGTCCCGAATGTATTGTCGTATGTCGACCATGCCGCGCTATCCTAATATCACACATCCGACGCACAAATATGCCGTCAAGGTATAAATGTATTAAGGCCGTGCACTCGCCGACTACCGCACAATCCCAATAGACTAACCGAACGATGTCCTTTACATTAGCCGTCTCTCTTTGAGAGACTGAAAGCCTATGCAACGTATTAGGAGTACTGCATGAGTATCAGCATGTTAGAAGGCGATTCGAAAGGAACTTTGGGATTTGATCCCACCAAGCTCAAGGCGAAATATCGTTTTGAGCGCGATAAGCGGCTGCGGGAAGACGGCAACGAGCAGTATCAAGAGGTCGTCAACGAATTCGCCGACTACAACGAAGATCCCTACACTGAGCGGACTGAGCGCGACCCGCTCAACGACGAAGTACAGATTGCCGTTGTTGGCGGCGGTTTTGGTGGGCTGCTCATGGGCGGCCGACTGAAAGAGGCGGGCTTCGACGACGTCCGAGTGATTGAGAAAGCCGGTGACTTTGGCGGCACATGGTATTGGAACCGCTATCCCGGCGCGATGTGCGATGTCGAGTCGTATTGCTACCTGCCGCTACTCGAAGAACTGAACTATATCCCGAGGCACAAATATTCATTCGCGCCTGAAATCTTTGAGCATAGTAAAGCCATCGCCCGTCATTACGATCTCTACAAAAACGCCTGTCTCCAAACCGGGGTAAGCGGGATGCGCTGGGACGACGCTACCGGACGCTGGGTTATTAACACCGACCGAGGCGACAGTATTCGAGCCCAGTTCGTGGCTTTGGCCAACGGACCACTCAATCGGCCCAAGTTGCCGGGTATCCCAGGAATCGCCAACTTCAAAGGCCATACATTCCATACTAGCCGCTGGGATTACGACTACACTCGTGGCGACTCTGCGGGGAATCTCACTGGCCTTGCGGATAAGCGGGTGGCCATTATTGGCACTGGCGCCACCGCTGTGCAGTGTATTCCCCATCTCGGCGCATCAGCCAAACACCTGTATGTATTCCAGCGCACGCCGTCGTCGATCGACATCCGTAACAACAGCGCAACCGATCCTGAGTGGGCTAAGACCCTTGAGCCAGGTTGGCAGCAGCGCCGTATGGAAAACTTCAACATCCTGGTCAGTGGTGGCGACCAGGACGAAGATCTCGTCTCCGATGGCTGGACAGAGATCTTCCGGAACCTGACCGGTATCGCCGCCAAGACGGCTGCGCGTGAATTAGGCCGCCGCCTCACCCCGCGGGAGAAGGGCAAGCTCATGGAGCTGCTCGACTTTCAAAAGATGAATCAGGTCCGCTCTCGGGCCGAAGAGATCGTCAATGATCCGGATACGGCCGAAGCCCTCAAACCGTGGTATCGGCAGTTCTGCAAGCGGCCCTGCTTTCACGATGAATACCTGCCGACCTTCAATCGGTTGAACGTGACTCGAGTCGATACTGACGGCAAGGGTGTCGAGCGCATCACAGACCACGGCATTGTCGTCGACGGAACTGAATACGAGGTTGACTGCATCGTCCTCGCCACCGGCTTCGAGGTTGGCACCAGCTACACGCGCAGGGCCGGCTACGACATTACTGGTCGGGATGACCGCACGCTCAGCAACAAGTGGGCCAACGGCTGGCGCACATTGCACGGCCTTCAGGCGCACGGTTTCCCGAACTGCTTTTTCCTGGGCTTCACCCAGACCGCGCTCACCGTGAACGTGCCGCAGGCCCTGAACGTGCAGGCCAAGCACGCTACCTACATCCTCGATCAGGCGCGGCAACGGGGCGCGACGCGGATCGAGGCCACCCTCGAAGCCGAGGAGGCATGGCTGGCCGAGATGCAGGACAAGGCCAAAATCGCCGAGCGGTTCTATGCCGAATGTACGCCCGGCTACTACAACAACGAAGGCAAGCTCGGGAACCCGAATGGACTTTTCGCCGGTACCTACGGCGCCGGGCCTATCAAGTTTTTCAGTATCCTTGACGAATGGCGTTCCACTGGCCGTCTGGAGGGTGTGGAACTCACGTAGGACTCACAGAGAACATGGGGCCCGCCATCCTGGCGGGCCTTGAAGAAGCCACCCCAGAAGAGAACGACCAAGGCGGCTGACTTACATGCCGTATCAGAACAGAGTAGATCCCTGGGGTGCCCTTCACACCGTTGCGCAGCGTGGAACGTTGCTCGGGAACCGAGGCATTATCCACGATGCCAATCAGAATATCGTAGCCACGCACAAATTGCAGGCCTGGATCACTTGCGCTGTTGAATACAAGGAGAGACGGCGTCAGGTGATGTCCCCGCGGACCTGGACAGAGTTGTTCTTTCTCGACGAGGTCACGGCCTTCTCTGCTGGTCATCGGCCTTGTGCGTATTGCCGTCGACCACGCTACAACGAATTCAAGGCCGCATGGTTGCAGGCCAATCGGCACTTACTCGAAGGCCAGACCGAACGCATCAATCGAATTGACAGAATCATCCACCGAGAACGCCTCAAAGGCGGTAAAAAAGCGACCTATGCTGCGCCGCTGAAATCGTTGCCTGGCGGGACCATGATAGGGCTGCAATCACATGCCCATGTAGTGTGGAATGGCAGGCTATATCAGTGGAGTTTTTCTGGCTACCGGTTCACGCAGGATATTCAGTCCAATGACGCTGTTACCGTCCTCACGCCGAAATCATACGTCGATACCTTCAGGCAAGGATTCACGCCGCAAGTGCATGCGAGTGTGATGAGTCATTAAACTCCACACTGTGGCCTAAGGGCCGTCTCCGTGCATCTGCTCTGTTCGTAAGTAGCGGGTCTGTCCTAGAACCGTGCGCTGTCTTGTCGCCGTTCCCCTGCGACTAGCCCAGGCTGAACGGGAAGAGGCAGTATCGAATGGAACCGTTGGTGTTGAGCTCAGTCGAAGCAGGAACGCGCGGTTATGCACCCTTTTAGACTGGACACACTAATAGGAATTTTCTGGGCTGTCACGTTAGTGGGAAAGAGCACAGTGCTTGCCCACTAACGTGTCTTTCGAGTTAGCGCTGGAGCGCCCGCTTGAGTGCGGTATCGCGCCCCTTATTGAAACGCTGGGCGACGTCGGCGCCGGGCGCGATACCGTTAAAGCCATGGTATCCGCCCTGATACACGTGCAGTTCGGTCGGGACTCCGGCCGCAAGCAGACGCTGGGCGTATTCGATGTTCTCGTCTAAGAATAAGTCCAGATCGCCTACTGGAATGTAAGCGGGAGGCAAACCGCTCAGGTCGGTGGCCCGAGAGGCAGCGGCATATGGTGACACACCTTCTCCCCCGGGCTCACACCCAAGATAGGCACGCCAGCCCATGAGATTATTTTCTCGAGTCCACACGTAGGTATCAGGCCGCGTCTCACTAGCGGGCGCCACGTTTCTGTCATCGATCATGGGATAGATGAGTAATTGAAAGGCCAGCTCGACTTCGGCCCGGTCACGGGTCAATAGTGCCAGGCCAGCCGCCACACCGCCACCGGCACTTGCTCCGCCGATGGCAATCCGCGACAGGTCCACACCGAGTTCGTTCGTATGTGTCGCCACCCACTTGAGCGCAGCATAACAATCCTCAACTGCGGCGGGGGAGGGATATTCAGGAGCGATCCGATACTCAACCGATACAACCACGCATCGCGCGACTTTGGCTAAATGCATAGCCAGCAGATCGTCTCCCTCAACGCTTCCGAGAACATAACCGCCGCCATGAATCCATACCAGGGCAGGCAGCGCTGCGGGCCGATCTGTGGGCTGATAGATGCGCACGAACACATACCCTTCAGGCCCTGGCACCTGCCGATCCGCAATTGCGATCCCCTCGATTGCTGGCATCTTGGCCACCTGCGCTGCCGTCAGCTCATCCATCCTCTTACGAGTCGCCGGAATGTCATACAGGTCGAGCCCGCCACCAGTCAGGCTGAGAAAGGCCTCAAGTGGCGATACTAGTTCTGGGTCGAGTCTATCTTTCATAGTCATAGTGTCCCTCCTTCTTTTGAGGGTCTGAAACGATCCCTCATAATTCTCTTTTTTGCGCCCGTTCGTACCTGCGCAGTTGGAGCCGCTAGCAATCGGCACGAGTGCGGATCATCGATACCACAGTACCTGATGTTCGTCCCAGTCGACCCGCTTCCCCGGCGGGATGACAAACGTGGTCATCGAATGCTCGATAATGGCCGGTCCTTCGACCAAATTGCCGGCCTGGAGGCTGTCCATGTCCCACAGACTGAAGTCAAACCAGTCTTTTTTCCAATAGGCTTTGCGCTGTCCTTTTGAAGCTGCGGGGTCAGGTGTCTTACCGGCCAACGTAAATTTCCGCGTAATAGTCTCGCGCTTGTCTACCACGGCTTCGATAAACGCACCGTCGATCTGATAGCCTGCCTCTGGAAAGCGTCCGGCTACCGGATAGATTCGGCCAAACTCTTTCTCAAAACTTTCGATCAACATATCAACGTCACGCTGTGTTTTGACTGTGCCGTGCGACACGTGGGCACTCCAGCTCACAAAAAGTTGGCCAACGTAACGCGCGGAAATACCATAGCGAAAGTGGATCGTATGCTTGGAGACTCCGACCCGAGCGAGTTCGGCATACGCTTGCTCCTCCAGTTCGCGCCAGGCCGTTGCCACCTTTTGCGCTTCATGGAGACGTTCGTCAGGCGTCAGCCCTGGCGAGAGCGTACACACCACGGTTTTTTCAATCCGCGAAAAGCTTTCTGCTACCGAGATGCCCCAGGCAGAAAACGCGGCAGCCCACGGCACCGTACATATCGCAGCCGCCTCAACCCGCTCGGCCACGCCCCACAGATGGAGCGGACCGCTGCCTCCGTACGTTAGAAGAACGTAGGCCCCGGGGCTCAACCCACGGCTGAGTAATGAGCCGTTAATATGGTCCCCGAGGGAGTCATGGATCATGTCTAAGACGCCTTCACAGGCCTCATACACATCTATTCCAAGCGGGCGGGCAAGCCGCTCCTCCAGTGCGGCGAGTGCCTTGTCGCGATCAAGCTTGACCCGGCCGCCAAGAAAATTATCTGGGGAGAGATAGCCTAATACGAGGTCCACGTCGGCAACCGTAATGTCGGGATGATTCAAACACATACCGACCTTGGGGCCTGCGCTTTGCGGCCCTAAGGTGACCCGTTTATACTGCGGGTCCACATGGATCTCCGTCCCTGCGCCAGAGCCAATCGAGTCGATGCCCAAGGCCGGAGCGTTGAGACGATGACGCGCGAAGTCCAGACTGCGCGCAACTGGCAACAGACCATCGACAATCGCTCCAACGTCAAAAGTCGTTCCACCCAGATCGCAGCACACGACATTCGGCCAACCTTTGACATCGGCCAAGGCTTTACCACCCAGGATGCCGCCTATCGGTCCTGAGACTACGGTTTCATACAGGCGAGGATGCCGGATACTGGCCACCGCGCCGTATAAGAGCAAGGTTCCAAGTTCGTATGGATAGTGATCCGCTCTCGCTGCCTCTTCGACCGCAAGGAGCTGGGTGCGAGTGTGTTCTGCCCCGTAGCACTCAATCAAGACACTCTTCATGCGCGTACTTTCTTCGCGCCGGGCACAAATATCAGCAGAAATCACTACTGGAACGTTCTTCTCTCGTTCGGCAACCACGCGCTCAGCAATGGCTTGGGCTTGCTGCTCATGACTGGGGTTGGTGTATGAACACAGAAAGACAATGCCGATAGATTCGATCCCCTCATCCAGGAAGTAGTGAACGGCCGCCTCAACCTCTTTTTCGTTGAGCGGGATCAAGACCGTGCCTTCTGCCAGCTCAGGTCCCGCGCGATACGGACCCCCACCGAGCATACGTTCGGAGATTCCTTTGACATGCCTGAGGGAAACTAACGGAGCGGTGTGTTCGTGGAGTTGCCATTTGGCTTGCTCCAGACGCGTTTGGCCCAGCCAGGTGAGTCCACGTTCGATATAGGGATAGTGTTCAAAGCCGCGTGTGACTAGCAGACCCACCTTCGAGCCTGTACCAGTAACTACAAGGTTTGTCATTGTCGTGCCGGCATAAATCGCGAGCTGAGTTTCGGCGTGGACCTGGCTGCGCGTGACGCTAGCTTCCTGGGCCGCATCGGCAACCGATTCGAGATAACTCTCCGCCTGATTCTCTGGGACAGTCAGGCTCTTGCCGATATAGCCGTTGCCCTCTTCGTCTGAGAGGTAACAGTCCGTCATGGTGCCACCCGCATCCAGGGTCAGAAAATAGCGTACGTGGTCTGTCATTAGTCCGCTTCCTTGGCCCATGCCGCCGTCACTGTCGAGGAACGATCTTGATACCAATCCGGGCTTTCGTCCGACAGCGGCTGGCCCAGCCACTCTCGGTACAAAGTGTCCAGATCGGGTAAGAGTTCAAACACAATGGGATAGCCATGCGGGGCAACCTCAACGCCGAGTTGGGTGGAGCAGTCTGGACAAGAGAACTCTCTCACTTCCAAATATTCGGGATTCGGCATGATGCCGGCGTTATACACCTCTTCGAGCTCGGCGGTGGTTTTCCGAACTGCCAGCATGCTGCGGAATTTCCAGTTCATCCGGTAGTCACCAAATTCATGGCCACAGTCGCATTTGACCACCCGGCTGATTGCCTGGCCGCCTTCTTCTTTATGCACGATATAGAGGTGCTCTGATATCCGGAGCAGAATAGTGTCGTCCCAGACCACCCGCTCCTGGAGTACCTGCAGATAGGTCCAGAAGCGGTCCGGGTCTTTAGCTGGCATTCTGATCAAGTCTTTGACCTGGTCTTCTGGCAGTTGGCCGTTGACCAGGAGTCGGATCTTTTCTTTCATATTAAAATCCATGCGTGGCCTCCTGCTCACCATCCGCCAATTGCCAAAACGAGACAAACTCGTCCCTGAATTTTTCATATTGTAGACAATCCTGGAACATCGTCTGGGTCATCTCTGGTAGATCGTTGCTCTGCACGCGCTTGCGCTCATTTTTCCACCAGTCTTGGACTGGCGCGGAACGTTGTTTTCTGCGCTCTTTGATATCCCTGCGAGCCTGTTGCGTGGCCTCTTCGTCTACACTCCAGTCGCGTGCGGTGTGTTCTGTACCTTCTGAGCGTCGCGCCACAACGCCATAGATCGTTTTTGCCACGTCTTGCGACAGCCAGCCCTCTTCCACATCGGCGCAAACCCGAGCCGGATCTCGGTCTAACGGCTCACCCCACGAACTGCCGGCCTCGTTTGCGTAATAGATCAGGTCCCCGTCTGTGACTTCCCATTCGGGCGTTTCTGTCACGTTGTCATGTATCTGCTCGGCTGTGAGAATTTCCCGTTTCAGATAGTCTCTCGCTTCGAGCACATTGCGGGGCAAAGGAATCTGTTTGTCGATCAGTTCTTGGACGTTGGTCTTGTGTAAGAGCAGAATGTAAGAAGGCAGGGCTGGATAGCCACCGCAAATGCCGACGATACAGACGGGCGAAGTCCCCGTTGGAGAGCCGGTACTATGGAAGGTCATTTTCCCCCCAGGGTTCGTCACTAGATAGCCAATGCCAAAAGCGACCGGTCCACGATACTTGCCATGCACCACCACGTCGGCCACTAATCCCCGACTGACGTGGGCGATAGCAGGACACAGGAACTCGTACTCTTCTGCCTCGCCAATGTCGGACAACGGGTTGCCGGTGCCGACGGCCACGGGCATCCCATCTCGCCAAGGTGTGACGCCGAGGGGCATGTTGGCGGTCAGACTCCAGTCCGCACTGGCAAAGGGGGTGCCATTCGCAAATTCACCCTCAAAAGAGCTAATGCCCCACAAGACTTCGTTGACCCAGGCCTCTTCCAGGAAGCCTCTGGCGAAACGCCCCAGGGCATACCCACGCCCAAGATTGCTGTGGGCATCAATGGCCATGACACAGCCGTGGACTGAGCCAAGGTCATCCCTAGTTGGTTGACAGATGCTGCCAGGATCGGTCTTGCGCCGGGCGATTTCATAGATGGCATTGCTGATGGCCGGCCCCATGGCCAAGACCGGAAAGTCCGTATACGCGCCAAGATTCCAGCCGCCGGGATAACAATTGTAGTGGGTAAAGCCCTGAGAGCTGGCGCCTCGGAAATCCTGCGTTATGGTGCCATCGGGATTAACCTGACACGTTGCCGGGACGTGGAGCGTACAATCGATGGCTTCCGGAAAGGCAGTGCCCAGATACTCCTTTTGAGTAACGTGAATAATCTTGGGATGATGCGAGATCATCGGTATCTGCCAGGCTTTGACCCGTTCAACGATTTCGCGCCGGTCACGCTCAATAATCTCGTACATAGCTTGGACCAGCCGCTCAGCGCCAAACTCTTCGACCATATTGAGTACGCGCTCGCGAACCATCAGCGCGCCGACCAGTTTCATTTTGTCATCAAGGACATTCATCACCCCCATACGGGTGCGGCGTTTGAGGGTCAGTTCCCAAGCTTTCGATTGGACGAAATTCTGGCCCGTTTTCTGTGGAGGAACGACTAGTCCATCGGTATAGGTGGTAGGCGACACCCCGGCCATACCTGGTGTCAACGCGCTCCCGATATCGACCAGATGCAGGCTGCCTGCGGCCCAGCCAATGAGCTTGTCTTCAGCAAAGAGCGGTAGAACGGTGTACATATCGTTGTTCTGTGAGCTGCCATGCACAGGGTCATTACAAGAAAAAATATCACCGTCGCGGATGCCTCCCATGCCCTGGTCTTCCTCATAGTCAAGTCTACCCATAGTGCCAATCATCATCCGCAGGGCACCGGAATGACCACACAGACCCCATGACGAGGCAACCGCACGTCCATCTGGTGTCGCTACAAACTGCAGCAACTCGCCAGTGATGGCGCTGGGTGAGGTTGAGATCAGCATAGACGTATCCCGCCCATACTGCGTAGCCGTGATCAGTTTCCAGTAAATCCGCTCAAGCTGAGTCGGCTCATGCTCAAAGAGTTGGAGCTTACGTTGACCGTACGAAGAGCCCGTCTCAGCCTGGTTGCGCTCGCGCTCCTCTACAACTTCTTTGAGAGTTTTTTCCCCGTGGACTATCCCCATGGGCGTCTCCTTTCATTGGAAGGCGATTATTGTGTGAACCGCCGGGGGACGTCAAGCTCAGGCTCGGGGGAGAGCTGATTCGAACCATAAGGTACCGGCCGGCTGCCTTATGAAATATTGTAAAACTTGTCTCGATGTGTAAAAATTCGGCCGATACGATTAGGGACCTGGCACTCAACGCACACGAGATTAGACATGCGGTGCTCGGTTTGAATACCACCGGGGAGAATAACGAAGAACGAGATGCTCCGCAGGGAAGGCGTGCTAATAGAAAAGGAGGACTGAAACAATGAGCGAAGCTGTAACACAATCCGAAGCAAACCTCATTCCGACTTCCGAAGAGCTGGGTTTCGACCCTGCTGAAATGCGCCAGAAGTACGCTGCAGAGCGGACCAAGCGTATCCGCGTGGACGGGAACAACCAATACCGGGAAATCAAAGGCGAGCACGAGCGCTACGACGTGGACCCCTACGTCGATCCGGGCTTCACTCGTCCCGCTATGCAGGAAGAGCTCGATGCGGTCATTGTCGGTGGGGGCTTTGGCGGCCTTCTTGCGGCGGCTCGGCTGCAAAAGGCCGGGATTACAAATATTCGCATCATCGAAACGGCTGGGGATTTTGGTGGGACCTGGTACTGGAACCGGTATCCTGGCGCCCAGTGTGACATCGAATCCTATGTGTATTTGCCACTGCTCGAAGAGACCGGATACATCCCAAAGGAGAAATATTCTTTTGCGCCGGAGATTTTTGCGCACGCCCAGCGGATCGGCAAGCACTTCAACCTCTATGAGCGGGCCTGCTTCCAGACGAAGGTAAAGACGGCGCGCTGGGACGATGAGGAAGGGCGCTGGACGGTCAAGACCGATCGCGACGATGTCTTCAAGGCGCGCTTTGTGATCATGTCGAGTGGGCCCCTGAATCGGCCTAAGCTGCCCGCAATCCCTGGGATCGAGAAGTTCAAGGGGCATACCTTCCACACCAGTCGCTGGGACTACGACTACACCGGTGGCGATACCACTGGCGGCATGCATAAACTCAACGAGAAACGCGTAGGCATCATTGGGACCGGGGCCACTGCGATTCAGTCCGTCTCGCATCTTGGCGAGCACGCGAAGCAGCTCTACGTGTTCCAGCGCACACCGTCCTCAGTCGATGAACGCGGCAATACACCGACCGACCCGGAATGGGTGAAGACACTTGAACCCGGATGGCAGGACAATCGGAACACCAACTTCTGCTCCATCTTGGCCGGGCTCCCTGTCGAGGAAGATCTTGTCAGTGACAAGTGGACGAGCCTCTTCAAGAAGCTCTCCGAGCTGCTCACCGGCAAGGAGAACTCGGACCTGTCCGACGAAGGCATGGCGGCTATGTCGGAGATCGCCGACTACCAGAAGATGAACGAGATTCGCGATCGCGTGTCCTCGACCGTTGGTGACACGAAGACGGCTGAGGCGCTCAAGCCGTGGTACGGACAGTGGTGTAAGCGCCCAACCTTCAACGATGAGTACTTGCCCACTTTCAACCGGCCCAACGTGGAACTGGTGGACACCAAGGGGAAGGGCGTCGAGCGCGTGACCGAGAACGCGGTGGTTGTGGACGGCGTCGAATACGAGGTGGACTGCCTAATCTACGCCACGGGCTTCGAGGTCGGGACGGCGTACACCCGGCGCTCCGAGTTCGAGATGTACGGACGAGACGGACTCTCGCTGACAGACTACTGGGCGGACGGGATGAAGACCTATCACGGCTTCGTGACCCACGGCTTCCCAAACTGCTTCCATATGGGTCTCACCCAGACCGGCCTCGCGCCGAATTTCACCTATATGCTGAACGGGCAAGCCATTCACATCGCTCATCTTATCACGCACATGAACACACGCGAAGCAAAGTCACTGGAGCCCACCCCCGCAGCTGAGGCTGAGTGGGTGAAGGTAGTGACCGGCCCAACGTTCATGACCGAGTACCAGAACGTCTGCACTCCGGGCTACTACAACGGAGAGGGGAAAAACGCGGGGCATGGCTTCATCGAAACCCAATACCCCGAAGGCGCAGTTCCCTTTTACAACATGCTCGCCAACTGGCGCGAACAAGGCGATCTCGAAGGTCTTATTATTGAGTAGATTTCGGGGCAGGTCCAGGAAAAATAGAAACGGAAAATAGAGGTGGGGCGAGACTTTTCTGGCCCCATTTTCTTACCCCGAGCTGGGCAGATACACATGGACTTTGGGATTTGTACCGCATCTAAAATCGACGAGATCGGCTATATTACCCACGCTGAGAATCTTGGTTATTCGCACGCTTGGGTAGCCGATAGCCAGATGATCTGGTCAGACTGTTACGCGGTCCTGGCCCTGGCTGCCCAGCAAACGCGCACGATGAAAATCGGCACGGGGGTGTCGGTAGCTGGAACGCGGTTGGCTCCCGTCACCGCCAATAGTATCGCGACTATCAATCAGCTCGCTCCAGGACGGACCTTTCTTGGCATTGGGACCGGCAATACCGCAACACGCCTCATGGGTCACAAACCAATGACGCTGAGAGAGTTTAGCGCCTATCTGCGTGTCCTGTGGGCTTTACTGCATGGTGAGGAAGTTGAGTTCACCTGGCAGGGACAAACCCATCCAGTCCAATTCCTGATGCAGGATCATAGATTCATAAACGTGGAAGAGCCGATTCCGCTGTATGTGTCCGGTTTTGGTCCTAAAGCTCAAGCCCTGGCGGGTGAATACGGCGAAGGGCTGGTCATGTCGATCCCACCCGACCCAGGTTTCATGCAGCGTGCCTTGAATAACGCCGAAGCAGGAGCGCAGCGCGCCGGGCGAGCATTGACGGATGACTTTTATACTGCCTCGCTCACCACTGCGGTTATCTTACAACCGGGCGAATCACTGACATCGGAGCGCGTGTTGCGCGAGTGCGGCGCGTTTGTGATTGCATCCTTACACTACGTGTATGACAAGATCCGCCAATTTGGTGGAGACCCTCCAGGCCATTTTCTCCATCTATGGGAGGAATACAGCACCCAGGTCGAAGCCACTCCAGAAACGCATCGACACATGCGGATTCATGCCGGACATTGTACCCATCTCTTGCCCGAAGAAGCCAAGTTTGTGACACCAGAGTTGATCAAATCTACCTGTTTGGTTGGGACGCCGGAAGAGATTATTGAGCAAATCCGCCAACTCGAGCAAGCGGGGCTCAAGCATTTGATGCTGCTGCCGTCGTTTGAGACGCAGTACGGTGTGATTGAGGATTTCGCCCGGAATGTGATGGAGAAGATGTAAGGTCTTGTCTGGTTTCTAACCGACTCGATTTCTCAATTTTTTCTTACGCTTTACCCGCTTGGTCTAAGACTCCCAGTGCACGCACCTGTTGTTCGAGTTCGAGCACATGCTCGTCGTTGACCTCCATCATGCGTAAACTCTCTGCAAGGCGAATCAAATACTCCTGGTTAGATCCGCTCGGCCCTGTCGACGAGAAAATTTGTTGCGCCATCTCTGGTATCGGGGCAGGACCGAGATAGTTCGGATTGTCGTCTTGAGCGACATAGACATATGTGTTGCTGATTGGTTGTAGCTGCGTCTTACTATCGGACCTGGGAAAAAAGTCGATATGATGGCGGCTAAACCCACCTTTCTCTCGATAATCGAGATAAGAAAAAATTGATTCCAGAGAATCTCCAGCAGCTTGATAGGCTACACCCCAACAGATGGATGTGGCATCAGCAACCAAGGTAGCGACTCGGCCTGGTGACTCAGACACGCCCCTGTGGTCGGTTGACCCCTGATAAAAACGACGTGACCAACCCCGGATGTAGCCAACCTGACTCTCTTCAAAAGAAAAGCCTGGGTTCCAAACCAATGATCCATAGCCAAAAATCCAGACCTTTGTACGCATAGGTATCGAACGGGTAGAGATAGAGTGAATGTGAGGCTGGGTCTATCTGCTAGGACGGAAAAGGGTAGTCCGCACGGAAGGTGGGCTGGATGACCCACCTTCCGTGCGGACTACGACTCAGCGAGAGAGTCAAATTATCCCATATGGATGGCGTTGAGTTTGTTACCATCTAAGTCGCGGAAATATCCGATGGTCATGCCACCATCCCCACGCGGACCAGGCGCACCTTCGTCCGTACCGCCCAACTCCAATGCTTTGTTATATATTGCTACGACTTGTTCCGGGCTACTCGCGGCGAGCGCGACCATCACGCCATTGCCTGCTGAGGCGGTCTTGCCATCAAATGGCTTACACACCGCCAGAAGAGCCGCGCCTGGTGACCCCCACAATATAATTCTCTCGTTCTCCATCAGACGCTTAGCTCCAACATCGGCCAAGAGCGCGTCATAGAACTTGGCGGCACGTTCGAAGTCGTTCGTTCCGAGCGTTACATAACTAACCATATTCTCTCTCCTTCTTTCGCTTCAAAATCTTTTAACGTTCTGATCTGAACCAGGCTCCAAGTTAGCTGAATCTCTCCTCACTGAGAAGTGTAATGTGCCAACAGGTCATTCTGGCACATTGCTAGTTCGTGTCTGCAAATTCAGACACCGGGTCTCCTGCGATTCTCGCATGGTACATCACCCGGGCTTCAGTCATATCCCACGGACAGGCGCGGTGCAGCAGGCGACGGTTATCCCAAAGAACCGCGTCTCCGGCTGTCCAACTATGGTGATAGACGCGCGGCGGCTGGCAGGTATGGTCCAGCAGCAACTTGAGTAGTTGTTCAGATTCAACGGGATCCAGTCCCGGAATGCCGTATGCATGGCGGCCAAGGAGAAGGGATTTACGCCCTGTCTCAGGATGCGTTTTCACCAGAGGTCTCAGTGGCGGATCCCGGACATCTAAACCATAGCCATTATAGTCACCGCCTTTTTTTGTCACAAATCCTACCTTTTTCTGTGAATGACGAAGGGAATGGTAAGCCGACAGATCTGCAATCCTCTCTTTCGTGACTGCGTCAAGAGCATCGTAGCCAGCACGTAAATCCGCCCAGCCGGTCTCCCCGCGAGAGGAAGGAACAACGTGCGCGGTAAACACAGCACCCTTTGCTTGGACGGGCATATAGGTACTGTCACAATGCCAGCTCATATTCCCTTTAATCACTTGAATCATATTGTCTGAATCGTCTTCTACGCGAACGCTCCCGTCTTTTTTCACGTTGCTAATCGGCACGAGATCAAACTCTAAGGCACCAAATCGTTTGGCAAATTCAACTTGTTGTTCTTTCGATAGATGTTGATCCGGAAAAATGAGGAGCGCGTGCTCAAGCCAGATGCCGTACAACCGCCTGAAGGATGCCTCATCAATTTCTACGAGCTTTAATCCGGTCACCGTCGCCCCGAAGCTTGTATCGAGAGGCTCAACATTGAAATCTATCATCTGTATTCCTCCTCCGACGTCCTCCGAGGGAGCCAAGCCTAGACAATGGGGGCGCTGCACTCACCAGAGATCTAGATCAATATTCTTCGGTTGCCTCAGAATGACGCTCGAAAGGAAACCTGTCAATCCACCAGCGCCACTAAATTTCCTCTACGAGGCCGCGAAGTATTTTCAGCTCCCTCGCGGACAAGTCATTTTTTGCCTTGGCCATATTCAAGCGACATGGAGATTTCGTCTTCGCTCACAATCCAATAGTAGATCACACGACTTCCCCTCGCTTTCTCCGACCGTCGCGGAGTGCCAGCGAACCGCGCGCAATCCACTGTGGCGCTTCATAACGGTGCCCGCTGCAGGGTTGAAAACGATCTCCTGCTGGACTTCGCAATACTCATCGTCCCTCAGCAACGCCGTGATCTGTCGCGCGAACACGGGCGTTTCGGTACCAGTTCGCTTGCGTGGAACTTCGGAATAACACGAGCATATTTGTCGAGCAGCTGAATAACAGTTTCTGCCGACTCAGGCTGTAGAAAAAATAACCCGTTCGAGTCCCATGCCCCGGTACTGCTGCAAAACGGTGGCATCATCTAGGGCCATAAAGATCGAAACAGACAGCTCGTCTACCCGCAGACTCGCTTACTCGGCCTGACCGTGGAGCCCGCGCATTGCTCTCAGCAAATCTTGCACTGTCGCTCCAACCGGAAGCCCACCGTCACAATAATTAATAACGCGGTGCAGTCCAGCGGAGAAGAGAGCGCCTTGAAGAATTGCCGGTTGGGCTGCTCGAGAGGAATAGGGAGTACAACCCCATGTCCCGTAACCCCTGTTGAATCAAGGCTTTTTGCCTATGTTCAGGAGGTTGGAAAACTCACAGTGTGGGTCTCTAGCAGATAATAACGAAATCCGATAATCAAGATGAAGCAGACTAATAGACAAAAATCGCTCAGAGTGGAACGACTCCGAACTTGATCTCATTGATCTAGGAGACGCAACTATGCCCCCGAATCTTGTTCGACCAACAACCATCGAAGAACTTCATGAATGTCAGAAGCGCTTTGTTACTCAAGAAAGTATCCGGCGTGCGCTCGCCTTCAAGCCGGAGCCCACGGATGTGCTGATTTCTCCCTACTCAAAATGTGGCACGACTTGGGTGCAGCAGATTGTGCATGGCCTGCGGACCCGAGGCTCTATGGCCTTTGAGGAGATCACTGCTGTTGTGCCGTGGCTAGAACTCGCCCATGATATGAGGGTTGACCTGGACATGCCTCAAGTTAGTATGCCCCGTGTTTTTAAGAGTCACTTCAGCTGGAATCTCATCCCAAAAGGCGGTCGCTATATTTACGTTATTCGCGATCCGAAGGACGCGGTGGTTTCCGCGTACTACTTCATGGAAGGCTGGTTTTTTGAGTCCGGCTCGATCTCTTTGGCAGATTTTGCGCGTGCGCTGTACATCAACGCGGGGCGGTCACACGGCTACTGGCCACACGTCGCTTCGTGGTGGCCACGTCGAAACGATTCGGACGTATTATTCCTCTGTTACGAAGACATGAAAGAAGACCTTGAGGGAACCGTCCAACGTATCGCCGCATTCATCGAGTGTCCGCTCGATGCTGAGCTGCTGGACATCGTAGTGCGTCAGTCCTGTGTTGGATTCATGCGCTCGCATAAACACCAATTCGACGATCATTTACTCCGTCAGACGCGTGATGCGGGCTGCGGTCTTCCTCCTGGAGGAGATTCGTCGAAAGTCAGAACGGGCAATGTTGGGGACCATCACAAAGAGTTGCCGCAAGATATCAGCGAAGCATTAGATGCCGTCTGGCGGGAAGAGATTACCCCCGCATTAGGCTTCCCGTCGTACGCCGTCCTTCGGGCTGCGGTTGGCTGATTAAAGGGACCCCGGACTCGACTCCTGGAGAAGGAAAAGTTGCGCTGCTGCAACGTTGGTCTTGCATATCCCCACTGCCGTTCTGATTCAGAACCCTGAAAAATCGGGCTTTGGCGGGAGTGCCAGAGTTGGCATTCCGGTTGCTCTATGTGTTCTTCAAGAATGTTACAAGAAGGAGGACACATCCGATGTCTAAAACCACAGCTGTTAGAGAATCATGTTGTGGACAGGACCGGCTGGCGCGCGTATGCCTTATTTATGGCAGCCGCCGTCAGCCGTATGGAAGTCTGTCCTGAAGCGATCTACGAGAGCAGCGAAGGCCTAGGGAATCACGACCCGAAGAGGCGGTGTCTCTCCTGCCCGCCTTGGCCTCGTATCCTTCTGCAGGAGGTAGCCTGACAGGAGAGTGGACGTGCAAAAACAGTGCTCAAGCTCATCACGCTAAGGCACAAAAGGCGAGAGGCGGCAGACACACCCCCGCGTCCAAACAATCTGTGCATAATACGTCCCGCGTAGCCTGGAAACTGTTCCGCCATGCTACACTTTTCTTCTCCCCGGAAAAAAACAGGTCCGTCGGACGGTTACTTGGTTGAGCGCAACGAGAGACCCTACGTCTTTTGATAAAGGACAAACACTACTCACTTTCTCCGAAAGACGAAGGATTGCCGCCCGCCTCCAGCAAGTCACGCAGATGATCCTTAGATGAAGAACCGACCGTGTACCAGTCGTAAATCTTGACTCGACTGAACCCGTAGAGCAGGAGCCGTAAAAGTTGGCTGGAAACATCGTCGGCGTATTCACAGCGGCGAATGGAGAACCGGCCAGCGACGTGCTCGAACGTGTTGATGGCCTGGTGGGCGCAATGGCCTAGGGCATACTCTGCCGGGGTTGGGTGGCGGAATGGCACGAGACAATCGCCGTGTTCGGGATGAAGCTAGGGCGCGGTGTTTTCATCCTCGACCGCATCATCACCTTCGAGGAGTGCCGGCATCCGGGGAAGTGTCTCCAACGTCTCAGGTGTGGACAACTCATCGGTCGCCACGCCCGCCTCCTGGAAACGACGCGCGATCGGCATTAGTCGTTGATCCAGTGACCCAATCACCTTGTTGTATCCATGGACTGTGCGGGATAAGCCCTTGCGCAGTTCGCCAAGGTGTCCCACAAAAATCTGCAGTCTCTTGTACAGCTCGCGCCCGTGATCCGCGATATGATGTGCGTTCTCGGTGATCTGTTGCTGCTGCCACCCGTAGGCAACAGACTTCAACAGAGCGAGGAGTGTCACCGGAGTCGTGATGAGAATCCGCTGTTCGATAGCGGACTCCAACAGTTGTGGCTGATTCTCGAATGCCGCCCCTAGACACGCCTCATTGGGCACGAACATGACGACGAAATCGGGGGCACGTTCGAACTGTTCCCAATACTTCTTCTGGCTGAGTTCCCTGACGCGATCTTGCATAGCGCGGGAATGACGCTCAAGCAGGGATTTTCGAGTCGGTTCGTCTATGGCTTCCATGGCATTCAGGTACGACTCTAGCGGCACCTTAGAGTCAACAGGCAGTATCCCATCGTGCGGCAGATGCACGATCATGTCAGGGCGCCCGCCTTCGGTGCTGAACTGCTCTTCAAAGGCAATATGTTTGACCATCCCCGCCATTTCTACGACGCGTCGCAACTGGAGTTCGCCCCATCGCCCTCTCACCGTCGGCGATTTTAATGCCTGGGTGAGGGTCACCGTAGTGGTTTGGAGATCGGTGTGCGTCTTAGCTAGCTGTCGGAGTTGCTCTTGCAAAGATTGATACGCCCCTTCCCGCTTCAGCTCTAACTCGCGCACGTGGCCATCCAGAGCGCTGAGGTTCTGCTTCAATGGATCGACAAGGCTTTGAAGCCGTTGGCTTGACTGGTTAAGGTAATCTTCGGAGTTTTTGTGGAGCGTTTTGCTGGCGAGCGCCTCAAACGCCTCACGCATGTTTTTTTCCGCCTGCTCGACCCACTGGATCTTCTCCGCGTTTAATTCGCGTTCTTGGCGCAAGGTCGCCAGTTCGATCTTCATCTTCTCGTTGGAAAGCGGCCTTTGAGCCCGATCCCAGAGCCGCATGATGAGGCCGCCCAAGATAAGACCAGTCAACAAGGAACCCAAAATGACGAGGAATCCAGACGTATCCATATTGTTCACCTTTTCCCCTGAGTGAGGTGCTCATCTCATTGTCGGAGCCGGCTGTATTAAGAAGGGAACCGGCTCTTTTATCTGTTTATCACCCCGTACCGCTGCAGTGAACCTGAGAGCCCCACGTCTCGTCTGACACCCCATCGCAAATTGCCTGTATCGACGCCTTCCTCCCCCGTTCTAGATGTTCAAGCTCATCGCGGAAGGCTCCGCGTGGTCACTTAAATGATAGCCGCGATGCTGGTTTTAGTGACGGTGACCCGACGATACGCGGAGGCCCCCAAGTTCTTCTGGATACTCATTGACCCGTACACCGCGCAGTGTATGTGGGCTTTGATGAAGGACGGTATGACGGAAGAACAATTGAAGACACACATGGAGCAAGAAATGGGGCCGGTCACTAAGGTTGAGGTCAACAAGCCGGTTGATCAGACTGAGTCTCCTGGGACGTTGACAGTAGTGACCTTCATTCGCCGAACGACCGCAAGGGGACCAATATCCTGTGTTGATCTGCGAGCTCGAAAATGAGTGGATATTCTGCGTACGATGACCTATCTGCTGAGGACACAGAGCCCGAGAAAATGTCTCGTTATGTATTTTGACGCGGCTCCTGACTTTCAAAAGATGGTCGAGCGCGATGTGTCTAGCGCCGTTTCTCACTTCCATAAGCGAGGATACCAAGAGGCCCTGAGCACGGAGTACTTGCTTATCTTTGGCCCCAGACAGATTGAGATTTCCGGCAACTCCTTTCCTCGGGCCGATTGGCGCGCGGCATACTTTTGTTCTCCGGCTCCTAATACGAGTCCAACATTTCTACGGCTGCCCTGAAGGTCATTAAGACCAATACATAGTAGTTCGCATTCGCGCATTCAGCTTTGCGCCTACTTCTGTCCACTAGCTTAGTTCTCACCAAAAAGAGAGGAATCCAGGTCCTCGCTGATCTCTACTTCAAAGTAGCCGCTATCGACTGGGACGCTCCTATAGCGGACCTTCTTAATGTGACACACATAGGCTTTCCCGACGTGCTCGCTGATAGCCTTGGCGATCAACACTTCGGCATCCTCAGTGCTGAGCTTCTTCAAGCGGAATTTACTCTGGTGGTCGTGGCTTTCTGACATGGCGCTTTCCTCCCCCCTTGCAATCGTACGGCTAGTGTAACAAAACACTCTTCCTGGTTTCCCCGCCTAGCCGCCCATCTGTTCGCGATAGTCGTCGAGGAGGGCTTGTTGTTTATCCGCTATTTTTGATTGGTCGATATAGAGTACGCCACGCACGTGCCGTCCGTCCGCAGCCCGCCACTCAAACGCGCGCTTCTCATAGGCGACTGCCCTCGTCCTGCCTCGACTCTGCGCAGACGCTCGAGATTTCCCCGGTAGCGCGCCATGAATGTCATAGAACGGTCCTGTCAAGTTATCGGAGGCTTGTGAATAGACCGCCCACTATGATGTCCTTGAGACAGGATCCCACACGCCACGAATCTGTTCTTTCACAAGTTGTTGATGACGCTTGCGGGGGGCTCCTGCCCAACAACTTGGCAATCTGCTCCCGGCCCCGTCGCTCCGCTGTAAAAACGCCTTTCTGTGATTTAAGACGATCACTGCTTCCACACGGCTTGTGCACGGCGAATCTCGAGCACGTCAGGACATGCGGGTTGTTTCAGACTTGTTTGGATCTCGAACCCCTCGGTCCACCCATGCGCCAACCGCTCATTTTAACCCATCCGATGAAGTACGCATATCTTATTACCAGCGGGGTCACGCAAATACGCAAGATATATATTATTATCGCGCACCCCTGGAGGGTCTTCACAAGTTGTTCCTCCATATGCCAAACCCGCCGCATGCCAGGCAGCTCCAACCTCTGGACTATCAACCGCAAATCCAACCGTGCTGCCATTGCCTGGCCCAGCGGGTTCGCCATCTATAGGGATACTTATTGAAAAAATACCTGTCTTTGTTACATAAAAACAACGACCTTTAGGGTCAATAACCCCGGGTTCATAGCCAATCGCCCCTAAAACTGCATCATAAAATACTTTCGATTCCTCTATATCATTTGCACCAACCATAATATGACTAAACATTGGTACCTCTTCTTCTCGATTATGGAAATTTCTTCACGCTAAGCACCGCCTATTTTCGGCTAGGAATTATCTATTAATAATCTCATAAAGGGCCGAGGCTGTAATGCCCCCAAGCCATCCGAGACCGTCCGCGAGTGTCGCGACCGAGGCCAGCGCTGGGGGCTTACGCGTCCGTTGCCTCGCGGGGTCTCAGAGGTTTGCCATCCACATCGTCTCGTTCCCCTTTTTCAAACAGACAGTGCGGGTTGTTCTTATGCCGCACGAATCCTTTGCCAGCGGGATCATCCGTGGTTTCATCTCGGCATCGAGGACAGCGGTAGCCATGGCGAGTCGCTGTGGACGTTTTCATCCCGGTGCTCCCTTGCTGCCCCGCTGCCAGTTCATCTAACAATGCCTGCGCCTCCTTCAAATACGCGGTGTCAAAGCCTTCGGTGAACCAGGCGTAGACGGGGGCAAGGAGTTCCCTGGCTTGGATGGTTTGTCTTCCTAGAAGAAGACGTAGGATCGGACCACGAGGTTCTTCCGGCACGGAGCATCGTCGGGCGCGGTCGGACCGATGCAGGCAGTGTGGAAAGACCAGCGCGAGACCGAGCCGTCGGTGACCGAGTCGTAGCAGTTGAGCATCGAGACCTCGGTGGAGGTCTGCTGAGGGAACCAGTACCACTCATGGCCAGGGCGGTAGGTGAAGCGGGTGGTCTCGCCGACGCGGTCGTTGTAAATGCGGTAGTTAGTAATGTACGGCTGGTCAGCGAAAGACGGCCAGGCACAGAGTACAAAGGGGTTCTGGCCCACCGTCTCCATCGGCTTGGCTAGGTTGATCGACATGAACCGCCGCGACATCTTCGCGTCGGCCTGCGCCTCCGTGTAATGCTGCTCGCGCCCGAAGTTCCGCAGGTTCCTCGTGAGCAGTTCGCGACAGCGCACCCGGCCGCTGTTGTCGTTCAGGTCGTTATGCACGATGTTTGCGAAGTTGGCGTTCACACCCGGGTTCTTGTTGTCCTGGTCTTCCGTGCGGTCGCCGTCGTAGTCTTTGTTAAACACGTCGTGGTTGTACACGAGCGCATCCGTTGCACCCGGGAAAAAGTCCAAGAGGAGCTTCTCCATCTCCGGGTAGAACACCTGCTCTACCTCCGGCGCGTCGTAGAAGTTCTCGCACGTGGACTCGCAGTGCGCCAACGAGACACCCAGCTTGTCCATGCACGCGGCGCTGGTGGGCAACAGCCCGGGGTAGTACTCCTCCATGCGGCGCGCGTCGCGCAGCACCTGCGGAAAGTTGTCGTTCAGGTCGTTATGCACGATGTTTGCGAAGTTGGCGTTCACACCCGGGTTCTTGTTGTCCTGGTCTTCCGTGCGGTCGCCGTCGTAGTCTTTGTTAAACACGTCGTGGTTGTACACGAGCGCATCCGTTGCACCCGGGAAAAAGTCCAAGAGGAGCTTCTCCATCTCCGGGTAGAACACCTGCTCTACCTCCGGCGCGTCGTAGAAGTTCTCGCACGTGGACTCGCAGTGCGCCAACGAGACACCCAGCTTGTCCATGCACGCGGCGCTGGTGGGCGACAGCCCGGGGTAGTACTCCTCCATGCGGCGCGCGTCGCGCAGCACCTGCGAAAAATAGAGGCGTCGCCGCCCGTTGTCCTCCTCGTCCTTGCGCAACACTTTTGCTTCGGCCGCACGCGCCGGGTCCCGCCAGAGTGCGTTGGACAAGACGACGGTGTAGGCCGGCTGCTCGTGGACGGTGTAACGCAGCGGAAGCGCGAGGCCGCCCTCAGGAGCTTCGATCTTGGTCGCTCGAATATAGTCCAGACACTCATCGTAGCCGCGAAACCCGACGCCCCACTTGGTCTCAATGGGGCCCGGGGGGGCGTTCTCGATCATGTCGATCACCGCCTGCCCGTCCCCCTCGGCAATCCGGCGGAGCGCCGCCTCCGTCGCCACAGCGGTTCCTGCATCCCCGTCCCGATCGAACGACATGTAGGATAACCCGCCGTTCGCCGCGATGGGTGGGTACTGCCCTGCTGTGAGTTGGAAGGGAGGCACATAGGCCGACGACCCTGTCTCCGTCCCTGCCGCAACCTGATTCTCGATGGCATTGATCTGGCCCATAGCATACCCCCAGTGAAAGATGCCCCACCGTGTCACGCAGTGTGTGTCTTGGCAATGCCATCTTTTTCCTGGTCGCATGAACGTAGGTATTGTCAACTTATCGGTCCCTTGCGAAACCATACGGTCGCGTGCACAAGACTCCCGATTACGTACACGATGGAATGACGGGAGCGTACGGTTTGGTGATCCATTCGATGCCAACAACCCTTTTCAGGGAAAAGTCACACGTCTACGGCGCATTGCCGGCGGGGTGATATGTTGCTTACGTGGCATGGTCTATACCTCCTCAGGTGGGTTGCCAGTCCCCACATCGGTCTTATCTTAGATATAGAAACGTGCTCCACTAAAGCTGGCCGAGAGTTCCTCTCCCAGCGCATGTTACTCGCATTGGTATAAGGAAGGTGGCATTGGTCGTGCCGCTGTAAACCGCCAAAGGTTCCATCATCGCTTTAGGATGGCATAGCTCCTTACCAATACTGTGCATTGTCGCACGTCTGATTGAAGTCCAGGAACCAGCGGCCAGCATCAACTAAATGAGTCGATCAAACCATTTCCATCCGGTTGGATTGCTATGATGGATGATCTGTCTCGTGTGCGCGTCCCAATGATTTTCTATGATATTCATCAGTTGGTCCCTGGTTGGCATATTGTTGCTCCCGGAGTAGGCAATCCCGCGTAAGGAACCACCGCCTGAGTCAACATTTTTTTGGGCGAAGGGCCTGCATTCCGTTGGAAGCAGTCCAGTGGCCTTCCACCGTAGGACGCTACCAACCAGAGGGTCACAATAATGGCGTCGGTTTCCTAACGTTACTAAGCGAACCATTCGACAGTAGCTACTTCCCGGCCATACACAAAACGGGGTTTAAACCTATTCAAGATCGCCGGCAGGACCGTC
>CAZBUD010000009.1:71907-96691 GCA_964495015.1 uncultured Enterobacteriaceae bacterium | reverse complement strand
GTGATTTTCGTGGGCTACGAATCTGGCTGCCATTCAAACTGCACGGCATTGAGCCATTTCGGCAGGCACTTGAAGAAAAGCTCGCCTTAGCCGAATGGGCAACCGCACAGCTGCGGACCATTGCAAACATAGAAATTATCGCTGAACCTCAACTATCTATCGTCGCCTTTCGGCTCAACCGGCCTGGACTCGATACCCCCACATTAAATCAACTGAACCAGAGACTGCTCAACGCTATCAACCTCCGCAAACGCGTCCTCCTTACAGGAACGTTACTCGGCGACCAAACAGGGGACGCGGTCGGCGGCCAATTTGTCATCCGTATTTGCGCCCTGTGCTTTCGGACTCATCACGATCGAGTGGAGATGTGTGTGGAAGATATTCGAGCGGCCTGCCAAGAGGTGTAGGCAGCGTGCCGTTGGCCTTTCCCGCTACACGTTTGGCCACTCAACTCTACGGGGAGGTAGTGTCACGCTTGACCACGGCCCTGAGTAAGGCTTGACCGAGAATACTGGCGAGCTGATCAGTATTGACCATAGGAGAAGTATCGGTCGATTCGTGGTTCGAAAACTGTTTTATATTTTTCTCAACTTCCATCGCGAGTTTGACAGCTTTTTTTGCGTCAAGACTGTTAAATGGAATGCATCGTTGGTGCTGAACAAACGGACCGACTGTGACATATTTTTTACGTTGCGTCAAGACTGTTAGATGGAATGCATCGGTCGAGCTGAATAGACGGATCGGCATATCTTGCAACTAAAAGTTGCGCATCTCCATTTTTGTTTCGTTTGCGCCGCGCACACGTGCCTTAGCCTATATAATCGCGACCCGGTGGTAGGCGACGAGCAGGAAGTGCTCTTTTACACCATTCGCTGTAATCTGGATGGCCTCACCCTGACCAAGAATACCGTCAATCGCACGACGCAACTCGAGATTGCTTCTCTTTTCAACTGTAACCCTAGACATTCAAAACGCCTCCTTTTCGACACAAGGAAGGCAGTCGGCAATTGCGTCCCAATTTTTACCCTACTGCCTTATTGCGCCCTCCTTGACGGTTGTGCGCTTCGTGTGAGATAGGACACTCAAACAATCACGCCCCGCAGCTAGGCATCAGAGGAGCCTGCATATGAAGGGGACTGCGATCGGACTCGTTGTTGGAAGTTTTATCTGCTTTATGCAGAGCTTCGAATATTTTCGTCAAAGCGACCCTAAAGGTTTGGTGATGTTGGGGGTTGGAGGGGTGTTTCTCTTCTTGGCCAAGTACGCCTGGGATAAAAAGCTTGGCGATCCAGACGATTAGCGATGGTCATTGACACCCTGGGCAGGCTGGACATCTTGATCCACAGGAACCACCCGCAGCGTCAGCCCGCAGACTGCTTGTACCAGCACGAGAGTACCATGCGGCAGAAGGCGACCGTTTGAGATCACTTCCGCCCGCCATAGTTCTCCGTTCACCCGTATATAGCCCAGCGGATCAGGGGGCTGTTGCACCTCTCCAACACTACCAATCAGCCGCTGTGCCCCGGTTTTGGCGCCTGTTTCGTAGGAATGTTTCAAAAAAGGATATAGGACAAGATCCTTTCCCACCCAAACGGCAGCCAGCCCAATAGCGACCCACACCGGCATCGCTAACCAGATATGCGTAGCAGAGAGGACCATTGCACAGATGAGCCAACCGGGGATTTGGATCAGCGTATAGCGGGTAAAGGTGGTCATGATCTACTCATAGCCTCCTTCCCTCATCCGCCAAACGACAAAACAGATTGACCTGCTCCATTTGCGCTAAAGATAGACACGGTGTCCGGGCGAGTGCCGGGTTGGCCACAACGATGGCGAGACACTGAGCGCGGGACAGAGCCACATTGAGGCGGTTTTCATTAAACAGGAAATCAATACCACACGGAGAGCCGTCGCCCTTTTAGAGGTGCTACTCCAGCACTGCACCACGAAAGACTGGTGACACTGCCTGGCCTAACGACGTCCGTGTTGCCAACAGAGCACATAAGGAAACACGTGTATGAAATTTTTCCTTGGCGCAGTCAAACTCAGGATCATCTTCCCCCCGGAGCGTGTTTTCCAACTCAGACTGGCCAGATTGAGCAGCGTGGCCAGCCCGCTCGATTTGGCTCAGCAGCAGACGTACGCCATATCGTTCTTCCACTGACCAAGTCCGGTCTTGGGGTACCGCACTCCCGAGCGACTCGTTCACAAAGAAAAAAGAAACATGCTCTTGGAGGGCCATAGACTGGAGCACGATATAGTCCGCCTGCCGACGAGGGTTCAAATATACACGGCCTTCGAGCCACCGATCCGCTACCGTCCCTAGCAGAAAAGCCACGGCCACGACCCAGATGCCTTCCTTGCCTTGATACCCGATACATTTTAAGAGAAACGATTGGGGCGGGCGGCGAAACGAGAACAATTCATCGACGCGCATCGCGAACGCTGTCTCACCATGCGCGCCATTCTGTTTGGTTGTTACCAAAACGGGACTAAATAAAGGGGTCTGCCGGAGTGCTTCCGCTGAAGCTGGAGTAAAGTGGACTTTCATTGGCCCCATTCTTATCGTGTGTGGGGGTCAAGCGATAGCTGGAGTGGAGAGTAAGAGCTGAACTCTATTGAGAGAAGCTGGCTGGAGGGAGACGACGAATGCGACACGTGCACGTTCCACATCCTATTGCTGAGTCTTTTTTTTCTTGTCCTGACGAGCGCCACAGCCACAGCGGAGACCATTCCAGCCTGGGATGACGCCGTGAGTGAGGGCTGTTCGCTTGCTCCGGATATCTCGCTCCAATGCTGCATTCAGCATGACCAAGCTTATTATTATGGGGGGAGTGTACCCGATCGTCACCGTGCGGATGTGGCTTTTCGCCAATGTCTCCAGGACGAAGGCTGGCCGGTCTTAAGTTGGGTGTATTATAGCGAGGTCAGAATTGGCGGGCATCCTATTGTCCCGCTCTGGTTTCGCTGGGGCTTTGGCCTGCCATACGCTTGCGGCCAATACGCTCAGCAGCCCGCTACTCCGGCAGCCGCTAATGAACCGCCCCACTCCCACCCCCGACACGCTGCAGAGACAAAGGCCACCTGCTCTTGGGTCAGCAAGCCATCTTGGACCAGGAGCTCCCCGATGCGGCATCGGTGATAATCTGGTTGGCGAGGCGCACGATGGCGCTGTCATTTTCGTGAATCGTGGCCTCGGCCTCCTCGTCTTAGACCAGATGGCCGCCTTTGCATACTTCTCCTCTTGCGCCTGACCCCTGCCTTTCTCTCGAATATCTCAAGGTTCCGGCGGCCTGCCGTCGGGCTTTGGTCTCACGGATAAAGATCATGGCCCAGTTGGACATTGCCGAACGGTGCAAACCCAAGGATGGCAAGCGCCGCTTTCGGCTGCGGGAGCAGGATATTGAGCTGCGGGTGGCCACGATGCCCAGCGCCGGGAATGTTAATGAAGACATCATCATGCGCATCCTGGAGGCGAGTAAACGCCCACTGCTCGCCCTGCTCCACATGGCGGAGCGCAATCTGCGCGGGTTTCAGACAGTCCTAGACAAGCCGTATGGGACGATTCTGTGTGTCGGCCCTACGGGATCGGGCAAAACCACCACAGTCCACTCCGCCCTGGGCGAGATTGATACGCCCGAGTACAAGATCTGGACGCCCGAAGATCCGGTGGAGCTTACGCAGCATGGGTTGCGTCAGGTCCAAGTCCAGCCCAAGATCGGCTTCGACTTCCCTGCCTCCATGCGCTCCTTCTTACGCGCGGACCCGAATGTGATCATGGTCGGGGAAATCCGCGATCAGGAAACCGCGGAGACGGTCACTGAGGCCTCCCCCACCGGCCATCTGGTCTTCAGCACACTGCACACCAATAGCGCGGTGGAAAAGGTCGTGCGCTTACTAGACATGGGCATGAATCCTTTCAATTTCGCCGATGCCTTGCTCGGCATTCTGGCCCAACGCTTGGCCCGCACCCCCTGCCAACACTGTAGAGAACGTTACCACCCCGAGCGCGAAGAATATGACGCGTGAGCACATGGCTACGCTGTTCCACGCCGCCACCCTACAAGGGATGACCACTTTGCTCCAGGACGGCATCTACAAAACCCTCCTCGGTTGGACTGACTTCCTTCAAGTCTGCGCCGTCGCTAGCAAATAACACGCACAGCGCTGTCAGCAATGATCGAGTGAGTATTCCGGAGGCAGACCTTGAGATGATTTTTAGCAAATTTGTCCAGTCGAGCAAAACCAAGACCGGCGCGGGGGCACGGGGCTCGGCTTATCCATTAGCCGAGAGATTCTCGCTGCTCATCGTGGGCATCCCTGGGCACAGAATATGCCCGAAGGCGATGTGCGCTTTCTTTTCAGCCTCCCGTTGGCCCAACCAGAGGACGCGCTGATTACACGTCCCGCTTCTGCGCTTTGAACCGATCGAGCCGACCGGCCAGCACCTGCGCGACCGGAGCCATGGGTTCGAGCTTCTCAAACAGAATCTTCAGAATTGCCGTCATCGGGGTCGCCAGCAGCATACCGACCATGCCCCACAACATTCCCCATACAATAAGGGCCATGAGTATCACTATCGGATGTAAGTCGAGCGCCTCACCCATGACCTTTGGCTCTATGACGTTGCCGATGGCAAATTGAATAAGCCCTGGCAGCACGATGGCCAGGGTCGCGCTGGTGGCTGAAATATCGGGACTCATGACGACAACTGGGAGTGGCAGCAAAGTCGCAATTATCGATCCCACACTCGGGATAAAATTCAACAAAAAAGCTAGCAGACCAAAAACCAGAGCCAGATCAATACCGAGGACTGCCAATGTGAGGCCGACCAAACCTCCAGTCGCAAGCGAAATGACCCCTTTTGTCACAATATAATGCTGAATCTTCACTTCGATGTCTGTCCACGTAGCGCCAGCTATTTCTTCTCGGCTTGCTCCACCCAAGAGCAGGTAGAGGACAAAGATCAGGACCAGCAGCCCCTGAGACAAAATTCCAACAATTGCGTTGGTTGCGTTGAGCAATACACTGCTGACGTTTCCGATCGACAGCTGTGTGAGCAATTGCCCATCCGTCAGAGCCTTCCCTACGGGTAACACAGCTGAAATTCTTTCAACGAGCATTTCGATTTGGAGTTGATAGGCATCGGCATTGTCCTGCAACTGGCTCACCGAGGTGGAGACCAACAGGCCTAGGCCGCTCAGGACGATTCCGCCGAGAACGAGCGTCGAGCACACAGCCGCGGGACGTGGCAGGTGGAGTTGCCGGACCTGCAGTTCAATGAGGGGCAATAAGCCGTAGGCAATAAAAACGGCAAAGACAAAGGGGACGAGGACCGGGCGTAGCCAGTACAGGGCGGCCGCCACCGCAGCAGTGCTCAGAATAAGCAAGCAGACGGTCTGAATACGTTGTTCACTTTGCGCGAGGTTCATCCAAAATAGACCGATAGACCATTGCCCAGCCAAGCGAGAGGAGAGACCGGTGGGAAGAGAGATGTTCAGACAACGAGAGCAGCATCTCAACACAAGTAAAGAGTCAGGAATACGCCCTACGGTTGTACGTCTTTGAGCAATCGAACGACAGCGAGATAGCCTTTGCCAGTGGCTACGGCTTCGGGGGTCCAGCCATCTCCGCTTCCACCGTTCACAGCCGCCCCTTTTTCCAATAACGCTTCGACTATTTTCGGTTGGTTATTATACGCTGCGTAACGCAACGGGGTGTAGCCATCGTTATCTTCAACATTGACATCAGCACCAGCTTCGAGCAGAGCGCTCACGATTTCGAGATGTCCACCCGAAACCGCGTAGCGGAGTGCGGTTCCCCCACGCTGGTCCTTGGCATTGGAATCTATGCCGGCTTCTAGAAGGAGCTGCACGGCTGTCAAATCGCCCACTGCCGCCCGGCTGCGAAACGCCGCTGGACTATATTCTACATTCCATGCAGCCAGTTTGGATTGCCCATCCTGTACTGGTGCTGGGCTACACCCGGAAACCACAACAATCAGACCAAGGCAGGCCAAGCAAGTGTAAATTATTCGTCCACGTAACATCAGCTCCCCTTTCCGACTCGTGCACCAGACTCATTTCGTACTTGGTACGTCCTAACATAACAGCTTGGGTACCGGACAACTGAAACAGCCGCCCGACTTGCCCATATCAACTACCAGTCCGGCCAAGACGGGCAAGTGCCCCTCAGCTGAAAAGTCCTGCCAAGAGTCCGCCAAAAAACTTTTAAAAACTCGCTACGAAGAACCCTCTCGGATTTTCCTGGGGAGACTCTCCAGACTGAATCAAAGGCCTGTGTGCATGCACGTACAGCAAATTTTTCAGACTCTGTCTCAAGCGGTCACGGCTGGGGACTAATCACGGCGTCCTCTTCTTTGATCATGATAATGCGAGAATACAGCTCATAGTCCCCGTTCCCGAAATCCACCTCCAGCCGCTCCTCAAAGCCGTTCTCATGCGGACACAGCACCTTGCGGGCCCGCAGGGCTTTCGTCTTAGATTGATGTCCGGGTGGACGGTCAGGAAAAAATATCTCTTGTCCCTTGAACTCAAGGTGGTAGTCGATCATTCCGCCACTGTCTGTGTATGCTCGGGCTTCTGGTTGTTTGTTGGCTGGATTGAGCCCCACCACGACAAAGGCGTCATGGACGTCCACCCGCCCATCTTTAAGCGGATAGGCAACGCGCATGCGCAACGAGAGAAATCGTCCTCCCGCCTGCCACGCACCATCGACGTCCTTTTGGAATCGTCGGTCTCCTTTCAGATACTTACCTTCACCCTGAAAGTGGCCGACCAGAAACTCAAGGCGTTGCAAACGCGGATCCTGTTCTTTTGGACTGTGAACGAGCTTGTCAGGCGGGGGAGTATCCATCATTCGCTGCCATCGCTTCCATGCCGGTATACTTCTGTCGGAGTTGCTGCCACTGGAATAGACCTAGTCAGTAGGACGAGTAGCGCGCAGCGGAATAATTTGTAGTGCTCCGGTCTCCGGGTTTTCCCCTAATGCGGCATCGACCCCATACACAGCGCGAATGGCTTCGACAGTCAAGACATCTCTAGGTGCTCCGGCAGCATAGACCTGCCCGGAATCGAGCAACACGACCGACGTGCACGCAGATGCCGCCACATTAAGATCGTGCAGTACAGTCACGATGGTCACGCCTTGCTCGACCAGTGTCGTCAAGACATGAACTACTTCAAATTGGTGACGCATATCGAGACTCGCGGTCGGTTCATCCAACAAGAGAAAGGCCGGCTGCTGGGCAAGCGCACGCGCTAGCATGACGCGTTGGAACTCCCCACCTGACAGAGTAAGAACGTTACGGTCGGCAAGACGGGTGATTTCTGTCAGCGCCATGGTCTGCTCAACAATCCGTTCATCGGTCTTGCCTTCGTTTTGCCAGCGCTCAAGATACGGCGTCCGGCCCATGGCAACCACTTCTCTCACCCGAAAGGGAAAAAAGAGCTCTGTCCGCTGCGGCAGAAAAGCCAGCTGCTTTGCCCGCTCACGTGTTGACCATTTCTCTACAGTCTTACCCTCGAAAAGAACAACGCCAGACGAGGCAGGCAACACGCCGGCCATAATCCGCAGCAATGTCGATTTGCCTGCACCATTTGGGCCGAGGACACCGACCCAATGCCCACTAGAAAGATCGAGACTAACATCGACCAGAATCAGCGTGTGATCTGGAGTATAACGCACCTGTTCGAGTGAAAAGGCCAAATCGGTCATATTTGTTATGCCGGATTACGCTGATTTTTATCCTGTCTAAGCAGGAGATGTAAAAAGAGCGGGGCTCCGACAACGGCCGTAATAACGCCCAGTTGAAGTTCTTCGGACGGAATGACCATCCGTGCGAATAGATCGCACCAGACAAGGAATATGGCGCCGCCTAGTGTTGCACCAGGCAGGAGGAGATGATGATTCGGGCCGAGAATAAGGCGCATCATATGTGGAATCACCAAGCCAACAAAGCCTATGGTCCCAGCTATGGCGACAGCCGCCCCGGCAAGTAGGGAAGCGAATACGAGCAAGAGTCGTTTAGCATACTCGACATCGAGCCCCAGGCTCATTGCCGTTTCTTCGCCAAGCAGCAGAACATTGAGGTCGCGACTCAAAAAAAAGGCAGGCACAAAGCCGATCACCACAAATGGGAAAACCATCTGGACATGTGACCAGCCGCGCCCGTCGAGGCCGCCCATCAGCCAGAAAAAAATCTGCCGAGAGATTTCATAGTCCTGAGCCAAACTCAGAACCAATGTGGTCAGCGAGCCCCAAATGGCGTTCATGGCGATCCCGACCAGCAGCAGGTTAGTAAGCGAGGTCCCGCCTTGACGGGTAGCAAAAAGGTAGACGCCAAAGGCCGAGATAAGCGCGCCGGCGAATGTTGCGCAAGGGAGCAGGAAGGACGAACCAACAGCAAAACCTGAGCTAATCGCCAGTGCACCACCCAGCGCACCGCCGCTGGACACACCGATGAGGCCGGCGTCGGCGAGAGGATTGCGGAATAGCCCTTGCATCATGGTCCCAGCCAGCGCAAGGCTGCCCCCCACCAAAGCCGCAGCAAGAACACGTGGGAGCCGAATTAAATATACAATCGTTGCCAGCGCCCGTTCATCCCCGTCGATAGGCAGCTGAAGCAACCCGTGCGTCAGCAGGCGCGTCGTTGTGTGCAGCGGAATGGTCACAGTACCCAATGCCGTAGCAACAGCAATGGACACCACCAGCAGTACGCCGAACAGAAAAATCAGCCAGCTCTTTTTCCACACAAGGGCTGATTCATGAGGCAGCGGAAGAGATTCGGATGATAGATTCACGCGGCCCCATTAAGGAAAAATGCTTGGGTTGCAAAGACCTCAGGATACAGCAGGCGTGCAATGGCTTCCACGCCTTTCACAACATGATGCGACAACACATCAAAATACGGCCGGGGAATGGAGTACACCCGCCGTTGCTGCAGCGCAGCAACGTTCTGGAGTGCAGGGCTGGCATACAGCCATTGGTAGGCTTCTTTTGGTTCGGCGGCCTGCGGGTCTCGGCTCAACAAGATGACCTCTGGGTCGAGCATCACCAACGTCTCATGAGATATTTTTCGAAAATACTCAATACCTGCTACGGCGGCAATGTTGCGTCCTCCAGCCGTCGTAATCATCTCGTCGATATTGGTCTTCTTCCCGGCCGTAAACCCATCTGGGGCAAAATAGAGAACGCGAAGCTGGCGCGCTGCTGCGACACGCTGCTGTACGGCACGTATGCGTCGCTCCATATCAGCAACGAGGCCTTGCGCTTTTGCCCCCTCTCCTACAGCCTGTCCGACCGCAAGTATGCTTTGCTTGATACCCGCAATCGATTCGTACCATGGGACGGGAAATACGGGGATACCCGTTTGGCGCAAAAGAGCTTTGGCTGTACCACCGGTATAAGCTGAGGCAGACACCACAACCAAGTCCGGGTACAGGGCGATGACTTGCTCAGCATTGGCTTGGACTCTGCCCTGCACGTGCTGGGCTCCAGTGACAACGTTGGAATAGGTCGGGTTATCTGCAAGATGGGTCAGGGCAACAATGCGTTCTGGAGGCAGCAGAGCAAGCAGAATCTCGTCTGCAGTAAGAGATAGGGAGACCACACGTTGGGGCGGAAAGCTCGGCGCAGACACCTCTCCACGCAAGGTATGCGGGCGGTAGACGAAGAAGCCGAGGAGGGCGACTCCTAGGAGTACGGTGAACCATCGCAGCAGCATAGTGGTCAGACCTCATCCATACTTTTTACTCGATAACAACCGCATTCTGTAGGGGCGACTGCCCGTGCCCAGGCGATTCCTAAATCGCTGTTACACTTGTTCTTAAAACTCGGCCCGAAATCCAACCAGGAACGTAGCACCTGCTGACGAAAACCCAAAGACTTCTTCGTAGTCTTCGTCGAACAGATTTCTGGCTTGTCCCTCCAACGTGAAGGCCCGAATGCCCCAACGATTCTCAAACAGCCGATAGGCAACCGCCAGGTCTGCGCGCGTATAACCGCCCAGTCGAACACGGGGGGAAGTAAAATCTTGGCTAAAGTCTAGATCGGTCACGTGGCCCTTTAAAAAGAGATGAAAATTAGCATTGAAGCGGTCGCGAGTATAGTTCAGCCTAAACGAGCCCACATGTTCAGGACGCCGTGCCAAGGATTTGCCATTCACAAAGGCGGTCCCGCCTCCAATCCCAGCATCTAACACCTTTGTCTCTAAATAGGTGTATGAACCGCGCACCGAAAAGCCGTGACTCAAAAAAGCCCGTGCGCTAGCTTCCAGGCCTCGGCTGCGGGCGCGCTGAACATTCAAGAAATCTGGCCCGTCCTGAAAGACAAAGGCAATGATATTTTTGTATTCAGTAGAGAAGTAGGTCAGGCTCAACTCGGCAGCGAGATCGGCGAACTCAAGCGGTTGCTCCACTCCGATTTCCCAACTTTTGGATTGTTCCGGGTCAAGATTCGGATTGCCTTGAAAAAACGAGCTGCCGGTTCCGAAGTTCTCGACAAAGGTCGGAGCCTTGAGGCCTTCGCTATATCCAGCGCGCACCTTGGTATGGAGTCCGGGCACGATAAACGCAGCTGACACACGCGGATTGACATGCGTACCATATGTAGACCCATCGTCTAATCGAAACCCAGACGTAATAAAGAGCATGGCCCGCCATTCCAACAGCAATTGGGAGTAGAACGACTGTGCATTCCGGCTCGGGCTGACCCGGTCAATAAACCCAGCTGCATTTGATTTTTGGTTCAGATGTTCATCCTCAACATAGGCACCAAGCGTAATGGTAGGCAGCAGCCCCCAAATTGGAGGCAAGAAAAAATCAGACGAGTAGTCAGCCGACAGTCGCCGCTCACTCGTGGTGCTCACAAACGATCCAAACGGGTCAAAGGCATCTCCATCAAACACATCTCGAAATGTACGCCATTGATACAACATTCCAAGTTGGAGCTTATGCCGCCACCACGAAGCCGGCTGATAGACGGCTCTGGGGCCCAGGATCAGACGGCGAATATCCTGATACTGGCCTGGATCAAGAGGATCAAAGCGGTCGCCCGCCCCACCGGTCGGGAAGTGGAAGCGACTGTCATTGTAACGCAAGGTTGAGGTGAGTTGGAGACTGTCGCTGGGATCAAGATCAAAACGTGACGCAATAGTCGTGTTACTGTAGTCGCTGTTTTTTGACAGTATGCCTTCGCTATCAACACGCTCGACAGCCAGGTTATAGCCGTAGAAATTCGTCCCGCCTGACATGCCGACCTGCTCTTCAAAGGTCTCATGGTTACCCCCGCGAAAACGGAGATAGGCGCGCGGCGCGCCCTGCCCTCGCGGTGTAAAAAGCTGAACGACCGAGCTCATGGCATCGGACCCGTATAAGGCGCTCTGCGACCCGCGCACGATTTCGATCCGATTCACACCGAGTGTTGTCAGGTCAGAGAAATTGTATTCCCCACCGGCGTTATTGGCTTTCACTCCATCTATCAGGACTAAGTTATAGTCGGACTCCCCTCCGCGCGATTGTAACGTCGTCGTTCCGCCGCGACTGCCGGTTTCGGCAATGTTAAAGCCAGGAACATCGCGAAGATGGTCGAGGACGTCGGTCGTCTGTCGCTGCTCGATTTCTTCTTGGGTAATAACGGACACTGCGTGTGTCGCGCGTGAGACTGGCTCTTCAAGTTTGGTTGCTGTCACGATAACTTCATTTAATTTGGTAGACAGCGCTTCTGCTGGACACTGCTGGACCTGCGGTGCTTGTTCTTCGCTTGACTCTTTGGATTGCACCTCTGCCCGCTCGGGCAGGGCCTGTCCCAGGACAGGCGCACCGTACGGTCCGTATAAAAAGAATGCTAAGAAGAATAGGCACGCCCGATCTTGCACCTTTTCCATCTTCCCTCCTCGTGGAAACCTTCTGCCAGGAGAGAAACAGGAACAGACGTGTCGAAAAATTTGAGAAGATCGCACCGAAGGCCCGTTCCAGAGAAAAAATAGAACAGACGGCGGGACACGGCTCTATGGTATAACACGCTGAACCCCTACTCTCTCCGCGGAGAGGCCGGTTCATGGCTTCAGGCAGGTTTCCTGGCTTAGGGGGTTAGAGACACAGCTCGGCGCCCGTCTTCAACCTTCCCACCTGCTTTAGCAGGCAGTGGCGTAATCGAGACAGGCTCCCCCATCACAGTGGCGGGACCGCGTCGGCTTCGCACCGACTTCCCTTTTCACCCCGCATGGGCACCTCAAGCAAAATCAGCTGTTCTGGTATCGGAGGGTTGGAATAGTGTCAAGCACCGCCTGTGGGGGAGAAGCGTTGCGGACCTGCAATTCCGAAAAACGGGGTCACACCTGGAAGGAAGGCTGCCCTCCCGCGACTAACCTTCTCGCGAATTCCGGATTACTGCAAAAATGCAGATGCACATGACTTGCTAGACAGCGTTTGTAGAGATAGCCTTCAGACCGAGGCGGGTCCGTCGGGCGCTCACGGACTTGGTAGATCGTCTTGATCGCGTCATACGCGATGTCCTTCTCTAAGTCGGAGTAATGAAACTCGTGCCCGCACAGACGCAGCGCCGGGAAATCCGCCTGCGTGGAGGCCGCGTCAAGCTCGGCATATCCCAGCGCGCTCCGGCGCAACAACATGCGGACCACGGTTGGATAAATGTCCACCATGGGAAAGTATTCTCCCTGCGCAGTCCGTATTGCCCGGTTCAGATACATAAGTTCACCGCCCGCCGCCTACATCGTTTTTTCGTCTTCAATGAATGCTTTGATTTCTTGACGCATGCTTGCATTTGATGAGAGTCTGGCGGCATGCACCTCTGGGTAGCCACCGCCCAGGTAGATGCCCCCCAGGTCTTGCCTGCGCGGTCCGAAGGAGGTGATCAAGGTCGACCTTGTCTTCAATGAGAGTGGCCAGACGCTCTATATTTTGTACGCTTAATCGATGTTCTTCGGTGGTCACAAGTCCTAAGTGTCGTTCAGGGATGGTGATGTCGGCAGTGCGTGATAATCCAACCAGCACCACGATATCCGGCCTCTCCTCGAGTGCTTCACAAAGACAGTGCAGATGACCAGGACTACCAATACGATTAGAAATCACTCCTGCCACATTGAGAGCCGGGTCAAAACTTTGAAAACCGTGGATCCACGCGGCAGCACTCCGGGCCATGCCCGACGATTCTGCAACAAGGATAACCGGCAACCCGAGCCATTTGGCCATTTCGTCCGTACTGCCGGCTCCGCTCTTGCCTTCACAACCATCGAGAAGGCCCATTACCCCTTCCATAACCCCAACGTCATGACCCTGGATATTGTGTCTAAATGTGTCTTGATTATATTCGCGTGGCAGCATCCAAGCATTCAGATTTCTGGAGGGAACACCAGTCGTCACGGTATGACAAGCAGTGTCAACAAAGTCTGGTCCAACTTTGAACGTTGGACGGCGAGACCTCGTTTGTCTAAGGCGGTGAGCCGGCCTAACGTGACCGCAGTTTTTCCGACGCCGCTATGTGTACCGGCAATGACAAAGACGTGCAATCTCACCCTGCCTGCGAATGGTCCGCGTATGGGGCGTTAACTCGTCATCTCGCCCCCCATCCAGGCTACAAAGTCTAACTTTCATACCCTCCGGAACTCTACCTACCCTTGTCAGCCTGTGTCGAGGGCGTTAGCCAATAGTTTCGATTCTATGAAATCTGCACAATGGACAGCACCCGCTGCGCTGAGCAGGAAGGAGCAACCATGGAAGGAAAAATTGACGCTGTTCCACCTCTACAACTCGAAGGCCAAAAGGCTGGCATTGTGGCATACCGCCGAGCAGCGTATGCGAGTTTTGAAATCCTCATCATTACCGCTCGGCAACATCACGATTCGTGGATCTTCCCGGTTGGCACGGTCGATCCTGGAGAGACACTCGAACAAGCTGCAGCCCGCGAATGTATGGAAGAAAGTGGGTACACTGTCGAGACCGGACCGTTGCTCAAAGTACTTGAGCTCGAAGGGGAAAGGAAAACGAACCGCTTCTCATTCTTTGCTGCTCAAGTTACAGGAGAAGTGGCTGAATACGAAACCGACCGGCAGCGGCGCTGGGTACCACTCTCAGAACTGACGGACACGGTGGCTGAAGCCTTTAGCCCCGTTGCCCGCTCCGCAGCGAAGTATTTGTCTTCCTGAGAGAAAACGTTTACCTTCCTGACTGCGATTCAATCATTTCAATTATCGCGGCCCGCCTCTTTTCGTATTCTTCCGGAGAAATCTCCCCCTTGTCACGCTGTGCCTGAAGTCGCTCAATCTGTGCGCCGGCTTCTCTGACCTGAGCCTTATCTGCATTGGGCTCTACATAGTACACGGCAGATCCGGTTGCTTGGACGTGCCCATCAAGGATAGTTTTGTACACCGTGTTCACAACAGCGTTGACTTGCTTGCCGTATTGTTTGCGTATTTTTTCTCGAAGCATTTGATTGACGACCGCCGCTTTAACCGAGGGCAGCTTCCGGCTTGCGGCATACGCAAGCTCGCTTTAGGGCAGCGCCGGGCTTAACTCAGCGGCAAGAGGCACTGTCCCAGCGGTACTGACACTCACCTCACCCAAGTGGGTGTACGGCATACGCAGTTGACTCGGAATAATGACGATGTGGTCGCTCCCAGATTGAGCCCAGACTGTCTGGAGCCCGCAGGCCATGAGTCCCACGACAACAATGCTCGTCCCAATACAATCCAGCACCTGCCAGCGTATGGGCCCTCCTTATTTTCTTGACTGTGCGGAATCACACCACTCCGATACCATTCGCCTAATTGCGTCATCACTTCCCGCCTTATCCCAGGCCTGCCTTAAGTCTTGGAATGAGAGGATTATAGGTAAGTGTCAGATACAGCACTAGGGCAAGTCTCGTGAGAAACACGGCAGCGTGTCGTCACCCTTGACACCACGCTGCGATATGCGGCATAGCCCAAACAGAGGAAGACACAGGAGGGGCAATAATGGATGGAGCGCTTACAGGGATCAAAGTTGTCGAAGTCGCGATGTGGGCCGCTGGTCCCGGAGGGGGCGCCATCTTAGCGGACTGGGGTGCGGACGTTATCAAAATCGAAGACCCTGATGGCGGCGATCCCTTTCGCGGATTTTTGACGACTGGGGTTGGTGCAACCAACGGACTCACTATTAATGCTCCATTTGAAATCGACAATCGCAATAAAAAAAGTGTCGCCGTTAATATTCGTACGGAAGAGGGGCAGAAAATCATCCATCGGCTCATCCAAGACGCAGATGTCTTCTTGACAAATCTTAGGCCTGGCGCCCTGGAACGCTATCATCTCGACTACGAGACCTTACGCGCCCATAATACCAAGATGATTTATGTCGGGGTGACCGGATACGGAAAGGCAGGATCGGAACGTGACCGCGCCGCTTTTGACTACGCCGGCTTTTGGGCCCGTTCCGGCATCATGGCCACTATGGGCGAACCCGATACTCCGCCACCGAGCCAAAGGCCGGGCATGGGCGATCACACCACAACGCTGAGCGTCGCTGCGGCGACTGCGGCAGCACTCTTTGCCAGAGAACGGACCGGAGTCGGCCAGGAAGTCGGCTTGTCCCTGTATCGGACCGCTGTATGGGTCAATTCCATTGATATTCAAACAGCGCTGCTCACACGACAGGATATTCCACGCATGAGCCGAATGGCTGTGGGCAATCCATTGTTCAATTGCTATAAAGCCAAAGATGGGAAATGGCTCTATCTGGTCATGCTGCAAAGTGACCGGCACTGGCCGACGTTTTGTGAGACCATACGTCGCAAGGATTTCATTCACGATCCGCGCTTTGCTGATACGGCCCTTCGCAACCAGAACGCCGCAGAGTTAATAGCCATCTTAGACCCCATCTTCGCGGAGAAAACGCGGGATGAATGGGCCGCGCGCCTAGATGCTGCCGGACTCTTTTGGGGGCCGGTCCAAACAGTCGAAGACGTCATCAATGACCCCCAGACGCAAGCAAACGGGGCATTTGTCCCGGTCGATCATCCCTCTGGCCAGCAAATCGAAATGGTAACGAGTCCGGTCGATTTCAGTGAGACACCGGCCACCATTCGCCACGCCGCACCGGAGCTTGGACAAAATACAGAGGAAGTTCTCTTGGCCAGCGGATATTCGTCGGAAGAGATGGCAAAATTACGAGAAGATGGGACTATTCCTTTATAAGGAGGGCAGTATGTCTAAGTTCAAAAATACAACTGTCCAAGCTAATGGCCTGACCTTTCACTGTCTTGAAATGGGCGAGGGACCGCTTGCGCTGTGTTTGCATGGGTTTCCGGATCATGCCACCTCATTTCGGCACCAGCTGCCTGTCCTGGCGAAAGCCGGCTACCGGGCTGTTGCCCCATACTTGCGCGGCTATGCGCCAACAGACGTTCCGCCCAAAGGTCCGTATCAAGCGGCCGCACTCGTGCAGGATACTATTGCGCTCATCGACCAGCTTGGCGGAGGTTCCTGTGTTTTGATCGGACACGACTGGGGTGCGGCGGCAGCCCATGGGGCCGCAGTCATTGCCCCAGAAAAGATTACTAAGCTGGTCACTATTGCGGTTCCGCACGGGCCCGGCCTATTTGAGTCTTTCGTCACGAGCCAGGCTCAACAGCGCCGATCGTGGTATATGTTCTTTTTCCAGATGCCGTTTGCCGATGGCGCGGTTGCGTTGAACGACTTCGCCTTTATTGAACGCATCTGGCAAGACTGGTCTCCTGGCTGGGATTACCCCCCCGAGGAGATGGCCGCACTGAAAGAGATGTTTAAAAAGCCAGGCGTTCTCCAAGCCGCGCTAGGCTATTATCGCCACACCCTTAATCCAGCCAACCATGTGCCGGAATTGGCCGACATCCAAGAACGTGTGTTAACCGGGAATCCGATTCAGGTCCCGACGCTCTACTTCCACGGGGTCAAAGACGGCTGCATCGGAGTCGAACTCAGTGAGGGCATAGAACAATACTTCCCCAAAGGACTGCGAAAGGAAATTATCGCAGATGCCGGACACTTTACCCATCAAGAAAAGCCGGACGAGATCAATCGTATTTTGCTTGAGTTCCTGCAAGGCTAAAGCGATCTCCGCCATCTCTATTTAATGGTATTTCGCACGGTCCTGGATGAAGTCGGTTATGTCATGGCGTCATGACGTGGAACCGCATTCGTTATCTGCCTATCCTGGATGGAGGCACGCTCAAAGGCCCCATTTCTATTTGGGATGTTGTTAAAGCTCTGCTCGAAGCAACCGAGTTTGCGAATCGATACTTGAGAATACAACCAACAATAGAGGCAGGCGTCATGAAATTCCAAAAGATTGATGAGTGGGAAAATCACCGTATCGAACCGGGAGGGGATGAAATCTTCCTTTTAGAGATCGTTGACGCCCCAACCGACTCTCCACGCTACATGCGGATGTCATGTGCCGAACTTACAGACCAAGAGTTTGACGCACTTGAACAAAGCGCGGTATTTGAGATGCAGCACCCAAATGAAAGCCGTTGAATTTTTCTGCTTCTCTTCGTCTAACCGTATATTGCTTCCCCCCTACTCTCGCGGGGAGATCATTCTCCTTTCCTTCCCCAAGAGGGAAAGATGTCCCACGGGGGCCGAGGCTAGGAGTACTCCTTCTCTATGCCCTTGGCCCCTGTTCTCGTAAGAGGGGCGTTGGCCTTTCTTACTGCCGTCCTATTGCTGCTATTTTCCGTCATGAATAAGACACAGATACTCCAAGCGACACACAAGTCCGTGCCACGCCCTGCCAAGCGTCATGACACTTCATTTTTTCGCCACTTTTATTGCGGCAGCTCAAATTGAAAGACATCCGGCCGAATAGTCAGGATGAGGTTGGGTGCCGCTCGTACAACCTCTTCAGTGACGCTGCCTAACAGCATATGGGCAAGTCCATTTCGACCATGAGTGGTCATAACAATAACATCGGCTTGACACTGGTCTGCCTGGTTCACAATAGAAGTCCCAGCGGGTCCGCTCACGATACAACGTTCCCAGGAAATATGTTGGAGCGGAAGATCGGCAAGAAAAGCCTGTCATTCCCCTTCGAGATCTTCCGCTCTTAAGAACGGGGCGGGCGAGAAAGCCGGCATGTCGGCTCCAACCACAGCCCCGTACGTGTAGGAGAGATCTATAGCGTGGAAGAAGATCACCCGCCCGTCAAAACTCGCAGCAAGAGTTAACGCCTCCTGCACCGCTCGCTTTGATGCTGGAGAAAATCTGCGGGCAGCAGGAGGGTTTTGGTGGCAGCCGATAGAGGCCGTTTTGTGATGAGAACCGGGACCAGAGCCTTGCGTACAAGCCGTTCATTTGTTCCACCCAGCAGGGGGCCGTCCTGGTCTATCGGTCCACCAACGATAATGAGGTCCGCCTGCCACGCACGCCGAGCTAAGATGAGTTCGACAAAAGGTTTCCCTAGCCGCACCTCATATTCTGCATGCAGCGAGGCGAAAGCCGGGCTGCGGACAAGGGCCTCCAGCTTTGCCCCAGCCTGTTGCGTGAGTTCCGCGGGAGCGTACGGAGGCGTGAATGGGTGCGATAGCCGCTGGGACGTATGGATCGGCTCAATGACATGAACGAAACGCAAGGCAGCGCCATAGCGAGCGGCGAGTGTGGCAGCAGATTGTACCGCGCTATCAGATTCTTCGCTCAGGTCATGCCCTACGATGATGCGCTGGAGCTGGCTCGTCGCTTTCCTCCTGCAGCGTCTAAAAAATAGTCGAAGCGAAGAAAAGAAGAGAAGACAGCGAAGGCCAGGAGGCCGGAAACAGCAGCGCAGGCAACCTGGGGATGTTCACCGGAAGGCGACGAGCTGACCGTTGCTCCTGGTTTCGCGCAGTGGCAGGCGGCCTCCATTCAAATGTCTGGCGGACCGCATCCCCTAACCGCAAACCCGTTGGTCTCCCTCCTCACATTCTTTTTTGAAGAGTCTAGCCAAAGGCCCATTCTTTGTTGATCATGCGATCTTCAACGAGCCTTTATTTTTATCCCGAGGGTATAGACCTCACGTTTTGATAGCCCATACTGTTCACTCACAATCCGAGCCGCCTCCTTAAGCGCCAATCCGTCCGCCAGAAGCTGCTGCAGGATTTCTTCGATGCACTGTTCCGAAGCCTTTTCCTGCTGACCATCCCAGCCCGCGACTAAGAGCGCGATTTCTCCTTTGATGTGGCGACGCTGCAAATCGGCTTGAAGCGAGTAGATACGGCCTCGCAGGATTTCCTCAAATTTCTTCGTCAGCTCTCGGCCAATCACAATCTCACGATCACCGAAAATCTCACCGAGATCCGCAATCATCCTCACCAGTCGATGCGGAGACTCAAAGAAAATCATGGTCCGTTCTTCTCGTCGCAGCCCTTGTAGTGCCTTCTGACGTTGACTCTGCTTCGCAGGCAGAAATCCCTCAAAGGCGAAACGAACGGTAGGTAACCCACCAACGCTCAAGAGCGCGGTGAGCATAGACGGACCAGGAATCGGAACAACGGCAATGCCAGCCTCTGCCGCTCCCTTCACCAAACGATAGCCTGGGTCGGAGATACACGGCGTACCAGCATCACTGACCAAGGCGATATTTTCTCCTGACTGTAATTTCTCGATCAGCACCTGGGCTTTGCTTGCTTCAATGTGGTCATGGTAGCTTGTCAGCGGGGTTGCAATCTCGTAATACGAGAGCAATTTTCTGGTGTAGCGAGTGTCTTCCGCCGCAATCAGGCCAACCTCTTTGAGTAGGCGTAAGGCGCGTAGTGTGAGGTCTTCAAGATTACCGATCGGCGTTGCAATGATGTAAAGAGTGCCGGCCACGTTAGCGGCCCCAATCACGGGCGTAACGAAAGTCGCGGTCTATGGTCCGTTGGGAAACCTTGGCAATCACCGGCAGGCGACGCTTATACTGAGAGTTCATGATGCGCTGGGAAATCTGATCAATAAAATCTGCTCGGAATCCCGCAGCTAATAAGCCTTCGCGCGAGTAGCGTTGATCGACCATCAAATACAACAGCTCATCAACTTCTTGATAAGAAAATCCGAGCTCTTCCTCATCCGTCTGCCCAGCCCATAGATCTGCGGAGGGTTGTTTTGTCACAATAGGTTTGGGGACATCAATAAACCCGGACAACGCCCACACCTGGGTCTTATACAGATCTCCTAGCGGATTAAGAGCTGAGGCCATATCGCCGAACAGGGTCCCATAGCCCAAGAGTAGTTCGGTCTTATTGCTAGTACCAAGCACCAGAGCATCCCAGCGTGCAGACTGATCGTAGAGAATAGTCATCCGCTCACGCGCCATCTTATTACCCCGACGCATATTATTGGCGTCGGCGAAGCCTACGAAATAGGCGTCAACTTGGGCGGATATTTCGACGGTCATCGACACAATACCAGTCGCTGCAATCACCAAGTCCGCGTGTTCGATGCTCTCCTTGCTAGAAGTCTTGTACGGCATTTTGACCGCCAGGACATTCTCCGGTCCGAGCGCCTCAGCCGCTAGACATGCGCTCAGCGCCGAATCCACGCCTCCGGAGAGACCAACAACAATCCGCTTGAGGCCGATTTTATGTACTTCGTTGACGATGAACGAAGATAAGACACGCTTCAAGAGCGCCGGATTTGTTGGAATACGATTCATATTTCGGCCCGGGACTCTCGGCGGGCAGCTTTCAGCTCATAGTCGTTGGCTGCTTCAACCTGAGGCCCTCATCGCCAACCCCGACCCCCTCATGCGCCTCTTGGCCTCGAGCGTACGCGAGGACAGAAGCGGCCTCGGCAAGAAAGCCTAAAGCCGTGGAGCGGCCACGGCCTTTACTGCGACCGTAACAATGACAACCTTGCCTTAAAGTTCGAGTTGCATACACCGTCCTACACAGGGCGAAACTTCGCAATCTTCACTCCAGGTTCGTGCTCGGCAAAGACCGCTTCGACCCGCATGTCCATCCGGATATCTTCGTTCTTGATGTCCACCAAGCTGGTCACCATAATCAAATCCGGGTCTTCATCAAGCTGCACCTGAGCCACATTGTACGGCACCTTCTCAATCGCTGCGGGATGCACAGGATGCACAATAATCGTCCACGAGAACACCTTGCCCTTGCCACATATTTTGACCCACTCGTGTTCTAGAGCGTTACAGTATGGGCACATGGGTTTCGGCAGCCACCGGAATTTCTTGCACGAACTGCAGCACTGCATCAGCAGCTCATCGCGATTGCAACCATCCCAGAACTCTTGGTCGTCAATGCTCGGAAACGGGCGAGGGAAATTCGTTACTTCAGCCATGCAGTCCTGCTCCCTATTTACTAGGCCGCCTTCTCTAGCCTTCGCTCATTTTGAATCAATATCGTTGGGTTTGTGTTGACCTGAGGAATGGCAAGTCCCCGCTCTCGCAAAAGCGTGACATGCTCCGCCATCCCCCACTTCGCCTTATATAAGCAATCCTCAACTGAATGTCCGATTCCGGTAAACCCTTCAAAATCTGGAGAGTAAAATCCAAAAACATTTGGATCGTCGGTTGCTTCAAGCACCAAAGAATACGTGAGGTCTATCATCGTTCAGGCCACTTTGTATTTTTGAGTCCGGCTGCCTTCAGGATTGTGTTGCATGTTCCAGTGGGAACTTCTTTCGAGCCATGATAGTCGCCATGGATTAATCTATCTACACCGGGTTTCGTATAGTAACGGACAGACCCTTTTTCCTTAAGAACCCGGAAGCCGTTCTGTTCCAAGAGCCGGACCAGTTCACTAAACTTCATCCCCGCAGCCTTATCGAACTCCTCTCAGGCGAAATTGTCGCCAAACTAGGGGCGCACCGTCCGTCTTACTGAAAATCATTGATCAGCTTTGCATAGCGTTCTAGGATAGGCCACTGTTCATCTGGCTTGTCCGCCACAACAAGGAAAGTAATGCGATTAAAGCCGAGTGTCAGATGCTCCTGAATCCGGCTTTCTATACTCTTTTCACCGGCAAACACATCCCCAGTGATCACAGTTAGATCAAAATCTCTCATCGACCGTCCGACACGGTCCGCCTCCGCTTGGATTGCTTCAATTCCGCTGGCCAGATTTGGTCCATCAAGAGGTATCCAGCCATCACAGTACTCGACAATACGTTTTGGAGCCCATTTCGAGTCCGCGCCCATTAAAATATGCGGACCTCCAGCTTGAACCGGCTTGGGCCAGCACCATATAGGGTCAAAATCAACAAATTGACCGTGGAATTCTGCTTCATCTTTGGTCCAGATTTCCCGTATTGCCAGCACACGTTCGCGGGTCTCTTTCCAGCGATCTTTAAAAGCGACACCATGATCGCCCATCTCTTCAGCATTCCAGCCCGCGCCTATGCCTAAGAGGAATCGACCGTTGGACACACGATCGAGACAGGCCGCACTTTTGGCCAGGTTAATAGGGTGGTGTTCGGGCACTAGACAGACCGACGTGCCGACCTTGAGCTTCTGCGTCACAGCCGCCGCTGCAGTAAGTCCCACAAAAGGGTCATAGAACTCACTATAATATCGGGGCAGGTCGCCTCCCAGGGGGAAAGGCGTTTTACGGCTGGCCGGGATATGCGAGTGCTCTCCAAAGAACAATGACTCAAAACCGCTCTCTTCCGCCCAGCGCGCTAATTCTACGGGTTGGATCGTATAGTGGGTGGGTATCGTAACGATGCCGAAATCTGTCATTTTCCTCGCCCTCCTTATTGATGCCCTCATGCGAACGGGAACATGTTTACAACCGATAAACCGAGTGGACGGTTTAGTCTATCTCACACTACAAAAACAAAAAGGACGACCGTACGGTCGCCCTTTTATAGGATTTCCACACTCAAGGAACATCTTAATGGACATGCCCTTGCTGTTTGGCCCGCGTCTCGGTCTTCTGGGTCTTACCTTTCCTGTGGCTGTGAGAGCCCGCAGGGGCATGGTCCTGTCCGGAATCATGTCTATGGTCGGTGACACTGACCTGCGTTTCACCATGCCGACGGAAGTTGCGGTCAGGGCCATACGTGCGTCCATGGTCGTGATCATGCCCGTGCGTCGCCGGTGCGTATTTTGGCTGCGTAATTCCACGCTGTTTGCGCACCTCCTTCGCCTCAGCCACCTTGTCGTCAAATGCATTCCCACGCCCTGACGCATGCGCGGCAAAGCGCTTCACCGAATATTCGTCCATATGGCATGCGAGTGGAATTTGCGAATGCTGCATGCACAGAGGACGTGGGTCAGACGAATTTTTCTGAGAAGCGATCACCGGATCGAACGGCTCTCCGCTCGCGCCGCTAGATATGGCAAATGCAGACACAATCCGGGGGGCTCTGTTGCCGCAGCTTGGACACGGCTTCTTCTTCGACGCCTCGCCTAAAGAACACAGCTCTTCAAAGACGGAATCACACGGCAGGCAATGGTATTCGTACAGCGGCATAGTCTCTTGCCCCCTACTCGATCGGCGTGGGTGCGTGGGGGAGTTCGGCCCAGTCTTCCGGATCATGCGCGATCCACACCGTGCACTCGTGCAAGTCGCGCATCGCCCGGATACGCTGGATCGACAACGAAGATTGGGTAGGATCTGTATCAAGCGGCATACCTGACAGCGTATTGAACTGTTCGCGCAAATGCAGCGTATCTCCAGCCAGAAGAATCGAGCGGTTGGGCAGGCGTACGTACAGCGAGCTCTCTCCGGGCGTATGGCCCGGCGTCTTTAGCAGGTTCAGGCTGCCATCGCCAAAGACATCGAAATCTCCGTTCAGTTCAAGCCACTGGAAGCCACGCGTGGGGACGATATCCTTAAACACAAACACATCCCGCAAGTGGGGATCGGGCCAGTAGGCATACCGCAGCTCATCTTGCATAATCAGGAATTTGGCATCTGGGAAGGCATGCATATAGCCCGTGTGGTCAAGATGTAGGTGTGAAATCAGGACATATTTAATGTCTGACATCTTGTAGCCGAGCGCTTGGATCTGCCGGTCGAGCAGCATTTCCTTGGGATAGGACACCTGCAAATGCTCGGCAAACGGCCCCCAATGGCCCACAGGATCGTCAGCCACAGCCGGGTGACAACCAGTATCAAACAGGACGAGCCCCTTCTCATGTTCAATGAGATACGCGGGGCACGGTATGGTGACCAGATCTGGAGCACCTCCGTGCATGAGCAGCGATTGAGGAACCGTTAAGTCCGCGTTTGGCAATGCCCACATCCGTTTTACTTTCCCATCCGCCATAAAACCCTCCTATTTGGTGGTTACGACCAATTGCGAACCGGGCCGGCCCGTATCCTAGTCCAAGCCCGTCTCCTATGTCAAACGACTCTCTCACGGACACCATATTCTCCACGCTTTTAGCGCGCGGTGAAGCCACCATCAATGGCGAGCTCAGTTCCGGTCACATACGACGATTCATCCGAAGCGAGATACAGGACGCCCAGAGCGATGTCCTCCGAATTCCCACCGGCTACAGCGGGACGCTGTTCACATACATCTGCCACAGCTCGCAGTCGAAGTCACTTGTCATGGGTGTATCAACCGGAACAGGATGCACCAAGTTCACACGAATACCCTCAGGCGCATATCGCACGGCTGCCGTCTTGGCCATAATCCGCACCGCGCCTTTACGTGCTGGTAGGCAGTCTGGGTGCCGGTTCCCACCACGCCGGAAATAGATGAAATATTCACAATCGATCCACCCCCAGCTTTCCGCAAGGCGGGGATCGCCGCTTTCATCCCCAGCCACACGCCGGTCCATTTGACCGCGATTACTTGTTCCCAC
>CAZBUD010000009.1:0-71807 GCA_964495015.1 uncultured Enterobacteriaceae bacterium | reverse complement strand
TTGACCGCGATTACTTGTTCCCACACTTCTAGGAAGATGTCTTCCAATCCTTCCATCTGCAGAATGCCCGCATTATTGATCAAGACACCGAGCTTGCCATATGCGTTGACAGCGCTATCAACCGCTTTTTGCCAATCCTCCGCACGTGTCACGTCCAGTTTCACAAATGTCGCCCACAAAAATGGCGTGCTAAGGTTTAACCCCCATCCTATCCAGAGCTAGCCTAAAAATTGCAGGATCAGGTTTTTCCACACCCACGACGTACGAATCAATAATAACGTCAAAAAAATGCGCAATCCCTGCTTTCTCAAGAATAGCGGCTATCCGGCCATCCGCGTTTGAGATGACCCCCAAGCTGATTCCTTGTGCACATAGGTCGGTGAGGACGCCTGGGGTTGAAGGCAACCGGAGCCGCCACAAATTGTCTCTTCGATGTTCTGTCTCAAACTGTTGCAGGAGTCGATGTGCCGCTCCTGCCTCAATCCCCAGCTGCTCGGGTAGTACAAAGAAATAGGGCTGCCGGCGCGTTTCGTCAGTGCTGGGGAGCACCTCGCAAAAACGGCGATCAATCTCTGTTTTGGCAGCTTACTCGGCTCGACGCAGATCACGTGAGATCACCGGAATCCCGGCCGCCCGCAGCCCACGCGCGAGGAAAGAGTAGTCAAGATGAACGAGCACCCCACCAGCGTCAAGGAGGATGGTCGTGATCGCTCGTTCGTGCGGCACAGCAGGCTCTCTTCATTTATTGGGGTATCCGGATTGGTGTATGGAAATGCACGGAACTCCACTAGCGACTCTTGGGCAACTTGAGCACCCGTTCCCCAATCACACCGCGCAAAATCTCATTCGTCCCCGCGGCAATCGTCCCCGCCCTGGCGCCTAACATACGATACGACCAGCGGGCTTCGTCAATCGCAAACAGGGAACCTTTAGTAAGTATGGAGTATGGACCTAACAACTCCATCGCAAAGTTGACGACGCGCATATTCAGCTCTGTTGACATGATTTTCGAAAAAGAGCCTTCCGGCCCTGGGGGTTGACCTTTGAGTTGACGCGTCAGGCGTCGCACGTCGTTGTATTTGATCGCTTCCGCCTCAATCGCAAACTGCGCCAATTGCTGGCGTACCGCAGCATCATCGCTCGCCGGCTGGCCGTTCAGCTCTATCCGCCGGGCCAAATCGTACACTTGGGGCAGTAGTATCTCAACGCGAAAATAGCCACTAGTCGCCACCCGCTCAAACATCAAGGTCGTGATCGCAATCATCCAGCCACGGTTTTTCTCACCGACCAGATTGTCCTTGGGCACGCGTACGTCTTCGAAAAAGACTTCGTTAAATTCAGACTCGCCATTGATCTGAACCAACGGGCGGACCGTAACACCAGGGCTGTGCATATCGACCAAGAGATAACTAATGCCCTGATGCTTGGGCGCATCCGGATCGGTCCGGACTAACAAAAAACACCAGTCTGCATGTTGGGCCCAGCTCGTCCACACCTTCTGGCCATTCACCACAAAATGGTCCCCGTCTTCAACCGCCCGCGTCTGTAATGAGGCCAAGTCTGAACCTGAGCCCGGTTCGGAATACCCCTGACACCACAGGTCTTCAGCTGGCAATATTTTTGGCAAAAAGCGCTGTTTTTGCTCTTCTGTGCCCCAATGCTGGAGGGTCGGCCCGAGCAGGCTGACGCCGCTCATATTCACCCCACCAGGAACCTTCGCCCGCGCCATCTCCTCATTGAAGATCGCTTGCTGGCTGACAGATGCGCCCCGTCCACCATATTCCTGCGGCCACCATATCCCTATCCAGCCACCTTCGTACAGCTTTTTGTGCCAGGTTTTCTGACGCTCCCAGCGCTCATGCATACTCAGGTCGTCGTCTTTGCCACCACGCAAATCCTCCGGGGTGTTGGCCTCAAGCCATGTCCGCACTTCCTGGCGAAATTGTTCTTCTTCAGGCGAATAGGTAAAATTCATTCTTTCTCCTGTTGGCCACCCCGCAGTCCGTCTCGCCTCCGATTCCTTAACTCTCCCGGGTGAGTACGCCTTCGCCTTCCAGCGCTTGGACCTGGTCGGGAGCATACGACAAATACTGTGTCAAAATATCCGCGTTGTGTTCTCCTAAGAAAGGCGCATCCAGGGATAGCTCCTTTGGGAATTCTGAGAATTTGAGCGGCATACCTGGGATATCGACCTCACCAAACGCGCGATCAGTTATCCGCCGCACCGTGCGCCGGTATTGAAGATGGGGATGATTGACGGCCTGTTCGATCGAGAGTACCGGGGCAACTGGAATACGCGCCTCTTCCAAGGCATGTAGCGCGGCTTCGTCACTCGGCATTGAGGTAATCCAGTCCTCAACAACTTTGACGAACTCGGATATGTTCTTCAGACGGTCGGCATTGTCCGCAAAGCGCGGATCCTCAGCCAGCTCAGGTTTTCCCATGGCTTTACAAAAGGGCGCCCATTGGTGGGCCAGGGCCATGATAAAAATATAGGTTTCCCGCCCCTTAAAGAGGCCAATAGGCGCTAATGCGTAGTGCTGCGTGCCCGACCGCTTGGGTTTGATCGTCCCCCCGCTGGCGCTATACAGCTCCACGCTCATCTCATGACAGTGGAAGTAGGCGTCAAGCAGCGAGATATCGAGATGCTGGCCTTTTCCGGTCCGTTCACGATACAGCAACGCGCAAGCGATTGCGGCGACAGCGTGCACGCCAGTACTGACATCACCAATACCCAGCATAGGAAAATACGGCGCGCCTTCAGGCTCACCGATCATATAGGTCACGCCGGCATATGCTTGCGCAATATAGTCATAACCAGGCAGCTTGGAGAGCGGCCCGGTTTGGCCAAAAGCTGACACCGAGCACATCACCGCGCGTGGATTCAGCTGTTTGACCTCTTCATAACCCAGCCCGAGTCGCCCGACTGCGCCAGGCGCAAAATTTTCGACAACGACGTCGACCTTGCCAATCAGCTGTTTCAAAATCTCCAGCGCCTTAGGATTTTTGGCATCCAGGCAAAGACTCTTTTTGCCCCTATTTTGTTGGATAAAATAGCCGCTCCGGCCGTTCCGCAAAAACGGCAGGCCACGCGAGAGATCCCCGCCCGGAGCAAGCTCAACCTTGATGATCTCCGCTCCCATTTCCGCCATCAGCCGGGTGACGGTAGGGCCGGCTAAAACCTGAGTGAAATCAAGGACTTTGTAGCCATCCAGAACATGCTTCATCTCTTCCTGTGCCATATCTGCCTCCTTATAATGCTAGGGCATTACACCAAACACCTCGCTGGGTCACAAGAGGACTACGCGCGCACCGCTTCAGATCACACGGCATACCTCTGAGCACGTGTGAGCACCTGGGAACTTCCGTGCCCAAGAGGTATTGTTTATTAAGAGGGAAATTGCCAGGCAACGCACTTATCTTTACAATTGTCACTCTACTATCTCTAGAGAGCTTCTCATTATGATCACAGCGGCTTGCATTCTTATCCCGGTTTCACCCCACATCTCTCATTTGACAGCAGTTGGAGGTGTACCGCTTTTCAAGCGTGCTCTTCTTACTGCCCAACGCGCAGGAGCGCGGACGTGCTACATCCTAACCCAGGGAGATACCGATACCACCCAGCTAAAGGAAGAACTGAAAGATGAAGAAAGACTCACAGCCGAGGTCGTTTGGACACGTCTTGCAGATATCCAGACTGCGCTCCATGCGGAGGCCAACGAGCACTGTCTGTGCTTTTCTCTCCACACGGTCTTTCAGCCATCTCTGGCGCAGGATCTCGACCGAACTGCACAGTCAGGAGAGACGTGGGCAGTCAAAGCACAGAACGGAACCCCTGCACTGCTGCTGGGCCCGTGCGATCAATCCCAATCCGTCCTGAGACTCATCACCCAAATACGAGAAACAGAAAGCTCAGCAAAAGCAACGATCCCTGCGGACAAGATCAAAACATTTTCCGCGTCGCCTCATTTAGTCTATAAACTCTCTTCGCAACCCTCTTCTCCGGAATCTGTGCAGATGGGCGAACGCACCCTGCTGCACTCTTTAGAGAACCCACGAGACGGTTTTGTCGATACCTATCTGAATCGAACACTCTCCCGCCCTTTGACCCGGCTATTTCTGCGTACGTCACTTAGCCCGAATCAGATTACGCTGCTTTCTTGCTTTATAGGTCTTCTCGGAGCGGCGTACTTTTTTCAAGCAGGCTATTGGGGCCTCGTGCTGGGGGCGCTGCTTTTACAGCTGTCCGCCATAGTCGACTGCGTTGATGGGGAAGTCGCTCGTATGAAATTTCTCGAATCGCCGTTGGGAGCATGGCTCGATATCACGCTCGATACCGTCGTGCATATTGCTACCTTCCTCGGGCTCGGCTTTGCCGTCTGGACACAAGGAGAAATACAATCGGCCCTTGTGCTCGGGGGCCTGCTGGCAGCTGGAACCGTTTTTTCTTTTCCCTGCGTCCTGATCGCACAGAAAACCGACACACTCGGGGAACAGTCGACGGCGTGGCAAAACCAGCTCCTCGAAAAGATGATTTCCAGCTTGGTCAGCCGCGATTATTCGATCTTTATTCTGCTGGCTGCCGTCTTTCAAAAGCTGGCCTGGTTTCTTTGGGTAGCGGCTATCGGGGTGCACGTGTTCTGGATCACGCTCGTGGTTCTGCTCTTTCAGACCGGGCGCCTCAAACGTGCAATCCGTCTCCTGCCTGCCTCTTTCTTGCGGCGGTCTAATTCATAAGGATACTGGGTATGGACTTTACCTTCACCGAAGAGCAGCTCTTGCTGCAACAAACCCTACGGCAATACGCCAAAGATAAACTCGCACCCAACTACCACCGCTGGGATCGCGGCGAGAAGATTCCGCGCGTACTCATTAAGGAAGCCGCTCAATTGGGGATATTGGGCTTGCGCGTGCCAGAGAAATTCGGCGGGCTGATGGCCGACTACGTCACCTGCGGGCTGATGACCGAAGAACTGTCGCGGGGAGATTTTAACTATAGTTTATATATCCAACTCGGCCTCATTGCCTCGGAGCTGTTAGCGGATCATGCCCAGCCCGAGGTGCAGGCGGAATGGTTGACCCAACACGCCACCGGCGATGCTATTATTGCCTTTGGTTTGACTGAGCCAAACGCAGGCTCAGATGCTGCGAATATCATAACTCGTGCAGAAAAAATAGGCGACGACTATATCATCAGCGGAGAGAAAGCCTCGATTACGTTTGCCGGCTATGCCGATGCCTGCATTGTCTTTGCACGGACCGGAGACACCGGCGCACGCGGCGTGTCCGCCTTTCTCGTGCCGCTTGATGCGCCAGGTCTGACCCGCCAGGTGTACCAGACTCCAGGGGAACGTTTGACCCAACGCGGCTCATTATTTTTTGACGGCGTGCGCATTCCCGCCCGCAACCTGCTCGGAGAAGAAGGCAAAGGTTTTTATCAGGCTATGGTCGCCTTTGATTTCAACCGCGCAATCATTGGCCTGGCCTGCGTTGGCGCCGCGCAGCAGTCCATTGATGAAACGATTGAGTACACCAAGGGCAGGAAGGTCTTTGGCAAGCCTCTGGCTACGTTCGAGGGGGTGGCGTTTCAAGTCGCCGAGTATTTGACCATGCTCGAATCCGCACGCTTGGTGTCATATAAATGTTTGTGGTTAAAGGACCAGGGCCTCAAGCACACCAAAGAGGCAGCTATGTCCAAATGGCTGGGTCCCAAGGTGTCAGCCGAAGCCATTCACGCCTGCATGATCTTGCACGGCCATTACGGCTACAATATGGACGTCCCGCTAGAACAGCGCTGGCGGGATGTCGTCGGGCTCGAAATCGGGGACGGAACCCCAGAGATTATGAAGGGCATTGTCGCCAGGGAAGCCTTCGGTCGGGAATACACGTCCTACCGGTAATGTCGATAATTTTTGCTCCTGGGAGGATACGTTCGTATCTTCCGTATCGTTTTGGCCGATTTTATTGTATCCGGTCGGCGCCCAGACCCAGAAGGCCGAACCGCGTCCGACTTCGCATTCTACCGTGACCTGTCCTCCGACGAGGTCGAGCAACCGTTTGACGATATGGAGGCCCAACCCCGTCCCGTTAAAACGTCGTGTGGACACATTTTCAAGCTGCCGAAAAGGCTCGAAAATCGCTGAGAGCGGATCTTTGGGGATATCAATTCCCGTATCCTCAACTCGAATTTCCACCCCTTCCCCGCTGGCCCGGGCATCAACCTTCAGTCGGACGATCGGGCACAGGGTTCTTTACGCCAGGAAGCTGCGAACCTTGGCAACAAACGCATCCGCTTGCTCAACCTCGGGACGGTGGCCACACCCGTCGAGAACCACCAGTTCCGATCCGGCGATCGACCTATGGTAGACCTCAGCCGAGCTCACCGGCGCGATGTAGTCCTCTTTACCCCACATAATCAAAGTCTGGACTTTATCACTGCATTCTAGCAGGGGGCCTAAGCTCGGGTTAAACATATACGGGACCCAGGCAATACGCGCACTTTCTGCTCGGGCGTCTTCCCAGGCTTCGAACTGTTCCGGGTTAGGCTCTCCGCCATACAGTTTTGCGAACTCCGGCGTACCTTCAATATTGTGCACGCTGGTATCCAGATACGCCTTTGCCGTGACCTGAAACATATCGCAGATATCTCCCTCGGGTGGGCGAATCCCGAGTGGCGCGACTAAAACCAGACGCCGTAACTGTGCCGCATTACAGGCCGCCATTTCAGCGGCAATCCAGCCTCCCAGCGAGAAGCCGATGACATTTGCTGGCGCAAGATTGTGCTCTCTGAGGATACGTCCAAACAGGCCGGCCATGTCACGCACATCCCGCACCCATTCAACACGCGGACTCCGTCCAAATCCCGGCAAGAGCGTGATCATGACCGTATGATCCCGGGCCATTTCCTCGTGCCAGCGGGTAATGCCAGGATGACCAAGTTCTTCATGCAGAACGATTAAAGGACTTCCAGAGCCGGCCTGTACAACCGTGAGTTCATCATCACCAACCCGCAATGTCTCTTCCTTCCATTGTGTGTCTGCCAATATAGTGCCTCCTTTCTTCTTGTCCGGACTCAAGACGCTACAATGTCGTAGCCCAGAGGTCCGGTTCAAGCCGTGGAAATGTCAGTCTGAACGCATTCGCGGTGTCTCACTAATAGGGTCTGTGACCCATAAGTGTAAGACAGTCCCTTCTCCCCAGTATCCTGCTCCTGTTCGACGCCGTACAAAGCAGTACAGAAGGCTAAGCCCTACCACACCACCATCATGATGAAAAGAGCTCATCCCCCTAAGACGGCGGCAACATGTGCCTTTCACAGCACTTTTCTCATTGTTGGGGACGAGATCAGAAGCCGACAGGAAAGAATTAAAGAAATAGTGAAGCGGGACCGATGCTATGGGCGTACACTAAAAGAGCCGTAAGGGTTGACGCCGGCCTGTGAGACGCGACTCTGCCGCTCGTCCTTCCCCTTTTATTACACAGACGATTAGAAATCATTGAGCCATTCGGCACGGGGAGAGAGAGCAGCTCCTGCAAAGCCTGGACGATCTCCTGGTCGTTGGTCGCTTTTCTGCCTGGGTGAATAATGTCTCCGTTCGGATGAAATACGACAACATTCGCATCATCTCGAGAAAAGGTAATAGGCTGCTCAACTGCAGACTCCCGCTTGAGTCCGAACAAGAGGGTCAGCAGAGGGAGTGAGGGGAGCAGCCTTTTGCGCTCCTTTCACCAGAGGAACAGCAACCAGAGTAAGGCCACTCATACGCACAAGAAGAAGAATGTTCAGGCGCATGGCGTAAGCAACTCCATTTCCAAATGTATTCGACCGTCAACCGCGCTACGCGCGATGTTGAGGAGTAGGGCAAGGGCCGCGCCAACCCATTCCTTATTTCACAGAGCCCGTAACATATTAAAAACACATAACATTGCTGTTTCCTCAACTGAGACTGCGCGTGATAGTCCCAGGTGAATCCACCCGATCAGTCGAGAATGCCCATCATAAATTTTCTGAGAGAGTCAGGGCTGAAAACGCCCACGCTTCAGAAGGCTACGGCGACAAGGCAGCGAAGACGGCCACGACTATCCCACCAAGCACGGTCAGGAATCCGGAGACGATAAGAAGCTAGCCCACAACGCGTAGCCCGGTATAGTCGTGCTTTAACCATCCCGCGTCGGAATTGACACTATCCCTGCTATTGAGTGTCATCTCACGAACGGCCAGAAACAGATCCCCAATGCCGATCAGTACGATTCCACCAAAAAAAGGCCGAGCGGGACAGACACGAGTGCGAATAGATGAGATGAGGACAGAAGCAGACTCTCCTGCTGCCGACGCTAATCCACCCGGCGTCTGCTTGTGAAGAAAGAAGGCTTAGGTTCTCCCCCAAGCGCCCGGGTTGAACGACTTGGTCGATACGGCATTAAAGGAGCGTTCTCCGGGAACTGCGGAGCATCATCACCTATTATACCCCAGGTCGTCTTCCCACACACCCAAATGTGACCAGCGATACCTACACCCAGATCTTCGTCAAGTCCAGTGAAAGGCATTCGAACCAGCGCCTGAGACCTTGCGGCATTTAGAACAATGGGACTTTCCGACTGCACTGATGGTTCCTTTTAGTTCGAATACGCACTTCCCGCACAGGCAGCTACCTTTCATATGTCTGGCAGGAGCCGGCTGAGGGGCGGGTCGTGAGAGCGCACTACCAGGTAAGGCACCGGTTACAACCCCTAACGTCCCCGCAGGTATGGTGGTAACCATACTCATAATCCATGACCATGGTTACCACCATGGTGTCCGCCCCACGCCCAGCTCGAAACAGGCAAGAAAAACACGTTTGCGACAACAACGGCTGTGATAATGCATTTGTACATACGACACTCCTTTGCACACCAATTCCCACGTTTAGATACACAAACGTTTGGGCTGTTATTTAGTTCAAAATAAATACATGCAGGGCAGGAGCAACAAAAACGATGAAGAAACAACGGCTTACGATGAGTGGAGACAAACCATGGAACGCCCTAACGTCATGAAATATCTCCACTATAAAATATGGATGACATATTCGAGTAACAATCGAATCATAAGTATGATACGTTGGTTTCTTCTAAGACCGGATGGAGAGCGGATAGTCGGCAGAAGCATCATAGTATGAGTTATTTCAAGCCCATTACCCCAGACCGATTTGATGCGGTCCTCTTTGATCTTGACGGGGTCCTGACCGCGACAGCGAAAATCCATGCAGCGTGCTGGAAGCAAATGTTCGATACCTTCCTCAGCCACCGTGCCGAAGCTCAGCACCTCCCATTCCGGTCTTTTGACATTCAGACCGATTATAATCTCTACGTTGACGGGAAATCACTCTATGACGGGGTACGCACTTTTCTAGAATCGCGCCATATATCTTTGCAGGAAGGCAGCCCAGCCGCCCTCGCCGACTGGGAAACCATCTGTGGACTAGGCAATCGCAAGAACGCCGTAGTCAACCAAGTCATTGCCGCCGATGGCGTCGAGGCTTTCCCCGGTACGGTCGCCCTAGCCCGGTATGTCCGACAGATCGGAATGAAAACCGCAGTCGTCACGCCGAGCGCTAATTGCGAGTTGGTTTTACAATCTGCGGGGATTGTTGGGCTGCTTGACGTCCGGGTTGATGGAAACGTCGCTGCTCAGGAACATCTCGCAGGCAAGCCGGCGCCTGACTTGTTCCTTGCCGCAGCCCAAAAACTTGACGTTCAGCCATCACGCGCGGTCGTTATTGAAGATGCTATATCAGGAGTCCAGTCAGGTCGCGCCGGCAACTTTGGTTTAGTTGTCGGGGTGGATCGCCGAGGCCACGGGGATTTGCTCAAGGAAAACGGCGCCGATATTGTGGTCACTGACGTAGGCGAGCTGCTTGGTCCGGAGGAGTACACGTCAGGCCTTCATTATTGAGCTGACAGACTTTCTGCGCAGCCCCATGCACATCGCGTGGGATCAGTATCCAGCCTCCCCCATCACGTTCCAGGGTTACATATCCAAACTCAGCGAGTACTTCCGCGCCAGTAACCTGCCGGTCTGCTATTTCCATTCCTACCACAGACATGCTGAGGGGCGGATCGAGAAAGGTTCCGCCATTGCCAATAACAAACTGGAGCGGCTTACCTTGGGCAAACTGCAAAAACTCGACCGCGTGGAGATGGCCTGAAAGAATCAATTCAATTGTCGGCGCGAAAGACTGCTGGGCAGCAGCCTGAAGTGTTGGATTGGTCCGAAAAAGCTTATCGACTCCGTGCTCTTGTCCCAGGAAACCGAACGCCCACACCGGTTTATGAGAGAGGAGCCAGGCCGGTCTTTCGCTTTGCTCCGCCAACGTAACAAACTGCTGTACAAAGTAGGCGACGCTATCTGGCAGGGGCACACTATCGTGAGCATTCATAGTATCCAGTACGAAGAGGTCGCGTTCTCCGAATGGCACAACATACGGTTGGGTCTCGTCGGTACATTGTTCACGCAGAGGTCGCGGATCGAGCAAACGAAACCAAGCCTCCCCACTCCGACCACAGGCTTCATGATTTCCCCGTACGAATATCCAGGGCGCGGCTTGTAACAAGGGTCGTGCTGGAGAGAAAAAGTCGGCTTGAGCCACCTCCCAATTGTCGCCCCACGGACTACCGGCGCAAGAGACATTCCCAATCGGGCATGGCGAGTCACGATAGAAGTAGTCGCCCAGGTGAATGACAAGGTCCGGCTGCCAAGCGGCAGCACTTTGTGCTATCCGTGCAAACGGCCACGCGTCAGGATCATTGCAGGCTTGGGCAAATCTGTTTTGGACTCGACAGCCCGTGTCGCCAAGAATAACTAGCTTCTCGGGCAGGAATTTCGGCAGGGAGAGCAACACACCCTCAACTGTTACGAGAGTCGTATGACTTGGTAGGAGAATTTCACAGATCAAGATCGAGAACGATGACGATGCCGGATGAGAGCGTATCTGCATTGGGTAGGGCTGTGTCTCAACACGCAGATCAGGGCAAACGTCTTCCGTCGTTACCGTCCGAACTACGGATTGTCCTCCTGGTCCCAAACCGATCCACGCAAGCGGGCGATCACTGGCTTCGCTGTTTGTCAGAAAAAATGAAGAGCAAAGTATAAAAAGAGGGAGAAGGCCAGTAAATAGAGCAGGTAAAAATCTCAGCGTCCTATGGGAGTGAGTAGAAATCTGAATACTTTTGGGATTTAATGTGCGGCCCATTTATTCCCGCGACGCAGGCGCAATAGTCAATTCGACCCGCCGACCATTCCTTAACACAGCAATGCCAACCGGCTCACCAATTTTCAAACTATCGACGACATACGTGTAATCATAAATATTTTCCACCGTCTTGCCCGTCAACGTCACGACAATATCACCGCCTCGGACCCCAGCCAAATCCGCGGGTCCTCCTTTTGCCACACCAGAGAGTTGTACGCCAGTGACATCCCCTTGGGTGTAGTCCGGAATCGTTCCCAGGTAGGCACGTAGACGAACCCGGCCAACAGGGCCATGGGGCTTCCCCATCTCTATATAGTCGGGCACTTCTTCGCGGTTTGCTACTGATCGGATCAACCCCGCCATCAGTTGCGTGATTTTTGTAAGGCCAGGATAGTTGAGCTTCTCCACCGTATCGCGTGGAGAGTGATACTCCGCATGCCCACCGGTAAACGCATTTAAAATAGGGACTCCCTTGAGATAAAACGCCGTCGCATCCGTCGGCAGATAGCTGTCGTTGTGCAAGGTCAAAGGGAGGCCGATAGGCGCATTGTGGCGCTCAATCGCGCTCGGCCAAATTGAGCTTGAGCCTACTCCCTGGAGAACCAGAGCCTTATCAAATCGGCCAACCATATCCAAGTTGAGATAGGCCACAACATCAGGAGAGAGCCTCTCAGGCGCTTTTCCGGTTTGGCCAAAGGTCTTGGTGAAATGACTCGATCCGAGCAAACCCATTTCTTCCCCAGACCAGAGGGCAAACAGGAGGTCTCGTTTGAGGCTGCGGCCGCCTTTGATGGCGCCCTCCCCTTTCGCCTGCTCCAGCGCAAGAGCTTTAGCAATCCCCAGCACGGCGGCCACCCCCGACGCATTGTCATCCGCGCCGTAATGGATCTGCCCCTTTTCCTCCTCACGCGCCAGCGATCCAACTCCTACGCCGTTTCCAAGATGATCGATATGAGCACCAACAACGACCATGCCAGTCGCTGATGGATCTGTGCGAGTAGACAAACGTGCGAGTACATTCCGTCCATTTCGTTTCTCTTGATGAATATCAATAGTGGCTCCAATCCCCAGGCTTGTTATGGGGAATCCGGCCGTCGGCTGCCCTGTATCAAGAGCAGTTTGCAGATCTTTGAGCGACTTTCCAGCGTGACCGAGCCACTCCTGTGCAAGTACATCTGTGATGGATAGTGCGGCAATGCTCGTTCCTGCAAGGGATGCGTCGAAGGACAGTTTGACCAATTGGTCTTTGACTTTGGTATTCGGACCGCTGACAATAATGAGACCGCGCGCGCCACGGTCTCGAGCGACCATGGCTTTATAGCGCAAGCTGGCGTGACGGTTGAGATGCTGGCGGTATTTGGCGTCTATGCCTTCCGGTAGATAGCGGAATGCAAGCACCCATTTATCCGTCACATCCAGATGAATAAAAGAATCGTACTCCTCGTATGCCTCCGTTGCTGGAGCGACAATGCCGTAGCCAGCAAAGACCACTTCTGCTCGATCAAAGGCACCAATCTTGGAGAACGTAAGCGGTCGCCAGTCTGTTCCAATCTGATAGCTAACTTGTCCTTCTTGGTTCGAATCGGTCTGTCGTATCAGGACATTCCCTCGGCCAAGGGATACTCCAGCCGTGAACTCAAAAGACTGAAAAAACGTGCCGTTATCTCCGGCTGGTTCGAGGCCATATCTTTCGAGGATAGCGGCGGCGTACTCGGTTGCGAGCCTTTCTCCTTCTGTGCCCGTCAATCGGCCTGCCATTTTCTCTGAGGCTAGATCGGCAACGGTACGGCGCAATTCACACGTCCGAATCGCTGACGTCGATTCAGCAGCAGCCTGATCCGAAGCTCGGGTCTCAAGTCCAAGCAAACAACGCGCTTCGGCATCGTTCCAGTCGGCAAAGAAAATCTGGGCTTTTTTGTCCGCCGTCCGACTACTGGTCCACGCCAGCCGTTTTCCGTCCGGAGCAAAGACAGGTAGCCCGTCAAAGCCCTTTGTATGAGTGACACGAACAGGGTCAGCCTGGCCCTGTCTACCAACAATGTATAACTCAAAATTATCAAAACCATGCAGATTCGTCGTAAAGATCAGATAGTCGCCGGATGGATGAAAATAGGGAGCCCACGACATCGCATCCAGACGAGTGATCTGTTTTTTGTCCGTCCCGTCGATACGCATCGTCCAGACCTCTGCCTGTGCACCGCTGGGTGAGAAGCGTCGCCACACAATACGTTTTCCATCTGGACTGAAAAAAGGCCCGCCATCATACCCTGGGGCAGTCGTCAGGCGGCGTAGTCCTAGGCCGTCGCCTGGCATGAGCCGCATGAGATAGACGTCCATCTGAGACGAAGGATCTTGGGCAAAACGCTTCTGATCTTCACCAGACAGGCTTTGCGTATAAGCATGCCGATTTGAGGTAAAGACGATGAGTTGCCCGTTCGGCGACCAAGACCCTTCGGCATCATAACCTTTCGTTTGAGTCAGGTTACGCAGATTCTGTCCGTTAACATCTGCTTCAAACAGGTCGTAGTGTTCGTCAAAGTCCCATTCATACCGGCGCTTCTCTCCTGAGGCACGTCGTTCGATCTCGCTTTGCTGCTTTTTCTGCGCATCCGGGTCTTCGTGCGTTGAAGCGAAGAGTACTTTTTGTTTAAGGGGATGGAACCAGGCACAGGTTGTCTTACCTGTTCCAGGCGAGATTCTGTGCGTTTTGCCGTCTGGCAATTTCATACGGTAGATCTGAAAAAAAGGATTACCCGCTGTGCGTTCACTCTGAAAAATAAGCTGAGATCCATCTGGGCTGAAATATCCCTCCCCAGCCCGCCTTCCAGCGAACGTGACCTGGCGAATATCGGTCAGCAAGACGGCTTCTTTCCAAGCATGAGACTCCTCCGCCTTCGTAGCTGCAACCCCGTGGACATGAGGGCTTTGGATAGATTTCTCTTTGCCAGGGAGCTGTTCTGGGAACGCCGGCGATGAGGGAGGTGAGAGAAGAGACAAAAGGGCAAAAAGACTGAGTAAACGAACGGAGATTCGATTCATACTTTCTGATGATACTGAGGATGGCCGACCAGGCCAAGGACACCGATCAAACTCAGCACACGCAGCTTGCCATTCTCCACACATCCAGGCACTAAAAACCGAACAGCGACTTCCATTGATACGAGGTCAGTAGCACGTCGGCAGTAGCACAGTTTAATCCGTCTGCGCCCGAAAGAATTGAGTGTCCCTCCCATTCTATACAGCCATGCGCACTGAGGCATCCATGTATCAGGTGCCGGGTATGGTTTTCTTTATTGTCACTACACACGAAGACATAAAAAAAACTGTGCATGATACGGAGACGCCCCCCTCAAAAACGGGCCCAGGGGTCAGAGCCAACCCACCACAGGAAGTTGTGGAGATTCTCAAGCAAGGTTGGCTGCCGGTGGCTAGGCTGCTTACCAACGACCGCCGGCGCACCGTCGGAATCGTGTGCTCGTGAACAATGCCTTTACGCCTCGGCGCGTTGCGGAACTAGAGCCAAGTATTTGTACAATTGCCAATGATTTGATTGATTGCTTCATTGAGGACGGTAAGGTTGAACTCATTGAGCAGTTTGCAGCCCCCGTGCTGCTCACCGTTATTGCCGACGCCTGGGCCGTGAGCCGTGCAGATCTACCGGATTTTAAGCGCTGGTCAGATGATGCCGTCGCCCTCTCTGGCGGACGATTAGCCTTGAGCGGGAGATTGAGTGTGCGTACAGCATGGTCGAATTCCAGCACTATTTTGCAGACAAGTTTGAGGAGCGACGAACGGTTCTGCATGATGATTTACTCACCGATTTGATCAACGGCCAACTCGAAGGAGAGACTCCGCTCGACGCTGGTGAGATGCTCAATATTCTGAGCCAAATTCTTGTTGCTGGAAACGAGACAACAACTAGTGTCATCGCCAGCGCCCTGCTCCTGCCGCTTCAACACCCGGAACAAATGCAGGCACTCCGGGCAGATCATTCCCTCATGCCGAGCTATATCGAGCGGGCACTGCGTATCGAATCTTCAGTCCAAGGACTGTCTCGCACGGAAAAAGTCGACACGGAACAGTTTCCATGAGAGGATCATTCCGATATCCGGCGCGCCAATGCTAAAGATAACTTGGCCTTAGGCGAGGGCGTTCATTACTACCTAGGTGCGACGCTTGCCCGTTTAGATGCACAGATTGCTTTTGAGACGCTGCCCACACGACCCCAGAATATTCGTCTCCCCGCCGACAAAAATGACCTCACTCATACGCCTGGCTTTATTCTTCGCGGTCTGAAAGCGCTGCATCTGGAGTTGGATCCAGCGGGAGCAAAGTTTTTATCACGGGGTGTACTTCTTGACCGCAGAAGCTGCTTAACGATAATAGACACAGACGTAGGGATACCTCTTCTAGGTACCCGATAAACGATCAAGAGGTAGCCTTTGGACAAACGCTGCGCAGTGTACTCCACACCAACCTGAGCCCCGTGCAAAGCGGCGGAAGAGTTTCTTTCGCAAGCAGGAATCGATTTCACAGCCTACGACGTGACGACAGACACTGCGGCCCAAGAACGCCTCCAACAACTCGCAGGCCGGGGGCATCTACCGGTAATTATCTTCGACGAGGAAGTCATTGTTGGCTTTAATAAGGCGAAGCTCCTGGAACTGTTGGGGCTTTAGGCCTCATAACCCCCTCAATTCTCATCCCTAGAAAGAAAGAAGTCTCAATATGCGTGACACCGAAGAATATGAAGGCTTTTACATTGAGCCGCGATCAAAACAGCTTGATACGGATGAGTGGAAGCCAGCAGCACGGGTCTTTCGGTTGATCGATGGGATCGTCGATGAATTTTTTCCGCTCCGTGAAAGCGAACGGACGTTTACCAGTGAAGAAGAAGCAGACGATTATGCCCTCCAAGAGGGAAAAAACTGGGCTGATCGTAATTAGAGCCCTCACCATCTGCCTCAAGTTAGGCCAATCCCGTAGGTCGGGTTAGCACAGCGTGCCCCGACACCCAGCTCCGAAGGTGAAAAATTTCTCAGGCGTAGAAGACGAAGAGATTCTTATTCACACGGCTCCTCAGGATGACGCGCACCCACACACATCGAAATTCTCAGTCCACCCCTTTATGCTGCCCGCCGTCAACAATGATGTTGGTCCCTGTTACCCAGCCCGCAGCTGAGCTGGACATAAAGGCCACTACACGGGCCACTTCGTCCGGCTTCCCAAAACGACCAAACGGAATAGACTTACGCACCCGCTCAAAATAGTCCGGCATACTCTTTTCCACCCGGTCCCAGGTACCGCCTTCAAAATAGATGGAGCCGGGTGAGACAGTATTGACCCGAACACCTTTATGAGCAAGCGCCTGGCCGAGGTCGTTGGTGTAGGCGAGTAATGCGGCTTTGAGTGCGCCATACGAATTGGGTGGACCAAAGTTTTCAATGGCCGCTGTCGTACCGATAAAAATAACGCTGCCAGCTTTGGACTTTTCTAAGAACGGCTGCACGGCCTCAACTCCGCGTACGGCACCCATCATATCAATCTGAAAGCTACGCTCCCAACCTTTCTCGTCCCGGCCGACCATCGCGCTGACGTTCTGGACAAAGATATCTAAACCACCCAGCGCTTCGGCCGCCTCAGTAATAAAGGACTTGTAGTCATCTGCTTTGCTGACATCGACAGCTTTCGAGAAGACTGACACACCCTTAGCTTTGAGCTCGTTTTCTGCCTCCTGCAGCCCTGCAGCTTTACGAGCACAGATCGCAAGGGACACACCTTCATCCACAAAAAGATCGGCGATAGCGCGCCCAATACCTCGGCTACCGCCCGTGACGATCGCTTTCTTTTCTGTAAGACCTAAATCCATACTAGTCCCCCCGTTCATGAGTGCTACTTTTTTGCTCTCTTCGCAGACCATGGCTACGATTGCCTGACGACTTGAGGGTTAATCGGTAAATCCTCTCCGTGCGCAACGCAGGAAGGACACTGACCTAGAATAATAATGATTTGACCAAAAAAACCTTGACCGCGCTCCGCCCTTTGCGCTACGTTTCCCTAGTCTGAGAATCTATTTTATCGAGGAGGCTAGTACTATGGCGTTCATGTTTGCACACATCAAACTGCGGGCGGGCAAGGTGCAGAAGTTTACGGAAATGCTCAGCGGCATTGTACCGCTTGTGGAAAAGCACGGCGGTTGGAAGCTGCACGGAAGTTATTTCAGCGTTATTGGTCGCTTGAACACCGTCGTTGATGTCTGGGAGATTCCCGATGCCAACGCAGTCCAGACCACCTTGGAAATCGCGTCTCAGGACCCCGAATTCCAGAAATGGATCCCTGTGATCGAAGAATGTGTTGAAGATGAAACCCTACAACTGATGACCAAATTGCCGGTGTGACGAGTGATTGTGTAGATCAACAGCTCATTACTATTGGCAGCAAAGTGTTACCGTAGGTCCGGCCATATCTCCTGGTCGGACCTACTGATCATACTGTTTGGGGCTGACATAGGCGGGGGCTAACCCCGATGGGGAAGTTCGTACGCGAGCGCTCGGTCTGTACGCCCTAGTGGTCGGCCGCGACCCATCACTCAAATCGCCAACAGGATGAAGATAGTTACGACCGTACCAATAACAGCCGCCCCATAGCAGATAACCGCAATAGACGTCTGATATTCCCTTAAACCCGTATCATACAGGACGTGCCGGATGCGGTGCACACAGTGGAAAAAAGTCAGAGAGAAAAGAACGAACAGGTATATCTTGGTCAGCGGATGCGAGACCAAAGCCTGCATCTGATTCCCAAACGCCTCTGTTGATACCCAGCCCAAGGGAGCCGCTATCCCACTCAGCAAAATATGAACGGGCACGAGGAGGGCGGCGACCATCCCCCCGGCCGAAAAGAGGGACCACCAAAAGGCTTCACCCGACTTTGGCATGTCTTCAGTTCCCCACGACGATCCACACGATAACAACCGAGATAGCCAGCCACGCAACATAGTGGGAGCCAGCGATAAAGATTGGCGGGACCTGCTCTTCTCCCCGCCGCACGATGATAACTTGTGGCGTCAGGTTGAACCAGGTGATGCTGTGGTACAGCGCGGCAATGAAGATAAGGAGATGAAAAATAATCCAGCCTGGTGAGGCCAGCCGCTCGACAAATGCCGTATAGGCCTCGGCCCCCTGCGCAAGCTGGGCAAGCTGGATCAGGTACACGACTAAAAAGGCAGCAATCAATACACTGGTCAGCTCTCGTAGCATGAAGAGCACATAAGTCCGCTTGTTTAGCCACCACGTCGTAGAGGATATCGGACGTCGATACGGTTCTCTCATTGCGATCCCCTCGGCATGAGCACAGACTTGAACCAGTCAATCGCTCCGGAAGCCTTGGCCTGCTGGATTGCACCAGCAGGGTCCACGTCCTTGGGACAGACTACAGAACACTCACTCACAAAGGTGCATTGCCACACCCCTTCATGCTGGGAGATCACCCCTCGCCTCCCATCCTGGCCCTGATCACGCGAGTCGAGGTTGTAGCGCTGGGCCAGGGCTATCGCCGCCGGGCCAATAAAGGAGGAGTCGAGTCCATACACGGGGCAGGCAGCGTAGCACAGCATGCAATTGATACACATGCTGAACTGTTTATAGGTGGCGAGTTCGGCTGGGCTCTGCAAATATTCACCCTCAGAAACTGGTTTCTCTTGGTCGCGGATGATCCAGGGCTGAACGTCCTTGAGCTTGTGCATGAAGTCATCCATATTGATGACTAGGTCACGCTCGACCGGAAAATTCGCCAGCGGTTCCACACGAATCGGCGCTGGGTAGTAGTCTTTGAGGAAGGCAGCGCAGCTGAGCTTCGGCTCGCCATTGACCATCATGCCACAGCTGCCGCACACGCCCATACGGCAAGACCAGCGGTAGGATAAACTGCCGTCCACCTCATCCTTAAGATAGTTGAGCGCATCCAGGACAACCCAATCCTCGCGGTACGGCGCAGTATAGGTCTGGAAGGTCGGTTCTTGCTCGATCTCTGGCCGGTACCGGAAAACCTCGAGCGTGATGCTGGGCTCAGCCATGACTAATCTCCATACTTTCGTTCAGCAGGGGGCCAGCGGGTGATCACGACATCTAGATACTCGATGCGTGGCGGACCATCTGTGCGGTGCGCCAAGGAGTGGGCCAGGAACTTGTCGTCATCACGCTTGGGGTAATCAGTGCGCTGATGAGAGCCGCGCGATTCTGTCCGCGCTAAAGCAGAATAGACAACAGTCTCAGCCACGTCGAGCATGCATTCCAGCTCCAGCGCTGCGGTCAACTCGGTGTTAAATGTCAAACTGTGATCATCAAGGGTGATATTGCCAAATCGCTCCTTCAGCTCCAACACCTTGTTACACGTCTCTTTAAGCGACGCCTCGGTGCGATACATGCCGGCACCTGCCTCCATGGTCGCCGTCATCTCTGTGCGTAGGCTGGCGATACGCTCGGTGCCATCCGTCTTATTGATGAACTGCTTTTGGATGCGCGCTTGCTCGTCTTTGGCTTGGGCCTCGAGGGCCGGTGTGTCACACGCTGGCTGCTCTTGCACAAACGCTGCGGCGGCACGGCCGGCCCGGGCGCCAAACACCAACAGCTCGGTGAGCGAGTTTGAGCCAAGCCGGTTGGCCCCATTGATGCTGACACACGCGCACTCGCCAGCGGCGAAAAAGCCCGGCAGTGGAGTCGCCGTCTCGATATCTGTATGGATCCCACCCATCATATAGTGCACCACCGGACGGACCGGAATGGGCTCATACACTGGGTCGATGCCTGCATAGTTCTTTGACAGCTCGCGTACAAAGGGAATCTTCTTGTCGATCTTTTGCTCCCCCAGATGACGGATGTCGAGATAAACCACGTCACCGTGCGGTCCCGGTATCGTGTTACCCTTGTCATGCTCTTTGACAAAACACTGGGACAGCTTGTCCCGTGGACCGAGCTCCATCGCCCGTTTCTGTGGATGGTTCGGGTCATTCACATCGAGCGGCTTGCCGAGACCGTAGTCCTGTAGGTAGCGGTAGCCGTTCTTATTGACGAGAATTCCCCCCTCGCCACGAGCGGCCTCCGTGATCAGAATCCCTGTCCCTGGCAAGCCGGTAGGATGGTACTGGACGAACTCCATGTCTTTGAGCGGCACTCCAGCCCGGTAGGCCAAGGCCATGCCATCGCCGGTCTTGATGGCACCGTTGGTCGTAAAAGGAAAGATCCGGCCACCCCCGCCTGTACACATAATAACTGCCTTGGCGAGAACTGGCTGCACCATACCGCTTCGCAGCTCAACAGCCGTCACTCCCTGGCATCGGCCGTTTTCCACTAGTAATGTAGTAGCAAAATACTCGTCATAGCGCGTGATTGTGGTGTATTTGAGGGACGTTTGGAACAGCGCGTGAAGCAGGTGGAAACCGGTCTTGTCGGCAGCAAACCAGGTCCGCTCGATCCGCATCCCGCCAAACGGGCGTACGGCGATACGGCCGTCGGGCTCGCGGCTCCAGGGGCACCCCCAGTGCTCCAATTGGATGAGCTCGGCTGGGGCTTCGTTGACAAAGAGCTCGACCGCATCCTGGTCCGCCATCCAGTCGGAGCCAGTAATCGTATCGTTAATATGGTCTTCCAGGCTGTCATTCTCTTTAATGACGGCAGCCGTCCCGCCCTCAGCCGCAACGGTATGGCTCCGCATCGGGTAGACTTTAGAGACAAGCGCGATGTCAAGCTGAGGGTTGATCTCGGCGGCGGCGATGGCAGCGCGGAGTCCTGCTCCTCCTCCCCCTATAATGAGTATGTCATGCACGGGTACAATTCTTCCTCTTCATAAGATTAAGTATAGAGACAGAGTCCCGACGTCTGTGTCTCCGCCTCTCTGTCTCACAAAGCTTATGTGCTTTGCGCCAACACGTTGTCCATTGCTGCGACCAGCTCCCGTACGTGACTAACCGACAGCTGCATCGCTTGCTTCTCTTTATTACTCAACGCAATGTCCACAACCCGCTCAACACCCCCGGCGCCGATGCTCACTGGCACGCCAAAATACACGCCCTCAATCCCGTACTCTCCTTCGAGGTAGGCGGCGCAGGGCAGAATCTGCTTCTTGTCGTACAGGTACGCCTCAGTCATCTGAATCGCTGCCGAAGCAGGAGAATAGAATGCCGAGCCGGTCTTGAGCAGCGCCACGATTTCCCCTCCAGCTTGACGCACTCGATTCTCAATCTCCTTGAGGCGTTCGGCTGAGATCAGCCGCTCGATCGCGATACCGGCCACCTGGCAATAGCTGCGCACCGGCACCATATCATCGCCGTGCCCACCTAAGACCATAGCCGTGACGTTGCGGACGGACGCGTTCAGCTCTTGGGCGATGAACGTCCGATAGCGCGACGAGTCGAGCACCCCGGCTTGGCCAACGACCCGGTTCTTGGGAAACCCCGTGACCCGCTTGGCCAACGTCACCATTGCGTCGAGCGGGTTGGTAATAACTATGAGAAAACTATTGGGAGCATATTTTGCAATGTTCTCCGAAACCTCCCGCATGATTTTACAGTTGATGCCAAGCAGGTCGTCTCGGCTCATGCCTGGCTTGCGCGCAAGCCCAGCGGTCACAATACAGACGTCGGCATCCTGAATTTCTGTATAACTCGTAGTCCCAATGAGGTTAACGTCATAACCCTCGATCGGCCCGGCTTCTAGAAGATCCAAAGCCTTACCCTGAGGCAATCCGTCAATCACGTCGTACAGGACTACATCTCCGAGCCCTTTAAGGGCACACAGGTGAGCGAGTGTGCCACCAATGTTACCCGCGCCGATCAGGACAATTTTCTTACGTGCCATACCTTATGCTCCAAATGGCCATGTAGTGTCAGGGTAGTGGGACAGACGAAGACCACGTTGCAATGCTTTTCTATCGTCCGAAAGTAGAGTAGAGGTAAAGTGCCAAAATTTGCCAAGCCTGTCTAGCCCGATAAAGGCGGAGCCACTATAGACACGCCGTGAGAAAGCGGCATCACGGAAAGCTGTCGGCTGCATGCGGGCGGGTCTCTATCGTCCGTTTGTCAGCGAAGAGCTAAACCCTGACGCGGGATTACAGCGTGGTTTGGAGCTCCTGGTTTCACTCTTGTGCTACCCCTGGCTGGGACTCTACCTTCAAGAAGTTGACGAACTCCTGTACCGCGGGCGTGAAACGCCGGTTTCGCTTGGAGATAATCCCCAGCGGCCGCATCACGACCTCATCCGCGAATTGGATCGCCTTGAGGGTTTCGTTTTTGGCCTCCTGGACAATGCTTAGTTCTGGCACAATAGAAAGGCCCGACCCAATCTCGACGACCCGTTTAATGGTTTCAATATTGTCCATCTCGGCGATGTATTGCACCTTGACACGGTGCTGGCGGAAAATCCTGTCCAGTGCTCGGCGGGTAGGAATATCACGCTCGAAACCAATAAACTTCTCCCCATCCAAGCGCTTAATCGCGAGGCGTTTCAATCGGGCAAAAGGATGTTGTGGGGCACAGACCAACACGAGACGATCTTTGCGAAAGAGCGTGACCTGAATCTGTGACCGTCTGCGAGGATAAGCGACTATGCCCAGGTCAATATCTCCTCGACTCACAGCCTCGTAAATCTTGTTGACACGGGTGTATTCGAGGTGAACCTCAGCCTCCGGGAAGGTCTGCAGATATCTTTTGAGAGGAGAAGAAAGCTCATACAATCCGACGCTATACACTGTGGCCACGCGCACTGTGCCGGCTACCGAATGCGAGAGGGACTGAAGGCTCTCTCCCATCTCCCGAAAACTTAGGATGATCTCACGACTAGCCTCGTACAACGCTTCTCCGGCCTGGGTCAGCCTGATGTATCCCCTCGAACGCTCGACTAGTTCCCGGTTGTAGTGCTCTTCGAGGTTGCGGATCTGCTGACTAACAGCAGATTGGGTAATAAAGTTCTTCGATGCCGCTAGTGAAAAACTCTCCGTTTCAACCAAATCACAGAAGACTTTGAGGGTTTCAATGTGCATGATCTCTAACAATAGAAAACGTTAAAAAAAGGCAAAACCGAAACGAACGGGAAAACAGCTTTCAGATCCTACCCCCGGATTACATTACACCCGAGCAACGTCCTCATTTCTCAAATAATTCCTTTCGTGGTAAGGAGATAAAAATTTATGAGATGTCAACGGTGTCTGCATTACCTTTTATAATAGAAGTCTTAAAGACAGCGTATCCGAGATAATCTGCCAAAATCTACCAAATCTGTCTAGCCAGGCTGAGAGTGAGGTGCCATACCGTCTTAGGGCGGGGGACCGTCTTGGCGGGAGATTCCAAGCGTGGTAAGGAACTTGCCGGCAGCGGGTATCCTAACTATCAGCGGCCCGCGCTGGCAGTTGAACACCGACAAAGACAAATATTACGCAGGAGGAGCTTGATGAGTGACCAAACACGGACCCGAACAGAAACGGACAGTATGGGAGCCATTGAAGTAGCAGCCAACCGCTATTGGGGAGCGCAAACCGAACGCTCGCGTAACAATTTTCCGATTGGAGTAGAGCGCTTTCGATTCACCCGGCCCCTTATCCGCGCCCTGGGCGTGCTCAAAAAAGGCGCCGCGCTGGCCAATGGAGAACTCGGGCAGCTGCCCCAAGAAAAAGTCGATCTTATCGTTCAGGCTGCGGACGAGGTCATCTCCGGACAGCTCGATGATCACTTTCCATTAGTCGTCTTTCAGACCGGCTCAGGCACGCAGACGAATATGAACTCCAACGAAGTCATCTCTAACCGAGCCATTCAGCTGGCCGGGGGCGAGATGGGGTCAAAAAAACCGATTCACCCCAATGACGACGTCAATCGGGGCCAAAGCTCCAACGATACCTTTCCCACCGCTATGCACATCGCCGCCGTCGAGCAGCTCGAAGACGTGCTACTTCCTGCAATCATCCGGCTGCGCGATACACTCCACACGAAGGCGGAACAGTTTCAAAATGTGGTCAAAGTCGGACGCACCCATCTGCAGGACGCCACGCCGATTACCTTAGGCCAAGAAATCAGCGGCTGGGTGGCCCAACTCGACGGGGCTCTGGCCGACGTCCGGCGCACCATTCCGAGTCTGTGTGAGCTGGCCATAGGCGGTACTGCCGTGGGGACTGGTTTGAACGCGCATCCCCAATTCGGGGATTTGGCCGCAGCCAAGATGGCGGCAGAGACAGGCCGTGCGTTTATGTCAGCGCCTAATAAATTTGCGGCACTGTCTGCACATGACTCGATGGTCACAGCGAGTGCCTCATTACGTACCCTTGCGGGGGCGCTAATGAAGATTGCAAATGACGTGCGTTGGTTGGCTTCCGGGCCGCGGGCCGGGATAGGCGAGATTCTGATCCCGGAGAATGAGCCGGGCTCATCCATCATGCCGGGCAAGGTGAACCCGACCCAGTCCGAGGCCATGACCATGGTAGCGGTACAGGTGTTCGGCAATGACGCCGCCGTAGCCTTTGGCGGCTCGCAGGGCAATTTTCAGCTCAATGTCTTCAAGCCGGTTATGGTGCATAATCTACTTGAATCCGTGCAACTGATTGCAGACGCCTGCGGCGCGTTTAATGATCACTGCGCGGTGGGCATCGAACCCAATACGCCCCGGATTGAGGAACACCTGCGCGACTCCTTGATGATCGTAACAGCGCTCAACCCGCACATCGGCTATGAGAAAGCGGCTGAGATCGCCAAGAAAGCGCATAAAGATGGTAACAGTCTGCGCGAGGCAGCCCTGTCTCTTGGACATCTCAGCCCCGAGCAGTTTGACGAGTGGGTCCGGCCTGCGGATATGACAAAGCCCAAAGGTTAGAGGCGGTTCTTATCCTCACAGATAATCTCATTTGCGGCGGGACTAGTTGTCATTCAGGCGCCGCGGTTCTTCAAGCTGTCGAATAGCCTGCTCCATCAACTCATGAAAATAGCGCTCATGTCGATGCTGCTGCTCTACTTGCCGATGCCACGCCATACTGCCCTGTTCTGCGCCGGGCGCCTGGGCATCCTGCGAAAAGCGAGCTGTAGCAAAGGAAAGCACGATAACGGCCAGGACCAAGACAAGAAGGAGTGTTTTCATACCGATGTAAGCTGTCTTGGATTTCTTTGACTGAGATCAGTCATTTTATCATCTCTTACGCGATCCTGGACTCTCAATCGCGACCGATGGGTAACCCTCATTTCTCCGCAACGTCCCCTTCTAGGGCGTCGGCTACGCCTACCAGTGCTCGCCAAACGGGCGTAGCTCGACCAGGAACGACCAGGCAGATTTGGGCTGTTGTGCGGTCTGAAAAATGGTTTCCGCGATGTCCGCAGGCTGGGCGAAAAAGTCCTTGGGTTTATCGCCAAAACGACGGCGTGCGAACGGCATGTCGATCAGCGCGTCCACCACGATATACGCAACATGAACACCGCTCGGCCCCAGCTCGCGAGCCAGGCATTCAGCCAAGATACGCTGCCCGGCCTTGGTAGGCGACCAGCCTACAAAACTCGGCGCGCCGCGGAGCGCCCCGGTGTTGCCGGTGACCATAAGGCCCCCGGACCCGCGCTCGACCATAGCCGGTGCCAGCTCTTGCGCCAGTACCAGCAGGCCGCCTGTGTTGATGCGGAAGTTGGTCTCAAAATCATCCAGGCTGATGTCACGATAATGGCCAAACGTGGCCCGGGCCGCGTTATACACAACGACTTCCGGTAGCCCACGCTCGACAACGATGCGCCGCAGCGTCTCGCGAAAGCCATCCGCATCGGATACGTCGGTTGGATAACCCGCGCTCTCGGGAACTTCGTCAGCCCACGACTCCAGCCGACCCGTATGTCGGGCGATCATCGACACCCGATAGCCGCCCGCAGCAAATCGACGCACGCAGCCCATGCCTAAACTCGGCCCAACTCCCACGACTAAACAATGTGGTCTGTACTCATCTCAATCTCAACCTCCAGCACCCCCTCCCCGGCCTCCGGTGGAGGGGAAAGTGCAATCTTCGGGCGAGCTGGGAGCGGGGATGATCTCGTGGGCTTGCCATTGAGGCTAACAAGCCCACGACCTGGTTCGGCGACTCCGCGGCTAGGCCATCTCAGGAATCAGCTTCGCGTAGTTATCCAGAATAGGAAGAACTTTGTCGCGGCCTTCGGACGGTACGCCAAAGATGGCACGTTCAACGCCCATCTCCTGATACTGTTGGAGCACCGGTTCCTCGGCTGGGGCCATAAAGCTTGACACGCCAATGTCCGACGCCGTGCGACCGACCTTTTCCACGCGCGCGCGCAGGTCCCCGATCGAGGCTTTGAAGTCGGGCATCATCGCACCAATGGGAAGCCAGCCGTCACAATACTTAGCGATGCGATTCAAGCCGCTCTCAGTATGTGAGCCGAGCAGAATCGGCGGATGCGGTTTTTGCAACGGTTTGGGATGAGACCAGATCGGGTCAAAATTGACAAACTCGCCGTGATATTCGGCCTCTTCTTCCGACCATATAACTTTCATGGCCTCGATTTTTTCGCGTAGGACTCTCCAGCGCCGGTTAAACGGCGTGCCGTGGTTTTCCATCTCCTCCGCGTTCCAGCCCCCACCAATGCCGAACAGCAGCCGGCCGTTGGACAGTTGGTCCACCGTGGCGACTTCCTTCGCCAGCTTAATCGGGTCGTGCTCGATGACCAGACAAATGCCGCTGCCGACCTTGATCGTCTTGGTCGCGGCCGCCGCAGCCATGAGCGAGGTAAACAAGTCATGCGTATGCCAATAGTCTTTGGGCAAATCGCCGCCACCCGGAAACGGGCTCTTGCGGCTAGCGGGAATATGGGTGTGTTCCGGAAACCACACCGATTCGAACCCCCGGTCCTCACATTCTTTCGCAAAGTCGTCCGGCCGAATGGCGTAATCGGTTGCAAACATCACTACACCTAGTCGCATGCTGGCCTCCTTGTTATAGAGATAGAACTTGTGACAGTTCATGTGATTTTGGGACGAGAGTCAAGCCGAGTAAGGGAAATACGAGAGCGCATCGCGGCACAGTCAGGCTGGGCTTGTAGGGGGAGCATGCGTCAGGTGCGGGCCCCCTCCTGGGAGTTGAACCCACGGTTCTGAAATCCTACCGCTCGTGGAGTCTGCAGCCTGAGTGACCTGTCCAGTGCTGTGGTCAAGAGGAAGCGTTCTACTATGCGAATGATGAGAAATAGAGAGCAACACAAAGACAGGCAAACCCAGGATTTACCTAGGTCTGGCAAGGCTTCCGTAACGTGTGCGAAACCTTGGCTGACTGCCGTCTCGCCTTGTGGTATGACACAGAGGCTCGGAGCACGCGGCTTCGGAGTCTACACGACTAGCCGCAAGTAGCCGTAAGAAGAGGAGGGTCGGATATGAACACGAGCCGTACCACGCACCTGCAAAAAGCACTCAACAACGACCCTGAGTTTCAGCTGACAGCGCGGTTTTGGAATACCAACCTGAAGCTTGATATGGGCAATAGCGCCCTCCTCATTCGGATTCAAAACGGCCAGGTCACGGAAATTGAGCGGGGCTACCAGGATTTTGACCTGCTCGTGCCATCCGACATCCAAATCCACGCTCCGGCTGAGCAATGGGATAAATTCCTCCAACTTGTGCCGAAACCGTTCTATCTCGATCTGTGGGGAGCAACGGTCCATCACGGGTTTAAAGTGGGCGGCGACCTGGAAAAGATGTACGCCTACTACCCGGCCATCCGCCGCTTTTTTGATGTCATGCGCGAAGTGACGCATAACGTCTAGCCGCATACCACCGACCGGAGGCCTGGAGCATGGCACGTTTTGATAAGGCAGTTGGACGCTATGTGTATCTCAGTATCGATGAGGTTGAATATCGTCTGTACTTTGAAGAGAGCGGCTCAGGCATACCCGTCCTGTGTCATCACACCGCAGGAGCGGATGGCAGACAGTGGCGGCATTTTCTGGAACACGAACGCCTGACACAAAATTTTCGCATGATCTCGTATGATCTGCCCTATCATGCCAAGTCGCTCCCTCCCTCAGAAAAAGAATGGTGGAAGGAAGAGTACAAGCTAACCAAAGATTTCTTGATGCAGATTCCCGTCAGCCTGAGTAAGGCGCTCGAACTTGATCGTCCTATATATATGGGCAGCTCGATCGGCGGACATCTGGCCGTCGATCTGGCCCTGCACTATCCGGATGAATTCCGGGCCGTCATCGGTCTTGAGGCCGCACTCTACACTCCCGGTGGTTGGCGGGATGTGTGGAATCACCCCAGAGTCAGCAATGCTTTTAAGTCCATGTCAATGTACGGGCTTATGGCCCCAACCGCTCCTGAGAAATATCGCCGCGAGACCGTGTGGGTGTATAGCCAAGGCGCACCGCCGGTTTTTAAAGGCGACTTATACTACTACTCGGTCGATCACGACTTGCGGGAAACAGCCCAGCAAATCGACACCTCCAAAGTGGGCGTTTATCTGCTGACCGGCGAATATGACTGGGCCAGCACGCCTGAGCAGTCATTTGAGTTGGCGGAACGGATCAAGGGCGCCAAATATCAGACCATGCAAGGGTTAGGCCACTTTCCGATGAGTGAAGATCCCGAGCGCTGTATTAAGTTTGTAGAGCCCATTCTGAACGAGATCCGAGAAACTCGTCCCTAGAGCTAATGTGCAGACGTAAGCAAGGAGAGAATACCGTATGACGATGGAGTCACAAACAGTTGCCGAACCACTAACCGGCGCGGAGCTCGCCATTCAGACCGCTGCCGCCGCCGGCATCGACGTGTGCTTTGCGAATCCTGGTACGACCGAACTCTATCTGGTTCAAGCGTTGGACCGTTGCCCGAGCATCCGTTCAGTCTTGGCCGTATTTGAAGGGGTGTGTACGGGCGCGGCGGACGGCTATGCGCGCATCAGCGGACGACCGGCGCTCGCCTTGCTGCATTTAGGGCCAGGGCTAGCGAATGGACAGGCGAATTTGCACAACGCGCGCAAAGCACATTCGCCCGTGGTCTCCATCGTGGGTGAACATGCTACGTGGCATATTGCAGCCAACGCACCGCTGACGGCGGATATTGCTACGCTGGCCCAGCCCATGTCACAGTTCGTGCTTACCTCAAAAAGACCTGAGACGGTCGGCCAAGATATGGCTGAGGTCATCGCCCGCGCGGCGCAATTGCCAACCGGACCAACGACGCTGATTCTACCAGGGGATATGCAATGGGCCACGGTCAATGCCAAGCCGGAGAAGCCTACGATTGCTGAGTCTACGCCTCCGCGTGTTGACGAGACTGAACAAGCAGCCAAAGCGCTGCGTTCGGGTCTGGCAGCTCTGGTACTGAGTGGCAGTGCACTCCGAACCGCGGGCTTGCAGGCAGCGGACCGCATCCAGCGGGCGACCGGCTGCCGTGTCCTCACGCCGACTTTTCCGCCCATTCAGGATCGCGGCATAGGCTTGATCTCTCCGGATAAAATTCCCTACCCGCCTGAGCCTGCGTGCCAGCTTTTAGAGCCATACAAAAAAATCATCTTAGCCGGCGCGCATGAGCCAGTTGCGTTTTTTGGCTATCCCAATACACGCAGCAGCTTGTGCGCGGAAGACGCAGACATCATCCAGCTGTGTAGCCCCAGCGTTGATCCAGCTACAGCCCTCATGGCTGCAGCAGACGCCCTGGATGCGCCTCCGGTCCGCCAGGCGCCTGAACAGCCACGCCCGGAGCCCCCGACCGGCCCACTGACTGCGGCCAATATGTGTCAGGCGCTTGCAGCTGCCCAACCCGAAGGGGCGATTGTGATGGATGAAGGCGCAACTGCGGGGTTTGCCTACCACGGTATGGCAGGTGGGGCGCCGCCGTTTACCTATATGGCCCTCACCGGTGGTTCTATTGGTCAGGGTCTTCCGTGTGCAGTTGGTGCAGCAGCGGCAGAACCGGATCGTCCAACAATTTGTCTCGAAGGCGATGGCTCATCGCTCTATACGATACAGTCTCTGTGGACCATGGCTCGCGAGAAACAAAACGTGACGAGTATTATATGTAAGAATCGTGCTTACTCGATCCTGCGTTGGGAAATGGAACGTGCCAAGATGACACCAGGGGATGCCAGCCTGTCGCTAACAAGCTTGGACAAACCGGAAATCGGCTTTGTGAAGCTGGCCGAAGGCTTTGGCGTGGAGGGGCGCGCTGTGCATAGCGCACACGAGCTGAACGACGCCCTCCAATATGCCTTCAGGACCCCCGGACCTGTCCTGATTGAGGCTAATCTCGAATAGCACTTACAGGAGAGAGGCTTTCGCACTGAGAGCCTCTCTATCCCTCTCATCTGCCCGTATCGTCTCGGCCATAGCCCACTCGCCCTCTTTCCGTCCTGCATGACTTTGCATACACTCTGACTCATAAGAGCAACCGTATGCGCATCCCGTCTGAGCTGTACAATCACTCCCTCGCTTTGCTGACCGACCTCTACCAGCTCACCATGGCGTACGGCTACTGGAAGTCAGACATGGCGGATAAAGAGGCCGTGTTCCATCTCTTCTTTCGCCAGAACCCCTTTCAGGGCGGATTTAGTATCGCGTGTGGACTGAGTTACGCGCTCGATCTGCTTGACCGTTTTCGTTTTGATGCGGAAGACACCGCCTATCTGGCTGATCTCACGGGAGCAGATGACAAGTCATTATTTGACCCTGCCTTTCTCGACTATCTGCAAGCCCTTCGATTCAGCTGTCATGTTGATGCGATCCCTGAAGGCACAGTAGTCTTTGCGCACGAGCCTCTGATACGTGTTCAAGGTCCAATTCTCCAGTGCCAGCTTATCGAGACCGTCCTGCTGAACTTAATCAACTTTCAAACTTTGATTGCGACCAAGGCCGCCCGCGTGTGCTTAGCCACCAAAGGCGACCCCATCCTCGAATTCGGCCTGCGGCGTGCCCAAGGTATTGACGGAGCCTTAGCCGCAAGTCGCGCCGCCTATATCGGCGGTTGTGCGGCAACGTCGAATGTCCTGGCTGGGAAGTTGTTCGGCATTCCCGTGCGTGGAACGCACGCGCATAGTTGGGTTATGGCCTTTGCAGATGAACTTGAATCGTTTCAAGCCTATGCCGAGGCCATGCCGAATAACTGTATCTTTTTAGTCGATACGTACAACACACTCGAAGGCGTACGCAAAGCTGCTCAGGTCGGTCACTGGCTGCGCAAACGAGGCCATGAAATGGTCGGCATACGGCTCGACTCGGGGGACTTTTCTCAGCTCAGTATTGAGGCGCGTAAAATTCTGGATGAGGCAGGCTTTCAGAATGCCAATATCGTTGGCAGCAATGACCTGGACGAGCGCGCAATCGAGCAGCTAAAGGCCCAGGGCGCGACGATCAATGTCTGGGGCGTAGGAACGAATTTAGTTACCGCATATGACCAGCCAGCCTTAGGTGGCGTGTATAAATTAACCGCTATTCGTGACTCCCGCGGGAAATGGCAAGAGAAGATCAAACTCTCCGAAGATGCGGAGAAAGTGAACAATCCCGGCATTCTGCAGGTCCGACGGTATCATGCTCTGGAATTCCTTGAGGACGTCATCTATGACAAGGAATACGGGATTCCGGCGTCCTGTTCGGCGGTGAATCTTGAAGATCCAACCCAGAGCCACACTATCTCAGCACAGGCCGCTTGGACCGACCTGCTCGTGCCCGTATTTCGCACCGGCAAAGCCGTTTACACGGAACCGAGCTTGGCACAGATACGGGGACGTACGCAAACACAACTCGCTCAGCTTCCAGCTACGGTCAGGAAATTGAATGATCCGCATGACTATCGTATTGGTCTAGAGCGCAGTCTACACGAGCGCAAAGAGGCGTTGATTCGTCAAGCCCAGCAAACGCCTCACAGCTAAACGTCATCCTCCACTCACGCCCTAGGCTATCGAACGAAGCCTGGCAATTTGAAGTCCGGCGTGTCATGTTCTCCTCGAGGAGGGACGATCATGGAGCTACAAGATCTGCTGTACGAAAAGCGTGGTTATGCGGCGTGGATCACCCTGAATAGACCAAGCGTGCTGAATGCCATCTCGCCGTCTCTCGTCGGGAGTCTGAAGCAAGCGTGCGAAGTTGGCCAAGCGGACGCAAGCGTTCGCGCTATCGTCTTTACTGGGGCGGGACGCGGGTTTTGTGCTGGCGCCGATATCAAGGTTATGCGGGACGCACGCCTGGAAGACTTTCGAACTTTTCTGAACGAGCTGACACAAGTCTGGTCGTTTGTTCGCACGTTACCGAAGCCGACGATAGCAGCCATTAATGGTATTACCGTTGGGGCAGGCTTTGAGTTGACGCTCGTATGTGATTTCCGGATTGCCTCAGCAGCAGCACGCATAGGCTCGGCCGAGGTCAACATCAATCAACCCATGACCGATGGTGCGACACATATTTTGCCCCGTTTGATCGGTGAAACAAAAGCCAAAGAGCTCGGCATGACGGGTGATATTATCGATGCAGCTGAAGCCGAGCGGATCGGGCTGATCAATTCTTGTGTGACACCAGAAGCACTCGACGAAACTGTCCAGGCCCTGGTTAACAAACTGGCGCACCGTGGGCCGATTGCCGTAGCCCAAGTCAAGCAATGTTTTGCCCGTAACCGAAACGTTGACATTGACACAGCAATTATGGTCGAAAATGAAGCTGCGACCGAGTGTTTCGTGTCAGCAGACCAACAGGAAGGGTTACGTGCGTTTCTTGAGAAACGTGAACCCAATTGGACGGGCAGATGAGAGCGCTTTAGCACTAAGGAGGGAGAATATGAAAATTCGTAGCACGTCACATATCGCTCTTGGGGTGAGCAATATGGAGCAGTCACTCAAATTTTACCGAGACCTCCTGGGCCTCAAGGTCACCCTCGACGATCCCAAGGAAAATCCAGGCGGCGCGCTCCCTAAGCCGCGCCACGGCGTTTATCTGCGCTGGGAAGACGGGCCAGATGCTACTTTTATTGTGCTGTCCGAGAATCATCCTATTTCGGGGGAGGCAATTAATCTCAATCAAGTCGGCATTCACCATTTTGCCTTTTGGGTGGATGACCTCGAAGAGACGTTCGAGAAAGTACAAGCAGCCGGTGTGCCTATCGTCATGCCGCCCACAACCTTTGATAGCGTCACCTATGGCGAAGAGCCGGGGGGCAAAGTCATGACAATCTTGTTTAAAGATCCCGACGGCATCGTAGTGCAGCTCGATAAACGGGTTTCGTAAAGGAAGGGAAACATGGCCCGGGGACAAAACAAGGTAGAATACGAAGTTATCGAAGGCTGGGAACGATTGCCGGAAGGCTGGTCATATGTCGAGGTCGCTGGAGTGGCGACAGACTCACAAGACCGGGTGTATGCGTTTAATCGCGGCGTACATCCTATGATTGTCTTTGATCGGGACGGCAAATTTTTAGACGCCTGGGGAGAAGACGTCTTTACCAACGCACACGGCATCTTTATCGGTCCGGATGACAGCATCTACTGCGCCGATAATTTTGATCACACTGTCCGCATCTTTAAGCCGGATGGCACCCTCATCAAAACGCTCGGCGAGAAAGATAAACCAGCCGACACTGGCTTTAAAGCGTGGACAACGCCGGTCCAACAGGCATCGGGTCCGTTCAATATGGTCACGAATGTTGCGTTGTCACCAGAGGGCGATATGTACATCGCCGATGGCTATGGCAACGCCCGTGTCCACAAGTTCTCTGCGGGAGGAGTCTTACAATTCTCGTGGGGCGAGCCTGGCAGTGGTCCGGGACAATTCAAAATACCGCATGCGATTGCAGTCGACCGACGCGGGCAAGTATATGTCGCCGATCGTGAAAACTCGCGCATTCAGATTTTTACCGGCGCGGGAGAGTATGTCACCGAGTGGACGCACGTAAACCGGCCGGACGATCTGTATATCGACGAAGATGAAAATCTCTTCGTCGCGGAGCTCGGCTTCAAAGTCGCCAGTATGCCGAATGATATGGGAGCCGCCGTTCCGCCACATGAGCCTCCTGCCTGTGTCACCGTCCTCACCCTGGATGGGGAGGTGCAAACCCGCTTTGGTGGGCATGGGTTAGAGCCCGGCAATTTCTATGCGCCACATGGCATCTGGGCTGACTCACGAGGAGATTTATACGTGAGCGAGGTGAACTATAGCGCTGGAGGGAGACAAGGCTTAATCCCACTCGACGGCCATGTGCTGCAAAAATTCGTTCGCATCCAGAAATGAGAGTAATACGGAGACACACTTATGCCACGCGTTGCCGTTCTCGATGATTACCAACAGGCCGCTCAGCGGATGATCGACTGGACTGTTCTACCTACCGGAGTTGAAGTCCAGATTTTTCAAGATCATTTGAAAGACCAAGACGCGGTGGTACAGCGTCTCGAGGATTTTGACATTGTGATGGCCATGCGCGAGCGTACGCCCTTTCCACGCAGTTTACTTGAACAACTACCCAGTCTCAAACTCCTGACCACAACAGGTATGCGCAACGCAGCCATCGATATGCGCGCAGCAACAGACTGCGGCGTCCTGGTGTGTGGGACAGGCGGCGTCTTGTATCCAACCGCAGAGCTCACCTGGGGACTTATCTTATCGCTCCTGCGGCATATCCCACGCGAAGACCAGGCAACACGCGCCGGTCAGTGGCAGGTGAGTATGGGCCTGGGGCTCGGCGGCAAAACACTCGGTCTCATGGGCCTGGGGCGGTTAGGAGCACAGGTTGCAAAAGTCGGCAACGCATTTCAAATGGACGTAATTGCCTGGAGTCAAAATCTTTCGCCGGCGCGTGCCACCGAATGCGGCGTGACCTTGGTGAGTAAAGACGACCTCCTGGCACGCGCAGATATTCTTTCCATCCATTTAGTATTGGGCAAACGTTCATCTGGCCTCATCGGGAGTCCTGAGCTTGGCAACATGAAACCAACGGCGTATTTAATCAACACTTCACGCGGACCGATACTAGACGAGGCGGCGCTTATCGAGGCCCTACAAAAAGGAATCATTGCCGGAGCAGGCTTGGACGTGTTTGATGAGGAGCCGCTAGCACTCGATCACCCGCTAAGAAATCTAGACAATACGGTCATCACCCCACACATAGGCTACGTGACAACGGAGACGTATAAGATTTTCTTCGATGAGACGGTGGCAAACATCCAAGCCTTTTTGAATGGCGCTCCGGTTCGCGTGTTAAACCCGTCCTAACCAAGACCACCTGCGTATGGTGCATGCGACTGGGCAGAATCGTACGGGCGGGGTTACCCCGCCTATCTTTCAAGATCAACCTAGACGAATTCAAGGCCTTGGGCAGAGTCGAGAGCCTGGCGATAATAACACGTTTGGCGAGCATTCCCCTCCGGGTCTTTGGTGTGACACACACCGCGCTTACGCGGAATCACCCGGTAGAGCACCGAGTTCTGCTCACAATTAATCCGGACGTCAACGAGATCGAGCACATCGCCTGAGGTCGCACCCTTGCGCCACAGTTCGTTACGCGACGTGGACCAGAGGACAGCCTGCTTGGTTTTGAGCGTTTCTTTGAGGGCCAGATCGTTAGCGTATCCGACGAACAGGACATCGCCAGTCTCGGCGTGTTGCAGCACGACCGGGATCACGTCCTTGGCGGTTTCGGCTACCTTACCTAGCTTCTTAAAATCTACAGTAAGTTCTTTGCCTTCTTCGAGTTGGTTCATCCTCGGCCACCTCGTTATTGGAAGAGTTTAATATCCAGCGTCTTCGTACGGTCCTAACCCTCGTTTATAGATCAGGAGCTTACGCTCAAACGAACACACTTCATCGTCATGTTGATTCACCGCACGGGTGCGGACATGTAGAACCGCCTGGGCCGGCCGAGACTTCGATGCGCGTTTGCCCAGCAACTCAGACTCGGCATAGACCGTGTCTCCAGCCTTTACTCTCGTGGGAAGCTTCACATCCGTCCAGCCGAGGTTAGCCACGACTTTGTTAAACGTCTTAGTCGTCATAGCGGTTACGGTGCTGAGCACCAAGGTCTCATTAATCACGTCTTCCCCACCGTAGACCTTTTGGTTGTACACGGCGTCTGCATTACGTGCCAAAAGATCCGCAGACCGAAACGTATGCTGGCGGTTTTCCTCAACCGTAAACGTTCGTCCCGGACGATGTTCAAAGACCTGGCCAACTTCAAAGTCTTCGAACTCAACACCCGCGATTTCCATAAAAACATTGTCTGCGAGCTTACGATGTGAATAGAAATTGCTCATCATTTTGTCCCTCGTCTTTCGATACAGGGGCGCAGCAAGCTGTGCCTCGGCTAATAATTCGCCTGCTCAAACGGGGCATGGTCACGCTTATACACCAGCATGTCATATTCCATCGTACACACAGTTTTGTCATCCTGATTTGTGCCTCGAGTCTCAACCCTCAGCTTGCCACAGGAGGGATCGCCTTCAATGTCCTGTTTGGCCTTAATCTCCGTCTCAGCGTAGAGCGTATCCCCGCCAAAAACCGGAGCTGTCATGTTGAGAGCGGACCAACCCAGGATCCGTATTTTTTTGAAAAACGTTTTCCACGTCATGCCAATGAGACGCTGCAGGGTCAGCGTGCTGACCACCAAAGGCTTTTTCCATTCTGTCTTGGATGCATAGTTCGCGTCAAAATGTATCATGGCCTGGTTGAGAGTGTCGAAGGCGTCTTCGATATTGTCTTGCTGGGTGATGGTCAAACCCGGACGATGTTTGAACACCTGCCCGACTTGAAACTCCTCAAAGTCGAGCCCGTACCGTTCGCGGAATCGATTCTCGCCCACTTTCACATGCGACGGATATAGATGCTCAGCCATAGAGACCTTCTCCCCTCTTCACCAATACAGTCGTGTTTTGAGAGTATGTCCAAAACGTACATTCGGGACAACGCTGGACCTGCTGCTTTCGCACGGGCTTTGGCCACAGACACACTTATTAAACACACTCTGAGGCCGGCAGATATACCAGGAATTATTTCGCTCGGGTAGGGTCGGTTACTTGCGCAAGAGCAAGCGCGCCGAAAACACCGGCTTTCTGGCCCAATTGAGGCAGGACAATAGAATCGCCGATCTGCTCCAGCACGGCAGGGTGCTGCAGGTAGTTGTTGAGAGGCTGCTTAACGTTCTTCCGGATCAGTGGCAGAAGGTGCGATTGTTCCATCACTCCACCACCCAAGACAAAACTTTGCGGTGAGAGGACGCCTAGGATATTGACGAGACCCAAAGCAAGATAGTGGGCTTCAAGCTCCCAGGCCGGAAGATCTTCCGGAAGATCTTCTCCTGGCTTACCCCATCGCTTTTCTAACGCCGGACCGGAGGCCAGCCCCTCAAGGCAATCGCTGTGAGGGGGACACAGCCCCGGAAACGGATCAGCCTGCATATCATGCGGAACGTGTAGGTGACCCATTTCCGGGTGCATTATGCCATGCATCCGAGCACCGTTGACCATGCTTCCCGCCGATGCCTGTACCGAGGTGAGACATACAAAGGTGTCTAAGCAATGTGCTGCACCCCAGAGGCCTTCTCCCAGGCCAGCTACATTCACGTCGAAGTCAAAGCCGATGGGTACGGCCTGCTGGTGATATAGCCAAATGTTAGTGAGTCCGGCTTTGGGTCAATCGGGCCAAAGGAACCGATGCCGACAGCTCTGAAAGTGCCGTTTTGTGTGTGCGGCTGAAAGAACCTGGTAGTTTGCGCGAGTGCCCCAGTTGGCCACCGGATCGCAACGCTTACCCCAGCGTGAATATCGTCAGGTTCAGTCCCGACGATACACAAGAATTTTGTTCGGCCAGCCTCAACCCCACCCCTCATAGGCATCTTGTATCTCGCGCGCTTTGTTACCCGAAGCGCGCTAGGACAAGACCATCTGGCTACGCGCTGCTACGCCCGGCGTCCACACTCCACATCCCTGCTCCGTGGGCGGAGATGAACAGAAAAGCGAAACAGTACACCACGGCCAGTTCGCCTCCATTTTGGATCGGCAGGAGCGCGTTCCCACCGTGCATCATCCAGTAAGCGGCAGCCATCAAGCCGCTGGCGATAAACGCAGCCCAGCTTGTCATCAGCCCAATCATGATGAGAGCGCCCCCGACTAACTCGATAGTGCCTGCGGTATAGAGGACAAACGCCGGCGCCTCTGGCGGAGGTAGCGGAAACCCTAGGAGCTTTTGGCTGCCGTGAGCCAAGAACGTGAATCCCAAGACAATGCGCATCAGCGCGTACGTCTGCCCCCCGTACGATCCCATGAACGAGGCCATAACATCCCTCCCTCTTATGACTAGGATGTCCTCTTCATAACAATATGACACAGAATATCAAATAAATTTTTGTATCATCTCTGAATACTGATCTAAGAAGGCGAGCACGCTATCACGTCCTTCAGTTGGAATTCGAACAACGGTACGCACCGCACCCTGGTTTTGAAAGCGTTCCAGAATATGAGGTTTTGGTGCATTGGTACAAAAACAGGTGATCGGAATAGACTGCGGATCGCGCCCGACTTCCTTGGCGTGTTCGTGCAGTTTGGCAATCGATCCCGGCAAATCCTCGACCGCCGCAGCAACCGGAATCCAGCCGTCACACAGCTCAACGACACGCTTGAGTCCGATCTTCGAACTCATACTGCCGAGCAGAATCGGCGGATAAGGTGTAGTCATGGGCTTGGGATAGGACCACACCCGGTCGAAGTTCACAAACTCGCCGTGATACGAGGCTTCGTCTTGGGTCCACAGTTCCTGCATGGCCTCGATCCGTTCGGTCAAGACCTTCCAACGTCGATTTGGCGGCGTGCCATGATTGAGCATTTCTTCCTTATTCCAGCCCGCACCAATCCCGAACAGAAAGCGACCGTTCGAAATTCGATCTAGCGATGCCACCTGCTTGGCCTGAACTATAGGATCGTGTTCAACAACGAGAGAGATGCCTGTGCCCAGTTTGATTTTCTTCGTCACCGCAGCTGCAGCGGCCAGTCCGATGAAGGGATCTGACATATGGACATATTCTTTGGGTAACTCCCCACCACCAGGAAAAGGTGACTCCCGGCTGGCTGGAATATGCGTATGCTCTGGCAGCCATAACGATTCATACCCGCGCTCTTCGCAGGCGACCGCCAGCTCATCAGCCGGCATAGAGTATTCGGTGTTATAGCTAAAAACGCCAATGTCCATAAATGCTCCTTTATTTGTCCTCTCTCCCGCTGGGCGAGAGATAGAGTGAGGGGCTTCTTTATCATGACCAAGCCAATAAAGAATCACAAAATCAATCAACCCTTCTATGCTCACGCGTTCCGTTGACCCGTGAGGCCAGTACTATATCTTCTCTGTTGACACTGGCGCGAGAAGGATTTTTATGCACGTTCAAGTTCAAAAGTGGGGCAACGGCTTAGTCTTGCGCATTCCATAACCGATTGCTGCGAAAACACAGTTGTCAGAGGGAACCTTTGTGGATCTTCGCGTCACAGACGGGAAACTTGTCGTCATCCCAACAAAAAGAAAGAAGGTCACACTGAGCCAGCTTCTCCCAAAAGTAACCAAGTCGAACCTTTACGAGGAAGTAGACACCAGCCCTTCGGGCGGGCGGGAATCCTGGCAATGGCGCGGAGGAGCCCCCTCTTAGTCCCTATCCGATTAACCATAGGCGCCCGGTTCTGTCGTTCCGAGCGCAGCGAAGAATCTCTCCCCCAGGAGTGGAGTTGAGTGGTTTCGCTGCGCTCAATATGACACCTTGAAAGCGTTATTCGGATAGCCTCTCAATACTTCCCCATCACCCTCTCCGCAAAGTCCGTCATCTGTCGAACCGGATCGTCGTCCATGACCTGAAAAGCAAAATGGGACAGACCGGCATCTTCAAGCTTGTGCATACGGTCAATGAGCTCATCCGGTTCACCGATCATAGCAACCACGTCTGCTAACTCTGGCACGATGAACTCTTTCTCATCTTCACGGGGATAAATGATATGTCCTTCGTGCAAGGTGAGGTGACGCGATTCTGCAGGCAACGCTGACGCATACCGTTTGTAGCGTTCAACCCATTCGGCGAGTGCGGGAACAGGCGGCAGGAGATCGCTGCCCCATTCCACCTGGACGTGTAGGAAATTCATGATGAACGGCGCAACCAGACTCATAATGCGCGGCGTTGTGGTAGATTCGCCTGGTGCGAGGACGGCGGTCGGGAAAAAGCATTTTGAGGGAACATCACTCGGCGTTTTGCCGCGCTTCTGGGCCGCTTCGTCAATGATCGAGCGCGCAGTGTGCAATCCGTCAGAATCGATGCCCCAGGTGATATGGCCGTCGGCTTCCAAGCCGCAATACTGCAAGGTCTTCGGACCGAGAGCTGAGATGCTGACCGTAATGTGATCTTTCAGATTGATATAGCTTCTACTCGGATGCAGAAAACGAACCGGATGCTCTTCGCCTTCTTCTTGTAGGCTGCCTGTCTCACCAGCCAGTAAGGTTTGGATCAAGCGTACTTCTTTTTTCATGCGCGACAGCGTAATCGGTCGCAGGCCCATCGTCAGACGAGCCGTGTTGCCGGTTCCGACTCCCAATTCCACACGGCCCGGGGCAAGCTGGTTAATCGTTGCGATCGAGTGGGCAACTGTCGGCGCCATACGTGTAGTTGGTACGGCGACACCTGTTCCAAGTCGGATTTTAGAGGTCTTAAACGCGGCCAAGGCCATGGTCGCATAGACGTCCGAATAGATCATCTGCGAATCGTAGAACCAGGCTTGACGATAGCCGAGCCGTTCGGCCAGTTCGACCAGTTCAAAATCTCCGACACGAGACGGAAAGGTGACTCCAAAATCCATCAAATTCTCGTTTTCGGGGAAGGATTCATGCGGAATGCATATAGGTATACCAAAGGGAGGTCCAGCGGCCAAGAATTACTTAGCCACCGTGACGTGAGCATGACAATGACCTATACTCATATTCAGACTCGCAGGGGATGGGGCGTATACAGACTACCGGATTGACTCTAATCGAGGTAGGCTCTTCATCTCGTGTAATGATTTACAACAGGCCAGCCTTCACCTGCGCCACTATCTGCGTCTTGTGCCGGAGGATCGCTTAGGTGCCAGGATGCTGCTCGCCCATACGGGCGCAGAGGCAGTCCCGGCGCAGCCAGCAGCATCCTATATTACACGCTACTATGACAACTACGCGGCCTCGTACGATCAGAAGTTGGTCGACAGTCTGCACTACCAGTGTCCGCAGATTATCCTTGCGGCATTACGGAAACACTGTAAAGAAAAAGTCGATATTCTTGACCTAGGTTGCGGTACCGGCCTATGCGGCCAAGCCGTGCGACCGCTGGCAAAGCACCTCGAAGGTGTGGGCTTATCACCTCAGATGCGCGCCAGAGCGCAACATCTAAACCGAGCTAGAAGTCGCAGACATCTACCCATTCCTGGAGCAAAAGCCGGTCGGTATGATGTGATTGTTGCCGCCGGTGTGTTTGAACATATCGGTGACCCCCGTCACGTTTTCCAGGCCGCGTTCAGAGCACTGAAGGACCCTGGTCTCTTCATTCTTACGGCTGAAACCAACCCTGTTCACGGACTGAGTGTGAACAGCTCCGGCTACTATATGGATGCTCGGACTTACCTGGTGCGAGCGACGCGGTACAGATTCAGCGTCAGTTCTCTTGAACCGGTCAAGATGCGGATTGACAACGGCACCCCGGTTACTCAACCGTCTCCGCCGGTTCAGCCAACTCTTCTTTATCACTTGCCGTAGGCGCATAGGAAAAGGTCAGCTTCCCGTCATCCAAGTCGATCTCGACTTCTCCGCCCTCTTCGAGCTGTCCAAATAAAATTTCATCCGCCAGGACTTGCTTGACCTCAGTCTGGATCAAGCGCGCCATAGACCGAGCGCCGAAGGTCTTGTCATAGCCCTTTTCTGCCAGATAGCGCCGGGCAGCAGGCGTCAACGAGATCGTGACCTTGCGTTCGGTGAGTTGCTGGGTGAGTTCTCTGACGAATTTCTCCACCACGCGCTCAATAGCTTGCATCGGCAAAGCACGGAAATGAACCGTTGCATCCAAACGGTTGCGGAATTCCGGACTAAAAAGCTTCTCTATCGCCTGCTGATCTTTACCCTCATTCGAGATATCGCCAAAGCCAATCGCGGCGGCAGACATTTCCCGCGTCCCGGCATTACTCGTCATAATAATAATGACATGTCGAAAGTCGGCCTTTTTACCATTGTTATCGGTCAGGGTCGCATGGTCCATGACCTGCAAGAGGATATTGAACAAATCAGGATGGGCCTTCTCGATCTCATCCAGCAACAGCACGGAATGCGGGTTACGCGTCACCGCTTCTGTCAGTAGTCCACCTTGATCAAAGCCGACATAGCCTGGAGGCGCACCGATCAGACGCGACACGGTATGTTTCTCCATGTACTCACTCATGTCGAAACGTAGGAATTCTAGCCCCATGGTCTCGGCAAGCTGTTTGGCGACTTCGGTTTTGCCCACCCCGGTCGGCCCTGAGAATAAGAAAGAGCCAACCGGTTTCTCGGGTTGGCCTAGTCCTGCCCGGGCGAGCCGGATGGCCCGAACCAGGGTTTCGATGGCCGTGTCCTGACCAAACACGACACCCTTGAGATCCACATCCAGACTCTGCAGGCGTTCCTTGTCCGAAACGGACACACTGCGAGGCGGTATACGAGCGATCTTGGCCACAATCGATTCGACGTCCGCGTCGTGAATAATCTTCTTTCCGTCCGCCTCTGGGGCAGGACGAATCTGGAAAGACGCGCCGACCTCGTCAATCACATCGATGGCTTTATCCGGCAGAAAACGGTCGTTGATATATTTAGCCGAAAGTTCGGCCGCAGCCTTGAGCGCGTCAGGCGTATACTCTACGCCGTGGTGCTCTTCGTAATGTGGCTTGAGTCCCTTGAGGATCTCAACCGCCTCTTCGACGCTAGGCTCCTGCACCTCGATTTTTTGGAACCGACGTGCCAGCGCCCGATCGCGTTCAAAATAACTCCGGTACTCATGGTAAGTTGTGGCGCCAATACAGCGTAATGTCCCGGACGCCAGTGCAGGCTTAAGAATATTCGACGCGTCCATGGATCCGCCGCTGGTTGCGCCAGCACCAACAATGGTGTGGATCTCATCAATAAACAGCACTGCACCGGGCTGCTTTTCAAGGGCCTTGAGAACCGCCTTGAGGCGTTCTTCAAACTGACCACGGAACTTCGTGCCCGCCAACACAGAGCCCATATCGAGGGAGTAGATCTGGACGTCTTTTAACACATCGGGCACATCGCCTTCGGAGATCTTGAGCGCAAGGCCATCTGCAATCGCGGTCTTACCCACCCCGGAATCCCCGACGTAGATGGGATTATTCTTACGCCGCCGACACAGCACATGGATTGTCCGCTCAAGCTCGACTTCTCTACCGATAAGCGGATCAACCTTGCCATCTTTGGCCTTTTGCACCAGGTTGGTGGTAAACGCCTCAAGCGGATCTTTCGCACGACGTGGCTCACCTTCTTCGTCTGAAGAGCTTTCTCCTTGCCCAGAGCCAGGCGCAGGCTCTTCGTCCGACGGTGTTTTGGAGACACCGTGCGAGATGTAGTTCAGCACGTCGAGCCGGGTCACGCCCTGCTTTTCCAATAAGTACACCGCGTGGCTATTGTCTTCACGAAACAACGCCACAAAGAAATTTCGGGTTTCAACAACTTCTTTGCTTGCAGACTCGACATGTAATGCAGCGCGTTGCAGGACACGATGAAACGCCAAAGTTTGCTGCGGGTCGATATCGCCGGCTTCTTCAGGCAGCGACTCTAAATTTTCCTTGAGAAACTCCTCAAGATCGTTCTGGAGGGTTTTCACATCTCCACCGCATTGCCGAACGACTTCTGCTACCGTCTCGTCGAAAAGCAGAGCATGCAACACATGCTCAAGACACAAAAACTCATGCCGTCGGCGGCGTGCCTCGTTGATCGCCAGGCTAATCGTCACCTCAAGTTCCCGACTAATTCGCATTGGAGGACTCCCTACCGCTTGTTACGCCTCTTCCATACTGCATTTCAAAGGAAACTCGTGCTTTTGGGCTAAGCCCTCCGCACGCGAGACCTTCGCTTCAGCAACTTCGTAGGTGTATACACCAGCCACCCCAGTTCCCTGACGATGGACGTGCAGCATGACTTGTGTGGCCTGGGTCGCATCGTGGCGGAATACGGTCTGGAGGATGTACACAACGAACTCCATAGTCGTGTAATCATCATTGTGCAACAGGACCTTGTACAGAGGCGGCTGCTTGGTTTTTTTTTCAGTTTCAGTAATAGTGCCGTGGTCGATATCTGTGTCACGATCATGCTGGTCGCTCATAACATCCTCGTGCTGCGCATGGGCTCTTCCGTTTCAATATCGCGATCATCATGGCTGTACAAGCATGCCCCCCGCAGCCTCCAGAAACCCTACAAGGCAGAGGGGAGCCATTTGCCAAAGACAAACCGCTTCTGGTATCCCTAATCTTTCACTATCCTCAAGCACAATGGGCAATGGGCAATGCGGAAAGCGGAAGGCTTTCCCACACAGTCATTATGCCCCCACGGAGTCATTATGACAGAGACGCTATCCTACAAGCTACCTGAAACAACCTACCCTGAACGGTATGCCATTCGGCTGACCCCAGACCTCACACATTTTACATTCGCCGGCGAAGAAAGCGTCACGGTCACGGTCAAAGAGCCTACGCAAGAAATTGTGTTGAATGCCTGCGAACTGACATTCCAAAAGGTCTGGATTGTCGATGCAGATGGAAACACCGACGAAGGGAGTGCCATCTTCGACGAGTCCGCTGAACGGGCAGTCCTGCATTTTCCGCGCGTCCTCAGCCCGGGCGAGTGGCAACTCCACATCTCTTTTGAAGGCATTCTCAATGACAAGTTGCACGGCTTTTACCGCAGCAGCTATAAGGACGCCGATGGTCAGGATACCATTTTGGCTTCCACCCAGTTTGAATCAACTGACGCTCGACGGGCGTTTCCGTGTTGGGATGAGCCTGCCCTGAAAGCCGTCTTCCAGGTCACACTGGTTATTGATGAAAGACTAACGGCTATCTCGAATGCGGCCATCGTGCGCGAAACCCCACAAACAGGCACGGGGAAGAAAGAAGTCGTGTTTGCCGACAGCATGAAGATGTCAACCTATTTGGTCGCCTTCATTGTTGGAGAATTCGAGGCCAGCGAGCCAACCTATGTGGACGGCAAGCCGCTGCGTGTATGTTCTATACCGGGCAAGCAGCATCTGACGAAGTTTGGGCAAGCGATTGGAGCCGCCTCTCTCCAATTTTTTAGCGAGTATTACGGACGGCCGTATCCGGGCGATAAGCTGGACTTGATTGCTATTCCGGATTTTGCGGCCGGGGCAATGGAAAATCTGGGAGCGATCACTTTTCGAGAAACCGCGCTGCTCATCGACGAGGATGCCGCCGCGCGGAGTGAATTGGAACGTGTTGCCGACGTGGTCTCGCATGAGAACGCGCACATGTGGTTTGGCGATCTGGTCACCATGCGCTGGTGGAATGGCCTGTGGCTGAATGAAGCCTTTGCCACCTTTATGGAAATGATGGCCGTCGATAATTGGAAACCTGAATGGCAGCGCTGGACGAGTTTTGCCGTCTCCCGCGCGGCAGCGTTACAAGTTGACGGGCTCCAGAGTTCCCGTCCCATCGAGTTCCCGGTGAAACACCCCGAAGAGGCCGCTGCCATGTTCGACATTCTGACCTATGAGAAAGGCGCAGCCGTGCTGCGCATGTTGGAACAATATCTTGGTCCGCCAGCGTTTCAAAAGGGAATCAGCCGCTATCTGCAGAAGCATGAATACGACAGTGCAGAAACAACCGATCTGTGGGACGCAATAGAAGAGTCCACCCAACAGCCGGTGCGGGCCATGATGGATACCTGGGTCTTCCAGGCTGGCTATCCCTTGATTTCCGTTGAGGCCGACGGTGCCGATCTCGTTGTCTCACAGCAACCGTTTTACTATCTCCAAAACGGCACGGACGACGAGAAACACTGGCAAGCGCCGATTTTTATCAAAGCCCAGGTGAACGGTGAAGTCCAAACCCAGACCGCCCTTCTCAGCGATACAGAGCTCCGCCTGTCATTGTCCAGCAGCCCGAATTGGGCCGTCGTCAATGCGGGTGGACATGGATTTTACCGCGTCCGTTATAGCCCAGACATGCTCAGTCAACTAACGGAAAACATCCACACCCGGCTCTCATCGATTGAGCGCTTTAATCTCATCAGCGATACCTGGGCTACAGCCCAGGCTGGCCTCACCCCGCTTACCGCCTATCTCGACCTGCTGTCTTTGTTTCGTGAGGAGACAGATCATAATGTCTGGGCCGCGATTCTGGGTCCTTGCCATTACCTGTATCGATTGCTGAGCCCGGCCCAGCGGCCAGCCCTGCAACGTCGGATTCGCGACCTCCTCGGTCCACTAACCCAGCAGTTAGGCTGGAGCCCCAAAGATGGAGAGAATGCTCTCATTAGTCAGTTACGGGGAGAACTGCTCGGAGCCTTGGGAACGATGGGGGACGACCGAGCGACACAAGAAGACGCGCTCACTGTGTATGCGCAATATAAAGCCGATCGCAACGCTGTTGATCGCAACCTCATCCCTTCCCTGGTTTCGATTCTCGCTTATACGGGGGGGCCAGACGTATACGAAGAATTTCGTCAGACCTCACAAACGGCAAAGACACCACAGGAAGAACAGCGCTATCAGTTTGCGCTGGCGGCCTTCCGGCAGCAGGATCTTCTCAAACAGACGCTCGTCATGACACTGAACGGGGACGTCCGGACCCAAAACGCACCCTATCTTATGCGCTCACTACTGATGAACACCGATGGCCGCGAGCTGGCCTGGGCTTTCCTCCAAGAGCACTGGGACGAGATGGCGGCGAAGTTTCCGGATAATTCTGTTATCCGTATGTGCGAGGGCATTGTAGCCCTGGTAACGCCCGAACTTGAGGCTGAGGTCAGAGACTTCTTTACCGCCCATCCGGTTCCGCAGGGTGGGAAAATGATGGACCAGCACTTGGAGAAACTCCGGGTTGCAGTCGCTTGTCAGCAGCGCGAAGCAGCAAGTTTGGAAACCTATTTCCCCAGCAAATGCTAGCTTATGGGAGCTGGAGATTATCGTGGCCCATCGACTTGCTGTGCGTCCGTGCGGTGTAGGTAACCAGGCCGACGGTTGGAGACTGAGCGGCCTTTGAGCTATGGCGTCCAGGAAACGCACGTCTGAAACGCGTGCTTTGGGGAACCACAAGTCTGAGACATTGCCATTTGGCTCAATGGTCAAATACAGGTCCACACTGCCCATCAGATTCGGCTGTTTCTGCCGCTCCCGTTCGTACACGTCTTGCAGGTGAGGCAAGGAAACCTGTACACGCTCTTCATGAACTTCAAGCGAGCGGGTGACGGCAGTACTGCCCGCTCCGGATACGATCATACCAAGGTTCCTGCTGGCAACAACCCGGCCCGCAGAAACGGCCGTTTCTCCTCTTTTGTCAGCCTCGGCATTGCGAGACAGTTCTTCTTCATGTGTGGACACAACACCAGATGCGGCAGACCTCTGCTCATCACCCCCACCACAACTGCCCAGCGTCAGATACACGAATAGCAGTATCCAGGCACGCGCCTGCTGGTGCTGTCCTCCCCCTCCTATCATGACTCCATCCCTCATCTCCTGTTATGCTATGAAAAGACAAAAAAGGCGAAATGGGTTCGCACACCTCGGCAAGGCTGATTCATGGGCTTCCGGGCTTCCGTTGGCCGAGGCGAGCGGGGAAAAGGACGACACATATTTTGGAACAGGACGGACTAGGCCCATCGCAAACGTCACCACTGATCTTTTCCTTGGTGCGCGAGCACACCCGCCAGGTTGAACGAGCGCCGTCTGGTTCACAGTATATGCTCGATCTTAGCAAGGTTCCACGCCTGGCGGGGTTAGAGGTCGCGGCGCTCCTCAGGCTCGTACAACAGGGAAAAGACCGTGGAGTGACCGTACGCTTTACTGGTTTGTCAGCCCAAGCCCAGCAAGCTTTTACCGGCCTTGATGCCAGCATTCTGGATCAGTCGAGACAATTGCCAGCGCAGCTTTCCCTTATGGAATATGTGGGAGAACAAACGCTGAGCGCGGTCAACACCGGCCGGCGTTTGCTCGAAATGGTTGGCGAAATCGCATATTGGCTCTTTCTTGCCCCCTGGCGTGGCAAAGGAATCAAATGGGACCGAACCTTCGAACAAATTGTCAAGATTGGTGTGGACGGCGTTCCCATTGTCACCTTTCTGTCTTTTCTCGTAGGCGCGGTCTTAGCCCTCAATGCAGCCAGTCAGCTGCGCCAATTTGGAGCGACTATCTATATTGCCAACCTCGTTGCGGTTTCAATGGCCCGTGAGATGGCGCCTTTGATTACCGCCATAATTGTCGCTGGACGCAGCGGTTCGGCCATCACCGCCGAGCTCGGCACCATGGTCGTGTCTGAAGAGATCGACGCGATGCAAACTATGGCCCTGAGTCCGGGCCGCTTCCTCCTTCTGCCGCGTATTCTCGCCTTGCTGTGTGCCGTGCCATGTTTGACGGTGCTGTCGAATCTGACCGGAGTTTTCGGCGGATACTGGATAGGCGTGATGTTACTGGGCCTTGGCAGCCGGAACTATTTACAGCAGACGGGGCAGGCATTGCTCATGATTGATCTGGCAACCGGCATGGTCAAAAGTCTCGTCTTTGCGTTGCTGATTGGGCTTGTTGCCTGCTACCGTGGTTTTTATGTGCATGGTGGAGCAGAAGGTGTCGGGACAAATACCACGGCATCTGTGGTTGCCTCTATCGTGTTGTGTATTTTAGCGGATGCGGTGTTCACCACGATATTCTTCTATCTGACGTAGACCATCATACAGCGGTCACAGAAAATCGTATGCCAACATCAGACATCAGCCCCTACGTTCAGATTGAAGGCCTGGTTGCCCAGTACGATGGCCGGACAATCCTTGACGGGATCAGCTTGGATGCCTACCGCGGTGAAATCACTGTCGTTTTGGGCAGCAGCGGCTGCGGGAAAACCACACTCTTACGTCACATTGTCGGGCTGCTGACACCAACCGCCGGACGCGTCCTCATAGACGGACACGATTTCCATCAAGCAAATGAAGGAGAACGAGAAAATATTCTGCGGAATGTGGGCATGTCGTTTCAGGGGGGGGCACTCTTTAATTCGATGACTCTTGAAGAGAATATTGCCTTGCCTATTATCGAGCACACCAAGACGGATCAAAAAACCGCCCGCATGCTGGCTCGGATGAAGCTCTCCCTAGTCGGCCTGGAGCGGGCGGCCCATCTCTTGCCGGCGACAATCAGCGGAGGCATGAAAAAGCGAGCAGCAGTCGCGCGCGCACTGGCTTTGGACCCAACCCTGCTGCTTTTTGATGAACTCTCTGCCGGTCTCGATCCCATTACCGCACGGGAGTTGGATGAATTAGTTCTTCGGCTCAAAGAACAACTCAGCATGACCATCATCATCGTGACCCACGAGCTGGGCAGCATTCAAATGATTGCCGATCGCGCAGTCATGTTGGACGCAGGACGCGTGCTTGCCGCCGGTCCACTGGATGCGGTGCGGCAGACCGATCATCCACACATCCGCGCTTTTTTTGACCGCCGCCCACGACCAACGACCTTGCAAGGCGGTTTGCTCGACACTTTACTTGTGAATGGAGAACAGCATGGGACAGAATCGGCTTAAGGTCGGCCTGTTTGTTACGCTCAGCTTCTTTCTGTTTAGCGGCGCGCTGCTGTGGCTGGCAGGCTCACGTTTTTTTCAGTCGGTCGATAACTATGCCATCTTGTTTGAAGAATCAGTCAGTGGCCTCTTGCCTGGCGCGGTGGTGGAGTATCAAGGTGTCACCGTCGGCAAAGTCGAAGCCATCAGGCTTACCCATGACACTCCCCCCCTAGCTGAGGTGATGATTGCGCTACAGCCGGGCACCCGCATCCGCCAAGATACGACCGCGCATCTCATAGGCTCATTTGTGACCGGCATTCGCTATATCGAATTGACGGGCGGATCGAGGGCCGCGCCTCGTTTAGAAACAGGTGAAAAAATTCTAGTCGAACGCGGTGGGCTGGAAGAGTTCCAAGATCGCGCGGGCGCCATCGCGGAACGCCTGCTTGATACACTCGCGCGTATTGAACAAGGCGTTTTGAGCCAGCAGAATCTGACCGCTGTCACCAACTTTCTGCGCAATATATCGCTCTTGGCAGAAGACCTGCGTACCTCGCTGGATGAAGTCTCAACCCCCGAAACGCGAACGGCTTTACGAGAGATGGTTGACAACCTGGCTCAAGCAGCAGTTGGGATCAAAAATGCAACAGATGCGATTAACACCATACGTGGAGATCTGTATGACGATGGCAAGGCCATAATGGACCAGATGCGAAAGACCGCGGCCGTGACGGCGCAGCTGGCCAATGAGGTACGCCAGCTGACTGGCCACCTCGACGACGTTGTTGTTGACAATCGTCAAGAAGTAGGTCAACTCCTGGTGAACTTATCGAATACCTCACAAGAACTGAGGGAGCTGAGTGCATCCTTGCGCAATGACCCGTCTTCTATTGTTTGGGGGACAACGGTTTCAGCCAAAGAAATTCCTGACCCATGACATACACCAAGCTCTTGTTCTGCCTTAGTCTCTGGAGCATGCTCCTCGCTGGGTGTGGCATCGCGCAATCAAAGCAAGAGGTCCACTATTACGCGCTGTCTCTTCCCTCTCGCACCACCGGCTCAGCTCCTACAGCGCAGACCACAGCGTCACCAACTTCGCCAGCCTCGTTGGTTGTGAGACCGTTTACCGCCCACCAACCGTATAACCGAGATCGCATTGTCTATCGCTCCTCGCCCTACCAGGTAGATTTCTACCATTACCATCGCTGGGTCTCGAAGCCCGCCGACATGGTGACAACGCTGACACGCCGCGCGTTGCAGCAATCCCACCTCTTCAGCACGGTCTATCCGACTCCGGATGCCCCGGCCGATATGCGGCTCGGGGGCGTCGTACGTCAGTGTGAGGAGATAGATCAGGCACTGTCTTGGCAGGCAGTCCTGACCATCGACGTCTGGCTCAGCCGCTCTCGCAATGCGTCCCCATTTTGGTTTGAGACCTATACCGCAACCCAGCAAGCAACCCAGCGCAACCCAGCTGCCGTGGCGGAGGCCATGAGTAGGAATCTTCAAGAGATTCTTCAGCAGCTTTCGGCTGACCTTGCGACTGAATTAGCCACGCTTCCGGTACCGTGAGAGCAGGACAGGACAATAAGCCAGAGCATGCCCCAGAAGGAAGACCGCGCACGGACTCAGAGGCAGATATATAAAATTCAATGTTGCCGCAACAAAAAGGGGCGACCCGCCGGTCGCCCCTACGAGGATATTCAGGCCAGAAACTTACTCGCCATTCACCGAGAATGCGATCAACGCGTTCCCCGACATTCCTCCCCAAAAACCGTAGCCAGAATTGACATACATCATACCGTCTACAATCGTTGGTCCCGGACCATCGAACGAGCCGCCCTTCGTCTTAATGCCATTGATGCTTTCATATTCCTGATCGGCATCGTAATCCCACACGACTTCGCCGGTACCAGTGGCATAGCCACGCAAATGGCCGTCTTCCGAGCCGGAAAAGACAACCCCCGGAATGGCGGTTACCGCCGCCGATTGGGCCGGACTGCATTGAGGCTTATCTCCGCACCCCACAGGTGGCACATGCCAGTTGCGCTCGCCAGTCTCAATCCCTATGGCAAACATGCCGCCACCCACACTGCCATCCAGGGTCGTGGCCCAGCCCGCATCTGAGTTCTCTACAGTCTTGAGGCCAATATCGGACAGAGCGACATAGACCTGTTTAGCATCAGCGGCCGAGCCCCACTGTATCCCCCCCGCTAGTCCCCCCTTGCCAACCCGATGTTGCCAGAGAATCTCGCCATCACGATCCGGATCTATGGCATGCATCACCCCAGACTTCTGTCCTGCGAGAATGATACGTCTGCCATTGGGTAAAACGTGCAGGATGGGCGATGACGCAAAGTCGAGGTCCGGACCACGCGCCTCCGGACAGTTGGCATCGTCGTCCGTCTCACAACCGACATTCCAGGCATCGTTCGGCGTGAACTGTTTGGACCACAAAAACTTCCCGGTCCGCAGATCAAAGGCCATAACTGCGTCACTGGTAAGCGACGCTGGATCAGAATAGTTATCGCCGGTGGTGACGTATATTCTGCCGCGTTCAAGATCGAGGGCCGGTGAGGACCAAACCGAGGCTCCCGACGGTCCCCACAGCTGAACTCCAAACTTATTCTTACGGACCGGAGCGGGTGGATCTGGAATGGTATACGCCTTCCACACTTGTTTGCCATTGAACCGATTGAGGGCCAGCACTGAACCACGAAACGTGCAGCACTCATAATGCTGATCTCCGCCCGCGACTTCTTCGAATGTAGTAGCAGAGACATAGATCCGATTGCCGTGCGTTTTTGGCGTTGCGGTGATCCGAGCCAAGGGATGGTCGTCAATTTTAACTTGCCATAGCTCCTTACCCGTTTGCGCATCCAGCGCATACAGGTTGGCCTCAACGTCACCCACGTAGACGACATAGCGAGCCGGGCTGGTGCCGGGCAGCGTATCCACAACCATCGTTGAGCGGACTCCGGCCTTCGTTTTGACAGACCAGTGCAGGCAGCCGCTTTTGGCATTAAGGGAATACACACGGCCCTTCATAGTCCCCACGAAAATCCGGCCACCAATCACCGTCGGCTGCGAGGTTTGGAAATCCATAGGCAAACCAAAGACCCATTTGACCTTGAGGTTGGGCACTTGGTCTGGACTCACGCCTGCATCAGCAGCAGTTTGGAAACGGGAGTTGAAGTTATTGACTCCCCAGCCATTCCACGCTGGGGCACCTGCTTCAATGGAGAACTCACCCGGCGCGTCAGGACAAAACCCAGCAACAGTTTCATCCGTGGCCGAGGCCGGTTTTAACTTCTTGCCCGTGATCCATTCGGACACGGCTCGACGCTCCGCAGTGGTCCGCGTCATGCCTTGGAACTTCATCTTGCCGAGTTCCAAAGAATGCAGGACCATATCGGCCGGCAGGCGCTGAATGACTTGACGATGCGGGGCGCGTTTGACTTGGCCCTCGTGACAGCGCGCGCAGTTTTCTTTGTAGAGCATCTCACCGTCAGCGCCCCCATTCGTGGGCGAAAAGGCCCAGCCGGACGGAACAATCAAGCCCACTAACACAAAGCACAACGCGCCAAGCACTGTTCTCGCAGCTTTTCTTTTAGGCCAAGCCCAATCTCTTACGAACATGGAGTACCTCCTTAGCGGACGTTTCGCAGGGTGGGTGGAAGCAGAGCGTCACCCGCCGAATAAAGGTGGGTCTGCAGGACCCTCCCTACCTCAGAATTGAGACGGGTAGGTACGAGACCTACCCATACAACCTAAAAAGATGATTATTCGCCATTCACGGAAAAAGCGATCAAGGCATTTCCTCCCATTCCACCCCCAAAACCATAGCCCGAATTCACATAAACCATACCATCGACAATGGTCGGTCCCGGACCGTCGAACGAGCCACCACGCGCCTTGACACCGTTGGTGCTTTCATATTCCTGGTCCGCGTTGTAGTCCCACACCACCTCGCCACTACGTGTCGTATAACCACGGAGATGGCCGTCTACAGATCCCGAGAACACAACCCCGGGGATCACCGACACTGCAGCAGACTGCGCCGGACTGCACTGTTTACGGTCGCCGCAGCCGGGCGGTGGGATATACCATTTGCGCTCCCCCGTCTCGATGTCATACGCAAACATGCCCCCGCCAACACTACTGTCGAGTGTGGTGTCAAAGCCGATGTCGGAATTCTTTACCGTAGTGACCCCAATATCGGACAAAGCCACATAGATCTGTTTGGCATCCACTGCCGAGCCCCACTGGATACCGCCGATGAGGCCGCCTTTCCCAACCCGCTGCTGCCACAGAATTTCCCCCTCCCGATCCGGGTCAATGGCGTGCAACATGCCCGACTTTTGTCCCGCCAGAATGACCCGTCTACCATCGGGTAAGATACGCAGGATGGGCGAAGAGGCAAAATCCAAGTCGGGACCGCGTGCTTCGGGACAATTGGTATCGTCCTGCAGCTCACAGCCTGCATTCCAGGCATCGCCCGCCGTGAATTGCTTGGCCCATAAGAATTCTCCTGTCCGCAGATCAAAGGCCACCACCGCATCGCTCGTCAAGGAAGCGGGGTCCGAGTAATTGTCGCCCGTGGTCACGTACATTCTGCCGCGTTCCGGATCGAGCGCGGGCGACGACCAGATCGACGCACCAGATGGTCCCCACAGCTGCACGCCAATCGCATTCTTGCGGATTGGTTTGGCAGCATCCAGCGTATACCCGCGCCACACCAGCTTACCGTTAAAGCGGTTGAGGGCCATCATCTTGCCGCGAAACGTGCAGCATTCGTAGCTGGGGTCTGCGCCGGCAAGTTCTTCAAGAGCTGTGGTGGACACGTATAACCGATTGCCGAGCGTTTTGGGCGTGCCAGTAATCGTTGCTAGGGGGTGATCATCAATGTCTACTTTCCACAGTTCTTTGCCGGTGCGTGCATCCAGCGCATACACATTTGCTGCGGCATCTCCCACGTAAACAACAAATCGGGACGGGCTCGTTCCTGGTAGGCTATCAACTACCATGGTCGAGCGCACCCCGCCGTCCGTTTTCACCGACCAGTACAAGCAACCAGTTTTGGCATCGAGCGAATAAATACGACCCTGCAGTGAACCGACAAAGACGCGACCGCCAACAACCGTAGGCTGAGAGGCACGAAAATCCATAGGCAACCCAAACACCCATTTAACTTTGAGATTCTGTACCTTGTCGGCTGGTATCCCAGCATTCTCGGCCGACTGGAAGCGACTATTTGTGTTGTCTACACCCCAGCCGTTCCACTGCGGAGCGCCGTCTGCAACAGAAAACTCGCCTGGCGCGTCGGCACAAAATCCGCCAACGGTCTCATCTGTTTCCTTGATTTTCTTGCCGGTGATCCATTCAGACATGGCGCGGCGCTCCTCAATCGTCCGCGTCCAGCCTTGCATCCGCATCTTGCCAACACTGAGTGAGTGGAGCACCAAATTTGCGGGCAGTTTTGACAGCACGTCACGGTGCGGTGCACGTGTGACCTGGCCTTCATGACACTGCTCGCAATACTGGTTATAGAGTTTCTCCCCGTCCACTGCCTTTGTAACTCCCGGCCCCATTGCCCAACTCGTTGGGATAAAAAAGCCTAGCAGGGCAAAGCACCATCCTCCGGTGAGCCACGAGGTTATCACTCGTCTTTTCAAATGAGTCTTATCTGTCACGACCATGGCAGTCCCTCCTTATTTCGTCGGGTGGGTGGGAGCGAAGCGTCACCCACTGAAAGCTGGTGGGTCTGAAAGACCCACCCACCCTCTTTACTATTCTTCATCCACCGAGAAAGCCATAAGCGCATTGCCCGGCATGCCGCCCCAATAGCCATACCCGGAATTCACGTACACCATCCCGTCGACAATCGTGGGACCTGGACCGTCAAACGAGCCTCCTCTTGTCTTTATCCCATTCGTGCTCTCATATTCTTGGTCCGCGTTATAATCCCATACCACCGTCCCATCCGATGTTGAGTAGGCGCGCAAATGGCCGTCCACCGAACCAGAGAAGACCACCCCAGGGATGACGGAGATTGCCGCCGACTGGGCCGGGCTGCACGCTTTACGATCACCACAGCCGGGGGGCGGTGTATACCATTTCTGCTCACCCGTTTCGATGTCATACGCAAACATCCCCCCGCCAACGCTGGTGTTCAGCGTGGTCGTCCAGCCCAAATCTTCATCTTTGTGGGTCTCCACGCCAATGTCTGATAAGGCAACATAGAGCGTCTTTGCATCAGCAGCCGGGCCCCATTGGATTCCACCGATCAGGCCGCCCTTTCCGATGCGCTGTTGCCACAGGATCTCACCGTCACGATCAGGATCAACGGCATGTACCACCCCGGACTTCTGACCCGCAAGCAAAATACGTTTGCCATTCGGCAGCTTGGCGAGAATTGATGAAGAGCCAAAGTCCAAATCCGGGCCATCGGCTTCCGGGCAGTTTGTGTCATCCGCAGTCTCGCAACCGATATTAAAAGCATCATTCGGTGTGAATTGCTGCGACCACAGGAATTTCCCGGTCCGCAGATCAAAGGCCATCATGGCATCGCTTGTAAGCGAGGCCGGGTCAGAATAGTTATCACCTGTCGTGACATACATTCTGCCACGTTCAAGGTCGAGCGTCGGAGATGACCAGACTGACGCGCCTGACGGCCCCCAGAGTTGCGTGCCAACTCTATTTTTTCGAAACGGGGCTGGGGCATCTGGAATGGTATACGTCGTCCAAACCGTCTTACCGTTAATTGGGTTCATGGCCACGAGCGTGCCACGGAAGGTACAACACTCATAATCCGCATCCGCCCCAGCCGCTTCCTCTAACGCCGTAATCGGGACATACAAACGATTGCCGTGCAGCTTGGGCGTGCCGGTAATACGCGCCATAGGATGATCGTCAACGCGCGTCTGCCACAGCTCTCTTCCCGTTCCGGCGTCTAGAGCATACATCCGAGCCTCTGAATCTCCAAAATAGACAACATATCGGGGCGGATTTGAGCCGGGTAGTTGGCCGATGACCAAAGTCGAGCGAACGCCTGATTTTGGTTTCATCGACCAGTACAGACAGCCGGTCTTGGCATCAATCGAATAGACTCGGCCCTTCATAGTGCCGACAAAGACTCGTCCACCAACAACTGTCGGCTGTGAGGTTTGGTAGTCCATGGGCAAGCCAAAGACCCATTTCACTTTCAGCTTTGGCACTTGATCCGCGCTGATACCGGCGTGTTTCGTAGGCTGAAACCGGCTGTTCACCGCATCCACGCCCCAGCCGTTCCATTGCGGAGCACCTTCTTCGACCGAGAACTCGCCCGGGGCGCCTGCACAAAATCCGGCTACGGTTTCATCCGTCGCGGATTCCGGTTTGAGTTTCTTACCTGTCACCCATTCAGAAATGGCCCGGCGCTCTTCGTTGCTACGTATGACGCCTTGGAATTTCATTTTCCCGAGTTCCAACGAATGTAATATAAACTCGGCAGGCAATCGGTGTAAAATCTCAAGCCGCGCGGCGCGGGTGGATTTCCCGCCGTGGCATTTGGCGCAGTGGCTCTCATACAGCGCTTGGCCATCAGGCTTCTGCCCCGTTGGTGTCATTGCCCAACTTGGGGTGCATATGAAGCCAGTAAGAATTATGGCAAGCGTGACTAATGTGGTTAGTCCGACTGTTGTCCAGCCAGCTTTCCGCCTGCAAGCGAACGTCGTGCTGCGTCGAAGTGTCATGATCCCCCTCCTTATGCTCGACAGGGCAACGACCTCTTTTGCCCTTCCGCACTATTTACCTGGCATTTGATCGCTCTGCTACCGGAGGGAGCTGGGCTGGCCCTCGGATTCCCGTCTACACGGGAAGGACGGTCCTCGTTGGGTCAGACCTGCGAAAATAGTCATTCGGTCGAAGGGACAAGACGGAGGTATGTGAAGGGTGGCGGAGCCTATGCTTTTCCGGTGGGCTTATGACTTGTGCAAACGCTGCTCCCAATCGTACTCGCGATTGGTCACCGCATCTTCCATGCGTCGGATACGACGATCAAGATTATCAAAGGTACGTTTCAAACGATGCAGAGCGAGCCCGCGAGAATTAACGTAGGCGTCATAAAATTCTCGTTCACCCGTACTTTCAAACGGCACGACAGGCTTAGGTTTCATGACCAGAGCGGCAAGCAGATAGAGACCGCCGATAGGCCAGAAGCCGGAAAAGATAAAGAACAGGACGGCAAGCATACGCGTCCAAAAGAGCGAAAAATCGAGATAGTCGGCGCTGCCCTTACACACACCGAGAATCATGCCGTCTCGGGATCGATATAAACCTGCTGGACGTTCTACCGAAGTCATTGGCTCCCTTTCCCTTTTCTTTCTTGGTCAAGTAACAGGCTTTCTAATGTCTCCACTCGCTCTTCCATCCGCAATAAGCCCTGATACAACTCTTGGATCATTTGCGCTTCGTCAGCCTGCGCAAGGTGTCCCTGTTTAGGCGCAGTTTTTCTCCATATCGCCCAACCCGCAAGCGCCAGTCCGCCGATCACAGCGACAAAAAAAGAGCCAAAGATAAGTATAATTGCGAGTACCCCGGCGCCTATTTGAGCATCCATAACGTAGATTCACTCCATAATAATGCACTCTTGGTGCGTCTTTATATCTGCGATATATCGCCGGTCTTTTTTGTGACAGCGACTTTGAGGGCTTCCAACTCTTTTTCGATGTCCTCATCGCCTTCTAGACGAGCAAACTCCTCGTCAAGGGAGTGTTGACGAATGGGATTCACCAAATCCGCTTCAGACTCCATGCGTTCGATTCGATTTTCAAATTGTTCAAACCGTATAAAGGCATCCGAGCTATCGAGCCGACGCAACTCGTCCTGAGCCCGCTTGCGCTTGTGGGCATGAATATGACGCTGGACGAGCAAGCGCTGCTTCTCGCGTACGGCCCCGAGCTTATCCTCGAGTTGAGCAAGGTCTTCCTGGTATTGGTTCACCAACCCCTCGCACTCGGCCAATTCTTTTCGGAGGCTGGCAGCGCGTTCGGCATAGCGCCGCTTTTCCACAAGTGCCTCGCGCGCAAGGTCTTCGCGGTCCCTGTCCACAGCAAGTTGGGCCTTCTCGTCCCATAGCGTCACCCGCGTTTCGACCGTCGTGCAGTCTCGCTGGATTTTCTTTTTCGCGGCCATAACTCCGGCACACGAGGCCTTGATCTCAACGAGGGTATCCTCCATCTCCTTAATCATGAGTCGAATGAGTTTCTCTGGATCTTCGGCTTTATCCAGCATGGCGTTGAGATTCGCACTAATGATGTCGCGGACTCGTGTAAAAATTCCCATCCTGTCTCTCCTTTGTGTAGTCTTCAGTCAGGTATTAGCAGGCGGCGTGCCAATTGTTGGAAAGTAAAAAAGTCCATTTCTTTTAGGCCCTTGTAAATATGCAAGAAACTGGGGTATAGTTTTTCAAACAGTTCCTAGGCTATAAAAACCAAGAAATGGCGAAAAATCCCACTCAAAAAGACCACCCGTTACTCCCGGATTCACTTTTGAAGAATCAGACAGATCTCTCGGAAAATCCGCCATTCAATCAAATGGAGGCGCTCGGCCAGTCCGAAGCCTTCTTAGAATTCCAAGAGCAGCTCTCTCAAGTCGCTCAGGTCAACCGGTCGGTCTTGCTCATGGGCGAACGCGGGACAGGAAAGGAGCTGGCCGCGTCCCGACTGCACTACCTCTCTGCGCGTTGGCAAGGACCGTTTGTTACCCTGAACTGTGCAGCGTTGTCGCCTGCGCTTATTGAAGCGGAGTTGTTCGGCCATGAAGAAGGCGCTTTTACTGGCGCAACCCGACGGCGCCTGGGCCGTTTTGAGACAGCCAACGGCGGTAGCCTGTTTCTGGACGAAATTGGTCAAATACCACCTGAATCCCAAGAGAAAATTCTTCGCGCAGTTGAATATGGTAGCTTTGAGCGGGTGGGAAGTTCGCAGCCGATCTCGGTGAATGTCCAAATTATCGGTGCGACCAATGCCGATCTCAAAGCCCTGGCAATCCAGGGCCGCTTTAAGGCCGATTTGCTTGACCGACTCTCTTTTGAGGTCCTTTTCCTTCCCCCCTTGCGGGAACGGCGTGAGGATATTTTTCTCTTAGCAAATCACTTTGCCGCTCGTATGGCGTTTGAGCTGGGGAAAGACAACGTCCCCCGTTTCAGCGAGCAGGCACTCATTACTCTTGAACAGTACCAGTGGCCAGGGAATATCCGAGAATTAAAGAACGTTGTCGAGCGATCAGTGTACCGCGCGAATAGCGTAACTATCCGCGGTTCCGATATCGTGACTGATCCGTTTCAGTCACCGTTTTCTTTCTCCACCCCAGACAGGTCTGATTCTTTACATCAGACATCCATAAAAAAAGCGCCTGGCAAAAGCGAACTTGGCCTTCCTCTTCCCCGAGCGGACAAACCATTTGTTGAATCGGTACAAGATTTCGAATGCCTGCTGCTCGAACGCGCCCTCAAGAAAACACGCTATAACCAACGCAAAACAGCTGAGCAACTAGGACTTACCTATCACCAGTTCCGTGGTTTGTATCGCAAATATGCTCAGCGCTTACGGCCGGAAATCTGAAACCACAATCATCTCTTTGCGGCTTTCTACTTTCCAAAACAAATCGACTTAACGAAATGTTCCGAAAGCGATTAGCCCCAGACGAATATTTCTTGACGGAATATTTTTCTTTTCTCCTGTACGGCCAAGGCACTCCCGCCCCCACCGCAAAAGCCGAGCCCGGAGGTGAAATGGGCGCAGGAAGCTCTCCTTAAACAAGGCTATAACCCTGGTCCTCCGGATGGTCTTATGGGAGGCCGGACGCGAGACGCACTGCAACAATTTCAACGTGATCTAGGGCTCTCCGAGACAGGCAAGATTGACGACAGGACAAAAGCCGCACTCCAACAGTCCTCAGCCGGGACTACTCGGGGACAAGAGCCTGAGGCGGATACACCGACAGCCGATAGACCCGACGCGCCGCCAGAATCTGAAACGACCGAATAACAAAAAGCCGGAGAGCGCCGCATGCCCTCGGGCTTACGCATGTCCAAAACCTTCTCTATGCGTAGAAGCGATACACGCCTTCGGCCACGCAGGCCGGCTTACTGCCCCCTTCGACCTCAAACGTGAGTCCGACCGTCACTTGGATGCCGCCGGTCACATCTTCCACGTTGTTGAGCGTAGCATGCGCCCGGACTTTTTTCCCGACGGGCACAGGAGAAGGGAAGCGCAATTTATTCAGTCCATAATTCACACCCATCTTAATCCCTTGGACTGCCCAGATTTGGTCCAAGAAATACGGTGCAAGCGAAAGCGTATAATACCCATGCGCGACCGGCCCTCCGAACGGCGACTCCTTTTTCGCTCGCTCGACATCAATGTGTATCCATTGATGATCGTGGGTCGCAGCAGCAAATGTATTAATTTCCCCTTGGGTGACAAGATGCCAATCCGAAGTGCCGAGTTCTTGACCAACCAGGGATTTCACATCGCCATATTCCACTATGCGGGCTGCCATGCTGGCCTCCTTTCCTTCCGAAACAGGATAGACGTCACAACCGTTGTGTCCTTTGGCCTATTCGTTTAATAAGCTTGTTGTCGAGAGGAATAGAGGCCGAGGCGAACACGCGGAGATTCTTATCCCCGCACCACAGCCGCATCTTGAGATGACTGAACAGCATCTACCTTCGTTTGAAACGGGACTCTGTACCTCGTGCAGGCATACACGTGAAATCGTCAGCGGCAAGGGGTCTCGCTTTTATTATTGCGGACGCTCCAAAATGGAAGAAGACTATCCCAAATATCCGCGCTTGCCGGTTCTGGAGTGCGACGGCTACCAGAAACGAGCAGAGGCGACACGTTAGCGATGCAGCAGCATAGCCGTGGTCGGCACTCCGTTGCCCGAGGAGACAAAGGCAATCTCCGCATCCTCAACTTGGTTGATGGCCTGTCCTCGGAGTTGCCGCACGGCTTCAACCACATTCTCCATGCCATGGATATAGCCTTCGGATAGATTGCCACCACTGGTGTTGAGTGGCAAAGAGCCGTTCGGCCACAGCAATTTACCGTCTGAGACAAACGCTCCCCCTTCTCCACGCTGACAAAAGCCCAGCTCTTCGATTGCCATTAAGACCAGGGGGGTAAAGTGATCGTAAATAAAACACACGTCCACATCGCCGTGCGTAATGCCCGCACGGGCAAAAAGAGCCTTGCCGGCTATGGTCGACTCCGTTTCCGGTTTCTCAACGTTTTTGACCACACGCTGAGTATTCCATTCACCAGCCCCAAAGGCTCCGCTCATAATAGAAATCGGTGTGTGTTTGCAATCTTTTGCGCGCTCGGTAGAGGTAATCACCACAGCCGCACCGCCATCAGTTTCCAAGCAACAGTCCAGCAAATGGAGCGGGTCGGCGATAATACGTGAGCTTTGATGATCTTCCAGTGTAATCGGACGGCCACGCATGATAGCATTAGGATTCGTCTGTGCATGCGTCCGACACGCAACCGAGATCGCACCGAAATGTTCACTCTTGGTGCCGTACAAATGCATATGCCGTCGTGCGGCTAGGGCCACCATTTGGGCCGGGCTGAACAGCCCGTACGGGTCGAGATAGGCCCCGACGCCTGCCACGCCTTTGCGAACAGCCGCACGCCCAAAACGTGGGGTCCCACGTCCGGAGCGTTCATTCATGGCCCGAAAAGCAATGACACAGTTTGCCATACCGGTTGCCACAGCCATTGCTCCGAGCATAATCGACCCCACCGGACCACCGCCACCGCCATACGGGGCTTCGCCGTAAAATCGTAGGGCCGGAATGCCGAGATTGGCCGCGATATCGACCGGATCGTTGTTATCCATGCTGAATTTTGCGATACCGTCGATGTCGCCGGGCTTGAGCCCTGCATCGTTAATGGCATTCCGGATTGACTCGACCGCAAGACTCATTTCGCTTCGGCCCGAATCTTTCGAGTACTCGGTGTGTCCGATTCCAACAATCGCGGTTTGATCCTTGAGCGTTTCCATACCAGCCTCCTCGGGCCGCGATTAGAGCATAGGCAGGCCCTCTTTGCCACTGCATACCTAAAAAGTATGCTCCATGTTGGTGCCGTTCCCCCTTTCGGCTTTGCTCATGACAGGCTTCGACAACCCCCTCTTGAGCGGAGTCGAAAGGCTCAGGGAGAACAAAACGAGAGACTGCGGACAAGAGCCGTTCGTGGTCAGCTCCGTCGAAGCAGGAACGGGCGGGCACAGTTCTAGACGGGACACGCCGCTACCGAGGCCCTATGACTCGGTCTGAACTTTATGGAATGAGTAGCGGCAGCAGGAATAAATTCTCGAGCGAGGCCCCGACTGCAACGGAAGTGATGACGATGTTGCAACCCTTTTCGAGGGTGGATTCCTCTTCCTCCATCGCCACCATTCCGAGCGCGGGTGCGCTAACGCCGGGCGCGTCGGCACTATTACCGCACACATCTGTATTATTACCCTACGCGTCAGTTTCTTGCTGTGATAGGATTTCACTCCGCTGCATGACCGACGCGTCCCATGGCGGAGCCTGGGCGAAAAACGGGTCGTTGACAGCCTGGGCCGGCGTCCGCTGCGGGGCGCTACAACCGACAAAAAGGACAAACCAGAGCATGCATGCGCCCGGTAACCACACGGGTCTCTTCATCCTCCTCATCCTGCACCTCTACCACTACCATGGGGCTAGCACTCCTCCAAAGCGCCAGCGCGCCGACGCTTCCTCCGTATGCCCCCTACACTAGACTTGAGCTGTCAGCCACAGAAAAGCGCTGCAGAAGTCACTCCATGTTATTGACTACATTACACTTGGCTCCGGATTTCACCAGATTCGTACCAAGATTGTCAGTTGTCGTATTCTGGAACACATTGGTCGGGCAGGTGACGGAAATCTCAACTCCATTCGTATCCAAGACCGTATTCTGCGTCACAGAACTCCCCACCCACGAGCCCAAACCGGTCCCGACATGCGCCCTCAAGGTATTGCACTTCACAGTACTGGCAGGGCCCGCCGACAGTCCGATACTCGAGGTACTGTTCCCACTGGCACGAATCATAGAGTTGGAAATGCGGCAAGCCTGGATCCCTTCCCGTCGATTATGAAACCAATCAGCTCGATACTGACATAACTGTGCATGATAGTAAGACAATCCTCATTTGCTTTTCCAAAAAGATTTCTGACCGGGACAAATGACGAACGGCAGCCGGCCTCGATCGTGCGGCTGCCGTCGATCGGGCGTGTACCAGCCCAACCACTCGCACTCCAGCCAGCCACAACCATGAACGCAAGCACTCCAATATAGACTTGTCGAATTCGTATATACGCCTTCCTCCTCCGCACGAAGAAAAAAGACTCTCACTTCCGCCCATTCGCCCCGCCTGAGCCTCTCTCTCAATACGTGGGGTACTATCTGTGTGTTTCACTGACATCCCAACTAAACAGCCTTTTGTCACACGCACCCCGTAGTGTGCAAAGGAACAGTGCCTTGCCAGCTAGAACAGAACTCGTTTATGCTGTGAGTGAGAGAGGGAACAGTGACACCTGCCCAAACAGCACATGCCTTTCGCCATACCCCGGAACCAGGCCATGCGAAGAGCGACTGCCGGTCCGAATTTGAGCACGACCGGGCACGGATTATTCATGCCGCTGCTTTTCGACGACTGCAAGGCAAGACCCAGGTTTTCGGTATCTATGAAGGTGATTTTTTTCGTACCCGGCTCACGCATTCGCTCGAAGTGGCACAAATTGCCAAAGGTATTGCCCTCGCACTCGGGGCCGATACGGACTTGGTCGAAGCCGTGTGTTTAGCCCACGACCTGGGCCATCCACCCTTTGGGCATAATGGAGAGCGGACGCTGCATGCACTTATGCGTGCGCACGGTGGCTTTGAGGGCAACGCCCAGACCTTTCGCATCCTGACCTATCTTGAGCAAAAACACGAGGACTATGCCGGGTTAAACCTGACCTATCACACCCTTGATGGTGTGCTCAAATATAAGACGTGTATCGACCAGGCAGCTATAGCCAGCGCTCCACAGCGGCCGACGAAAGGCTACTACGCCTGGGACCGCGCACTGGTAGAGACGATTACTCAACACACCGGCAACAGCCACAGACGGAGCTTCGAGTGTCAGATCATGGATGTTGCCGACGACATTGCCTATTCCGTGCACGACTTGGAAGACAGCCTCAAGGCAGGTTTATTAACGACGGCAGACTTACGACGTCTGCCGCCTGCCCGGGTTGTGCATGACGTGAATACCAACCTGACGGTCTGGGAGCGCATAGTCGATGAAGGTACCGTCCATACCGAGCTCGCCCAAATTGCCGACCGGCTCGAACGGCTTGAGCAGCGCTCAGTCCGGGCAGGACGAAAAATGTTAACTCGCGATTTGATCCACGAGTTTGCCAGCCCCGTCGCCGTTCAGCCCAACGGCTTTATCGATACCGATTTTCCCAACCGGGTCCGCATTGAAGCGCTCAAGGCGTTTGAATCGTATAAAGTCATTCACAACCCACGTGTGACCACCCTCGGACACAAAGGCAAAGAAGTTTTGCAACGGCTCTTTGCCGTGCTCGATCAAGGCCACGAGTCCATCGGCCTCTTCCCCGAAAATCATGGCGAGCACTACGAGAAAGCGGTACTCGACGGCAACGAAACCGACCGGAAACGCGTCATCTGCGACTTCCTGGCCGGTATGACCGACTCCTACGCCATGCGCTTCTACAGCCGCCTCTTTGTGCCCGGTGAGGGCAGCTTTTACGAGATGCTGTAATTCGTCTTAACGTCCCTGCTAACGGAGAAAGGCCGGCGGGTCTTAAAGGATCCCCCCCTACCATCTTCGCGTTCCCTTCAGCCCAACCTCTTGTTGGTCTAGAGTTCTCGCCCAAGCTCCGATAAGTTCGGACAAGAGGAAAGCCGCAAAGACACCGTCCCTGCAACGAGAGATACGCCCACGCAACGGAGGAAGTAATGAAATTCACCTGGTTCAATCTCATGCCCTGGCCGGACCTGCCCGATAATTTCCGAGAAGATCACCGTTCTGTCTGGGTGGACATACCGAACAAGCTGTATGACCCGAAGAAAGGTCACTTTGTCTATCATGAATACATGGACCAGCTCGAATATGCAGATTCCCTGGGTTATGACGCCATTGGGGTGAATGAGCACCATCAAAATGGGTATGGGCTGATGCCCTCCCCGAACCTCATTGCCGCAGGACTAGTGCGCCGTACGTCCCAGGCCGCTATCGCTGTGATAGGCAACTCGCTAGCCCTGTACAATCCTCCGATTCGGGTTGCCGAAGAATTCGCCATGCTTGACGTGATCTCGGGCGGACGGCTGATTGCCGGGTTTCCGGTCGGCACTTCGATGGACACCAACTATTGCTACGGCCAGATTCCGGGTTTGACCCGCGATAAGTATGCAGAGGCCCACGAGCTCGTGATGCGGGCGTGGCATGAAGATGAGCCCTTTGCCTTTGACGGGAAATACACCCAACTTCGTTATGTGAATCTCTGGCCGAAACCTGTTCAGAAGCCCAACCCGCCAATTTATATCCCTGGTGGCGGTTCGATTGAAACGTGGGACTTCTGCTTGGATAACAACTATAACTATTCGTATCTGTCCTTCAACGGCTATCTGCGCGCAAAAAAATTGATGGACGGCTATTGGGACCGCGTGGCCGTACGCGGGAAAGACGAATCCCCCTACCGTGCAGCATTTGCCCAAACTATTTGTGTGGCTGACACAGACCAGCAAGCAGAAGAAATGTACGCTGAGCATGTCCACTATTTCTATAACCGCTGTCTGCACGTCTACGGCGGTTTTGCCGATGCGCCGGGCTATCGCACTATCAAGACGATTAAGGCCGACGTCCTCAGCGCTTTGAGTGAAGATATGCAGAACCAGTATCTGAACCTAACGTGGAAAAAGCTGGTCGACGAGGGTTATATCATTGCCGGCAGCCCGGCCACGGTCCGCGAACGCATGGAAGATCTGATTAAGAGCCTCCGGGTGGGCAATATTTTCTGCTTGATGCATATTGGCAATATGCCGGACTGGAAGACGCGTTATTCCTCTAAGCTGTTTGCCGAGCAAGTGATGCCCCAGCTGCGTGATATGTGGCCAGAATGGAAGGACGACAACCGTTGGTGGTGCAAGCCTATGGATGAACGGCTCCAGCCCGAGCAAGGCATTGAGCAGGCACGCCAGGACGCACGGATACCGCTATGAACGGCCGCATGATCAAAACGAAACGGGGCGTACAGGTTCGGGTCTTTGAAGGGGGCAGCGGCGATCCTCTGGTCTTCATGCACGGAGCAGGCGGATTGTTTCCGGACAATCCCTTTCTCGATCAACTGGCCGAACACTACCAGGTATTTGCCCCGGAATTTCCTGGTTTTGGCGAATCAACCGACGAAGGGTTGTTGGAAGATATGCTGGATTTCAGTCTGCACGGCTGGGATGTGGTTCATGCGCTGGGCCTCTCCAAGCCGCATATTGTCGGCCATTCCATGGGCGGCATGATTGCGGCGGAAATGGCGAGCCTGGCCCCGAACGACGTGTCCAAGCTCGTGCTCGTGGCATCAGCCGGACTGTGGATAGCTGAGCATCCCATTCCGGATATCTTCTCATTTCTTCCGCATGAGTTCGCGCAATACCTGTTCCATGACCGAGCACAAGGTGAGGCCATGCTGACCGGCGGACTCGATCTGAAGAACCCCGAGGCGTTGAAAGAGTTCTATATTGGTAACTCACGCCGTCTGAGTATGGCGGGGAAAATTCTGTTCCCAGTCCCCAACCGCAGGCTTTCAAAACGTTTGTATCGCTTAACTGCGCCAACGCTGCTGGTGTGGGGCAAGAGCGATACCCTGATTCCGCCGGTCTACGCTGAGCAGTTCAAAAAGCAGATTGCCACTGCCGAGATTGTTGAAATTGAGCAAGCAGGACACATGATCCCCTATGAACAACCTGAGGAGTTTGTCCTCTCAGTGACCGCTTTCCTGAATTAAACAGACCCCACGGCCCATTGTAGGGTCGAGGTACCCTCGCCCAAGGAAATGCATGAATTACCCTACCGATGATTTGATGGAGTAAAGATATGTCAGAGTTCAACTACTCCGCATTCTTTCGCCGCCTTCAAGACCTCAAGCAATTACAGATCAAGGTAGAAGACGTGTCATGGATCGAGAAGCACCAAGCGCCCGATCGCGCCTATGACACGGTGCTGTACTTGGGCTGTAATATTTTACGCACGCCGCATATCGCCAAGCAGGTGATAGCTGTCTTTACTCACCTAGGGCTCGATTTCATTCCAGTTGGCGGTGTGCAGTTTTGCTGTGGCATAGTCTGGGACAAATTTGACGGGCCCAAGAAAGGCAGTCAGGTTTCAGACCGGACTGTGGGACGTTTAGAGTCGTATCAGCCCAAACAAGTCGTCATGTGGTGTCCGTCGTGCAATGTGCATTTCAAAGACATCGTCATTGGACGCGATAGTCGCCAGCCGCAGTTCGAGATCACCCATACCACGAAATTCCTGTCTGACATGGTGCAGCGCGGAGAGATCCCTTGGAAACAATCCGTCCGCAGCAAGGTTGCGCTGCATACCCACGTCGGGCGAACCGGACATGAAGAGGGACAGCGACGTGCGTCTATAGACCGGGAGTCAGCCGCAATCCTCCTGGGTTCAATTCCCGGCATCGAACTGCTCGATGAAATCCAATCTCCCCCAGAGCTTGATTACGACTGCGGTGCGGCAAGCCTGCGCATGCCGCCCAAGCGATTCCGTGAGATTCGGACAGAACTGGGCAGGTCATTAAAAGAGACGAGTCCAGCAGAAACGCTGGCAACAATCTCACATGCCTGTCACCGTGAGTGGTGTGAGATCGCGGATGCGAACCTCACCGTGCGCAATTATATCTCTATCGTAGCTGAGGCTTTAGGGCTTGAGACCGAGCAGGATCAACTTGGGGATTTTAAGAAGACGACCGACCTGGAAGAAATCCTTGATCGTTCGCGCGACGCCTGGGAGTCGCACGGGCTTAGCCGGGAGCAGGCCAGAGACGTAGCCTCTAAATATTTTGCGGATGGAGCAATGGCTCCATAGCCCTACAGAAAATCCCCTCGTGGGAGGGGTGGCGCGTAGCACCGGGGGAGTTCCTTACCCATGCAAGCTACCCCCTACAACTCGGCCTTAAACGTATCCTCCAGTCCGTTGGCATAAGAGATTCGCTTGGGTGCAACACGCACCATGCGCAGCGTGTCATAACCAAAAAACGGTTCTTCAAACGGATTCTTCTTAAGAAAGATATCTTTCAATTCATCCCATTCCGCACTGGCCAGAGCAACCTCTTTGGCGAGGCCTTGAATCGTTGCCCGTACGACTTGCATTGTCGAGACATCAGCCGTGTCTCTATTATCAATCGCCACTGTCACCTGGGGCCGTTTGAGCAGATTCTGATACTTTTCTGCATCCGCCAGAACAATAAAGATCAGATCGAGGTCATCCGTCTGCCCGAACGCTTGAAGATGCGCCGTCGGCCATTCCTCGCCGGCGGTAGTTAATACCGAGACATGCTGCTGCTCATACAGATCCGCGAGTTTCTGCTTTTGTTCCACGTCCATATTACATTCCTTTCCTCTTCACTGCAGTGGCGATTTTTGAACCTAGTTAATCAGGTTACTTGCTCGCGTTCATTAAACGTGGCAATCTTCCGAAATCTCTCAACTACCTCTTCCCCGAAATCAGCCCGCAGCTCTTCGGTAATTTTCGGTGGTACGGCTACATCATCGCGGGCGCCCACTTCGCCAGTGATAACGGTCAGCAACACGCTGTCTTTATCCGCAACGTTATGAAAGCCCCGATACACACCTGGCGGGCAGGAAAACGTATCCCATTTGTTGAGTATGACGGTTTCTTGGCCTTCGTCGCCAAGGTGAAACTCAAACGCTCCGTCGAGAACCATGAACGTCTCATATGTCTCATCATGTGAATGCAGACACGGCCCCTGTCCGGGAGGGCAAACAGAAACAAACATGGTGGTTCCGGCCGCACCATAGATAGCGGCGCTCTCGCCAAAGGGATTCTTAGTGTGTTCGAGGATAACGGGCATGAGCTTGCGCGCAAAAATGACATCCATAGCTTCCTGCGTCACGTCGGCCATGTCTTTTGACGTAGACATGGGTTGGAGTTGGTCAAAACGCGCGACACGCTGGGCAATTTCTTCTTTGGTCATGTTGCGGGCTGCCATTGTCTTCCCTCCTTAGAACTCGTTGTATTACCACAACCGTTTAGAGGCTAAAGCTGCGCCTTCGCAGAGAACCTGTAATTTAGCCCACACTACATCGTCGGCAACCATAGTATAGCCAGCAAAAGTGGAGAAGCCACAGTCTGTACTGGCGATAATGCGTTCTCGGTCGCCAACCACGTCGACAATGCGCGCAATGCGTTCCGCTACCACCTCCGGGTGTTCGAGATAGTTCGTCGTCACATCAATCACTCCAGGGAAAAGCAACATATGATCTGGTAGAGGATACGAAATAAAAAGCTCGCCTTCATGCTGATGGCGTGGGTTGGCAAAGGGGATGCTCAGCCCACCGACATTGGCTTGATATAAGAGCGGTAGCAGCGGCTCCAGATCTATATCATCGATATGTGGACCGTCCCAGTTTCCCCAGCACACGTGCAAGCGCACACGATCTTTAGGAATATTCACCAGAGCGGCGTTGAGCGCCTCGATATGCAACTCAACCCGTTTCAAGAAAGCATCCAGCGGTTTATCCACAAACATAATCTGGCGCTCAAGGGCCAGATCCGGTCCGTCAACCTGGAGAATATGCCCGTGCTCGACAATGAGTTCATATTCACCGCGCAGCTGCTCAGCCAGCGCCAGCACATAATCACGGTCATTCGAGTAGTCCGGGTTGTCAGGGTTACGTAGGAGTGTCGTTGAGACTATGCCCGGAGTGGCTGCGGTGACAAACGTTTGTGTTGCCTTTCTCCCAACGCCTGTCCGTTCTAGGGCGTCTTTGAACAAACGCAACTCCTGTCGGGCCACACGTTTATCTGGGTCATATTTCACTACGTTTTGACATTCAGGCATGTCATACAAGGTTGCACTCACGGAGATCTCGTCTCCTTTTGCAGCCTGTTGCTGCTTCAATTTGGCATAGCCTGGAAACTTGGCAAAATCTGTGACTGTGCCACGTGACGAGTGCCCACCGAAGCCGGACATGCGGTCCTTGACATAAAAAGAAAACCCAAGGCGGGGAAGCTCTCCATCACACACAATATCCACGCCTACTTCGTGTTGTTTTTGCAGCACGGAGTCGAGATCACGTTCAACCTGCGCCTCAAACGCGCCTTCGTCAACGCCGTTGCCAGCCTCTTTATCCGTCAGCATTTGCAGAAGTTCCTCACTACGCGGCAGACTGCCCACATAGGTAGTGAGAATACGGTCAGCGCTGTGCTGCATCTAGGATCTCCTTTATCAGAACGTAAGAGATGAAAGTCAAGAAGATAGAATTTGTAGAGGTCTGTAACATTATCTTTCTCTCAGTGCATTGGCTATACTCTGTATTCGCAGACTCACTGGGAGAAAGGGGGAACCCATGCCCAGCCGTGTCCTCACGGTCCGTTCCTTACATGCCCGTGCACTCAGCCTGCCTATGACGAGACCAATACAAACGGGCGGCGGATCAGTCGCCAAGGTCCCGCTTGTACTGGTCGATCTTGAGACGGAGGAAGGCATTACCGGCTGTAGCTATATCTTCTGCTATGCCG
>CAZBUD010000008.1:0-101711 GCA_964495015.1 uncultured Enterobacteriaceae bacterium | reverse complement strand
GCAAGGTCAAAATTACGTTCCTTGCAAGGTACAAAAAGCACTCGCTAGCAGCCAGTAAAGCGCAGTTTGATGCAGACAATAAATACACATTTGAGATTCCAATCCGAACTTGCAAGAGAACGCTTTACAAATCAACAGATATCCTGATTTTGTGAAAATGTTCTAACTTAAAAAAGATTCGGGTTTGATCTACTTTCCCAACACCTGTCTCTTCGTTGCGGACGGGGGGTTTCTCACCCACACGATGTGGCCGCTGACGGAAAACACAACCCAATGGGAAGCCCGCATTTATTACCCAAAGGCAAAAACGCCCGCTCAGCAATTTAGCCAGGAATATAGTCGGGCCACCTTCGTTGACGGCGTGTTGGTGGAGGACGGCGGAAAGTTTGAGAAAACCCAATCCACGTTGGCCTCGGGGGCAAAGGAGGAAGGCATGTTAGCAGATGAGGAGGTGCTAATCCGTCACCATTACAACGTGACAGAAAGATTCTTCATCGCATGGGAGGGGGAGGCCGTCTCATGATTAAGTTCACTTTCCATATTAATGTAAACGTCAAGGATGACGCAAGGAACTCGGCATGCTGAGCGGCTTTGTCCGTTCCGATCCCTAGCACGGTCGGTCGCTTGACCATCCGGACTACGAACTGTTGTGGGCCGAGGCCCAAGAACTCGACTTTGTGATTGGTTTGCATGAGGGGACCGGGGTGCATGAAGGGCCTGGGGCGACGCCAGCCATGGGCGTCGATCGGGTCACGAGTCATGGCGCGAGGCATATCATGTCGCACACCATAGAGATGATGATCGGCTGCTTGAGTGTGATCTGGGGTGGTGTTTGCGAGCGTTTTCCTAAGGTGCGGATTGTTTTTCTTGAATCAGGTGGTGGCTGGATTACCGGGTGGTTAGACCGCATGGACCGCCATTTTCAAGACGGTGACGTGTTCGATGAGGCTGAAACAAAGCGAGTGTTTTCGGAACCAATGCTGGGTTTCGTATGAACCGGTCGAAGGCAATCTGGCCTATCTCGCCGAGTATCTTGGGCTACACAAGGTTCTCTCGGCGACCGACTATCCCTATCCGGACTGATTCTTCCCTAACGCCCCGGCTATGATTGCTGAGAAGCTGCCTGAGAACATCAGACACCAGGCCCTGGCCGAGAGCTCCCTCCAGTTCTACAAACTGACCAGAGTTTCTGTCCGGAGAGCTGAGATCGCTGTACTGCGCGTAGTCCTTCAGTCATATGCGGTGACCTCACGGTATAGCGAGGTCGCCGAGAGCTGACTATTCTGGCAGCTCGACGCCGGAACCACCCATTTCGGCGGGCACATCCTTCTGTTTGGTAATGCCGTCGTGGATGTGCAGAACGGTTTCTTCGTAAAAGACGTGGACCCCAGGTTGGAAGGGCAGGTCTGGTATCACTGCCGCATAAACATCCGTCAGACCCATGCCCGGATGCTCAGTAAACACGTGACCGCCACAGGTTTTGCACCACTTGCGGTGACTGTTGTCGGTCTTGGCATAGCTGGCCAAGTTGTCAGCCCCCTGAGTGACCTTAACTGCGTCGGGCTGCCACAGGGTGAATGCATTGACCGGCCCTGCCGACCAGTGACGGCACGACTCACAGTGGCAGTAGCCCATAGCCGCAGGTGCGCCCGTTACCGTCAATTTGACCGCGCCACAGAAACAACTCCCGTTGTAGGTGTTCTCACTCATGCTGGACCTCCTTTAACTTTGCCCTGGATACGCCGTGCGTACGCAGGCGGACTATGTATTGCCCGCCGAGAGGATCTGAGAAGCTTATTCCTAACCTCGTGGGGTTTCCGTCGCAACCCCGGGTATTGGTCGAGAGCTAGAGTCTGAGTCCTCTACGATGATTTCCAGCTTTCCATTGACACGTGCCAATAAGCCAGAAATAACTGCCTTTAATGGGCAATTGGGAGGGACAGTCTGGCATTGGTCCCAACTCAAAGAGGAAGCCCCTTTGTTTTCGATAAGTTGTAACCCACTGCTCCTAGGTGGCCAGGCATGCAGCCTTGCAGAGGGGCGAGCTTATTGCGCACTGCCTATTTGTGGCGCGACCTTGCCTTGTCTGCTGACGGGCATCACCTTCCAGTCCAGTATCGACAAGGTGATCTGCCGACTATGGAAACGTCTCAACGATGCGCATCCCTACCACGCCCCGGCTTCCTGCTGTTAGACCACCACAGTGAGGACCGATGATCAGCGCTGATGACTCACCTAAACGGCGCTATTTCAAATGTGCACCGGCCAGCGCCCCGACGATGCGGCAGGGTTCCCCCCAGGGATTGTGCCACCGGTGCATGGTACCGCTCTGGACGACGACATCACCAGCACCAAGTTCAGTCTTGGAGCCATCGTCGAGTTCGAGAACGCAGCGGCCGGATAGTACGTACAACATGTCGACTGTCGCCGAGCGATGCATGCCCGGGTCGTCCGGTTTCATGGTTGACAACAGGCCTGGAAACAAACGCTCGACTTCGGTTGCTGTCGCCTCCGGATTGGCGTCCGCAGGCGGCGTGCTGTCCGGAGCCAACACAAATTCGACGAAGCGAAAACCGCCGACCGGCGGAAACCAATCGTGACGGCGTGGCTCGCCACCAGCGTCAGGGTAGGTCAGCGTCTCGTCCGCGCCCCACAGGGTCGTCAAATTGGTGCCGGACGAGCCAGGCATGTCGATTCCGTGCACTTTTTCGTCGCTTGCAATGATAGACCTGCCATCCGCTCGGTGGCCGGTGACAACGCGTCTCGATGTTGACATGAGTCTCTCCTTTGCACTTCTGTACTTGGAAGCTCAATATACGACGTTTGAGATCGGTATAAAACAGAGTAGCAACCGGTTGCCAGACAGGGAGACAAACCGGTATGCTACTCCGCATTATTGCTGATTATCAGATAGGGAAGAGAAAAAGGAGGAAGATGTATGCATGACGCAGTTATTCGGGGCGGAAGCATTGTTGACGGCACTGGGAAATCCGCTTTTACTGGCGACGTGGCGATTACGGATGGACGTATTGCCGCGGTCGGTAAGGACCTGGGGAGCGCCAAGAAAACGGTCGATGCGGATGGCCTGCTGGTGACTCCGGCCTGGGTCGACGCGCATACGCACTATGATGGTCAGGTCGCTTGGGACGAACAAATGACTCCGTCGCTGTGGCACGGCGTCTCGACCGTGGTCATGGGCAACTGTGGCGTGGGCTTTGCGCCGGCTACCCCGGACCGCCACGATTGGCTAATTGGTTTGATGGAAGGCGTGGAAGACATTCCTGGTCCATCATTGTCAGCTGGGCTGCCGTGGGGGTGGCAGAGCTTTTCCGAGTACCTTGATGTGCTGGAGAAAATGCCACGCACGTTGGATGCCGGCGGTATGGTTACGCACGGTGCCGTGCGAGCCTTTGTCATGGGTGAACGTGGAGCCAAGAATGAGCCGGCAACCGACGAGGACATCACCAAGATGGCCGCCGTTGTCAAAGAAGCTGTGTTAGCCGGTGCGCTGGGCTTTTCGAGCTCACGAACGTTGGTACATACTGCCAATGACGGCGAACCTGTACCGGGCACGTATGCACATGAAAACGAGTTGATTGGCATTGCCCAGGCCGTACGCTCAACTGGGCGCGGTATTCTCGAAATGGTGCCCCGCGGTATCGCCGGTGAAGATCCAGACTTACTCCAAGAAGTTGATATGATGATTCGGGTTTCCCGTGCGACGTGCTGTCCGCTAACCTTCCTCTTAGCCCAGAATAATACTTACCCGGATCAGTGGCGTGAGGTTATGGCGAAATGTACAGCGGCCGTTGAAGGCGGCATACCGATTACGCCTATGGTGTTCGCCCGCCCGGTGTGCATTCTGTTCAGCTTCCAGGGGGACAATCCATTTGAATATGTGCCAAGTTTTCAGCCGCTGAAAAAGCTGTCTCACGACGAGAAAATGGTTGCGCTTCGCAACCCTGACTTGCGCCAAAAGCTGATAACAGAGAAGGACCCCAACACCACAGGCATGTCCTTGCTGTATCAAAATGAGCGCGTCTGGGATCGAACCTATCCCATGGGTGAAGAGTTGAACTATGAGCCGAGTGCTGACAAGAGTATTTCGACGATTGCGCACCGTGAAGGTCGCAGCCCACGTGAAGTTGTCTATGACCTCATGCTCGAACAAAATGGCCGTTCCTTCCTGATGTATGCGGCGGCTGGCTATGCGGACGGCAGTCCTGATCCGCTGCACGAGCTGATCTGTGACCCCATTACGGTCATGGGTGGGAGCGATGCTGGTGCGCACGTGCGTCAGATTATTGATGCCGGCGTCCCTACGTATGCAATGACGCACTGGGTACGTGACAAGGCTGACAACGACCCGAAGCATTTGCCGCTTGAGTTTGTGGTTAAGAAACTGACCCACGATGGCGCGCGTCTGTTTGGAATGACAGACCGGGGCACGCTTGAGCCGGGTGCCAAGGCAGACGTGAATCTCATCAATTATGACAATCTGGGTGTGAGTCATCCTGAGATGATTTACGACCTTCCGGCTGGTATGCCGCGTCTGATGCAAACCGCTACAGGCTATGAGAAGACCTTTGTCAGTGGTGAAGTCGTCCAAGAGAACGGGAAAGACACAGGCGCGCGTCCGGGTCGTATCGTGCGAAGTGCGTAACCTGAATTACCTGCATTTTTACCGAGGGGGCATCGTTCTTGATGCCCCCTCGGTCCGCACCTTCCTGTAGGTCGGTTAAACATTTTTAATAATCGTAAGGAGGGGAACTTATGGATATCGGTATCCTCGTGCCGGCAACGGTCGAGACACAGAACATCACAGAAATTGCACAGCGGGTGGAGGGTCTCGGCTTCGAATCGCTATGGATACCCGAACATCCAGTGATTCCAGTTGGATACAAGACCGAGGTGCCCGGTGGCGGTACGTTGCCGGAGCACTACAACCGCTGGGGAGATCCGTTTATAGCGCTGACCATGGCCGCCGCGGCAACCACGCATCTCAAACTAGCAACCGGTATTTGTCTGTTTCCCGAACGCGAGCCGTTAATCACGGCAAAAACGATTGCCACGCTCGATCTGTATTCGGGTGGTCGTACCATACTGGGTGTCGGCGCGGGCTGGTTGCGCGAAGAAACCGAAGTCATGGGGACGAACTTCCGCCTACGCTGGCGGCGCTTGCGCGAGACAACTGAAGCTCTCCGCTTGTGTTGGACGGAGAAAGAGCCCAGTTACCAAGGTGAAATGGTACAGTTCCCGCCCGTATTCTGCGACCCCAAGCCGGTCCAAAAATCCGGTCCGCCGATCTTTTTAGGTGGCCATGTGCCCAAGGCTTTGGAACGTGTCGCACGGACTTACGATGGCTGGTGTCCGCTGGCGTTTGATCCTGAAGACTATAAAACTAAGGTCGAGACCATCCGTAAGATGGCCAAGGAGTACGGACGCGACCCAGACGCATTGCAGATGTCAGCCTTTGTTGATCCCAAAGACGGGGCACTTTCCGCTGACGACATGAAAGCCTTTCGAGATGCGGGCGCAAGCCGGATCGTCCTATTCTCGCAACCGTTTGCCAAGGCTATCGCCACCGGCCAAGTCATGCAGTGTATAGACAAAGTCGCGCCGGTCGTGGAAGCCGCACGCGGAGTGTAGGGCGACTCGCTTCTTAAGTAGCTTTCTCCCTCACCCAAACTCGTGGGTGAGGGTTTTCTCCCAGTATTGAGTTAGACTTCGCAGTTACTCAATATCCTGAGTCCTCAGATAGGCCCAGGAAGGAGCTCGACAGCGGGTAACGGACGACGGACGATCTCGTCGGCTTCAGCAGCAGACAGGCCGACGATGCGGAGTATTGCGCTGGCGCCGCGCTCGGGCAGGTCATTGGTATCGAGTCCGATCAGTCCGTCCCCCTAGCGACGTTTTGAACCTTTTCTGCAAGCCCGACTTCAGCAGTGATGAGCCCGATAGCCGCGCCACTTGCCGCCAAGATCGTCGTCAACAGATCATTTGCCTTCAACCGACCAGTCGCAATACCGCGCTGTAGATCGCGCAGCAAATGTTGGCTCGGTCCTTCTGAGAGAGTCTTCACCGAAAAAGCGCTGCGCAGTAGAAAGCGACCCCACAGCGGGTTCTGACGGGCGCGCAAGGCGACATGGCGGGCTGAGGCAGAAAGAATCTCGGCGGGGTCGTCGACCAGGTCCGCCATCTGCGTCAGTGCTTCCTGGAAGTGCTTGAGGGTTTCTTCAACCAGCGCAGCGTATATGGCTTTCTTGGACTAGAAGTGGTTGTAGAACGAGCCGACGCCGACATCCGCGGCTTCCGTGATCTCGTTGATGGCCACGCCGTCCATTCCTCGCTTCGCCATAAGCAGTAGCGGGACTTTCATCAGACGCTCGCGCGTCTCACTTCTGCGCCGCCCGCTTCGCGGATTGGACTCACCGCTGCTCCGACAACGCGTTGCGCTGCTGACCTGCGCTTCTTGCTCCGTCCTGTATCTCGTTTGGGTGCAGGTTTGCTCGTCGCTATAGGCGCTCGCCATAGAGCGATCCACCGGAGTAGGGTGGTCCACATTATTGTTGTAACCTGTTTCCGCGGTTCGTTCCTCTCATGGCAGGGGCATCTTGCCCTTGATTTTTCCAGCCCGTTCCCTTCCCTCGCCCTGCTAGGGCCCATCAAGCGGTTTGCCCTGTACTTTCTGGATAGGAGGGCCACGCAATCGCTCTTTGGCGTGGCGGCACAATCGCATTATGACCGGTTTTTACACGTATCCCGACGCACCCCTTTCCGGGGACTATCCAACCACGGGAGACTTTGTGCGTTCGGAGTGTATCGCTGACCTTAAAGCACTGACCGGAACGACTGTACCTGCAAGCGAGGTGCGTGTGCTGGCGCCTTTCACCCGCAACAAGAGATTCGTGTGTCAGTGGGCAAACTATCGTCAGCACATGATCGAGTCGGGCATGAACCTAGACGATAAGAACTTCAATATGATCTTTACCAAGGCTTCGAGCTGCATCGTGCCGGCGGACGTTGAGATCCTTCGTCCGTCGATCTGCAATTTCTTAGACTACGAGATAAAGCTTGGTATCGTCATCACGTAAGCCATCGACCATACGGTTTCCATCACCACAGACAATCTGCACGAATACGTTGCCGGCATCGTCATGGTAAACGATGTCAGTGCGCGTGACATTCAAGTGCTGCAGATGCTGTTTTACAAAGGCAAGAGCTTTCGGAGTTTTGGCCCGGTGGGACCATATCTATACCTGCAGGATCACGCCGACATCCACTACTTGAACGAGCTACAACTGACGTTGCGGGTCAACGACGAGGTCCGCCAGGATGACAATACGGCCGGCCTCGTTTACAAGCCGGCTGAAACGCTGACCGAACTCTCCGGGGTGCACGACTTTGCTCCCGGCGACCTACTCTCGACCGGTACGCCGTCCAGCTGCGCGCTGGCTGTTCCTTCTTCGGGTAAACAACGCATAGCCGCGCTCCTATCTGAAAAGATGAAGTAGTAGCTCTTTCTCAAGGTCCAGGCTGGACGCACCCAGTACCTCGAGCCTGGCGACGGTATCGAATCTCAGATCCGTAGCACGGACGGTGTTATCGATATCGGAGTGCAACGCAATCGCGTCGTGGAAGGTTGACGAGGGTCATTGTAGGGGCGACCGACCGGTCGCCCCTATGCATTTTACGCCGCCGCGGCGACCCTCTCGCGTTTTGCCTCGTCCTCGGCCGTCGGCTCCTCGACTTTGTATAGCTTTTGTCCGTTTTCCCACAATATTTTGCGCTGAACCGACTCTTCACAAGCGGACAGCCCACCTTTGATGCGTTTGTGTACTTCGTCCCCATACAGTGACGTTGGGTGTGGGAAGTCAGTCTCGAACAAGATGTTGTCTACACCAACCTTATCAATAAGCCGACTCGGCGCGATTTGCTCGAACCAGTAGCAGGCGTAGATGTTTCGGGCGAAGTACTCGGATGGCAGCATGTCAAACTCCGGATTGTCTTTAGCCACCCCATTATCTTGAAACTGATAATCCAGCGCTTCAAGTACAAACGGAATCCAGCCAATGCCACTCTCGACTGAGATGAATTGAATCTCTGGATACCGAGGCAGCACACCCGACATGATCAAGTCTGCCATCTGCATGCCGTTGCGCAGGAAGACGTCTACGGACAACTCGGTAAATGCTGCCATCTTACCGTAGGATTCGATCTTGTTCCTGAGCAGGCCGAGTTCCATATTGCCCGACCCAATATGGAAGCTGATCGGCAGGTCTAGCTCAATCGACACTTCCCACAGCGGATTCCAATGTGTATCTCCCAGGAGCGGTTGTCCCCAGAACTGTGGCTCGCCGGTGAAGAGAATACCTTTGTGGCCGATGGCCGCGCAGCGGCGAATTTCTGTGACAGCAGCGTCAACATCCCAGAAAGGCAGGGAGGTGATCGGCAGCAAGCGCCGGCTGTCCGCCGATGCCCATTCAGTCTGCCAGTCGTTGTAGATCTGTACGCAGGTGAGCATCAGCTCCGCGTCGTTCAACTTTAAGAACTCTTGAGCCCCAAATCCGCCAACGTTGGGATACATGACCATGGCCCAGATGCCCATCTCGTCCATATATTTGATGCGCTCCTGCGCATCATGTGCGCCAGGATGCATCTCTTCGTAGTTCTTGGGCGGATTCTGCATATTGCCGCGGCCGGCAGTCGCCGTCATGCCAGGGTTGGCCAACAAGGACTCGCCACCGACCTCCCAGGACAGATGGCCGTCTTTGGCGGTGGTGACTCGAGGCACGCGGTCACGCATCTTTTCCGGCGCCCGGCTCGTCCACAGGTCTGGACTTTCGGTGACATGCGTATCGACGTCAATAATCGTGTATCCGCTCATCCGATTCCTCCTTGAGGTTTTGCAGACGGTGAATGGTAATGAATGGTTTAAAATGCTAACAGCCTTTCCGTACTTATGCCATTCCTTTTCTATTTATAGCGTGGCAATAATCTCTTGCCGAAGGTATCGACCTGGTGCTTGACTTCGTCAACCGGTAGGAACCCCTGGTCGCCCTGCCAGATAAACCATTCGGGGTTAACGTTTTCGACCATGGCATCCAGGCTGCGTTGCACGTCTTCGATGCTGCCGAGATAGGTAAAGTCCGCGCGTTCCATACGGGGAATCGTGCACTCTTCAACTGGTAGGCGGACTTTGCCGCTGGGATATTTGGCTTCGTCCTCTGGCTCGCGCCAGCCTTCAAAAAAGCCAAAATGATAGAAGAAGTTTCTGAATGCCGCTCCGCAGATGCCGTCCTCTGCAAGCTTACGCGCCTGCTCCTTATTATCAGCCAAATACATGGCGTGTACGACGCCGACGTTCTCACCAAACTTCACATCACGTCCGGCCCGCTGGGCTTCCGCATGGTACGCTTGTACTAGCCTGCGTACTTGTGGTGGTTGAGAGGTCAAAATTGTTGGGGTGATTCCCTCACGCGCGCACCAGCGCACGGTCTCCTCACTGGCTGAAAAGGCTTGAAATAAGGGCGGATGCGGTCGCTGGAACGGCTTGGGTATGACATTGATCTTCTGGATACGGCCCTGTTCGTCGACCTCACCTGGAAAGCCGCATTCGCGCGTCCACTCGTGGGCCTGCCACGGGGTACCTTCTTGTGGCGAGGGGTATTCATAATACTTGCCCTTGAAGCGAAAGGGCTCGTCGCCCCAGGCCAGTTTGAGAATTTGGAATACTTCTTCAAATGCTTCGCGGTTAATACGGTCCGACTCGCTCTGGTCACTCGAAGTGGCGCCGACGTGGATCTTCTGGGCCATTTGGTTGAGCCAGCGCGACTGATACCCGCGCGCAAAGCCAACAAAGGTCCGACCCTTGGTCAGTTGATCCAGCCAGGCAATCTCGAGCGCAAGGCGCAGCGGATTCCAACCCGGTAGCACATAGCCGACTGGGCCGACCTTGATCCGTTTGGTGTTGTTGATGACATGCTGAGTGAGTACGGGCAGGCTGCCTATCTCAATGCCTTCACTATGCAGGTGATGTTCCGGGAAACAGACGGCATCGAAGCCGACCTCTTCCGCGAGTTGGCTGACCTCGACCACCTCCTCGATCATGCGCTGCCAGCGATCCGGATCGTTAGCGATCGGGCGTAATCTCCGCCGCTCTTCCATTGTTGCCGGCAGCGTGGGTAGAAAGAAATACATGAATTTCATACGCTCTCCTTCACGCTCAGTTAACGCTTATGGGGTCATGGTCCGCGAGGGTCACTGCACAGGATTCATATCGAGACGCACAACAATGTCCTGTAAGCATGGAGATAATGCCGGATACTGTTGCATAACAAGCGGATCATGACCGGGGACAATGTGACGGGGTGAGTCGGCAAGGCGTTCGACCTTGCGAAAGCTATCCAGCATGGCCCCGACGTCCACAGCGGCAATGAAGGGACGGTTCCTCTGCAGATTTTCGTAAAAGTGGCTCGCATCGGAGGCCAGTACAACGTAGCCCCGCTGCGTATGCACTCGCACGATCTGCAGCCCGGCCGTATGGCCAGAAGCAAGATGCAGCGTAAGCCCCGGGGCGAGGTCCATGTCGCCCTCGTACAATTTGAGCCGACGCTTGAAGTTGAGCCGTACCACGCCGACAATATCTTCCTCTTCGAAGCCGTGGCCAAAGTAGGGGTACTGTATATAGCGTCCGGTAGCAAAGGCGAGTTCGCGTTCCTGGAGATGGAAATGCGCGCGTGGGAGCTTATGGAAGTTGCCAACGTGATCGTAGTGCAGGTGCGTCAGAATAACATCGGTGACCGCATCCGGGTCAATATCAAGATGTCGCAAGCTTTCGATCGGACAGCGCAGGAACCTGCGTTTCCGGCGAGCAGCGGTTTCCGCAGTGAAGCCCGTGTCAACCAGAAAAACACGGTCTTGCCCGACAATGACCCAGGTAAAGTAATCCATTGGCATGGGTCCGTCATGCGGGTCGCCGCCGATAAAATGGTCCGCTCGCCTCGCGTCGCGGGTGGCATACCTGATTGCGAAAACTTTGTATTCAGGCAGATTCTCAGTCATGAGCCCGCTCTTGATCGACGTAGCCCCGGTATGCGCATGCTACGGCATATACGGATTGATGAAGGTCATTTCTTGCTTCAAGCACAGTCTGCCCTGCAAAAACGTCTCACGTCTCGAAACCTGTGGTGACCTTTTGTAACGTGGGCAATCATAGACTCTCGGATTCTCGGACTCTAGAGGCCGCGCTTCTTAGCATCATGCTGCAATGCCTCGCGTATGCGATCCTGATCGACTGCAATCTGTACATCAGCACGCTCCTCTTGGAGGAGCATAGCCACGCGAGAATCGCGCTCGCCCCAGCCGCGGTTGAGTGCCGCGGTCAGCTCATCCAACGCAAGGTTCGCCATGGGCATGGGCACGTTTAGCTCACGACCAACGGCAGTGGCAATCGACACGTCCTTGTGCGCAAGGCGCAGGGCAAAGTCCGGTGAGTCGTATGTCCCGGGCAGGAAATGGTTGATAAGCGAATCAAAGGTTCGTGCGCGTCCTAGTGCACCTTGACGTACGGCCTCCCACAGGGCTAACGGCTCTACTCCGGCTTTGACGCCCATGGTGAATGCTTCCGACATTGCGCGATTAAGCATATAGCCTACACAGTTATGCACGAGCTTGGCAACGCATGCCGCGCCTATCGGACCTACATACCGGGCTTGGTCACCAATGGCGTCGAGCAACGGCTTGCAGCGGTCGAAGATGCGCTCTTCGCCCCCCACCCAGATTGCCAGCTTGCCCGTAGCCGCACCGCGTGGGCCGCCACTGACCGGCGCATCCAGCATGTGGGCCTGGTGCTCGGTGAACGCGACATGAATACGACGCACGACCGCCGGTGAGTTGGTCGATAAATCGAAATATGCCCCGTCGGGACGTATGTTGGCAAGCAGACCATCCTCGCCTAAGGCAACTGTCTCCACTTCGGTCGGGCCAGGGAGTGAGGTAAACACGACCTCCGTAGCCTCCGCGACCTGCCCAGGTGTGTCAGCCCAGAGCGCACCTGCGGCAAGATGAGGTATCGCTGCGTCACGCCGCGAATCGTGAACGACCAGGCGATACCCCGCCTTCTGTAGATTCGTGGCCATCTTGCCGCCCATGGTCCCAAGACCAACAAAGCCCACCTGCATGTTCGCCTCCATTAGGAGATGCTGTTGAACTGCCCTCCGACACTTCGCGCTTACTTCTTAGTAAAGACGAAGTGCTTTCCCATTTCCGTCTTGATGTCTTTCATGTGGGTGACATACTGGGGAAAGCCGCCGTTGTAGTTACCATCCTGGCGCCGCTGGAACTCGCCCTCGAAATTATAGTAGCCGGGGGTACAGTCCTCGTTGCGGCTGGTCTTACCGCGATGATGGATAACTTCTTGCACCCACCACTCCTCCGCGTCCGGCGTGACGTCAATGGACTGATAGTCATTGCTCCGCACGTAGTCGATGCACGCCGAGATGTGGTCACCCTGTGATTGCAGCATGTCCGTCAGGTTGAACTGAAACGACGCCTGGTAGCCGCCCATGATGAACAGGTTGGGATAGCTCTGCGAGTGGATGCCCAGTAGGGTGCGGATGCCGTCGTGGTATTTATCATTCAGGTCGAGGTCGTTCTCCCCTTTGATTTGGTTGTAAATGCCCGTCTTCTGCACCTCGAAACCCGTGGCATAGATGAGCAGGTCGAGTTCATACTGTTTGCCGTCGAACGCTGGCCCCTTCTCGGTGATCTCGGTGATACCCTTGCCCTTGGTATCGATCAGGTGGACGTTGGGCCGGTTGAAGGTCGGCAGGTAGTCGTTGTGGAAACACGGGCGCTTGCACATGAACATATACCAGGGCTTGAGTGCCTCGGCCGTAGCCTTGTCCTTTACGACCTCGTCGATGCGTTTGTGGATCCGCATCATGTAGTCGATGTTGGCGTTCTCTTGTCTCCTGATCTTCTCCTCACGAGGCATGCTCGCACGCGCCGCCTGCTGCGCCTCGGTCAGCTGCGGTCCCGTCATCGCCCGCGCGCGCCGCTTGGCCTGCCAGCCGGCCTTGAGCCTGCGTGCCCAGTTGGGGTCGGTCGGCCAGTCGTCCCGGATGTCAATCGAGGACGGCGTACGTTGGAATACGTATAACTCCTTGGACGCTGCGCTGAGACCGGGCACGGCTTGTACTGCTGTTGCCCCGGTTCCGATGATGCCCACGACTTTGTCTTCTAGGCCTGACAGGTCGTCCTGTGTATAATCATAATCCCATCGCGAAGTGTGAAAGGAGTGGCCCTGGAAGGACTCCATGCCCCTAATCTTGGCCAGCTTAGGCTTGGACAGGGTGCCGTTGGCACAAATCACAAAGCGCGCCTTCATACGGTCACCCCGGTCCGTGGTGAGGCGCCACATCTCTTCCTCTTCGTCCCATATGGTAGAAGTAACCGTCGTTTGGAAGACGGCTAATTCGTACAGGTTGTACTTCTTAGCGATAGCTTGGCAGTGAGCCAAGATCTCGGGGCCCTTGGCGTAGTGGTCCTTGGGCACGTAGTCCATCTCGTCAAGCAGGGGCAGGTAGTCATACGCTATCACGTCGCAGGCCACACCGGGGTAGCGGTTCCAATACCACGTGCCGCCCACGTCCGCTCCTCGCTCCACGATGCGGATGCTGTCGACGCCATATTCCCGCAGTCGGGCTGAGGTGAGCAGCGCAGAAAATCCGCCTCCGATGAACAAACATTCGACTGTATCGTTGATGGGCTTGCGGGATGTGATCTCGCCACCATAGGTGTCGACTTCGTACGTTGCCATCGAACCGGTGAGGTCGGACGTGTACTGTGCCGTGCCTTCCGGTCGATAGTTCAGCCTGAGGTCGCGCTCCTCGGCGAACTTCTGTTTGATGTCATCGTAGTACTCTTGTGGCTTCCTGGATTTTGACAGCCCGTCCATAGTATTGATCAGGGGCTTCTCCTGCGCTTCACTCATGTTGCAATCCTCCGTGTGTGTCGTCCCTCAAATGACTAGAGAATTATTGGGGGCTCACTTTTGTCTGAATTTTCATAACCGTAACAAATTGAGGAACGCATCGCCACGGAGTGGAATATGCCGGTCACCACAGCTGGATCGGGGCAGCAGATCAATCTGGTCATAGACAACTATTGTCAGGTAGTGGGCTAGTCGGCGCGAAAAATAAGATAAGGCCCCCCGCTTAGCTCGCGCAGCATCATCCTCAGTAGCTATAGCGCTTAGGTCACACCAGTGAGCTGCTCCGATAATTCCCAGAGTTTTTGGGCGCTTTCGTCGTTCCGAGCATGTTTACTCATATACGCTTTGGCCGGCGGGCCGGTCAGCTCGAACAGGCCTTTCGGACCAAAATAATCGCCCCCAGCGGCATCCTCAGCCGTGGCCGCATAGAGGGTCGGGAGCGCGCCGGCAGGAGGTCCCTGCGCTACAAAAGGCAAACTCATCATGAACCGAAGACTCGGTTTGTACTGCTGCAAATTGGTTCTTGTCGAACCAGGATGGGCCGCTGAGGAAATCAAAGAGTCCGACTTTTTGTGGTAGCGCCGCTGTAGCTCACGCATGAACAATAGGTTGGCCAGCTTGCTATACCCATACGCCTTGGTTGGCGAATAGTTCTTCTCTCCATACAGATTATCGAAATGCAGCGGACCGTAACAATGCGCGATACTGCTGACGGTCACGACGCGCGAGTTGCCCGTTTGCAGCAGCGTGGACAATAAGTGCCCTGTTAGCGCAAAATGGCCAAGATGATTCGTGCCAAACTGTTGCTCAAAACCGTCTACTGTCCGCCCCAAAGAAGGCAGCATCATAATACCGGCATTGTTGATCAACAAGTCAAGGGTTTGATGTGCGGCGGTAAAGCTCTCAGCAAACGTTCTGACCGACTCCAAGCTCGATAGGTCGAGAAGTTGGAATTCAACTTTGGCCAGAGGAGCGGCTTGTGTAATATCCGCACACGCGGCTTTGCCTTTTTCTTTGTTCCGACAGGCGAGGGTAACCTTCGCGCCTTTCTGCGCGAGAACGCGGACAGTTTCAAGTCCGATGCCACTGTTCGCTCCGGTGACAACTGCGATGCGTCCGGTTTGATCTGGAACGTCATTTTCACTCCACGGCATGAGTGCTTCCCTCAGCTTTGTAGTCTCTCTGAGCTCTTGGGGTTACATTTTCACATATTCAGATAATTTGTCAGTTAGTTATTATTGCATGCGAAACAATTTTTGCCGTAAACCCCCTACAAGACGCCAAGGGGATGAAGAAATTGACAGACTGGAAAAGTCTGTCACGATGCTTCGATCATGAGCAGGACTGGAGAACAAACACGCATCGAAAGCCGACGCACTGCGATATTGGAGGCCGCCCAGACCTGCTTCTTTCAGTACGGATTGGAATGGACGCCGATGGAGGACATCGCGCGCATGGCCCAGGTTTCGAGACCCGCTCTGTATGAGCATTTTGAGAATAAGTCAGCCATCTTTCTGGCTCTTGCACGCGCTATCCTTACTTCCTTGCTGCGGGAGGCAGAAATGGAGCTACAACGTTCCAGTCCAGTCTGGAAACGGATCACTGCCGCCTTTGAGGTCTGGTCAGTGAAGCCGCTCGAGATGATTTTCGCCGCGCCTCACGCAGATCAGATAATCCAGACAGGGTCGGGACTGGCCGCGAACGTCTATCGTGAAGAACGTGAGCGTTTTGCACGGACCGTCGCGCGGGTCTTGCAGGATGCAGCGCGCAAGGGGGAGCTTAACCTCAAGAGCGCTGGTCTGACTGCGTCCTCAGCGGCGGATCTTCTGGTCGCTGCGTCGAGAGGAGCGAAAGAGGACGGGAAAGATCCAGCGATGTACCGCAAACGGCTGGCCCGCTTGATACGTGTGTTCGATTGCGCGACGTTATCTTCGAAGTAACCTTCCTACCCGCCCCTTCAAGCTCCCCAATTTATGTTGGAAGCGGCACAGTGTCCATGCTAAATGCTTGGAGACGTGTCTCGATCTGTGGTACCAGTGAGCCCCGAGCAAAACTAAGGAGGGAGCTATGGCCCAAAAGACCTGGAGCGAAGTCGTAACCAATGGCGGCGTAGACAGTGGAGGGGCGAAATGAATCAGCCAAAACATGTACTCGATGGCTACAAGGTGCTGGACTTCTCACAGATTGTGGCAGGACCGACATGTACGCTAATGCTGGCGGAAATGGGGGCTACGGTAATCAAGGTCGAACTGGCTCCAGCAGGCGACGGCGCGCGCATCGGCCCAGTCGTGATCAACGAACGCAGCGGTTATTTTGTCCAACACAATCGCGGCAAGAAGGACTTGTGCCTTAACGCCAAGACACCCGAAGGGCTCAGCATCCTCAAGGGGCTCGTCGAGAAAGTCGATGTGCTGGTGGAGAACTACGCCCCGGGAGTGATCGGGCGGTTGGGGCTCGGCTACGACGTGGTATGCAAAATCAATCCGCGCCTGGTCATGTGCTCGATTTCCGCCTTCGGCCAGACGGGACCGCTGGCGCATGAACCCGGCTTCGACTGGGTAGGGGCGGCGTACTCGGGGATTACGTCGATGGGCGGCGAGAAGGACGGTTCGCCAGTCTTTCCGATGGTGGCGATGGGCGACGTCTCAACCGGAGCGCATGCCATGGGTGCGGTCTGCGCGGCGTTGTTATATCGTGAGCGTACCGGGCGCGGACAGCACTTAGACCTCTCCCTGCTCGACACCTACGCGCATTACCATGAAGCCAGCTTCCAGATGTACAGTCTGAGTAAGGGAAAGATAAAGCCGACGCGCTCCGGGGCGCATTCTTGGTACGCGTCTCCAGCCGGAGTCTTCAAGGGGCGCGAGCGCTATATGATCCTCATCGCGCCCCTAGAGCAGCACTGGACGAAACTGTGCGAGGCGATGGGGCAGCCGGAAATGGCACGCGACCCGCGATTTACTGACAATGAATCGCGCATGAACAACCTAGATGAGCTAGTGGCGATTATCGAGGGCTGGATCCGTTCCCAGCCGAGTGATGATGCAGCGATTGAAACGCTCAAAGAACATCATGTGCCGATTGCACCGATTCTGTCCGTGCCTGAGGCGCTGCAGCATCCTCACCTGCGCCAACGCGGAACGGTCCGGACCGTGCACGATCGCATACTCGGAGACCTCGATGTGCCGGGATTCGCGCTGCGGTTTTCGGAATTTCCGGATACCCTAGATCTGCAGGCACCGACGCTGGGTGAGCATAACGCCGAGATCCTGACTCAGTGGCTCGGCTTTACGGCAGATGAGGTGCAGGAGTTAGAGCGTAAGGAGATTCTGCGCAGCGGTCCGGTTTGAGATTGAGCCAACATTATGTGTAAGAAATAAGCAGATTCAAATGAATGATCCAAATGACCAGTCTTTTTCAAAAAAATGGATGGTTGCCAGCGTCGCTATTTTCATTGGTGTCGAACTGATATTGGGGGGACTAGTAGGCAACGTTGTTGTAGGCAGGTTCTTATCACGTAGCCTGTATTTCATCCTGCAAGGTGTCCTGAACCTTGTCAGCTTTTTTATCGGTGGTTTCATCATCGGATTGATTTCTCCAGGGATTCGAATTCACGAACCTGCAGTCGGCGCATTTTTGTCTGTGGTAATCATGTTATGCTTGTCCATTTTTACACCCTACAGTTTTATTCATTTCAGTCTTACAAAAATGTTAGCGGGGGGAGTGATTGCCTTTTCCCTTGCCTTAGTAGGGGCCAGACTTGGCGAAAAAATCGCCGGAAACCGTATGAGATAAATGAAGAAGTCAACGAAAGCAGCCCTACTATCAGCTCTTGTATTTCCGGGCATTGGGCATTTTCATTTGAAGAAGTATATTCCTGGTGTCGTTTTGGCGGGCAGTGCATGTGCCGGGCTTTATTTTTTAATAACAAAGACGCTAGAGCGGACTCTACAAATAGTCGACAAAATCCAAAGCGGCGAAGTCCAAGCAGATATTGCGGTAATTTCAGAATTAATATTGGAACAACCAACGGGCTCTGAAGCCCGACTACTGAATGCCGCTACGGCAGTATTAATCATTTCTTGGCTGGTTAGTATTGTGGACTCTTATAGAATTGGACGTGTACAGGACAAAGATGCCGAAGTAGGTAGTTAACCGATGAATCAATCTGAAATGGCAGAGATGCTGACCGATCTTTCCAAGGAACGAACAGAACTGGCTCGCGAGAATAATAGAATGGCTAAGACTAACAACTTACTTGCCTATGTACGAACAATCCTAGTCGCTATAGGCTTCATAGTAGCCATGTTCAAACTTTATTATATCCCCTAGAATGCTCATGTGAGACGTTCGGTTGCAAGGAGCTATTGCCAATGAGCTATATTATTTTACTATTTGGTACTGCGATTTTGCTGTTAGGAGTGGTGATCCTTGTTAACCCTAGTTCTATCTTGGGCTTGATGCGCAGTCATTCTGAATCACTCCGCCTGCATGTTTTAGCGGTCGTGGGCAGGCTAGTTTTGGGTGTAGCGCTCATAATGTACTCCGTGGAATCTCACTATCCGGTTGCCTTACAAGCCCTTGGTTGGCTTACGGTCACTGCCGCGATTATATTGGGAATAATGGGTCGATCGCGATTCAAGGGTTTGGTGACATGGGCACTCAGCTTTGCCGCAACCTTTGGACGCTTTGGCGGATTTGCGGCCATTTTGTTCGGGGGCTTTCTCATTTATGCGGTGGTTTGAGATGCACTTTGAATCAGGACATATCCATGACGAATAACGACGTTTTGCGCCGTATCCGTTATATTTTCGACTTTACCGATTCGAAAATGATTGCGGTATTTGGCTCAGGTGATCATCAGGTCACACGGGCGGAGATCAGCGATTGGCTCAAGAAAGATAATGATCCAGCGTATCAAAAATGTAGTGATGCGCTGCTAGCGATTTTCCTCAATGGCTTGATTAACGATAAACGAGGCAGGAAAAAAGGGTCACAACCCGAGCCCGAGCAGCGACTAAATAACAATATCGTTTTCATGAAATTAAAGATCGCATTGAACCTGAAAGCCGAAGATGTGTTGCAGATTATGGACTTGGCGCATTTTTCCATAAGTAAGGGCGAATTAAGTTCATTATTCCGTAGGCCAGGTCATAAACACTACCGGGAGTGTAAAGATCAGATGTTACGCAATTTCTTAAAAGGTATGCAACGTAAATATCGCGCGAGCGCCGAATAAGAGAAGGGTTTGAATGGCAGTCGCGTTCTTTTGGTGAGGCAGTATTTTTAAGTAAACAATATGCTGAAAAATCAGACGAAATTCAAAAGTCCGCCCAAACGATATCAACCTAAGGGGCTTTCTATTCTGTATGAAGATCGTGACATTCTGGTCGTGGATAAAATGAATGGTCTTTTGACAGTGAGTAATGAGAAAGCCAAAGAAAACACGGCTTATTATCTCTTAAATGACTATGTACGAAAAGGAAATACGAAATCGAGAAAACGGATATTTATCGTACACCGTCTGGATAAAGATACATCTGGTATTATCGTTTTTGCCAAAAATGAAAATGCTAAGCGGTATCTTCAGGATGAGTGGCAGGGCTTTAAAAAAAAGTATTATGCTGTAGTCCATGGCACCTTAGTGGAGAAAGAGGGCGTAATCACATCATATCTTGTAGAAAACAGTGTTCATAAAATGTATTCGGCTGATGATCCTAAAAAAGGTAAACTTGCTAAGACCGGCTATAAAGTCCTGAGAGAGTCAAAAAAATACAGTCTGCTTGAAATAGATTTATTGACCGGCAGGAAAAATCAAATCCGGGTCCATTTGGCGGATAAAGGGTGTCCTGTGGCGGGCGACAAAAAGTATGGAGTAAAAGCAAAGGGCATTAAAAGACTTGCGCTTCATGCGGCCTGTTTAACAATGTTACATCCCCATTCAAAAGAGAAGATGACATTTGAGACAAAGATGCCTGCGTATTTTAAATCCCTCGCGAATAGTTGATCGACTGACTGCTGTGTAGCGTTGCTGCTTCTTTACTTTAACCGAGGATCTCCATGCAACGTCTTTTGCGGAAAGCTCACACCCCCCTGGGTTGTCTCTTTGCGCCTTTGCTTCTCTTTTTTACAGTGACCGGTTTCTTGCAGACCTTCTAGTTCCACAAGGACCTGAAAAACGTCTCTTACCAAGCGCCTCAGGTTCTCAAAGAGATCTCCGAAGTTCACAAGAAGCAGCATATGGGTGAGCGCGACAAGGAGCAGTTCTCCCACTCATTGTCGTTCCGATACGTGGTCGTTCTCATGTCAGTAGGAGTTTCCGGGACTATTGTCCTTGGCGTCGCCATGACTTTTCAGACCCTTCGCAGACCGGGACCCGTCATATTGGGCGTTGTTGCTGGAACTGGTTTAGCGGCGCTCTTGCTGCTGCTGGGCCCCCACGTATGAGCAGTGTCACCTAACAAGGGCTTGCCGCGGAGAACAGATAGCTAGCCGAAGGCAGCATATTGTTAATTGGGCACCGGGAACCCCTGTTGCAGCGCCGCGACGCCCTATCGCCCGAGTGCATCGTCTCCCTACGTAACCGTACTGAAATGCTTCTGCGCATCGGTCCGCGATTTGCAAAACTCGTTCATCTCCCCGCCGCACATACCCCGATTACCCTCGCTGTAAAGTCTTTTTGTACCGCTAACGTCGCCAGCACCCAAGCCGAGAGAGCTCATCATTCAAAGCCTAGGGAGTGACCTGATAAAATCTCAGCGCGTTCTCGCCCAAGACCTTATGTTGAGCTGCCAGGGGTAACGGCTCCAGGCGCTCTTTCATTTCTTTGACCACCCCAAAAGAAGCATCGATGTGGGGGTAATCGGATGCCCACACAAAATAGTCGGCGCCCATGTGAGCCACGATTTGGGCCGTCATGCTCTCATCCGGATCTGCCGACACAAGGCACTGCCGATAAAAGTATTCACTCGGCTTGAGGCTATTTGGCGACAAGTGCTGCGTGAATGCGCTCTTGTAATCCATCCGGTCCAGCCAAGCCGCTATCCAGGTCGCTCCAGCTTCAAGCACGGTGCATTTGAGACGCGGATACTTCTCGAACATGCCGAGCGTCAGCATTGAGGTAAAAGCCGTCATCACATCAATGGAGAGAAACGAGTGGCCGAATAATCCCAGCGGGCCTGGTCTGCCGTCCAAGCGGCGTGTCCACTCGTGAAACGTCGGCTGTTCACGCACGACTACATGAAAGGCAACCGGCAATGCCAGCTCTTGGACTGTTTCCCAGAAGCGACTGAAGACGGGGTCGTCAAAGCGCTTGTCTTGACGGGCGGCTAGATCCGGCGAGAGGTAGACGCCGATACAGCCCGCCTTGCGAGCCCGGAGGGTTTCTTCTACTGCGCCGTCAGGGTCCAGCAAGGAGATATGCGCAATCGGATACAGCCGCTTAGGGTTCTCCTGACAGAAGTCCACGATCCAGCGGTTGTACGCCCGCGTATAGGCGCTGGCCAGCTGGGGGTCCTGGACTGGGCCTTCCCAAAAGATGCCGAGCGTGGGGTAGAGGAACACCATGTCGATGCCTTCCTCGTCCATGACTGTGAGTCGGGCTTTCGGGTCGTAACCGCCTGGTGGGCAGCCTTCCGCGTAGGTCACCGCCCCGCGCGTATGGAGGCGCTTTGGGTCCATACCGATTCCACCAATTGCGCCCAGATTCCCGCGCATCACGGTGCTTTGGTAGGGCTTATTGTCAATGATGAGATTCTCATGGCCTTTCTCATTTTACGCAATCCGAAGGGCACGATCACGATACTGCGGATCAATATAGTTGGTATACATGTCGGCTGGTTCCAGGACGTGGCCATCCGCGTCGACGACCGGGCTGGGTTGGGTATGAGTCATTGGGTCCTCCAGTGTGTTCTTGCCCCTGGCAAAGCGTCATTGTCCCTGGAAAGGCTTGGGAGAGCTGAGACGGGATACGGCCGAGATTCTTTCTTGATATTTTGGTATGGCCATTGTGTCCAACCGGGCGCAGGTGCGCAAGCTTTCTTCAAGAAGGGACGCTCGGGGGAGTTGGGAGCAAAAGGAGGAGTCATGACGAAGGAAGAGTTTTTTCACGAGGCCAATACGACGACTACGGGTCCTTTGGACGGGATGGTGGTGCTAGAGGCGTGTACGACCTATGCGGGACCCGTTGCCGCAGCAGAGCTCGCAGACCTGGGCGCCGAAGTCATTAAGTGCGAGCTGCCCGGCAGCGGCGATGTCTGTCGGGCCTTCGCTCCACGCGTGCCGGGTGCCCCAGACATCGACAGTAGTGCGCCGTTTCTCAGCATCAATCGTAACAAAAAAGCCATTACACTGAATTTTCATCATACGCAGGGGCAAGCGCTCTTTCGTCAGCTGGCTCGGAGGGCGGATATTGTGGTGCAGAACTTTCGACCGGGCACCATGGACAAGTGGCATATTGGCTATGCGGATATCCAACAGGCCAAGCCGGACATTGTGTATGTCTCGATCTCGTGCTTGGGCCAGTGGGGGCCGCTCTCGCACAAAGTCGGCTACGATGTCGATGCGCAGGCCATGGGTGGACTGATGTCGATTACCGGCCTTGCAGACGGGCCTCCGCTCAAAACGGGCAATGCGACTGCGGATTATCTGACCGGCATTAAAGCCGCGCAGGCGGGGTTGGCTGCCGTCGTGCGTCGGCTACGGACCGGGCAGGGACAGCATGTGGAGATTGCGATGGTGGATGCCATCCTGTCTATTACCGAAGCAGGCATCATGCAGGCTGCGACCTGCGGCGAGGTCTGGCAACGGGATGGGAATCGTCATCCTGCCGTGGCGCCGGTGAATACTTTCGCCTGTACGGACGGGTATATCATCCTCGCTATAGCTCATGCCAAGCAATGGCAGAAATTGTGCACCTCGATAGGTCGAGAAGATCTGGTGGATGATGCCCGCACGGCGACTGCGGAAGCCCGCAAGCAGCATGAGGCCCTTATCGAGGACGCGATCAGCGCGTGGACGATGACCCAGACGGTGAGTGCTGTGGTTACTCAGCTCAATGCCGACAGTATCTCGGCTTCACCCATTTATGGCTTCGATGACATTATCCAAGAAGAACATTTCAAGGTGCGTGACATGGTATGCGAGGTGGAGCATCCGACGGCGGGAAGCATTGCTCACTACGGTGTGGCCCCAAAGTTCGCCCGTACGCCCGCACGGATTCGTACTCCAGCACCACTGCTGGGGCAAGACAATGTTGAGGTATACGGGAGCTTAGGGCATAGCGAAGAGGCTTTGGTGGAGTGGAAAAAGGAGGGGGTTATTTAGCGCAAGGCGCGGTGCTGCCTATTATGGACCAGAAGCAGTTGGGCCGAGATCTTACTCCCTGAGTTGTCATAATCATTGAACGGTTCTACACTCTTCCGTGTCTGTGGTGCGAGATCGGAGAGAGGGCAATGGCCGTAGGCGACGAAGCAAGGTCTTGTCCCGCCGCAGATTGCTTTGCGTCGCTCGCAGTGACCGGTACGGTGAGTTTCTCAACACGCAATACGAGAACACGAGGCGCAACGAAGGAGGGAGAACCCATGGATACAACAGCAACAGATAGGTATGTGTCTGCTGACGGGCATGTGGTAGAGCCCGCAGATTTGTGGACGACCAGAATGGACAAACGGTTTCGTGATCGGGCCCCGCACGTAGACTCCCGTCCTGAGGGCGATTACTACATCATAGACGGGTTAGAGCCTTTACCAGTCGGCCTCGAAGGGGTGACCATGGAAGCGAAGCTGGCGGGCAAGGTCACGTCCTTTAATGGGCGTCACGCCGAGACCCGGCCGGGCGCCAATAATCCGCAGGCCCGGTTGGTTGATCAAGAGCGAGATCATTTGCGCGCGGAGGTGATCTACCCAGGCGCTGGTCTCTTTATCAGTGTGGCGCCTGACGCAGAGTACCAACGGGAATGTTTTCGGGTTTATAATGACTGGCTGGGTGAGTTCTGCGCGACCGCCCCTGATCGGCTGTTAGGCGTGGGCTTACTGCCGATGAATGGGCCGATTGAGTGGGCGATTGAAGAGGCCCAGCGGGTAGCCAAGAAGGGGCTGTGCTCGGTCGGCATCCCCTCCTGGATCAGTGGGCGATCCTATCGGGACCCGAGCTACAATCCGCTGTGGGCCGCGTTGCAGGACTTAGACCTGCCGACTTCTCTTCACGTGGGCACGGATGAAGCCTACTACACCAAAGTCGAACGACTGGGGCTGGGCGCTGCCTTTGTGGATACCAAAATTTGTTCGATGGCGCGGGCTATGGCCGACCTGATCTGGGGGTCCGTGCCGCAGCGGTATCCGACGCTACGCTTTGTCCTGGCAGAAGGAGGCATAGGCTGGATCGCGTCAGTCTTGCGCACGATGGATCACTACTGGACCGATCATCAGCACTGGATGGAGCCGCAGACCAACGAAGCTCCCAGCGTGTATTTTAAGCGCCAGTTCTGGGCCACGTTTGAGGATGACCGTGCAGGGATTCTGACCCGTGAGTTGATCGGGGTTGATCGGCTGCTTTGGGGATCGGACTATCCGCATACGGAAGGAACGTTCCCGTACTCGCAGCAACAAATCACACAGGACTTTCTGGGTGTCCCAGAGGCCGAGGTCCAGCGGATGGTGGCTGGGAATGCTGCTCGGCTGTACGGCCTTGAGATATAAGCCTGCTGTTCCTCGCATATACGGACTACACAACATACATGGGAGGACACAATGAGCTCGATGGATATGGAAGGGTTGGCAAAACGCCTCCAGGTCTTAGAAGACATTGAGGCGATTAAAAAAATGAAGGCCGAATTCCATGCATTGTGTGATGAGGGCTATACAGACCTGGACGGCATCATGGATTTCTTTGTCGAGGATGGGGTGTGGGACGGCGAGGCGTTCGGCACGTATGAAGGCCGGGCCGCGATCCGGGCGCTGTTTGCGGACGTGCCAAAAACCCTGCCGTTTGTCCGCCATCATGTGATGAATCCGATTATTGAAGTAGACGGCGATACCGCGACTGGTCAGTGGTATTTATTCCAGCCCACGACCATGCTTGGGGAGGATGGTGCGCAAGCCGTCTGGGGCTCAGCCAAGTACGACGAGACGTATGTCCGGACCAATGGGAAGTGGAAGTTTCAACGCCTCGGGGTCACGTTGGGCTTCTGGACTCCGTACGACCAAGGCTGGGCCAAGAAGTGGACGATCTTGTAGCTCCAATAGCGTTTGGATTGAGTCTGGAAGATACACCGTCTCCCCCCGCGTTGAGTTGTTCTTCGCTTCATTTCCTGCTCTTATCGTCACAATCATGTGAGTGAGAGGGGGGACAGATGCCAAAACAAATCCGCCGGATTCTGACCGGCCACAATGCCGAAGGAAAATCGATTATCGCTGAAGACGCTATTGCCACGAGCATTCTGGACCTGGAAGCTGCGCCAGGTCTGCGAGCCACGGACCTCTGGGAGACGACTACTGCGCCTGCAGACCTGTCTAGCACTGCCGATCCGGTTGATCGTCCTATGCATCTTGAACCCAAGCCGAGCGGGACAATCTGTCGCATCGTCCAGTTTCCACCCGATGCGGCCTGGCAAGACCGCACTGATGCGAGCGAAGTCTTTTCCTCCATGGAGGCGGGCCATGCCGCCGATTCGACAAGCTCGACCCCAATGATGCATAAGACCGCCTCGGTAGACTACGCCATTGTCCTGTCGGGCGAAATTTGGGCGGTCATGGACGAAGGTGAAACATGCATGCAAGCGGGGGACGTCCTCATCCAGCGGGCTACCAATCATGCCTGGAGTAATCGTTCGTCACAGCCAGCTCTGGTGGCTTTTGTTCTGGTTGGAGCGAACGCGGGATAAAAGAGGCGCTTGCGCTCTAAGCCGTTCGTGGCTTCAGTTCAATGACAGCGTCTCATTATTAGATTATACCCCGAGATAGGCTCCGGCGACCTCACTGTTTCGTTCCTTACTGGGAGAGGAATTTCTTCCAGATCCCAAACGGCTCCCAGATTTTTTGCAGATCATTTCTGGCGGTATGTTCATCCTCTTTGCGGTATTTGACTTCATGATTCCTCCATAACTTGATAAGACTGAGCCCGACAACCGAAGGTAATTTCAGGAGGAAAAGCGTATGCCACACGTGACTGCCAATAACTACAGCATGCATTATCAGGTCGATGACTTTACCGACCCATGGACAACGACGGAGACGGTCTGGATACAGCACGGCTTTGGCCGCAACCTTAACTTTTGGTCCCATTGGATTCCTCGTCTAGCCGGACAATACCGGGTGCTGCGGCGCGATATGCGGGGGCATGGTCAATCAGCGGACCCAGGGCCAGACTACGCGTGGTCGGTCGATGACCTGCTGAACGACATGAAAGGCTTTCTGGATGCCTTAGAGATCAACGCGGTGCACTATATCGGCGAATCGGTGGGCGGCATTCTCGGTATTGCCTTTGCCACCAAATGGCCCGAGCGATTCAAGAGCCTGACCTTGTGTGCCTCGCCTACGGCTATCCGGCCGGATATTCAAAAGGTCTTTGCCCTGGGCTATGAGGACTGGCCGACAGCCCTCGGCGCGCTCGGCTCAAGTGGCTGGGCAAAAGCCTTAATTGAACAAGGCGCGGGGCTCACGGTGACCGATTCGCCCCATTTGCAGTGGGTGATTGCGGAGTGGGCAAGAACGCCCACTCACGTGCTCCAAGGATTGTGCCGTTTAGTCCCGAATGTGGATGTGGCGCCACTCTTATCTCAGGTCACAGTGCCGACTTTAGTCTTAGCTCCGGCCAATAGTCCGCTGACGCCGCTGTCTGAGCAGCTCTCGATCCGAGATGGTATCCCTGATACTCGAATGGCGGTGATTGAGGGTAGTGGGCATGAGATTTATGTCGATGCGGCCGAGGAGTGTGTTGCAGCACTCCTCAAGTTCATTCGGTCGTTGAAGTAGAGAATGGCCCGATAAGCGTAAACGTGTGAAAACGGGAAAACAGGGAGGAGAGCCATGAAATTTGGTGTCTTGTACGATTTACGCAATCCGCCCACGAGCGAGTGGTTTACGCCGTGGCCAGAGTTCTATACTGGGGCGTTGGAGCACATGCAGGAGGTGGAACGCTTGGGCTTTGATACGATTAGCCTGGCCGAGCATCACGGCGATCCGGAAGGCTATAACCCGAGTATGCCGGTGACGCTGACCGCCGCCGCCATGCGCACTCAGCGGGTGCGGATCTGTTCGAATATCATCCAGCTGCCCCTCTACCACCCGGTGCTCCTGGCCGAACAGCTCGCCGTGCTCGACATCCTCTCCAATGGGCGTTTGGACGTCGGCATAGGCCAGGGCGGGCAAACGTTTGACATGGAATGGTCGATGCTGGGGCTGAATCCCAAGCACCGGCCCGGCCGCTTCGAAGAGGGCCTTGAGATATTGCGGCGTTGCTGGACTGAAGAGGAGCCTTTCGCGTTCCAGGGTATACATTGGGATCTCGACGGTGTCTGGCTCAATCCTAAGCCGTTGCAGCAACCGCACCCACCGACTTTTGTGGTGGCGGTGTTTTCTGCCAAAGCGATGGATCGAGTGGCGCGTATGGGGTTCGATGTTGGCGGCTGGGGTGGCTTCTTTACCGGGCTGACGGGTGGGGATGTGTGGCAGCAGTGGCTGCAGGATTGGCGCGCGACGTGCGAGCGTAACGGGCGCAGTCCCGAGTATGCCAAGCTCAACACCTTCGGGAGTTGCTTTGTCACTGACGATCCGGAGAAAGCGTGGGCGGAGCACCGCGAGGGGGCGTTAGCGAGCTTTAACTACGAGCGCCAGGGCGTCCGCCCGTATAGCTCCCTGCTAATGGATAGGACGCCTGAGAAGCCGGAGGAACTGCCTAACTGGAAACGGCTCTTCATGACCCCCGAGCAAGCGATTGCGGAGCTGCGTGAGGTGTACGCCGCCGGCGCGCCTGATGAGCTCCATTTAATGGCCAAGCGGTCGGGGATGAGCTGGCAGCAGTCGGCCCAGTTTCTGCAGAATTTTGCCGAACAGGTCATGCCCGCCGTCAAGGACTTATAACGAGATGCCTACAGCGGCGACCCACTGGGCAGCCCGACCAAAGTACGCCCATACGCTTCCATGCCTGACTCAAAGTGGAGGGCGATATGTTGGCTGACCGCATGTAGGTCGCGCCAAATCCGTTGGACCGGGTGCTGGAGATACAAGGAACGGCCTCCACTGAGCTCAAACAGACGATCAACAACGCGCGTGGAATGTCGCACTATGTAACTGCGCCAGGCATAATACTTGGCCCGCGCTTGTGCTGTTGGGACCGGTTTCCCTTGCCCATACTCTGACACGATCTCGTCCGTACAACGCAACATTAGCCCTTCCAGAGCATCAATCGTGCTGACGGCTTCGGCCAAGGCGATATGGGCACTGGCTGTACCAGGCGGTGGGGTGTCACTCGGGCCGTAGATGGGGACGCGAGACTGAGTCCACTCCTGAAAATACGTAATGGCAGACCGGGCTGACCCGATGGCCGTCGGTAGCAGTGCGACACCTAGAGTGGGAATAAAGGGCAGCTGATACAAAGGGTTTCGGTGCATTTGCTGCCCAGGGGAGGTGCCGGTCCGTTCTGCACGCTCTAACCAGTAGACCCGGTGGTGGGGAACAAACGCGTCCTTAACGACGACGGTATTACTATCGCTGCCCTGCAAGCCAACAACATGCCACCGGTCGTTGAGACGATAATCCGTCTTAGGAACAAACATCATCGTCCATTCAGGAGGCGCGTCCGGTTCCGGCGCCACTCGTGCTCCGACCGCGACCCAATCGCTACACCACAATCCGCTCAAAAAACTCCACTGCCCGCTGAGCTGGTATCCGCCCGAGACCTCGTGGGCGGTACCTGTCGGTGCGAAGGAGTCGGCCATGAGCACGCTCGAATCTTTTCCCCAGATCTCATTTTGCAATTCGGGCTCGACGTAGCTGACCCAGAAATTATGGATGCCCAAAATGCAATAGACCCAGCCAGTTGAGGTATCGCCCTTGGCAATCTCGGTTGCCACTTGCAGGAAGGTCCGCATATCCCGCTCATAGCCACCCCAGTAGGCCGGTTGGAGGATGCGGAGCAAGCCGGAGTCTTTCAGCGCCTGCATGAGGTCATCGGGCAGGTGACGTTGCTGTTCGATGGTCTGTCCTTGTTCCGCCGCCAACCGGGCGACCTCACGAGCGCGTTCAAGCAAGGTGTCTACGGTTGTATCGGCCATATCGGACTGTTGATCTGCTTGCATAGGTCCCTCACTTTTGCCGTCTCAGCCTGGCCCTTTTAGATCTCGCGCCCAAGCTTCTCTCCTTCATAAATAACCGCGGCCAGCTTGCGTGGGGCGACAACATCACCGACTCGGTGGATTTCTGGGAAGCTGCCCCGAATCTCCTGAAACAGCGCCTCGTTCGGAGTCCGCAGCATGGAGAGAATAGCAGTATCTACGGCTACGATCGTACGCGGCTTCCCACCCCAGATGCTGTAGGTTTCGACAGTGTTCCCGTCGATCTTCTCAACGTGGTGCTGGGCCGTTAGACGAACCCCGGCCTCAATGAGTTTGGGAAAGAGAACGGGCATGTCTCCGGTGCTGAAGGTGTCTTCGCCGATAAACAGATGCGGGGAAATGACCTCGACCTCCACGCTCCCTTGGGTGGCCAGTAGCTCGGCGAGGCCGAGAGGAAGGTAGGCCCCAGTCTCGTCGAGAATAATCACCCGCTTGCCGAGAGCGGTTGGATCCCGGAGGGCGCGCGTAGTAGCGGTTGCAACGTCCAGGACATGCTCCTGATCAGAGCCAGGGATGCTATTGCGCTCGGATCGATACGGACTGAAGCCGCCGCCCGGGGCATACGTAGAGCCAGTGGCACACACAATGGCGTCGGGCTCTTCCTTTTCCAGGAGGCTCTTTGTCGCCGTTATGCCGAGCCGCACCGCGACTCCGGCAGTTTCCATCTCACGCGTGAGATTATCAATCGCGCTTTGCCACTCGGTACGGGTCGGCAGCTGTTTATGCAGATTCAGATGTCCGCCGAGTTCGGGCTCTTTTTCGAGCAGAGTAACGTCATGGCCCCGCCTGGCTGCCGTGGCCGCCGTTTTCATGCCTGCGGGTCCGCCTCCGACAATGAGAATCTTTTTCGCTTCGTCCGCGCTGACTGGCTTGAGCGTTCCGTGTCCCCATTGGCGCTCACGCCCGACCGTGGGGTTCATCAGGCAGATCACTTCGCGATTGTTGAAGAGACGGTTGGCACACTCGTTTGCCCCGACACATCTGGTGATTTCTCGTTCTCGACCCTCACGCGCTTTGGCCACCAGAAACGGATCAGCCATTTGCGCCCGTGTCATGGCCACCATGTCGGCTGCCCCGTCGTCCAGGATCTGCTCCGCCATTCCGAGGTCGAGAATGCGACCGACAATAAAGATCTTAGCCCGAGCGCCAACGATCTCCTTGGCGCGCTTCCCAAAGGGGACCAGGAAACCTTCTGGTGCACTCCCCATAGGCGGGGCAACCCGGTGAGGGGTGTGATAACCGCCGCCTGAGATGTTGAAGAAATCGAATACACCGTTCGAAGCAAAGATTTCGATCTGCTCCTCGGCCTGTTCCTGTGTGATCCCGGCCTCGCCTATAAATTCATCAAACGACAAACGCAGGCCAAGCGTGAAGTGGCGGCCGACTTGTTGCCTGATACTCTGGCCAATCTCCAGCGGGAGCTGGCAGCGGTTTCGGACCGAACCCCCATACCGATCCGTTCGCTTATTATAGGCAGGACTGAGGAACTGTCCGACCATGTAGCCGTGCGCACCGTGAATCTCTACCCCGTCTAGCCCGGCGACTTGTACGTTCAGCGCCGACTCTCCAAAGCCTTGTACTAAGTCATCAATATGCTCCTGCTCCATCTCCAAGGGGATCTCTTTCCTCAGCAGAGAGGGGGTGCGAGATGCAGCCCACAACGGATGCCATTCGTCGATGAGCATCATTCCTTGGTCGTGTACGCCGGCAGCGAAGAGTTGGACAAATTGTTTCGCGCCGTATGCGTGTACCGCCTCGGCCAGCTTCGCATACTGAGGAATGGCGCGTTTTTCCCAGGCTGTACAACCCATGTAGAAGGAACCCTTGCTGAGGCGATGTCCCGCCTGCTGCTCAGTGATGAGCAGTGCTACTCCACCCTTAGCTCGTTCGCGGTAATAGGCGATGTGACGATCACTGAGAATGTGATCTTCTCCGTAGAGCACGGTTTGGGCCGTCATCATGATCCGGTGCTTGACAGTCGTGTGACCGATAGTGAGGGGGCTCCACACGTGAGGCAATTCGGAGAACGAGCCGCTCATAGTTGCTCCTTATACAGCGAATTATTCGCTCGTGGACTTTATCTATTCACTCACACCGTTCTCTTTCCTCTAGCCCGTACCATACAAAGATGTCATTGAGATAATCAAGCTGGGGCGGAACTGGTGGGATATCTTCCAGATGCGGTAGGTGAGAAACGAGATGGCGCAGGTGTCTTATGAAAAGGTATCTCGGGCAAGGATGGCTATGGTACAGTAGCATCGATTCTGTCACGAGAAGGGAGAACGGATGGGAATTCCAAGGCTAATTTATATTTACCAATCTCCCTGGTCTGAACGGGCACGCTGGGGATTTGAGTTCAAACGCGTACCCTATGAGAGGGTAGATTACCAAGTTGGGACGGGCGAAGAGGAGTTGAAACAACAGACTGGTCAAGTCCAGGTACCGGTGCTTGAGCTCGAAGGGACTTGGCTCTCTGATTCAACGACCATTCTCAACTGGCTGGAGGAACACTATACCCAACCAGCACTCCTGCCCCAATCAGACAAGGAAAGGGCCGAAGTGATGCTCTGGGAAGAATTGATGGATGGCGTGCTCGGACCACAAGCGCGCCTACTCATCACCGGACGGTTGTTAGGCTCGACCGACACCCAACTGCAACAACTGGGGCAGTTTCTGAGTCAGAAATATCACTACTCACCGTGCTATGGAGAGGAGCATGCACGGGCCACGGTCAAGCGTAGTCTCGCGATTCTTGCCCATACGCTGGCCGAACGTCGCTACTTAGTGGGCGATACGTTTACCCGAGCCGATCTAACCACGTCCTGTATGCTTGCCTTGGTGAACCCACCGCCCGATGAGCTGTTTTTCGTGCCGTCTACGGCTGGTGAAGATCAAGCCGAAAATATTGGCGCCAAGCTCCGAGCCCTGTGGGTTGAACAAACGGCCTTAGAGCCCGTCTATGCCCCGATCTTTACTTGGCGGGATACTGTGTACCGAGAACACCGGGGCGGACAAGTGAAGCCCTAGCTACTACTCGGTAAGCTCCTCATTACGCGGCTTGGATTCCTTGAGGCCCATTTGTACACCATCAAGATAAACGCCAAGTGGCCGGGAAAGCGTTAGTGGATCACGCTCGGGGTCCTCATCAAGAATGAGCAAGCTGGCGGTGTGCCCGGCTGCCAGTGTTCCAACACCGTCCCCAAAGCCCCAGAATTGGGCCGGTATCGTCGTCCCCGCAGCGAGGATGGCCTTACCATCAAGACCGGCTTTCCCCAAGAGTTCGATCTCCTTCGGATTAATCCCAGTGAAGGTGGTATAGCCCATGTCGGTGCCGTACAGCACGGTTGCTCCGCCTGCTCGCAGCCGACGAATATTTTCCGCGGGTTCGGCTAAATCGGGGAATGCGGCCAGGGTGGAAATGACTGCACGCCCGGACCATGCTTTCACTGTCTGAGAGCTGAGCGGTTCCGTTGGCGTATGCGCGAGGACATCAACCCCAGCCGCAGCTGCCCGCAGGACATCGATATCGTTGAGGGCGTGCGCGACAACACGCATGCCGTGCGAATGGGCTTGACCAGCGATGGCAGCCATCTCCTGATCGCTCAGTATGGATGGATTCTTCGCCATTGAGAGGGCTCCCCCACCTGTCGCGTCGCCCACTGGTATCTTGATCACCCGCGCACCTGCTGCATGCAGGCGGTCCACCGCGTCCCGGGCTGCTTGCGCCCCACTAATTTCTAATCCATATCCATCGCTGCCCCAGCTCTGGGTTGGGTAGCCTGTTATGGCAGTCACCATCGGGCCGGCAAGAATTACTCGCAGAGGTTTGAGTTCGTTTGCCAGGAATGAAACTGGTGCTGCCAGATCAACCGCCGCTGCGATACCACCAAGCGCAAGCTCAGGCGCACTGAAGCGATAGGCCAAGTGTACATGGCTGTCGATAAAGGCGGGTGCGATATAACGGCCATCCGCATTCACTCTGCGGAGTGTACTGTTTGGTGTGGCCGAGGCGATTTGCTCGATGCGGCCGTTACGAATAATCAGGGTGGCTTTCCCGTGGCCCACAATATGCCCGCCGACCAACGCGAAGGTCCTTGCATTTTCTGCTTGAGAGGATGCTGGCTCGTCAGCCAAGAGAGCAGACGACATTGCTAACACACTCAACGCAATCAATAAGACTACTTTGTTCATAGACAGACACCCTGTTCACCCCGTCCGATAGCTCGCTCTCGACCACTCATGCTATACGTTCCATAAGAAGCCTGGATAAGCGATCAGGCGGTAGGAGGAAAAATAGCATGAAGCGTGACGAAGAGGGCTATACCATGCCGCTCGCGGCGCCAACGTTCAGCCCGCCGCCGTTCGCCGCAACCGAGGACAGCAGCATTTTATACATGATCTTTACCGCCAATCCAGACGCTGTGGCGTGGGAGGTCCCCGAGCCGCTCGAGGTCGATCCGCGCGGCCACGTCTTGGCCTGGATCGGCGACATGCGGCAGCCGAGCCACACCATTGACATCTACCACGAGTGTTTAACGGCGATCCGGGTGCAGTACCAGCAGTGGAGCGGCTGGTATATCAACTACATCTGGGTGGAGCATGACATGGCCTTGACCTTCTCGCGTGAGATTTACGGCTGGCCTGCCAATCTATGCGAAGGGACCGACCTCCGTTTTTACGGCAGCCAGATCTTTGGTGAATGCGTGCGGTACGGGGAGTCACTGATGCGGATGAGCATCAACATCACAAGCTCCCCGCCAGGCCGCAACCAGCCTCGTGAGGACGCGTTCGCCGAGCTTGTGGGCGGAGACTTTCTACAAATCCGAAAGTTCCCCGCGGCTGACCAGGACGGCCACCCTATTAAGCAGCTTCTGCTGATCCCGTCGCAGGACTTCAAGATCTCTGAGATCTGGTCGGGCAATGGTGCTCTGGAATTCGGTAAGTCCGGCCTCTACCCGTACCTGCACAAACTTGACCCCCAAGAAGTGCTCGGTGCCTGGTACGTCAAGGCCTCCTGGACGGTGCCCCATCCCCAGCTGATATGGGAGGCTTAATATCGTGTCTAAGTCGAAGCAGTGTATACCCACGCGTTCATGCTCCGACAGGGCTCAGCACGAACGGGTTCCACCACGAGCAGAACATTTTCCGCTCACCCTGAGCTTGTCGAAGGGCGAGCGGTACGGATACTCATAGATACTCATCAATAAGAAATCGTGTAACATCGTGACCTCATGCCGAGCCGTACGAATTTCACACCAGATCCAAGCTATACGAGCTGTGAGGAAGTAGTCACGGTAGCAGCCCCGATGCTCAATAGTCGGCGCGCTTTTCGCGCGCAGTCTCAGTTGGTGGGTGCGATCCGCTGCGCGGGGAAAGCGTATACGCAGCGCTGTTATGAAGCGGAGACTGTTGGAGCGGAGGCTATACCGTGGGACCAGCTGCAATCTGCATATGGACGTATCATGGTTCCCATTCCTGAGGGGCATACCGCACGCTGTAGTGTTGCCCGCCTTGACGCGGGGCAGGACGCAGACACGGTCTACGTCGCGGTTGAGGATCTGGACACTGGGACGGTCGGGTCAAAGTTTGTTGCCCTGTTTTCAGCAAAACCAGCAGAAATACCTAACTTTCCTCTCGTCACAGCATTGCCCAGCCCGAGCTGGCAGGCTGCGAAACTTTCAGACGACACGTTGCTGAGCTGGGTCGGTCCTGCTGATGCCAGCATAGAAACGCTTGCTGTACAGGCCAGTCTGCATGCTATCGGCTACGCCAGAGACTTTGATACCCGGCTTGGGATCGATGTCGGCGAATGGGGCAAGGGTGGGCCGGACGGACGCCGGCATGTCGCGCTTGATCTCCGCGTCGATCGCTTATCGCCCTGGCCACGCAAGCCTGGCGAGCAACTCCTGGTCTACCGCTGCGCCGACCTGCTCGAACAAGACTCAGGCTCGCACCTATACCAGTTCCTGATCGCTACAGCCGAGACGGGAGTAGTGCTGTGTCGTATTGTCATTCACCTTGTCCGCATCGGACCGCGTGCCGATGCAAGGCGCCCGTGGGGGACGATTACCGCGCACGGGCAGCCGACCAAACCGCAGGATGTGCATACGTTTTTCTCTTACCCTTCAATAGATTTTTGGATTTCGTAGCGGCTGATGACTGTGCCTCGTTCGCTATCGGCTGCGGCTTGATTGATCTCATCCAACGTGTAGTACCGAATCAGACGGTCAATCGGGAAACGCGCCTGTAGATACAGCTCGATAATCCGGGGAATCAAGGTCTGTGGTACGGTGTTACCTTGGACGATCCCACGCAGGGTGCGTCCAAGCAGTATAGTCTTGGGGTTTAAGGAGGCTTCGTCTTCCGGCCGGAGCTGTCCAACCATGCCACACACCTCCAACGGCCGTAGGGCATCCACCGGCTGCCGAATCACGGGGGCGACGCCCGTACTCTCGAACGAGTACTGCGCGCCTCCATTGGTGAGCTGTTGAATGGCCTCCACCAGATCGTCCTCGGTAGCGTTGACGGTGTGGGTCGCACCGATTTCGCTGGCTAGCTGAAGCCTGTTCGGTTTGAGGTCAACGGCAATAATGGTGGTATAGCCGACAACGCTGGCGGCCATGATCGCACGCATGCCCACTGCGCCGTCCCAAAAACGGTAAGACAGGAGCCAGCAGGACAGTCGAGCGACGCGAAAACCACACCTGCGCCCGTCTCAATACTGCAGCCGAGAAGGGCCCAGCATGCCGCGAGCTAGGTATGGAAGACGTGGCACAACTGCCGCGCCTGACGGCGGGGCTCCTGGTCCGCGGTCATTCAGAGGAAGCGGTCCGTAAGGTCCTAGGTGAGAATTTGCCGCGTGTAAGGGGGTAGGTGGAGTCAATCGCCAGAGAAGTGAAACCCTAGCGGGCTCCCTCACTCATTTCCCCACTTTTTGCGCCAGATCTGTGCCAAACTGCTTGGCAGCATTCCCGCCCAGCATGCGGGCTATACTTGTGTCGTCAACGTCGGCTTGGCTCAGGTTCTCAATGGCGTCCCGGGCGCTGGTCGTGTCCTGCTGCGGATAGCGCGAGCCCCAGACGACCTTGTGGGCGAAGGTGTGCGGCAGTTTCTGGATCAATCGCTCCTCGGCGTCGAAGCTGAGCAGTACGTGACCTTCCTCCCACATTTCTTCCACGTCGGTTCGCACCGGATAGTAGTGCACCGGAGGAATCGTCAGGGTAGATGCTTCCATCTTCTCCAGTACCTCTTCCATCCATGAAGCTTGGCCACCAGCCATCACCACTTTCAGGTTTGGATAGCGCTGCATGACCGTAAAACCGATCAAGGTTGCGGCCACGAACATGTGATTATCAAGCCACGGGGACAGGATCGGAGCGATAGGATGCCCAAGCCCCGGCTGGGACGCAAACGTAAAATTCGCTCCATTGCCACCGCCCGCAAACGGGCCGCCACCTGCTTCTCTGAGTAACGTGAGTTGATTCAGCCTTTTGTTGACTTTCTCAATAAATGGCGCGTGGGACGTCCACTCCGGGTTCCATAAGCCGGTTGCGGGATGGACTGCCAGGGTGAGGCTGAGCTGCTCAACTTCGGCCCAGAATGGGTCGTAGTAGGGGTGGGTATAATAGCGGCCCTCAATGAACATCGGTCGCAGGAAAACGCCCCGCAAGCAGGGAATGGTGGCAATCCGCTGCAGCTCCGCCAGAGCATAATCCATGTTTTGCAAAGGAATCATGGCAGCGGCATACAAGCGGTCAGGCGCGGCTTGGCAGAAATCGGCTATCCAGTTGTTATACGCCCGAGCCAGCGCGTAAGCGCTGTCCGGGTCTTTGACCAGGGGGAATCCCTCAGCAAACCAGGTCGGGTAGAGCAAGGTCTGATCCACACCCATGGCGTCCATATCCTGCAGCCGTGCGTGTGGGTCAGACGCCCCCTCAGTCATGGCATGTCGGATATCTGGGTCAAGCTCGCCGATTTGGTCACAGGTCGTGCCCGGTCGCCAGATGGCATAGCGCGGGATGTTAGGATTCACCTGATCGCGGTATGTTTCGCCATTGATTTTGAGGTAAGAGGCGTACCGGCCTTCCTCACGCCATAAGGAAAATTTTCCCAGCGTACGGTTTTCTGGCTCCAGATATTTCTCCCAGACCTCAGGCGACTCGACAATATGTGAGTTGGCATCAAAGACGGCAAAACGCTTCTGGCCTGTCATGCTCGGGCTCCTTCATGCCCGTCGCCCTTGGCACGGCCGCGGCCTTTGGCTCGGCTGGTTCCATTTGGACCGGTAGCCGATCGTCCCCGTTCACGATAAGGCCGGGGCAGGGCGGCTTCGGGCTTGAGCGCGCGTTCTATTTCCTCCGCTGTTGGCCACCAATCCGGCCGCTCAATCTCGGTTACCCGCTCCCGGATGAACGTTTTCGGGGTCTCGATATGATAGAGTTTGCGCGCGTTTTCTCCCAGGAATTTTCGCTGGTAGGACTCTGCCAGATCACATTTGCGCATCGTCTCAAGCGCCCGCCAGACATCGTCGCCGTCATGGTGATACACATCCGAGGACCAGCCTAAGATGTCTTGGTAAAACTCGGGCAAGCGTGATGGCGGAGCCTCATCGCCTTCAAAACCGGTGACACAATGCTGGAAAAAGGTCTCGCTGGGCAGGCGCTTGAGCGGCGGCAACTCGCGCTCATTGCGGTATAGCTTGTAGAATTTATCACACCGGTCGAGCAGAAAGCTCAGCCAGGTCGAAGAAGCTTCAAACACCGCAGCATTGAGCTTGGGGTGGCGTTCAAAGAAGCCCGACAGCAACACCATCGTCACCCACAGTGAGGCTTCAGCTTGAAAATTTTGCACATTGGTCAAAAAAGAGTGCAGCAAACCTGAGCTGATAATGGTCCGAGCAATCAGCTCTGCACCCGAGTACTGTTCGGAATAGCCGGCAGGCTTGAGCGAGCCAAAGGCCGGGAAGGGATGCATACCGTACACCATGCCGGTCTCTTCCATGGCCCGCCACACCCGCTCATACTTGGGCTGGAGTGGATAGTTGCCCATAGCGTCAACTGGCCGCACCAAGCCCACCCGACAGCCCTTGTCCGATATCCGACGCACCTCTTGCGCCGCATAGAACGGGTCCTGCATGGGCAACATGGCGGCAAAAAAGAGCCGTTCGGGGTTTTCCTGGCAGTATTCATACGCCCATTCGTTATAGGCTTTGCACATGGCTTTGGCACCGAGCGCGTTCCGTAGCCACGGATAGGTATCGATGTCGGTCGGGATGATCATCACTTGATCTATCCCCTGGACATCCATATCCTCCAGGCGTTCTTTGGGTTTGTAGGAACCTTTGTGGTCAAGATAGTCGGCCTGCTCTGCTGTCACAGCGGTCTCGGGATTCAGGTTACGGACGTATAAGGCGCGTTGGATATCATGTTTGAGCCCCGGCCCGGCCAGGGAGATAGCATTGAGATTGCGGCGCGATCCGCCAATTCGCTGCGAGCCGATTCCTGCTCCTGCTGTGCCATTCACGGTCAGCTGCTTGGTTTCGGCATCGAACCACATGGTGGTCTTGAGGGCTTCCAGCTCGTCCTTGCTCAGCCAGTCTTTGGCCCGCTCCCAGATCCAGGGCGGCTCCGTGACGTGCGCGTCACAGTCAAAGGTCGGGAAGTCTTTTGTCATCGCAGCAAACTTTTGAATCGGCACGCGCTACCTCCTTGGTGCACAGCGCGTACTGCAGTGATGCTGTTGCAAAACGTCTTTAACCCACGTCCACCTGAGGCTAAAGCCTCGGGCTCAATCTACCAGGCCCGGTAAGCCATGCTCCCCGCCCTGCCTTTGAGGCGGCAAAGCTCCCTTTTGTACGTTGAGCCTGGTGCTTCCGCGCCAGGCGGGCGTGGCGTCCAGAAGCTCTCTTCGCATTGTGCAACAGTATCCTGCAGTCAGGCTGCTAGCCGCTACTGTATCACTCTCGGGCCGCCTTAGTATAGAAGCGTCGCTCTTCGCTAGTAGGGATCAGCGCACCAATTTTGGGGAACTATTACGCTGCGGATAAAGCCAATAAGGCTCTATCCCTAAGCGGAGCTATCAGCTGGGTATGGCGTTCATTTTTGCCTGGGTGCTCACGTAGCGCGGCTTGAAACCCAGATAGCCTTTGAGGAGCTGTTTGCTCAGGTTCCTTCGTTTTCGCGTAGGGATGAGACAGCGGTCAGAGTAGACTCTCTCATTGTCCGAGGGCCGAAGACCCTGCCCCGCTAGTCGTGTGTGAGTGACAAGGGGTAACGATATCGAATTGTTCTGGGAGGCCGTACAGGGACACAGTGGGAGTCTTGCTCTAGGGGCTGAGCAGGCTAGGGACGTGGGTGGCGGTGGTGCAGAGAGCGTCGGTGGCAATTGATGCTGGCGGCCAAGCAGGATAACCTGAATAAAAGCGTGCAAAGAAGCGGAGAAAGCCGACGGCTTGTGGGCATTTTTTCTCTCTTTCCGTAAAGACGAGTCCGTGATCAGGGTCTATCCCTCTCTCTACGAGTGGAAAACCCTTCCACTCGTGAGTGCATTGAGTAGAACATTGAGTCGAAAGGACATTTATTGTGCGTATTCCTTTACGTTTCTTGGTCTGTGTTTCATTAGTGGCTCTTGTGTTGAATAGCTTTTTTGCCTGGGCTGGCCCGCGGGTCAAAGTTTTAGACAATCCCATTCGCATGCGTTTTTCCAGTTTTTCCACCTCGCTGGCCATGCTCGACGATGTGACCGGCGATGGGATTCCGGATTATCTCGTCGGGGCGTATGACCAACCGTATGCCAGGGAGGGGATGACGGGGATGGAGCTTGGCGTTGGCGGCTCTAAAAAGGCCGGCAAAAATGTCGACCATCAAGGCCGGGCGTTTGTCTTTGACGGCCAGACGGCCAAGCTATTATACCTCATCGATCATCCGTTTCCGCAAAAAGCTGCAGCATTTGCTTGCTCCGTCGCCTCGGCTGGGGATGTGAATCAGGACGGGAGGCCGGATTTATTGATTGGCGCCTTTGGCCAGAATCAGAGTGGCCAAGCCTATGTATTTAGTGGCACGGACGGGGCGTATTTGCTCACCCTCAAACCACCTCAGTCCCAGCCCGGCGCGGGATTTGGCTGGTCGGTGGCCGGCATTGGGGATGTGACCGGCGATGGCATCCCCGAGTTGGTTGCCGGTGCCTATAATCACGATGGAGAAGGCCGGGCGTTTGTGTACAGCGGCAGTGACGGCGCTCTGGTATATACTCTTGCTCCCCAGACCGACGCGGCTGGTTCAGCCTTTGGGTGGTTTGTTCACCTGGCGGGAGATCTCAACCGGGACGGTATTTCTGACATTGCGGTCGGTGCGCCCTATACCACAGTTGGTCAGCTTAGCATTCAGGGCCGTGCCTATGTGTATAGTGGAGCAGACGGTCAGCTCCTGCTCACCCTAGATAACCCGGACCCCAAAGAAGGCTCCACTTTTGGCTGGCGTGTGGTTGGAGCTGGAGACCTGAATAAAGACGAGGTGCCAGACCTATTGGTTGGCGCACCGTATCATGATGTCGGACCACGCGTGGATCAAGGTGTAGCTTATGCCCTGAGTGGTCAAGATGGTTCCGTGATCTATACCCTGCACGATCCCGTGCCGCGCAAGTATTCGGGCTTTGGCTGGGCGCTGTCAACGAGTATAGATGTCAATGCAGACGGCGTCCCCGAGGTCTTGGTTGGAGCCCCGTTTCAAAGCGTGGATGAGTTTCACATTCAGGGCGAGGTGTTTCTGTATAACGGTCGCGACGGGCGTCATCTGATGACGTTTGATAACCCGCGGGGACATCAGGGCTCAAAATTTGGTTATGTGATTGCGTCGCCGGGAGATATTAATAACGACGGCATTCCTGAGTTTGCGATGAGTACGCCCGGCCAGCATGTCAGGGGCGAGATAAGCGTCGGGCGTGTGTATCTATTGGAGTCCCGGAGGTAAACGTAACGCTACGCTGCGATTGATACTAGAGGCGAGGAGGGATAGCCTTGGCAAGAGACATAAGGAGGGAAAAATGTGTATAAAACGTCTTATGAATCTGGCCATTGGCGTTATCGGCCTATATTGGCTTTTACCCATATCAGCCGAGGCCTGTACCTGTATGACGCCCCCATCTCCGAGTCGGGGCGCCATAGCCGTGGACGTTGTTTTTGTGGGGACAGCGACGAGTGTTGAAAAGATTGAGGCTGATGGCTGGCTCTACGGCGCATGGAAGTCCATGTGGGGTTCCGAGCTTATGTACGAGTTTGAGACGTTGCAAGTGACAATGGATGTGGGTACGGCTATCAAGGGCACCGACAAGTCGCAATTGATCCTTGAAACGGCTGCGACCACAGAACAATGTGGCGTTTTATTCCAAGAAGGACAGGAATATCTCGTCTACGCTTTTAATGGCCCGGCCGAGACGGTGACGACTAATATGTGCACCAGAACCGCTACATCAGAAAAGGCTACCGCTGACATTAAAGCCCTCGTGAATAAGGAAGTCACAAAGGTCTGCGAAGGCTGGACGTGTATTAATGACTAAGGACTCCTAACAAAACGCTCCGATGTACATGGGTAACGCGCCAACTCACTCCCCCTGGATGCCCGTTTCCATGGGGGTCCAGGCTTCCGGTACAAGACTGAGGTTTGCTGGGGGTACTAAGCGTAAGTCCCCAGGGCGGCTTCGGAGCTCGCACTAATATCCCATAGGCCTTGAAAGAGAAACAATATAGATGTTGGCATTTTCTATGAAATTCAGGTGGATAGTCCCATTAAGTATCGCGAGCGGGAGGCCCAGGCTTTTTACGAGGTACTAGACCAAGTTGTTGCTGCTGAGGAGGCGGAGTTTGCTTCGTTTTGGCCGGTTGAACATCATTTCCGGCCTGGTTCTTCGCATTCGTCTGCACCGGAGGTATTCTGCGGCGCGGTCAGCCAGCGCACCTCGAAGATTCGTATCGGGCACGGCGTCGTTTTACTGCCGTTTCCGTACAACCATCCGGTCCGCATTGCCGAGCGGATTGCCACGATCGAGATTTTGAGCCATGGCCGGGTTGAGATGGGTACCGGACGCTCTATCACACCCTAAGAGCTGGGTGGATTTGGCATTCCGTATAATGAGACCAGCGCCCGTTGGGAAGAATCGCTCGATATCATTACGACGATCTGGAAGAGTAAAGACGGTAGGTTTTCTTATAAAGGCAAATATTTCGATATTCCTGAGCGGAACGTCATACCCATGCCGATTCAGAAACTGCATTCGTCTATCTGGGTTGCCTGCATCAGTAAAGAAACGCATGTGGTGGCAGGCAAGAAGGGGCTCAGCCTACTCCCATTTACCTTACTGGTCGTTCCTGAGGAACTCAGACGACGCGTCCACATGTACCGCGAGACGCTGAAAGAGGCTGAGCCACCGGGCACGTTTATTAACAATAAAGCAGGCGTATTCTCTCTGGTGCACCGTGCCGATAAGGACAAACGAGCGTGCGAAAAAGGCGATCGGGCGTCTATGTCGTATGTGGCGGCAACGCTACAGTTTACCGCTCCAGTGCTGTAAGCCAGAAAATCTGGCGGCTCACTTGAAGAAGTGGTCTCCGATCCGAACCGTGAGATTAAAGAGTATGAAGGCGTTGATCCACGTACGGTCAATTTGCGTTTTTTGATCGATAACGGCATGTGTGTGGTCGGTAATCCGGATACGTGCGTCAAACAGATCGAACGGATTCAGCAAGCGGCCGATTTGGACACCTTTCTGTGCACGATGCAATTCTGGTCGATCGCTAATGAGAAAACCATGTATGCCATTGATCCGTTCGGAAAACGTGTGTTGCCACATTTTAAGAAGTCAAACGGCCAGGCAGCCAGCAGCATGCGTGATAGGATTACGCCGTAGTAATTGCCAAGGAGGGATCGTATGGCAGGACTAACGAATGGAAAAGTGGCCCTTGTCACAGGTGGCGGATCAGGCATCGGCCGGGCAACTGCACTCGCCTTTGCGCGCGAAGGCGCCAAGATCGTTGTTGCAGATATCGTGGTCGAAGGGGGCGAGGAAACTGTTGAGCAGATCACAGCAGGTGGAGGAGCAGCGACCTTCCTCAAGGCAGACATTGCACAAGCCAGCGAGGTGGAGGCACTGGTCAATCAGGCTGTGGAGACATATGGGCGGATTGACTGCGCATTTAATAATGCCGGCATTGAAGGCGAGCAGTGTCCGATCAACGAGTGTAGCGAAGCCAACTGGGACCGCGTTGTAGCTATCGACTTGAAAGGCGTCTGGCTCTGTCTCAAGTATGAAATTCCGCAGATGCTCAAACAGGGCAGTGGCGCGATTGTCAACACTGCCTCAGTCGCCGGGCTGGTTGGGTTTCAAGGGATTGCTCCTTATGTTGCGGCAAAGCACGGGGTCGTAGGGCTGACGAAGACGGTTGCGCTCGAATACGCCAAGTCAGGAATTAGGGTCAATGCCGTATGTCCTGGTGTCATTGACACACCCATGGTGCACCGCGCCTTTGGTGATAATCCGCAGATGGCTGAATCGGTTGCCGCGGTCGAGCCCGTCGGCCGTCTGGGCAAGCCAGAAGAGATTGCGGAGGCCGTCGTGTGGTTGTGTTCTGATGATGCTTCATTTGTTACTGGCCACCCTATGGCAGTCGATGGTGGATTAGTTGCGCAGTAATCCCAACTTATTGCGGCGTTCTGCCCGCGGTCTGTCGGACCAAGATTGTAAGATCAAACAAAAAAGCGAGACTCTCATATAGGGCGTCCCGCTTTTTGACTTTTTCCGATTTCAGGTCAGCGTTTATTCCCTCTGCTCTGATATTGTCTACTGTCTCTGTGCATCCATGACGCGCCTCTCGGCGTGTAACTCACACCCGCGCTACCCGGGAATGCAGCTTTGCAGGGCGACAGGCTTCTTCCCCACTTTATGGCTTAAGCTGTCACCGGTGGAGGTGGTCTTAACCCTGCAGTCGCTCTGATTCTTGGGCGAGTTTTTGGAGCGCGTGCCCCTCCAGGCGGTAGGGTAGCCAGTCATGCATGTGGCCCATATCAAGAGAATGATAGAACTTGCGGGCGGGATTCCAGTCCAAAACTTGAAGATCTAAGCGCCGATACCCGCGTTCAACTGCAACAGCGGCCAGTCTTGCCATCAATTGACGTCCGACCCCATGGTTACGCGCTGATTCGACCACAAACAGGTCTTCAAGATACAGGCTAGACCGCCCTTCCCAGGTGGAATAGGTCAGAAAATAAAGGGCAAAGCCGACTGGCTCTCCGTCCAGCTCAGCGACCAGGACTTCGAATTTCGGCTGCTGGCCAAAGCCGTCGCGTAGTAAGTCTTCTTGTGTCGTCTTGACGGTATTCAGTTCATTTTCGAAGGCTGCCAGTCCTTTGATGAATTCCAGGATAATGGGTACATCGTAAAGGGTTGCGAAGCGGGTGGTGATTGTGGACATTGGTGTATATGAGCGGTCGTTGTCGGGTTACGCTAACCCGACCTACTTCTACGTCATTCTGAACGAAGCCTTACGGAGTGAAGAATGTCCCTGCAACCGGCCTAAGATTCTTCGCGGAGTTTATCCTGAGCATAGCCGAAGGGCTCAGAATGACGAATTCCGATGTCAGATGAGGCAAGCATTGGCAAAATGATTCTCAATCACGGCTGGTCTTTCACCAAACGGAAATCACCTTTTGTGGCATTGCGATACAAATTAATCTGCCCAATGTGACGGGCGCGGCCGTCAGTGTCTGTCACCCCTAGCCCTTCTTCTGGGGCGAGGCACAGGACGCCGATTTTGCCGATTTGCTGATTATGGTGCACCCGAAAAGCCGCCTCACCAGCGTCCGGCATGAGATATGTTTCTGACAAGAGCGGATGGATAGCGCGTTTACCGACCAACCGGTTGGCTTCCCAGGCTTCTTTGTAATTGGCAAAGTGCGAACCAATGATGCGCTTCTTGTGCATCCATAGATAGCGGTTGTCGTATTCGTGGTTGTAGCCGCTGGTTGAGGCACAGGTGACAATCTGGCCACCCGGTCGGGCAATAAAAACACTCGCCGCAAAGGTTTCGTGGCCTGGGTGCTCGTACACGACGTCAGGATCTTCTCCGTCTGTCATTTCACGAATCTGCTTGCCAAAGCGGCGCATTTCCTTCAGGTTTTGTGATCCATCTTCATTCCAGAATCTATAGCCCTCAGCGTCACGATCTATGACCCAGCGTGAGCCTATGGTTTCGCACAGCTTCACCTTTTCTTCCGAAGAGACAACGCAGATCGGGAAGGCGCCAGCGTTCAACACATACTGCAAGGCAAACCCACCCAGCCCGCCAACAGCGCCCCAGATTAAAACGATATCGCCCTGTTTGATCTTGGTCCCGTTTTCACTGACCAGCATCCGGTACGACGTCGAATTGACCAGCGGCATGGAAGCGGCCTCTTCCCAGGTCAGATGGGGGGACTTGGGCATGAGTTGGTTCGCGCGGACAACGGCAATTTCAGCCAGTCCGCCAAAATTCGTTTCAAAACCCCAAATACGCTGATCCGGATCGAGCATGGAATCGTTGTGGCCATCCGGCGCCTGCATGTCCACGTAGTTGCAGTGTATGGTCACTTCGTCGCCCGGCTTAAAGAGATTGACACCGGGTCCAACCTTCAGGACGACGCCCGACGCGTCGCTGCCGATGATGTGATAGGGCAGATTATGCCGGCTGTCCCACGGGCTTTTCTTTGCTGCGCGCTCTAAGAATAGAAAAGTTGGTAGCGGCTCAAAGATCGCACTCCAGACCGTATTGAAATTGATGCTGGAGGCCATAACTGCTACGAGCGCTTCATTTGGCCCAACCTCCGGTACCGGGACTTCATCGAGATGCAGGCTTTTGCGGGGATCTTTGTCCCAGGATTCGAGTCCTTCGAACATGGTCACTTCGTCTTTATGTGTGGTGACGGCTAACATCCATTCGGGGAGCGGCAGTCCTTCAAAGTCTTGCGTTTTCGCCTGTCCCCCCATGATGGCTTCACGAATGTTCTTCATCTCGATGGTCATGGATGCCTTCTTCCTAATACACAATTATATGATATGCCCAATCTTGGTCAGTGCCCTCTCCAGAAACAGAAAAGAAAAAACGGCACGATAGGTCGTGCCCCTTGGTCAAGAGCCGCTTCCAAGGGAGAAGAGAGCAGGTATCCAGACTATTGCTTCGGATCAATCAAAACGCCAGGGTTCAACAACCCCTGAGGGTCAAGCGTCGCCTTGGCTGCTTGGAGTGCACTGGCAAATAGCTCCGGCCGTTGCTTTTCGTATTGCGGGCGGTGGGTACGACCTACTGAATGGTGGTGGGTGACGGTACCGCCATAGCGTACCACAGCCTCTGATGCCGCGGTTTTTAGCGCATGCCATTGCTCAAGCTCGCTGCCCTTCGTGCCTAGCCCGGTAAAGGTGAAGTAGGGCGCTGGCCCGTCCGGGTAAACATGTGTAAAGCGACACGACAGCACCCCGCCGCCACACACTTCATCCAGCGCTTTCTGCACGTCGTGCATCACGCCGGCGTGGAATTCGTAAAACTTATTCCAGGGAATTGCGCTCTCCGTGGTATCAAATATCGCTCCCATCGCTGCCATAGTCGAGAACGCGTAGGGCATACGGATAAATGCATTCCGCCAGTCGCCAACCGAACCGCCGCGGCCAGTGGTTTCTCCACCGCCTTTGATTACCACGCCATTCGGCGTTGTCCCACCGAGATCGGTACAGCACTCAAGGGCCCGATTGATCCAGGCTTCGAGCGGATGGTCGGCTGACTCAAAGCCGAGCATCAGCAAGCTGCCGCCCGTTCCGTCACCCACATTGTTGCGCTTCACCTCAGTTGGATCGAGAATGCGACAATTGGTCGGATAGAGGCCGGATTGGCTCAGCTGGCGAATTGCCTCAACGCCGTCCTCAAATTTCTCAAAATGAACTGCGGTTGAAGCGCGGTAGATTGGCCGGTTCTGCAGCCGCATCCAGGCTTCGGTGATAATTCCCAGTATGCCCTCTGAACCAATAAACATGCGATCCGGGCTCGGTCCAGCGCCAGAGCCTGGCAAGCGCCGCGAGGCCACAATCCCACTGGGGGTCACAACGCGCAGGGACTCCACCAGTTCGTCTATATGGGTGTACAGCGTGGCAAAATGTCCGCCTGAGCGGGTAGCGATCCAGCCGCCCAGTGTGGAAAATTCAAACGACTGGGGGTAGTGGCGCAAGGTATAGCCATGCGGTTTGAGTTGGGCTTCCATGGCAGGCCCGAACACACCGGCCTGTATACGCGCTGCTCGTGAGGTTACGTCGATCTCCAGCACTTGATCCAGACAGCGCAGGTCGATTGAGACACTGCCGCGGTAGGCGTTACTCGGCGGAGGCTCTACACCGCTGGTGACACTCGACCCGCCACCAAAGGGGATGGCTGCCGCGCCTACCTGGTTACACCAATCCAGCACCGAAACAACGTCGTCTTCGGTTTTAGGAAAAGCCACCACGTCGGGAGGATTCGAGAAATCCAGGTGAAACGCCTTAATAATATCGGGCAGAGCTTTTCCATATGTATGGGCTGCACGATCATATGTCTCGGTCGAGCAGATGCCGGCCAGAGACGCCGGCGGCGAGATCCTCGGTGCGCGCAGTTGGATATCCTCAACCCGGGGTTCCGGGTCAAGTTCAACCTCGCTTTTGCCCAGGCTGTCGGCAATCCCTTTGGCAATCAATTTTTTTTGCTCTGGGGTTGGTTGTTCGTCCTCAAAGCCCCAGCCCCAAATCGTGGTTCGACGTTGTGACATACGTCCTCCTAACTGCATTAGTACTTACCAAATGGCGGCGCTTGAATGGTCGTCTGATATTCAATGAGGTGCATCTCACCAGAGGCCAGTGTCGTTTCCAAGGCTGATCTCAATCCATCCGGCGATTGGACGCGTGTTGCCTGCACCCCAAACGCTCCGGCGAACGCAATAAAATCGGGGTTGGTGAGTTGCTCTTGATAGGCTTCTTGATAGGCCGCCCGCTGAAGATAGCCGATAACGCCAAAAGCATTATCGTTGACCACAATCAATGGAAAGCCAATATTGTGCCGTACGCAGGTGGCCAGCTCTTGAGCCGTATACAGAAAACCACCGTCGCCGATCATGCCTACCACTGGTTTGTCCGGACAGGCAGCCTTCGCTCCAATTGCCGCAGGAAAGCTAAATCCCAGCAGGCCCGAGCCTTTAGCCCCAATGATCCCGTTGGCTTGATATGACGGGTAAAAATATTCGGCCCAGTACCCCAGCTGGGTGTTATCAATGACAAGCGCACTCTCACGCGGCAGGACCTCGCGGATGACATTCAAAGCCTGGATCTCAGGGCGCTCTTCGCTGAGCCGCTCCATTTCCGCGTCCGCCTCACGTCGCCAGGCTGCCGTGCGTTCCCGACGCGGGCCGGTGTATGGCTCGCCTTCAAGCTGACGCCGCAGCTCTTGAGTGATCGCGCGAATATCTCCAACGAGCGGAAGGGCGGTTGGATAATTTTTGCCGATCCAGCGCTCATCCCAATCAACATGAATAAGCTGTTCGGGCAAGACCAACCCACGCCGCTTGGCGTCGACTTCTCGCAGCCGTGAGCCAATCACCAGCGCTGCATCACAGCCGGGTACAACGTCTTGAATGACCAAGCGTCGGGCGGCATTACCGAATGAGAGGGGATGATCTTCTGGAACTACGCCTTTGCCCGGTGTGTTAGTGATAACGGGTGCGCATATGGCTTCGGCTAATGCTTGCAGGTCTCCTGAAATATTCCCCCGAGCTGCGTCCGTGCCAGCAATAAGGAGCGGCTGCTTTGCTGTACGAAGAATGGCGACTGCCTCGTCAAGACGTGGCGGAAGCGGTGTGGGGGCTGAAGTCTCGTCCGTGGTTGTCGTGGTCGCTGCAGGTACTTCTCCAGCCATGAGGTCAGTCGGCACTTCCAAACACACCGGCCCTGGTCGTCCGGACTGTGTAAGTTCAATGGCCCGTTTCGCGAGCGCATAGAAATCATCGCCGGCTTGGGGAACGATGACGTCCTTGGTAATCGTTCGAAAGAGGGACGTTTGTTCTTCGAGCTCGTGTAGGACCCCCAAGCCTTTGCCGATCTTCGCCGCATCAATATTTGAGGTGATCATGAGGACGGGTGAACAGCTGCCCCAGGCTTCCTGAAGGGCGGAAATCGTAAAGCCAGCCCCTGGGCCAGTTGAGGAGACAATGACGCCCAGTCCACCGCTCGCCCGCGCATAGCCATCAGCCATATGAGTCGCGCCGGCTTCATGGCGACAGACGATATGACGAATCGACGGCTCGTGGCGTAGGGACTCGTACAGACCAATATTATGAATGCTTGGAATGCCAAAGATGGTAGAGATCCCGGCGTTTTTGAGCGCCTGAACGATCCCGTCTGCTCCTCGGGACATGTGTCACTCCCTTCTCGGTTTTTTGAACAGTATTCTCCTCGCCCCTTAGGGGAGAGGATTGAGGTGAGGGGAATCAGAAAATTTCAGCGACCCTCACCCGTGCCTACTCTGTGTCTGTTTCGGCGTCTGCTGGCGCAGCAGATCCCCTTTCCCTATGGGAGAGGGCGAACTGACTACTTGACCACGCCCTTTTGTTTAAGCTGTTCGACCTCGGCGCCACTCAGCCCCATTTCCTGCAAAACCTCCCAGGTGTGCTGGCCCAGGGTGGGTGGAGCCAGGCGCACGGCGCCAGGCGTTTTCTTGAGCTTGGCCGGAATGCCGCCGACTTTGATTTTGCCCACGCGGGCATGCTCGACTTCGACTGCCATTTGATTGTGCTGGACTTGTGGGTCGGCAAAGGTTTCAGGCAACGTGTTGACCGGCGCGGCCATCACGTCGGCTTCGGTCAAACGCCGCATCATTTCGGCGGAATCTTTCTTGGCAAACTCAGCTTGAATGCTGTCGTTGAGCTCCGCTTCACGTTCCAGACGGCTGTCTATTGTTTCGAATCGTGGGTCGGTAGTCAGATCCTCGCGTTCAATAGCCCGGCAGATGTTGTGGAAAAACTTATTATTAAAGGAGGCAATCTGAATATCTCGGCCATCCTTACAGGTGAACGTGCCGTAGGGAGCATAAAACGGGCTGGCGTTTCCCACCCGCGGCTGGAGGTAATTGCTTAAAAAGAACTGTCCAACTTGGGCTGGTTGGACGTGGATTAAACCGTCCATGAGGCACAGCTCGATCTGCTGACCAATCCCCTGTTGCTCGCGCGTCCACAGACCTACCATAGCGGCAAAAGCGACAAGATTGGCGCAGGTCGCATCCGCGATTGCCGGACCGGCCTTCATGGGCTTTCCGTCACGCTCCCCGGTCACGCTCATAAAGCCGGTTAACGCCTGGGCTAACGGATCGATGCCGGGGCGCCCGCCATACGGCCCGTCCTGACCAAATGCGCTGACAGAAATATAAATAATCTTAGGGTTATGCTTGCAGGTCTCTTCGTAGCTGACTCCGAGTTTGGCCTTGGCTTGGGGACGCAGATTCTCGACAATAACGTCAGCGGTTCGGACAAGGCGAAAATACAGATCCTTGCCCTCTGGTTTCGTTAGGTCGAGCACCATGCCTCGTTTATTCCGGTTCACGCCCACATACAGGCCGCTATCGTTTTCGACCTTGGGGCCGATGGTGCGTGAGTCGTCACCATATGGTGGTTCGATCTTAATCACGTCAGCGCCCATATCGCCGAGCATGGTTGCCCCATATGGGCCGGCCAACATGCTGGCGATATCAAGCACGCGAATGCCCCCAAGCGGTAATGCCATGTCCGTCTTCCTCCCGTCTGGCCGACGCTAGCATACCCCACATTGAATGCCAAAGGCAGCGGCGCTATCGGTACGCGAAGAGCACATGGGGTATGCAGGGGTATGCCGGTCGAGATTTTTTTGGTATGCCCCGAATCATTATCGCTTAGAGAAGGAGGGGAATGATATGTCTTTGTATATGGACGAAATTTGGTGGGATCCGACGCAAGCCAAACAGGTCCACACGATGTTTAAAGGTGTTCTGAGTGGCAAAACCGGCTTTCCTGAAGGCGTTACACTCAAAGCTGGGCCGTGGGCCTCAAACGAAGAGGCCAAAATGGTTTTGATCCTGGATATTCAGGATCATGCCAAGACCTTTACCACGTTCTCAACGCTGGTTGCGAAAGGCACGATTGTCAAACGTCGCCTCACGCCCATTGTGGAATGGGAGGCAATGGATGGAGTGATAGCGAATTTGTGAGCGCGTTTCGACTTGAACACCGAAGATCTGGAGAAGCGGGGACTCGGATTCTTCCGCTCTCTGGTTCAGTCGGATCGAGGCCTATCCTTCTCATTTATTTCATCTAGCTCATTTATGATGCAGTCTCCCCACCCGCTTTCTATCACCGTCTACTGCGCGTCGAGCCAGCGTTCTCCGCGAATATATTTAGGTGTTGCCGCCGAGCTGGGACAATTGATGGCACAGCGGGGTCATACCCTAGTCTATGGTGGTGGAAACATTGGCCTGATGGGCGCGCTCGCCCAAGCGGCCTTGACGGAAGGCGGCAAAGTGACCGGTGTCATCCTGACTGAGTTCCTTGACAAAGGCTACGGACAAGACGGCCTCGATATGCACGCGGTCGATGATATGCGCAGTCGGAAGCAAGGGTTGGATGAGCGCGGCGATGCCTATATTACCTTGCCCGGCGGGTTCGGAACGTTCGAGGAAGTGCTCGAAGTCATTTCATTTAAGCAGCTCGGTTTTCACTCCAAGCCTATCGTGTTTGTGAATACGAATGGTTACTTCGATGGCCTGTTGCATCAGTTCGAGCGGGGGTTTGATGAAGCGCTGATTCACGAAAAATTTCGCGACCTATACATTGCGGTTTCTACACCTCAGCATGCGCTCGACTTCATTGAACAGACGCGCAAAAGAGATGGCGGGGATTAGCTTCTTGCCTCTGATTCTATTTGCGGCTGTCTCCTCCCCTCCGATGTATAGTGCTGGCTTGTCTGAATCTGGGTCGGTCCCTGTGAGAAGATAAATTCCGGGATTCGACACTTCCTCTCGTTGATGGAAGTCACCCAGTTCTGATCGAGAAGCAGCTATCGCTTTCCCTGTCCAGTTGGACATTTCCGCTGTTCGCAGACTATTTGGACTTCCCTTAACGAGGAAGAGTTTTATTGTTGTTGTGTCCAATGATTACCTCTGGCCAACTACCGAAACCCTGGCATCACTTCCTTGGCAAACAGTTCCAACGAGCGCGTGACTTTCTGCGGACCGAGTCCTGGCAGTTGCGTGCCCATCACAAAATGCGTGCAGTGGTAGCGCTGGCGGAACTTTTCCATCTTCTGCGCAACTTGATCCGGCGTGCCGATCATGGCCGCCCGGCCAAAGCCTGAGTCGCGTAGTTCGCTGGCGTGTTTGAACTGCCAGCCGTCTGCGTCGCCGGGCGCGTCGTTGGCTTCAGCGAGAATGATGCCGTAGTACTGCATGGAGTAGTGCAGATGTTCCTGGACGTCTTCCCAGGCTTGGTCTTCAGTCTCGGCGACGTAGACCATACGAATTTGTCCGATATTAAAATTGGCGGGGTCGTAGCCGCTTTCTTGAAGCGTCTCAATGTATAACGGGGCGGGGTCTGGGCCAATGGTCGCCATGAGATGACAACCCATTTTGGCAACGCGTTGAATGGCTTTGTCTGCGCGTGCGCCTATCCAAGTAGGGACATGCGGTTGCTGGACCGGCTTGGGAGAAAGCGTCATGTCTTTTACCTGAGTGAATCGACCATCGAAAGAAACATTCTCTTCGGTCCACAGGCGCCGCACCAGCTCAACACCTTCTGCCAGACGGGCTGAACGTTCTTTGCGCGGGATGTTTAAGGAATGAAACTCGTTGGCGGCATAGCCTTGACCGGCCCCGAGGTCGAACCTCCCATTGGACCAGATATCGATGCAGGTCGTGTCTTCGGCAATACGGACTGGATGTTGAAACGGCATGAGTAAAATATACGTACCGATCCGAATCCGACTCGTACGTGCAGCAATGGCCGCAGCTGTAGGTAGCGTAGACGGGTTATAGCCGTCTTCCGTGAAGTGATGCTCAGCCAGCCAGACGTTGTCATAGCCGAGCTCTTCTGACCGAACGATCTGGTCAAGCAGCGCGTGGTATAGCTCTGGATACGGACACCGCCATTGGGGTGGATTGCGAAAATCGTGAATGACGCCAAATTTCATAGTTCTTGTCCTCTGGCTTGCCGTGTTGCATATTTGGTGAGTGATGTCTAGCAAATAGACTCCAGTTCATATCAGTTTGTGTACCGATCATAAGGAGGGAGACAATGGCAACAACAATTATTCAAACAGAATCCCCTCACAATGCATGGCGGAAAGAGACTACTGGCCACGACGGTTGGGTACGGACCGCGCATGCCGAGGATGCTAATAAATACTATATGGTCTCGGTCGATACGCATGGGATCGAGCCGAATGACTATTTAGAGAAGCGTATTGAGAAAAAATACTTGGACCGCATTCCGAGGATGAAAATCGATGAGGACGGCGCCCAGTGGACGATCTGCGAGGGCATGAAACCCGTGCTCGTCAAACCGGGCCGTAATTATGAGAAACATCTACCAGCGCTTGAATCGTTCGAAGACCTGGACATGTTTCAGCCGTACTCCAAGCGTTTTGAAGAGGATGATTTCCGCCGGAATCATGCCGGCATTGATGTCAAGCAGCGTATCGAAGACGCAGAGGCAGACGGCATCGATGCGGAGATAGTTTTTCCAAATAAAGGTCTGCTTGCTTTTGGGACGCCTGATCCGATTTTCCAAGGCGCCATGTTTCGGGCTTGGAACCGGTGGGCCCAAGAAACGTTCGGCGATCACTGGAGCCGCTTTATGCCTATGGCCATGATTGCGACCGGTGATCTGGAAGGCGCCATGGCGGAAGTAAAATGGGCGGCAGAGCAAGGTTTCAAAGGACTGACCTTGCCAAACAAACCTATCTTTGGCCCGCTCAAAGATGGTGAGTTGCAGTATAATGACAAATCGTTTGAGCCTTTGTGGTCGCTGGTCGAAGAAGTCGATCTACCCATGACCTTTCATGTTTCGACTGGGCGAGACCCACGTGCGGTCGGTGGGAATGGCGGTGCGCTGATTAATTATGTCAGCCACTCCATGTCCACGGTCATGGACCCGCTTGTTCATTTGATTTCCTCGGGCACGTTTGAGCGTCACCCAAAACTCAAGGCCGGCTCTATCGAAGGCGGCATCGGCTGGGTGCCGTGGATGGTCGAAACCCTCGACTACGCGCACAAAGCCCACCATATGTGGGTGCGTCCGGTCCTGCCTGAACCGCCTAGCTTCTATTATCGGCGCAACTGCTTTTCAGCCTTTATGAACGACCGCTCTACGCTCTTGCTCGCCGAGGAACTTGATCTGGTTGATAACTTCATGTGGTCAAATGACTATCCGCACCACGAAGGAAGTTGGCCGCACTCGGCTGCTAGCATCGAGCGCCAGATGGACACGTTGTCTGAAGAGAATAGAGAGAAGATCTTAGGTCTGAATGCGGCGCGAGTGTTTCAGCTGGACGTGCCGCACCAATCGTAGTAGCCAAATTGTAGAACAACGGTGGGTCCACAGACGCACCCTACAAGGCTGACAGAGTCGCGCAGGTTCTGAAGGAGGGCGTTCGTATGCAGGGACTTGAAGGTGTCAAGGTTCTTGAATTGGGCCACATGGTGGCAGCCGCCTATGCCACGAAACTTATGGCCGACCTTGGGGCTGATGTCATTAAGGTCGAGGAGCCCGGAGGCGACGTGGCGCGCCAACGGGGGCCTTTTCCTGGCGGACAGGCTGACCCTGAGAAGAGCGGGCTCTTTCTCGCTCTCAATACGAATAAGCGCAGTGTCACATTGGATATCAGGCAGGAGGCAGATCAACTCAGTAGCCTGATCGCCCAGACTGACATCCTTATCCATAACTATTCGCCCTCAGTTATGACCCGGCGCGGCATAGCCTATGAGGCGTTCCAGCACATCAATCCCCGCCTCGTGATGTGTTCGATCACACCATTTGGTTTGACCGGCCCGTACAAAGACTACAAATCCTACGAGCTGACCATGGCCCACGCCGGTGGTTGGGCGTGGCTTGGTCCAGGCGCATCAAATGAGCCCGAACTGCCGCCACTCAAGACTTTTGGCCAACAGTGTGATTTCCAGGGCGGATTGGCCGGTGCCATGACCTCTTTGGCGGCCTATAAGCGTACGCTTGAAACAGGCCAGGGCGAACATATCGATCTGTCCGTCCAAGCCTATATTGCCTCCATCCTTGAACAGAATTTTGTTTACTACACTTATTTGGACCGTGTGGCCTCACGTCTGGGACGGCGGCAACTGTATCCGTGGGGTATCTATCAGTGTCAGGATGGCCTGATTTTTTTAATCACGGCGGAAGAGGACCAGTGGCAGCGCTTGGTCGAACTCATGGACAATCCGGAGTGGGCGAGTTGGGAGATCTTCCGGGACATGTATAACCGCTCCAAGAACCATGACGTGCTCAAGATGTATCTCGAAGAGTGGATGTCCCGGTGGAAGGTTGAAGATCTCTTCCGCGCCGGGCAAGAACGGCGCATCTGCTTTGCGCCTATGTTGTCCATGCCGCTGCTGGCCAAGCAGGAGCAGTTACGGGCGCGAAACTTTTTTGTGGATGTCGAGCATCCCCAAGCCGGCAAATTGACCTACCTCGGTGCTCCGTATCAACTCAAAGAACCGTGGTGGGAGATCCGCCGCTCTGCGCCGTTACTCGCTGAACACAATGCAGAAGTCCTGAATGACGTCTCCCCGGCCGCTCCGACCCCCAACCCCCAACCCCCAGCCCTTCATTCCCGCCTTCCTCTGGAGGGTGTCCGGGTCGCAGACTTTACGTGGGTCTGGGCCGGACCGCACGGTGCTATGCAGCTGGCCCATCTTGGGGCTGAGGTGATCAAGATCGAATCTGAGGTGCATACTGATATGACCCGGCGGGTACGGCTGCCGCCGACCGGCATGAAGCACGGCCCCAATCGCTCGGGCGTATTCAACCAATGGGGCCAGGGTAAAAAGAGCTTTCAACTCAATATGGTGACTCCGAAAGGACTAGAGCTGGTTAAGGAACTGATTAAGACTTGCGATGTGGTCATGGATAATTTCGCCACTGGGGTCATGGAGAATTTAGGCCTGAGCTATGAGGAGTTGAAACAGATCAATCCCAATATCATCGTGGCTTCGATTTCAGGCTATGGGCATTCGGGGCCGCAGAAGGACTATATGGGCTATGGCCCGGCCATTGCACCGCTGACCGGCGTTTCTGCATTGACCGGACATCCGGGCGGCCCACCGCGGGAACTTGGCATCTCTTACGGTGATCCCAATGGAGGTATCAACGCTGCCGTTGCTATCTGTGCCGCACTAGCCTCCCGCAAACGCACGGGCAAAGGCCAATATATTGATGTGTCGCTTTGGGATGCGATGGCTGTTTTGGTGCCTGAAGGATGGATGGACTATGCGATGAATGGAACTGAGCCGCAGCGCGTGGGCAACCGTGACGTGCTTATGGCTCCCCATAATTGTTATCGGTGTGAAGGCGATGATGAGTGGGTGTCTATTGCATGTGGAACAGAGGACGAGTGGCAGGCGCTGTGCGAGACAGTAGGCCAGTCGCAGCTTGCTCGTGATGTGCGTTTTCAAAAGGCTGCTGATCGAAAGGCAAATGAGGATGCGCTTGATCAGATAGTGACAGATTGGACGCTACGCCATTCCAAATGGGACGTGACGGAACTCCTGCAGGCGGCTGGTGTGGCTGCATTCCCATCCATGAATAGTAAAGACTTAGCAGAAGACATCCATCTGAACGGACGTGGCTTTTTCGCCCGGCTTGAACATCCGGAAGTGGGTACGCGGCTGCATGCCGGTATTCCCTGGATTTTGACTGAATCATCAAATGGCGTTCGTTCGCCTGCACCGCTACTTGGACAACATACAGATGCGGTCATGCGGGACATCCTTGGCTATGGGGATGAAGATATCGCCCGGCTCAAGGAAGAGAAAATATTGTATTAAGGAGAAGTCCCATGGATCGAAAATACTGGTCATTCGTCATTCCTGCCGCAGATCCCAATTTTGCCGAAGCGGTTCGCTCATTAGAAGATCGAGGTATCGCCGGCGTTGCCATCCCTCAAGTCTATGGCACCCCCTTTGCTCCCTTATCCGCGGTCGCGGCAGTCACGACGAAGCTCGAACTTGCCTCCGGCATTGCGATCGGCTTAACGCGCAGTCCGTTTGAAACGGCAATCTCCTCGATGGAGCTCGACCACTTATCAAAAGGCCGGTTTGTCCTGGGTCTTGGAACCGGACCGAAACACTGGACCAACGGCTATTTTGGTATGCCGTATAACAAGCCGGTGTCTCGGCTGCGTGAAGTGGTTCAGATTCTCCGTCACGTCGAAGACGGTGCACGGTCCGGGAATATGCAGGACTGGGACGGAGAATTATACCAGCTGAAGTTCGAGTCGTATCAACCCACGATGCCACCGTATCGAGAACGCATTCCCGTTTGGATTGCGGCCTTACGTCAGCGCATGTGCGAGCTGACCGGTGAAGTAGGAGACGGGTTAATCGGTCACCCGGTCTGGTCAGTAGAATGGGCACTTGGGCAGGCGCAAGAGTCCCTGGCTGTCGGAGCAGCTCGGACCGATCGTGACCCAGCCACGATTCATTTTCAGCCGTGGGTGACGGCTTCTATTGATGAAGACGAAAAAGTTGCGATCCAGGATGCAAAGCCTTGGCTGGCCTTTTATTCCGGTTTCGCTCAGTACTATCCCTTTTTTGAGGCGCACGGCTTTGGCGCTGAGGCGCGTAAAATCAGTGAAGCGTCACAGACGATGAACTGTGTTGAGGCTGCCCAATTTGTGCCGGATGAAATGGTCAAGACCTTTGGCGCGCATGGAACGCCAGACCAAGTGCGGGAGCAGGTTGAGCCCTTATGGCACCGTGCCAACTCTATGTGCATCGTACCGCCCAACTGGGGCCTAACACCTGAGCGACTGGCTGCAAAAGCCCAGGCCATTGCGGATACATTCTGGCCGAAGTAGACAGGCCGTAAGAAACAGGAAAATTCTTTCCTCTTGCTTTCTCTATTTCTTTTGGGTGTCGGTTGTGGTCGTTCGGGTTCGTCTACATAATGACTCGATAATGACGGACTAAAGGGGACGCCAATGCAATACGGCTTGCTCATTTATCAGGCTGAAGAAGTAATGGAGAGTTGGTCAGAAGCTGATCTAAAAGAGGCCCTGACCGGCCATGGCGCGTGCAGGAAAAGCCGACGCCGACGAGACAGCAAGCATACCAACGGAAAGAACACACCATGCGAACGTAAAACGGGAGTAGCCGCTGACAGTCATCGTGGCGGTATTGTCCATTGATGTACGGCGTTTTTCAAGCGAGCGTGTCTTGATACAACACTCCAAGCACAACTCAGGGAATGGAGAAAATCGATGGATTATCGCTACCTACTTGTCCAACAAGACCAAGGCGTTTGTCGCATTACACTCAATCGGCCCGAGCGTCTGAATGCCATCAATATTCGAGTCGGACTGGAGCTGCTCCAAGTTCTCGAAGCGTGTGATTTTGATGAAACCGTACGCGTCGTTATTCTGACTGGTGCCGGGCGTGCATTCTGTGCCGGTGATGATCTCAAAGGCATGGCCGAATCTGACCAGCCTGAACGCAAGTATGTGGATACGGTCAGACACTATGTCCAGGGCGAAGGCCGTTGGCCTTTGGTCGTGGCGAAAATACGTTCCCTTTCAAAACCGGTCATCGGCATGATTAACGGGCATGCTCACGGCGCTGGCTTTAACCTGGCCTTGGGCTGCGATCTGCGAATCATGGCTGACTCTGCAACATTGTGTATTCCTTTTGTGAAACGCGGCATCGCCACGGGCACGAGTCTGCTCCAGCAGTTTGTGGGTATCGGCAAGGCTATGGAGTGGGCGCTGCTCGGACCACAGCTATCAGCTCAAGAAGCGGAACGCTGGGGGCTGGTCAATCGTGTCGTGCCGCTTGAAGAGTTAGAAGAAGCGACACTGAAATTAGCGCGTGAGATCGGCGAGGGGCCGACCCAGATCTATGGCTTCACCAAGTCGGCTGTGATCCACGGCTGGGAAGTCGCGCCTGAGCGGGCCTATGAATATCAGGGCCAGGCCTTTCTCCTCTCGCACCAGACTGAGGATTTTGATGAAGGTCGTAAGGCGTTTCTCGAAAAACGCCCGCCCCGTTTTCAGGGTCGGTAGTCGTGGCATCCTTAACTGTCCCTTTCTTTCTACCGCCTCTGAGCTGTAGCTGAACCCAATTCAGCCTGGTAGAAACAACAGGATAAAGGGGGAGTGGGACCATGGAACGCTCGGTTCAATTCTATAGTGAAAGTATCCCTATCGTAGGCGTCCTTTTCCTTCCTGATCATTCAGCCGCCGACGTAAAGAAGCCTGGCATTGTGATGTGCCACGGTTTCACTGCGGTAAAAGAAGTCCTGTTGCCCGATATTGCCCAGCGCTTGGCTCAGGCCGGGTATGCCGTCCTGACGTTCGACTACCGCTTTCTTGGCGAGAGTGGTGGGGAGCCGCGACGACAGATTATTCCCATGCGGCAGATCGAGGATATCCGGAATGCGGTGACGTTTTTACAGCACCAGGAACAGGTCGATCCTGAACGCATTGGATTACTGGGTATCAGCCTGGGTGGGGCCAACGTTAGCTATGCCGCCGGGGTTGAGGAACGTGTCAAAGCCACGGTGAGCGTATGTGGTATCGGTGACTGTGGGCGCTGGGCTCGCGACGCGTGTCATTTCTGGGAATGGAAAGCCTTGCTGCGACGCTTAGCAGATAACCGGCGTGAGCGCGTACTCACTGGAAGTGAGCAGTATGTCAAGGCCAATGAAATTGTGCCTGAGCCAGAGAGTACGACTGCGCTCTTTTCGCAGATTCTGGATCAGTATCCGCAGTGGAGTCGGGAGATTACGTTGACCTCGGGTGAGGCGTTGATTGCCTATCGACCCGAGTCAGTAGTGCACCAGATATCGCCCCGCGCGATTCTGTGGTTACACGGTGACGCGGACGAGCGGGTGTCGATGGAAGAATCACAGTCCATGTATACGAAAGCGGGCGAGCCGAAGAAAATAGTCATTCTGCCAGGACTTGGGCACAGCGATATTATCTCCGGACCTGGACTCGATCAGAGTCTGCCTCACATCAAAGAGTGGTTCGAGACGCATTTATAAAAAGGAGGGAAGCATGGGACAAACATTTGAGAAACAGAGTGTGACAGACGAACTGGCGCAGAAGATGGTGGCGGCGGCTATTACCAAAGCCAGGGAACTTGGGGTGCCCCAAGTTGCCGCCGTGCTCGATGAGAGTGGGTTGCTCAAAGCGTTTTGTCGTATGGATGGTACGCCATTAGTAAGCATCGAAGTGTCCCAGAATAAAGCTTATACCGCACTTTTCGGTATGCCGTCGCACGAATTTTTTAACTTTATTAAAGATGATCCAGCCCTCCTGGCTGGGGTGCCGCATATCCCGCGCATTGTGACCTTTGGCGGCGGTCTGCCTATTCGCATTGGGGATACGGTGGTCGGAGCAATCGGTGTGAGTGGTGGGAGTGTGGAACAAGACATTGCCTGTGCCCAGGCTGGACTGGACGCGATCACTTCATAAAAATATTTCGAAACCCTTGTAATCGAAAGGCGTTTCGTTACAGGATGGGACTGCTCATCAACGTGCTTCAACCAGAGCCTGAACTGGGTGGCTATGCGGAAATGATATGCACCATTAACTGGCTCCGAGGAGCCAAAGGAAGGGTAAGATGGCAGAATATGATCTACTCATCAAGAATGGCACGATCATCGATGGATTGCAGGTTCCCCGCTATCGCGGAGATATTGCGATTCGTGATGGCAAGATTGTAGCCATGGGAAATATTCAGGACACTGCTACGCGTGTCATTGATGCGACTGGCATGATCGTCGCACCGGGGTTCATCGACATCCATACCCATTACGATGCGGCGCTCAGCGGCGGGACGGCGTGGGATCCATATGCCACGCTCTCGGGTTGGCACGGTGTAACCACGGTAGCCATAGGAAATTGCGGCTTTGGTTTTGCGCCCGTACGCCCGGAAGATCGCGACCGCGCTATGCGGCGTATGGAGCGCACCGAGTCTATTCCGCTGTCATGTATGCAAGCTGGCATGCGTTGGGACTGGGAGACCTTCCCCGAATATTTAGACAGCCTGGACCGTGGTGGGCTCGGCATCAACGCAGCCTCACTCGTGCCGTATTCACCACTGCGTGCCTGGGTACTGGGCAATGAAGAGGCTCGGGACCCGGATTACAAGACGACGCCAGAACAGGTGGCAGAGCTGAAGCATCTGTTGCGGGAAGGCCTGCAGGCCGGTGGTTTTGGCTTTTCGGCCAGCTTTAGTATGGCCAATCGTGACTACGATGGGGGCTATCTTCCGACCCATGTGGCACCGCGTGAAGAATTTCTGGAAATGGCGTCTGTTATGCGCGAGTTCAACCGAGGCTCTATCGAGTGGACGATGGGCCACGCCTTGCAAGGACTGGGTATGGATTTCTTATTAGAGTTGGCCAAGACGAGTGGTCGGCCGGTGAACTGGAATGCTATTATTCACGATCCATCTTCCCCTGACACTTGGCGTGAGCAATTAGCCTGGACCGAGAGGGCGAATAAAGAAGCACCGGTACTGCCGGTCAGCATCTGCATGCCGATTGAGTTTGAGTTTACGTTAGAAACCATGGGGCTTTTTGATCAGTTGCCGGCGTGGAACGAAGCCACCGTCGGCACCCTGGAGGAGCGCAGAATGAAGTTAGGCGATCCAGGCCGGCGGGCAGCGCTCAAGGCTGATATGGAAAAGGCCCCAACCGTTATGCCGGGTGAGAGTCCCGACGGTGAACAAGGCCAGCTGCGGATGTTCCGCTGGGATGAGACGTTTGTGGATGATGTCCATCTGGAAAAGAATGCGCATCTCAAAGGCCGGACCGTTGCAGAAATGGCACAGGAGCAGGGCAAACACCCCATCGATGCGCTACTCGATCTGTCAGTGGAGGAGGACCTCAAGACTGAGTTCGCGATGGAAGGTTTCATCAATAACGATGAAGAAGCTCTCAGCACGATTCTCAAGCACCCGCTCTCCCTGGTTGGTGCCTCAGATGGTGGCGCGCATACCAAGTTCTTGACCCTAGGCCGCTATCCGACCCACTTCTTGACCCACTGGGTGCGTGACAAGCAAATCATGACCTTGGAAGAGGCGCACTGGCGGCTGTCGACGATGATTGGCTGGGCGATTGGTATCCGGGACCGAGGCTGGCTGCGCGAGGGTATGCCGGCGGACATTGTGATCTATGACTTAGAAAAGCTGGCCGTACGACCTATGGAGACGATCCACGACCTGCCCGACGGTGACTGGCGGCGGGTGCAAAAGGCTGACGGCTATCACTACTCGATTATCAATGGACAGATTACTTTCGAAAACGGCGTGTGCAGCGGGGCCCTGCCGGGCAAAATGCTGCGTAGTTATGACATGGCTACTGGATAGCACAGACGTGGTTCGCGGTTAGCAATCAGCTTTGAGCTGGGATAAGGCGCCGGGTTTCGACCCGGCGTTTTGCTGTGACGTTGGCATTCTGTCTATCCGAGAAATCTCAGATAAATTTTTAGCCGTCATGAATGAAGCCCCTACAAGTACTCGCTGGCTGATGATCGGGCTGCTCTTTGTCGTGTATGTATTGATGTTCATTGATCGAGTGAATATCTCGATTGCGGCCAAATACATTATGCCCGAGTATGGACTAAGCGACGTTCAGTTTGGCTGGATTTTTAGTGCCTTTGTCTTGGGCTATGCACTGGTCCAGATTCCCGGTGGCTGGCTGGGAGATCGTTTCGGTCCTCGGCGGGTACTGACCTCGGCTATTTTGTGGTGGTCGGTCTTCACCGCAGCGACCGCTCTCGCGGGTGATTTGTTTTTGACATCCCTGGTCGGCGTTGTGGGGTCGTTCGCTGTGGTGCGGGTTTTGATCGGTTTAGGTGAGGCAGCTGCGCCGCCGAATGGAAACCGGGTGATTGCTAATTGGGTCGCTCCACAAGAGCGGGCGTTAGCGCACGGTATTGCAATTGGCGGTAGCTCCCTCGGCGCGGCACTCACACCCCCGTTGATTGTCTGGATTATGCTGGCTTGGGGCTGGCGCGCAACATTTTATCTGGCTGGCGGGGTTGGCGTCGTGGTTGCATTGGTCTGGTATTGGCTGTCAGCTGATCGGCCGGCAGAACACCGCTGGGTCAATAAAGAAGAGTTGCAGTATATCAACCAAGATGCAGAATCTAGTCCAACTCCGAGTCCATCTTCAGCCGTTGTTCCGTGGCGTGTGCTCCTAGGCCAGAGAGATCTGTGGTTTCTGACCGCAGCGTATTTTGTTCTGGGCTATATCTTTTACATATATTTTTCGTGGTTTTATTTGTACCTAGTCAACGTGCGTGGCTTTTCCATGCTGGACGGCGGCTTCTATACCACAGCACCGTTTTTGGCCAGCGCTATTGCATCTCCAATAGGCGGCTGGCTGAGTGACCATCTGAGTCGCCGTTTCGGCAAGCGGCTTGGACGCTGCGGGATTGGGGGTGTCAGTTTTCTGTGCGTTGCCGGGTTTATCTCCGCCGGGGCGGCGGCAGAAGATCCGTATCTTGCCATTTTATGGCTGTCACTCGGTGCAGGCTCGCTCTCCCTGAGCGCATCATCGTATTGGGCGGTGACGATAGACTTGGCCAAGCCATATGCGGGGACGGTTTCAGGCTTTATGAATATGGGCGGCAACCTGGGTGGTGCGATTTCACCCACACTGACTCCCTATCTGGCCCAGCATATTGGTTGGGAAGGCACGCTGTACGCGACCGCAGTCCTGGCGCTGTTTGGCGCGTTGTGTTGGTTGTGGGTGCATCCGGAGCACGAGATTGATCTGGAAAGAGTCTCATCCGGCTAACCGTCGGCAGTGGAAACAGTTAGTGTTGAAGTCGCTGAATAAGGAGCACTGTGGAGTATGACGTCTTCAGAACAACAGATTATCGATGCACTGGAAAAACTTGGCCTGCCCTATGAGCGGATTACTATTGACCCAGCGCATGCTGACACCGCGGTGTTTTGTGACAGGTATGGCTATCCACCGGAAACCTCCGGCAACACGATTATTGTGGCGTCCAAGAAACAGCCCAAGAAGTTTGTTGCGTGTGTGGTCCTAGCCACGACCCAGCTCGATGTGAACAAACGGGTACGCAAGCTCATGGGTGTAGCCAAAGCCTCGTTTGCCTCCACTGAGGAGATGAATGCATTGACCGGGATGGAAGTTGGCGGAGTAACGCCATTCTCCTTGCCAGCAGAGATGCCACTATACGTTGACGGCCGGGTGATGGAGCTAGAGTCGGTTATTCTTGGCGGCGGGGGTCGCGGTCTCAAGATTGGAATTTCGCCTACGGTCTTTACCAAGCTCGGGGCTGAAGTCGTTACGGACCTTGGGATCGTGCGGGCTCAGAACGCATAACAAAACTGTCTGGAGCATAGTGTCAGCCCTCCTCCCTGGATTCCCGTTCCCACGAGAATGACAAGCCTTTTTGTGTCACACCTGCGAGAGCATGCATCCAGGCCTATGAGACAAGACAGCGTTTTGTTAAATCGTAGGGCGGATTAGCGTCGCGTAACCCGCCAATAAACTTCACAGCCTTCATGACCGTTGTACCCTCGTTCCAGCGGTAAACACGCCCGCCCCAAGCAGGGCAATGCCTGCCACACACAGATACATCACCGTAAAATTGGTCTGCTCCAGAACAAAGCCCAACCCAATACCACTCAGAGTATGACCAAGGTCTAAGGCCATCATCAAGGTGGCCAGCACAGGTCCTCGTGTCTGTTCGGTCGAGCGGTCAATCCCAAGAGCGAACAGGGCGGGCTGTACACTCCCAAATCCGATACCCTGTATTGCGGCTGCACTCAGCAGCCATGGCAGAGAATCGGCATGGGCCAAGACGGTCATGGCAGTCGCGAGCAAGAGCAGGCCGGGGATAATAATCACACCCCGACCGAACCGATCCGACCACTTGCCTGTAATCGGACGAGTGATAATGACAACGGTCGAAAATACTACGAAGTATAGACCCGGATTTCCCAACTGACGCTCCTGCACCAATAGCGGCAGGAAAACGAGGATCGATCCGACAGTCATCGACATGCAGGCGGCGACACAACCCGGTAAGAGAGCCGCCCGAGTCACAAATGGCGGGCGTTTGGTGCGTCTAGGCCCTTGAACGGCTGGATTTGGCTCTGAAAGGAAAGGCAGTATCGCTAAGCTTACCAGGCCCAGGGCGGAAGCGAGCAAAAAGAGAGCCGGAAAGCCGGCACGTTCAACAAGGGCGGCCCCCACAAAAGGTCCGCAGGCCAGGGCCAGATTAAGCATCATGCCAAAATAGCCCATCGCCTCACCCCGCTGAGAGGCGGGAGCCATATCAGCAACCAGCACGCTCGACGCCGTGGTGAAAAAGGCGATTCCAGCTCCGTGGCAAAACCGTACGACAAGCATGACCGATACCGAGTCAGCAAAGGTGTAGAACAGCGGGGCTAAACAATAGATAAGCGCCCCTAGGGCCAAACCGGACTTGCGACTCCGGCTTTCAACTATTCTTCCTGAAGCTGGCCGCGATAAAATCGATGCGGCCGCAAACGCGCCCATTATGAGACCGACCTGAGACTCTGTCCCGTTCAACTCGTGGATAATAAAAGGTGGCAGGACGGGTAAGATCACAAACATACTGGCAAAGAACAAAAACGTACTCAGACACAGTAGAAGAAACTGTTTGGTGAAGAGGACCTCGGGCGCTGGTTGCGATGCGTGTGAGGAGAAAGTGACTCCTGCAGATTTCGGCATCGCAGCCAACCCTATCCTTCGCCCTATATGCTGACAAGGCATGAGAGTGGTGTGTCGCGTTGAAATGTTGGACGTCGAAAAGCGTTACCTGACAAGGTAACGTAGGTTGTGGGAAAGATAGGGCGAAAGAACTACACCTTCCTCACAGTGAAGGGAATAGAAAGGTGACCATAGTCTACGCCATATCCATGGGTACAAAGCCGCAAAGCTTGTTGTGAAATGGGACTTAGACCATTCCAAGGCGATGAAAGGAAAGCCGACGCGAAAGGTCTTAGCTCTGATCAATGACTTGGAAAGAGAAGGTTTGCTGTGAAGATTAAACAAGTTAGACAGAATAATCGGCGCAAGGTGTTTGAGGTTGTGACGCGCGAGCAGACTTACCTCTTCCCGTATGCAAAGCTCGAAGTACAACCGTCTGCGACAGACCGAATAATCGAAGTCTGTGTTGATCGGGAGTTGGGGAACGAGGCGTTCACCTATCGACCTGAGTCCGGATGTGAAGGCACGGTTCATATCGATCATGTCCTTGGGTACAATCAGGACCCGCACATGCTCCGAGATCTCCTGCTCTACAAGCTGACCCTTGAAGTGCAGACACGAGTTGCGGAAAGCCCTCTCAGCAAAAGAGAGATTATTCGCCGGCTTGGCACTTCAGTGCCCCAGTTCTACCGACCACTCGATCAGACAAATTACCAAAAGTCTGTCGGCAAATGCTCTCTCCTCGCGATATTGGACGGTAAAGTTGATCTTGCTGTACGGGAAAAGGTGGCCTGGAGCGTTCATTTTTAACGTACGGCACCAAGCACCTCTTCCTCAGTCAGGGTGATCATCCTGACATCTTTCCGTTCCACCTCTCCTGTGGTAGTGGCACAGCCGAGGGTTAGCCCGCTTTTTTTCATTCGCGTAGAGCGGAAAGTATTGTCACGAATGAGCGCAGGAGAAGCAGGAGGAGAATAATGAGCATTTTTCATATGTACACAGGCGACGATGGACATTCGCATATTGAGGAACCGACATTGAGTGCCCAACCCAGCCAAGAAACGCCACAGGCGACGAAGGAGATTTTCTTTCGGGAACTTTCGGCTGGAACTGCTATGGATTGGCATAATGCGCCGCGGCGGCAGTACGTGATTGTCTTTAAGGGCCAACTGGAGATTGGGCTCAAGGATGGCTCCGTCCAGCGCTGTGGACCGGGTGACGGCGTCCTGGCGGCAGACTTGACGGGGAGTGGGCATACCACCCGTGCGGTCGGAGGCGGTCCTGCTGTCGTCGGCGTTGTGCCGTTGGCCGATTGAGCATGGCTCAGGAAAATACTCTCCGTATTTTTGATGGGGCGGTTGCGATTGTCACGGGTGGTGCCTCGGGCATTGGGCGCGCGCTTAGTGAGAACCTGGCGCAACGAGGTGCCTCTATTGTCTTAGCTGACCGTCAAGTTGATCTGGCGCAGGAGGTCGCCGCCGGCATTCACGCGGGCGGGGGCAAAGCATCGGTGGCTGAATTGGATGTTGCGAACTTTACCGCGGTGGACCAGCTCGTCCAGGAGATTGCTCAGTCCCATGGCCGATTGGACTATATGTTTAATAATGCTGGCATCGCGATTGGTGGAGAAACCAGCCTGTATAGCCTGGACGACTGGAAAGCCGTGCTGGACGTAAATCTGTATGGCGTGGTGAATGGAGTGCAGGCTGCATATCCCATTATGATCCGACAAGGCTACGGTCATATTGTGAATACGGCCTCTATGGCTGGACTGCTCCCGATGCCGATGGGTGTTAGCTATGCCACGACAAAACACGCGGTCGTGGGCCTGTCAAAGTCACTCCGCATTGAAGCGGCACAGCACGGGATACGTGTCAGTGCCTTGTGCCCGGGGGTGATTCGGACGCCCATACTGCAGGGCGGTAAATATGGTAAACGGTTGCAGCCGATATCCAAGCAACTAGAGTACCAAATATTAGAACGATCCCGGCCTCTGGACCCAGCTTTGTTGGCGGTAAAAGCCCTCGACGCGCTTGCTCGGAACAGGGCGATTATCATTATTCCCGGCTGGTGGAGAATCTTTTGGTGGATGAGCAGGCTTTCGCCGTCGTTGATGAGATATCTGTCCGCAAGAACATATCGGTCAATGCAAAAGGCTTTGCAGCAGCGTTAGCGTGTCATGCCTGTCCTATGGTGATGATCTGACCCGAAAGACCGGAAGATAGTGCGCCTATCTTCTCTGTTGATGAACAGGCTTTTGGCCGGCCTGCTGAAGCCGAGTTTGTGGACGCGCTTCGGAAACGGGGACAAACAGCGCTATCTCTTAGCGGTCCAAAAGGATCGTGTGGTCGGACATATTCTTATTAGTTCTCTTATTGAGTCGGACAAAGGAACCCATTCGGCCGTAGGCCTCGCACCAATGGCCGTTCTACCTGCACTTCAGAGACAGGGGGTTGGATCGATGTTAGTAAATTCCGGGCTTGAGGAATGCCGGCAGGCACGCCATGAGCGGACCCTTGTACTGGGCTATGCTGAGGACTATTACCGTTTTGGTTTTATTCCCGCGAGCCGGTATGGGGTCCGGTGCGAGTACGCTGTCCCCGACGATGTCTTTATGGCCTTAGAACTTCGTGAATGGACGTCTCAGGGCAAGGCTGGCACTGCAAAATACCAACCTGAGTTCAACGAGGTGCAGGAATATATTGTCCGTTCTCCGAAGGCCAAGGGCAGCGACATAAGGTTGCCCTTGGCAGTAAATGCCGTAGACCGGGTTAGCCGAGCGTACCCGACACCATAATCAGGTTATGTGTAAGGTATTATGCCTGAGCACCATTCGCATGCTGGTCTGTCAGTGGACATACGCCACCTTTTTCGAACCCGAGCGCCCGAATGAGTCGTCCTGGGCCAAGAAAAGGCGTGATCCCTAATCCCAAATCAATGATCCCTTGCTCGGTGAAGTGCTCGTGCAATTCGTCAAACAACTCTTGTGACGCTTGGGTGTGATCTCCAGCCAATATATCGGTATAACGGACCGCCGCCTTTTCACGCGGGGTGAGAATGGTACTTTCGTCATCGATGAATAAGTCTCCGATTTGTTCTTCCGTCAGACCTTGTTGCTTTGCCAAAGCAACGCGCCCATTCTTTCAAAGATCGCAGTCGTTGCGCTCCGCGACCTTCAGCCGCACCATCTCGGCCAGCTTCATATCGATACTGCCACGCGTCTCAAAGATGAGCGGGAAGTAATAGTTGACGAAAGACTTGAAGACCTCAGGAGCATGGGCAAGCGCTTGCAAGAATTTTGAGCCGCCGTTTTCCTTGTCATAGGTCTGCATGACCTTCTGAACATCAGGGTCAATTTGATCGAACGGGACGGGGTCGACATGCGCGATAGCACTTCCTGCTTTGAGTTGTGTGTACTCCTTTTGGGGGTGAGGAGGCAAGGGAAATTATCTTCTGGTTATTTGCACTCTGGTCCAATGACGGACTATGAAGTAGGAGGGATAAAAAGAGCCCGTCCATTCAACTGGGCTTAAAGGAGGGCGTATATGGATAAGAAGATCGGCTTTATCGGTCTGGGCGCTATGGGCCGGCCCATGGCCACTAATCTTGTCAAGGCTGGTTTTGACCTGACGGTGTATGACATTCGGCATGAGCCCGTACAGGAACTTGAGAAACTCGGTGCTAAGGCGGCAGGCTCTACTCAAGAGGTCGGGGAACAGTGTGACATTATTGAGACGATTGTGGTCGATGATGCCCAGGTCGAAGAAGTCGTCTTGGGCAAAGATGGCGGCGGCGTGTTAGCCGGCGCCCGTCAAGGTTCAATTATCGTGATTCATAGTACCGTCCTCCCCAAGACCTGCCAGCGGATCGCGGCCGTGGCAAAAGACAAAGGCGTCGGTGTCCTGGATGCCTGCGTGAGCGGGGCTGAGTCTGGTGCCCAAGCTGGGACCTTGTCAATCATGATTGGCGGGGATGCGGCTCTGGTAGAGACCTGCCGCCCGGTGTTTGACGTTATTGGCAAGACGCTCTTTCACGTCGGGGATGTAGGTATGGGTGAGGTGGCCAAGATCGCCAACAACCTCATGGTGATTGTAAACCAACAGAGTACGCGTGAGGGGCTGCGGCTCGCTCGGTTAGCCGGGATCGAGCCAAAAAAAATGCTCGAAGTCATTATGGCTAGTTCGGGCGATAGTTGGGCCGCCCGGAATTGGGAGATGCTGCGTGACATAGCTGTTGATTATCCTGGTGGGCCTGAGGGCATGGCGAAAGTCGGTTATAAGGACATCTCCCTGGCCGTGACCGTCGGTCGTGATGTTGGGGCCGCGTTACCGGTCACTGCCTTGACAACGCAGTTGATGGATGGCCTGTTTCTGAAAGAGGACTGATTCGTATGGAATACCGACCACTCGGTGGCAGTGGCATCAAGGTCAGTCACTTCTGTCTCGGTGCGATGATGTTTGGGGCTATGGGGAATACTGACCACGACGAGTGTATCCGGATTACCCATGCCGCCCTTGACGCTGGGGTGAATTTTATTGATACGTCCGATGCCTACTCAAGCGGAGAATCGGAACGCATCCTGGCCAAAGCGCTCAAGAGTCGACGGGACGATGTCGTGCTGGCGACGAAATGCTTCTTCCCAACCGAAAGGATCGGAAAATTCTCTGAGAAGGGGCGAGACAGAAATAGAAGTGGTGGGTCTCGTCGTTGGATCGTTCGGGCCGTCGAGGACAGCCTGCGGCGGCTTGAAACGGATTACATCGATGTTTACCAACTCCACCGTCGTGACTGGGATACTGACCTCGAAGAGTCGTTGTCAGCCATGACTGATTTGCAGCGCGCGGGAAAGATCCGTGTAATCGGTACCTCGGCGACGCCAGCCGAGTGGATTGTTGAAGCCCGTCGCGTCTCAGAGCAGCGTCATCTGGTGCGGGTGCGGAGTGAGCAATGTATCTATTCAATCTTGAGCCGCAGCGTCGAGGTGGGGGTACTGCCAACCTGTCAGCGGCATGGCCTTGGAGTCATGGTCTATGCGCCTCTAGCTGGCGGCTGGCTGACCGGGAAATACCAACGTGGCAAACCACTTCCGGAAGGCAGTCGGGCGGCCGGACGCTTAGGTCGGATGGGGGTCTGGGACGCGGATCGACCCGAGGTCCAGCGCAAGTATGACTTGGTAGAAGCGTTGATGGCTCTAGCACAGGAGGGCGGCCACTCGCTGACCCATATTGCCTTGGCGTTTGCGGGAGAGCATCAAGCAGTGAGTTCGGTGATCATCGGACCGCGGACGTTCGATCAGATCCAGGATATTCTGGCGGCTATAGACGTGCGCCTGACACCGGATGTGCTTGACCGGATCGACGAGATTGTGCTCCCAGGCACTCGTGTGGACCCTAAGGAGTCGATGATTCCAAATCCGTGGATCGACGATTCTGTCCGTCGCCGCCGGGTGCGCTAACCGATTAAGAGAAAGCCCTCATTGTGCAAGCGGGAGAGGGGAAACAGGAGCGCAGCGACTGTGGGGTGGCGGTGAACGGGCTTGGTCAAGCCAAATGAGAACCAGTTCAGATGTCCAGACCGTACAGTTGAGCCGCGTTGCCGACTACCATTTGGAAGATCTCAGCTTCTGGAACCCCTGCGAAGTCTTTGTCAATCTGTTTCTGGGAGAAAGGAAACGTCCCTTCTGTATGCGGATAGTCTGCGCCCCACATGAGCCGGTCGACGCCGAGCATTTCGCGGGTTAGAATCCCGGCCCGATCATCTTCAAAGGTGGCCCAGAACTGACGCCGGAAATAGGTACTGGGTGCCTCATCAAGCTTGGGCTCCATCCAACGGCGATGATCCTGCCACCAGTGGTCCATATAGGTCAGCACGGAGGCAATCCAGCCCACTCCTCCCTCAGCAATCACAAAGCGGAGTTTGGGGTAGCGCTGCGGGACGGCACTCCAAATCAGGTCGGCCATGACCCGCATGGTCATACCAACCTTGCCGTCAACGAGTCCTACACCAAAGCCAATCCGCTCGAACTTGACAAGGAGCTCCTCTCCCGTGCCTGTCCCAGCGTGGGCAGAAATTGGCAGGTTCAGATCCTGCAGCGTAGCCCACAGTGGCTCATAGTCTGGATGGGCGTAGGGTCGTTCCTCGACCTCAGTCGGAATGGATACGGAGCGCAACCCCTTTTTCGCGACCCGCTCGGCTTCTTTGCACGCCCACTCGATCGGTCCACGCATGGGTAAGAATCCCGCTCCTAGGAGTCGATCCGGGGATGTTGCGCAAAATTCGCAGAGCCAGTCATTGTACACACGCATGACTTCTCGTTGGTATTCTGCATCGCGAATGTAAAAGAAATGCAAACCCAACATGCCCGGGTAAATGACCTCGGATCGAATATGGTCCAAATCCTGGTCGGCCAAGCGTGCTTGTGGGTCCCATGCTCCGGGTCGCGTGTCGGCGTGCCGGTGGCCCATAGCAGAAGTGATTTCTCCGGCAATCTTGTCTTCTATCATGACGCCTTCGAGACCCACCGGGAGGGGCGCTAGGCCGTCAATCAGATAATAGTCGCCCTCCGGACGAGCCTCGATACGGGGTGCCCGGTCGCGAAAGCGCTTGTCTATTCGGGTTGTCCACAGGTCGGACGGCTCAACCACGTGACCGTCAGCAGATACATAACCACCCGATATTTCTACTCCCATAGAGTCCCCCCCTTTTGGAAAAGGTTAGATGCGAGGTGAGTCATCCCAACTCACCTTACCTGGCTACGCTCCTGGAATAATCGACATTACTAAGTTGGCCGTATCCGCACGCGCCTCGCGCGCGATCGTATACTCTGGAGAGTTGAAGAAGTCTTTGGCGACTTCGATTGACTCGAATTCGATAATGAGGACTACCGGCGCGCCCCATTGGCCTTCGACTGAATCGGGTGCTCCGCGACCGAGAATCTTACCATTGTATTTCTGCACCGCGGGACCTGCCAATTTCTGGTACTCGGGAAACCTCTCGGGATTCGTAATATCCGCTTGAACAATCATATATGCCGGCATAATCCGTCTCCTTTTGTTTCGATCATCTTCTGAGCAGCCCTCACTCATATGCATGAATACTAGACCGGTGGCAACAGTTGCGCGTCTTGGAATATTTTGAAGCACGCCCGAAAATTGTCCTCGGTGTCCATACACTCGTGGAAGCCGGCTTGACGAAGTTTGATCGTGCTTACCAACATAGGGGGTGGAGACTGGGTTTTCGTACCGTAACCAAACGTAAAATCGGCCAGAATAAAGGATTGGCCCACAAACTCTTTCAAGCTGGTAGGCGCGCGCAGGCCGTATTTTTTGACAATAGTCGCCCACTCGGCTTCATACTTTGGCATCTCCTCAGCAAGGGAGAGTGGCTCGGGAGGGCCGACTTGCATGCCCAGTGCATCAGCCACGGCTGGCCACACATTCTGCCAAACAAAAACATCGCCGTTGGTAATATTGAAGATTTCGTTGTTTGCGTTCTCTGAGGTGCCCGCCCATTCACATGCGCGGGCAATCATTCCAGCATCAATCGCCTCGACAACAAATTGCGGGCCGCCAGGGAAAGACAATGGCTGTTCTGCTTCACGACGCAAGGCCGCATACACACCCAGCGCGGGGATCACGTTCATGTGGCTTCCTAAGGATTGACCGAGGATGAGCTGCGGTCGCCACAGGGTCCAGTGCCAGTTTTTGCCCGGCTGCCGCTCGCGCAAATAGTCTTCTTGAAGCCAGTAGAAATTCTCATGTTGATGGCGTGGCCAGCGTTCGCGGGCCGGTACTGGAAAGGGTTCAATATGGACCCCATAGGCTTTTGTGCCTTGCAGCAGAGAGACGTGCTGTAAGTCCTTCGCCACAGCTTCAAGCGGGGAGAAGAGATTGTCCAGCATCGCGAGGTTGGTGGTCATTTGATCTTTCTGGAACCAGCCCTCGACAAGACCAGGCTTTTCGTACAGCGCGGCATAGATAAGATGGGTGACATCGGACATGCGGCCGAAGACCTCGGCACAGCGGGCTTTGTCTGTCAGATCGACTGATATGATTTGTGCGCTTTCGAGACCAGCGGGAATGCGGCGCGAAACACCAACGACGTCCCAATCGCCCTGTTGCGCAAAGTGCTCAACTGCCGCATAGCCGACCAGGCCCGAGGCACCGGCGACAAGAATTTTTTTCTTTGGCATCGTGAATCCTCCTGAAGAAAGAGTAGAAGCGGATTATTGGAAAGACTCGGCCAGATCCACTGTGGCTAACCACTCCTGTACAGCCTGACGCTCCTGTCCATTGATTTGATTGGCAATGCGATTGACGATCATTTGTCGGGATAACTCCGGATACGGTCGGGAGAGGTAGCTGACCTCTTCTTCATAGGTTGTCACAACAAAGGCTTTATCGCCGTTGGCCTGAGCTTGGGCATTCGCCAAGATGTACGGCCTATAAATCGTTGGCATTTCGGACAGGATCATTTGGGCAAAGGGCGTAGATTCTGGGAAGGGTGCTAGCTCTCCATTACCGTCCCATTGATCAGCACCCTGCTCGCACCACTCCACAATACGCGGATATTGAGACACGGTCTTCTTTGGGGTCGGGTCCATATAGGTATGGGCACGTAAACCACCTAGGACGATAGTATCGACAGCGCATGGACGCATGCCTAGCAGATATGGCGTTTGTCGGAGCTGTTGGTCTACCGCGTCGAGAATACGTTTGTATTCTGCCTCCGCTGCTTGTTGTTGCTGTTCGGACGCCGTGCCGGTGGCACGGCAGGCGCGTTTCCCCCATTCGGCAATAGGTGCATTTTGGAGTGTCTCAACTATGGCGGCTTCGTTGGCGCCCGGCATGGTTGCTCGTGTGATGCGCTCCGCAGCAAAGCGGGTGCTTTCTTCATAATGCCAACGGTAGTGCACCATGACTCGCTCCACCCACTCGTCCAGGAATTCTTCAACCACGTGTACGAGTACGCCCAGCGGGCCGTCGGGAAACATGGCTCGTGCAGGGTAGCGATTATCCAGCATCATGAGGAGCGGCGTGGTATCGCCTATCATCCAATTCTCCGGCGTCTGTAAGACCGGGACTTGATGCGTGCCCGAGCGGTGCTCAATCTCTTTGCGGTTGTCGTGAGTTTTCGGCTTTCGGACAAACGGCGCGCCATAAAAAGTCACTGCCGCTTCGAGTTTACGGGTGAACAGGCTGAGTTCCATGCCGTAGACGGTGTATTGGTATTTCACGAAAGCCTCTCAATTATAGCGATGTGAAGGGAGGTCTATCATGGGGCTGCCCAGAAGTGAATGAGAAGCCTGCCGTGCAAGCGCAATGATGAGTTATCAAAGGGAATGCCGAGTGGTGTTTTTTCTGTGTGATTTTCCTGTCATGGTAGAGGTCGAGAACGAACGCTTTCTCTTGGGATGGAAAGCGCTGTGAAAGGAAAGCGCATGACAGGTACCCAATTACAAGGACTACTCGTTCTGTGTCTCGTGCTCCTCGGCCCAATTCTTAGTCTGGCTGAAGAAAAACCGCGCGAGCAGATTGGTGAGGTGTTAGGAGAGATCGTCTATCGAGACCAACTCTTGGCCAAAGAGGGCGTTGCTCTCATGGATGAACTCCATAATCTGTTCAGCCATCCGGTTATGGTGCAATACCGGGCGGCTCAGCGCGGAGACATCCAGCCGACAGAGCGAGAAGTCTCAACCGCGACGACACATTTTGACAGCTGGCATAAGGCGCGTATTCAGGCCCAAGATCATCCGATCAAAGAACGACGCAAAGACATTGAGCTGGCGCTTGCGAAGCCTAGTCTAGCAGCAGAAGAGAAGAGAAAGCTGAAGAATGAGCGCAGCGCTATAGACGCGAAACTGAGCCCGCCGGGGCGACGTTTTGCCGGCTGGATGGTGGCCAACTGGAAGTTCCAACGTCATTTATACAAAAAATACGGTGGCGGACGTGTGTTGTGGCAACAGGCGGGTCTTGAAGCCTTCGACGCCATGTATAAGTGGTTGAAGCAATATGAGAAAAAGGGTGATTTTGCGATCACCGACGCAGCATTACGTGACCGGTTTTATGCCTATTGGACGACAATGGACCATGGCACATTTCTCCATGCTGATAAGGATTTTATTGAACACGAATTCCTCAATCCATATTGGTTGCGACCGTTTATCGGAAATTCGCTCAAGAAAAATCTGGAAGCGGATAACCGCTGAAGCAGTGATGCTGATCTACGCCAACACTTCGTTCTGAATAATCTGATCCAGCGTCTGCCGTTTTCGGATCAATACTGGTTCTTGATCCGGTCCACGGTAGAGTACTTCCGGCGCTTCTGGAAAAGAGTTGTAATTTTTGGGGCTCATACCAGAGCAATACGCGCCTGAGCCTTCGATCACGAGATAGTCTCCGATCTTTGCTTCGAGCAATGCCCGCGGTGCAAGGGCTTCGGGGTCACCGGCCGACGGGGTCAGAATATCTCCGGATTCACAGCAGTGTCCGGCAACGATGGCTTTCCGAACGGGCCGCTGCTCTCGCTCGCCTTCTTCAGTCGCCGGGACAATCACAAGTGGATGTTGGGCCCCATACATACTCGGACGTAAGACCTCGGTCATGCCGCCGTTGATCTTGAGAAAGCGGTAGCCGTCCTTGCCCGTGCTGGTAAGATCCTGGACGGTCGTAATCACACACCCAGCATTCGCAACCAGATAAGTCCCGGGCTCAACTTCCAAACGGATTCTTCTGCCCGTTGCTTCCCCGAACGCGACAAAGGTCTGGACGACCGGCTGACCGACTTGTTGCAAATCAGTCGAGGCTTCATCCGACATGCGGCCGACTTTGTAACCGCCGCCCAAGTTGAGCGTATGCGCATCGGGGAAATGCTCTAACAGGCTCATGCTCATCCCCGCCACGTTTTGCCACACGGTAGGGTCAGAGCCCGAGCCGATATGGGTGTGTATTCTCACCACCTTGAGATTATGATGCCTGGTGATGGCATGGACCTCTTCTCTATCCTCATGCCAAATGCCGAAGCTCGCGGCTGGGCCACCTACGTTGGTGCGATTCGTTCCTCCTGAGCCGAGTCCTGGGTTGAAACGGATGCCGAGTTCCTGGCCTGGAAAATTCTGTCCAAAATACCGCAACTGGTCTAGCGAACAGGCATTCAGCAGTATGCCTGCTTCGTGTAAATCTTTGAAATTCTTCGGTAACTCTTGGGCAGTCAGGGCGATTTTTTTAGCTGCAATGCCCGCTTTCATAGCCCGCAGCACTTCAAACCCTGAGCTGGCGTCAAAGTGGAGACCTAGGCGGTCGAACAAACGCAAGATGTTCCCGTTCGGCAGTGCTTTCATAGCGTAGCGCGGGGTCAACCCGAACGCATTCGGAAAATTCAACACGTTTTTCGCGCCCTGCGTGAGACGAGCGTAGTCGTACACATAAGTCGGTGTTTCAAACTTTTGCGCAATCCTGCGGACTTCGCTGTGAGAAAGAAAGCGGGTTTCTTCAATCGCTTGCGTTGACATGCTGCTCCTCTTTAGCGAGGGAATAATAGAGCCTATATGGAGGCGGAAATACTACGCGTTTTTCCTCACTGTCAAAAGAGGGGCGACGCTCGTGCCATCCAGGTTGTATGGCTAGCTCTGTTGGAAGTTGCTGTAGAAGAGAGTCTGTCCTACTATGCATGACTGACAGCGCAGAGAAGGAGACATTCCAATGGCTAGATCCCAATCCGTTCGCGTGCATCTTATTGCTGGTGGATTTCCGGTTGGGTCTCCAGCTGGACACGATATGGACTATGCCCGTCTCAGGATTCTTCAGCTGCTGCAAGAGAATCCAAACGTGGCGACGACGGTAACCAATGATTTTTCAGACATTGAAAAGTGGTTGCCTGGTAGCAAGATGTTAATAACCTATGTCGCCGGTCCGTTTCCAAACGCAGAACAGAATCAATTCCTCAGACAATGGCTCGAAGATGGCGGGCGCTGGCTCGGTCTGCATGGAACAAGTGGGGGGAAGGCTGCTCCCGTGGGCGGTGATCGCCGCATCCGCAAGATGGTCAAGGCCGACCACCATAACACCCTGGGCGGCTTCTTTCTGAACCATCCACCAGTGCGGAAATTTCAGGTTACTATCCCTGACCGCGCGCACGCCCTGACCAAAAACCTACCAGCGTCCTTTGAGGTGATGGACGAACTGTACCTAATTGAACTGCAAGATCCCGCAGCATCGCACGTCCTACTGACAACCGAACTTGCCACCGACCCTTCTCCCCAGGGTTTCGGCTTTGTCTACGATAAAGACACCGCACTCCAGCCGGACGGCCGGACGCGCATACTTGGCTATACGCGAGAACTCGGCAAGGGCAGTGTAGCCTATATCGCGCTCGGTCATTGTCACTCTCCCGCCAGCAATATGCAGCCGTTCGTCGATGTCAGTGTGGATGATACCGGGACCACGCCAAGGACGTTTCGTGGCTCATGGGAGACGCAACCTTTTGAGCAATTATTACGTAATGGAATCGAATGGGGCTGTGAGCAGAGGGCTTGATGAAAAAAGTCATGCTTATTACAGGCGGTGGTAGTGGTATCAGAGCGGCAACCCCCCTTTTGGCCGCGAAACAAGACTATGCCGTTTGTGTGAACTATCTAAATAATAGAGCTGCGGCCGATGCAGTTGTCAATACAGTTGAACGCGCGGGTGCTCGTGCTATCGCGGTTGCTGCTGATGTTGCTATAGAAGCCGACGTTGTGCGCTTATTTCAAACGGTAGATACGCAGCTCGGACCCATCACCGCCTTAGTCAATAATGCGGGTATTGTTGGACACAAGACCACGCTGGCCGATATGGACACGGCCCGTTTGCCACGAATCCTTTCAACCAACATCGCCGGCAGCTTTCTGTGTGCGCATGGAGCAGTCCAGCGTATATCTACCAAATATGGCGGCGAGGGTGGCGCCATTGTCAACGTGTCCTCTGCCGCCTCCTGATTAGGATCTCCTGGTGAATATATCGATTACGCGGCTTCTAAAGGTGCGCTGGATACGATGACCATCGGCCTGGCCAAGGAACGGGCGGCGGAAGGCATCCGAGTGAACTCTGTTCGGCCTGGGATTATTTACACCGACATTCATGCCAGTGGCGGCGATCCGGACCGGGGCGAGCGTCTCAAGGACGTCGTACCAATGAAAAGCGGCGGCCAAGCGGAAGAAGTGGCTCAGGCCATCCTGTGGCTGCTGTCCGATAAAGCCTCCTATTCCAAGGGTACATTTATTGATGTGTCTGGGGGACGATAGCAGTCGCATGAGAAGCTACATGTCACCGTAGACAGCTTCACACTAGGCATTCTGTTCAATGTGATGTTGGAGGAGGGGCTGTTGAGGAGCGGAATCGGAACACTCAACGAGGGGCCACTACATGCTGCACTCAAGCAGTACTTTGCCAGGCCGGGTGACCTGATCGAAGCGACGGTATGCGGCTATGTGGTCGACATCCTGCGTGCTGGACAGATCCTTGAAATTCATACAGGGGGCTTTTCGTCGCTCAAACGAAAAATTACGACCCTTCTCAAAGGTCACTCTGTGAGAATGATCTGCCCAGTGGCGTGTGAACGCTGGATTGTCAAGCTGCCCTCTGAACCGTCGGAGAAGCCGAACCGTAGGAAATCTTCAAAGCACGCTGGATGTGAAGGAATTTTTGAGAAATTAGTAAGTATTCCTGAATTGCTCGCGCACCCTCGATTTGAACTCGAAGTTGTTTCAACCAGAGAAGAAGAAATTCGTCAGTTCGACGGTCGGCGTGGACGTCGGAAGCGGGGCTGGGTTGTTGTTGAGCGACGGCTGCTAGAGATTGTGGAAAGCCAGGTGATGCGGAATCCAAGGGACCTGCAATGTCTGATGCCCGAGACTCTGCCGCAACAATTTCGAACCATAGATATTGCTGAGACGCAGGGATGGTCTCGGCGGCTCGCCCAGCAAGCCGCCTATTGTTTGCGAAAGTCAGGCGAGGCGTCGGTGGTCGGGAAGTCGGGCAATGCGATCATCTATAGTTTTCATGCCAACTAACTCTGCTCTTAGCCTGCGAGACGTCTCACTTGATGGATAGGCTCACTCATGAAGCCAATAAAAATTTCTCTCGATCATGCAGGTAGAATGGCCGTACATGCGCAACTGCTCGATGGGCGGGCACGGCTGCCCAAAGGCAAAGGGGCATAGCACGCACGATTGAAAAATTGGGTTATGTGCAAATTGGTACCATCTCGGTGATTGACCGCGCGCACCACCACACGTTGCGAACACGCCGACCGGACTACACTCCGCAGATGCTGCACGAACTCCAGGCAAAAGATCGGCGTGTGTTTGAGTATTGGGGACATGCCGCATCCTATTTGCCGATGGCGGACTATCGCTACTATTTTCCGCTAATGCGCAGCTTTCAAAATCTTCAAAACAAGTGAGTCCCTGAGCGTTTGGAGGCGCATGGACATTCGATGCCCACCGTTCATGAGCGCATTCGTCAGGAATGGCCGCAGAGCTCCCAGGACTTCGCGCCACCACCGAGAGCGAAACGCAGTGACTGGTGGGACTGGAATCCGTCTAAGGTGGTGTTGGAACGCCCCTTACGTGAAGGTGTGGAGTGGACACGCGTACGCCGGGCGAGGACGGGCTGGGACGGTTTTTCGTACGCCCTGCGCTTTCGGCCTATGGCGTGGCAAAGGAAAAGGATGTGTATGCGCATCTTCCGGCAACGAGTAAAGCCGTACTCTCTCAATCGCTTGCCGATCTTATCGATGCAGGGGAAATCGTAGGCTTAGATGTCGGAGAGGCCGATCTGGATAGGTACTACGCTTTAGCAGAGACAGTCAAGAAAACGGCCAGACTCAAGCAGCTAGTGCCAGGTGTCTCTTTCCTGTCTCCTTTTGACAATCTCATCATCCTCCGGGACAGAGTCAAAGAATTATTCGGGTTCGACTACTCGCTTGAGTGCTACGTACCTGCCGCCAAAAGAAAGGTTGCCTATTTCGTTTTGCCGATATTGTGGGGCGACAGCCTCGTGGGAAGACTGAACGCCAAGGCAGATCGGAAAAGAAAAGCTCTCATCATCAACAACTTGGTTTTCGAGACAAGATTCAGAAAGTTTGATGAACTTCTTCCCCTTTTCGCGAACACTCTGTCTGAATTCGCCAGGACGAATCAGTGTGAGACGATCGAATGCAATTTGGTGACGCCAGCCAAAGTCAAACGACCTTTGCAGCGTCTGTTTAAACAGGCGCTAGAACAGGCCGCGCCGGGACAGCTATGATGCGCAGGGGCAGCGAGGTCAGCTAGACTGGCTAGATCTGCCAAAGGTAAAAAAAAGTACCGATGCCAGCAGAATTCTCGCTCGATGGAAAGATTGCGCTGATTACCGGCGGCGGGCGTGGGCTGGGCTTTGAAATTGGGAAAGCGTTCGCGCGGTTCGGCGCGCGCGTCCTCGTCAACGGACGTAATCAAGACAGCCTCGAACAGGCGATTGGTGCAATTACGGCTGAGGGAGGAACTGCATATCCTTTGGCGTGTAACATTGCGGACGAAGATGCTGTTGCGGCCGCATTCAAACGTATTCGAGACGAATATGGCCGGCTCGATATTTTGGTCAACAACGTCGGGATGCGTAATCGCCGTAAGCTGTTTGAATTCGAGCTTGATGCTGTCCGACAACTCGTGGATGTGAATCTCATTGCCCCCTTCAATGTCAGCCGGGAAGCGGCCCGGTTGATGATTGATGGCGGAGGCGGACGCATTATTAATATTACATCCATTGCCGGTCCGATTGCGAACGTCGGCGATGCTGCATACACCGCTGCAAAAGGCGGCCTCGAAGCGCTCACGCGATCTCTTGCTGCGGAACTTGGTCCTTCCGGCATCACGGTCAATGCCATTGCACCGGGTTTCTTTGCCACAGAAGCGAATACCGCTCTGGTGGCAGATCAAAAGATCACCGCTATGTTGAAGCGTCGGACTTCCCTTGGGCGGTGGGGAGATCCGTCAGAAATTGCTGGAGCAGCCGTTTTCCTTGCGTCCCCGGCGGCGTCCTATGTGACAGGACAAGTCATCGCTGTTGATGGTGGATTTTTGGCGCACTTTTAGTATGGTGCATTTCTGATGCGGCGCATTCAATCCAGCTGGTTGATTGATCCCTCACGTCCCTGGCATAAAGAAAAACACGCCGACCGGTTAGCGTGTTAGGAGGACTTCGTATGACGCTTCAGATTGGCCCATTAAGTGATGCGCTTGGTGCACAGGTTTCGGGTATCGATTGGACGCAGCTGGTAGACGAGGACACCGTTTCGGCAATTAACACGGCATTCTTGGACTATCATTTGTTATGTCTACGGACCGAGCCCCTCACTCCGCAAGCGTTTGCCCAAGTGTCACGCTGCTTCGGCGAGCCGCAGCTCCAACTGCTGCGCAAGTATCGTAACGAGGAAGCCCCGGAAGTCTCGATCCTGGAGAGCACGTATAAAAAGCCCGAAGACAAAAAGGCGGACCTGCACCTGGACCGGCGGTCGGGCTGGCATACGGACGATTCCTATTTTGCGGTGCCGGCAAAGGCGACTCTCTTGCAGGCACTAGAGATGCCCGAATATGGTGGGGAAACCCGCTTTTGTAACGTCCGTGCCGCGTACGAGGATCTCTCCAAAGAAATGAAAGCCCGCCTCGACGGACTCCGGGCGGTTCACAGCTATGACACGCTGCGTGCTCCGGCTCGGGCAATTACGCGAACAAAGGAAGAAGAAGCGGAAACGCCGGATGTCCTTCATCCCCTGATTCGCACCCACGACGACACTGGGGAAAAGGCGATCTATTTTAATTCCAATCGGACCGACCGGATTATGGAGATGGACCGCGCCGAGAGCGATGCCGTACTCGATCAGGTTCACGCCCATATGACCCAGACAAAATATCAGTATCAGCATTCCTGGCGGATTGGCGACGTGTTGGTGTGGGACAATCGGAGCGTGACCCACTCGGTCAATATGGATTTTCCGCCCGGCCAACGCCGTGTCCATCAACGCATTCTGCTCAAGGGCTCGGTGCCGGTTTAGGAAAACGGGCAGCCACATAGGGCTGCCCCTACACAGGAGGTCTTACAGCCAGCAGGGTGGGTCGTTTGGCCCGCCTTTCTTCTTTGAAGGCCTATGGTTAAGTTGACGAAACGAGAGGGTGCGGCAAAAACACTATGAAATTTCATGCAATCGCCTATGGCACGGTCGGAACTCGACAAGAGATCGAACAGGGCATGGCCGGCAAGAAGCCCGAACTCTACCAGCGCATGCTCAAGGATCTAAAGGAGTATGTGACGGTGTGCGACGAAGCCGGCTTCGAAGGCTTTGGCCATCCTGAACATCATTTGCAGATTGAAGGTATGGAAGCCACGGGCAGCCCCGGCCTGCTGAGTATGTTCATTGGTCAGAACTCGAAGCGACTGAAAGTCGACATACTCGGCTATGTGCTGAATACGCACAATCCTCTCCGCGTGGCCGAAGACATCTCTATGATGGACCATATGCTGCAAGGACGCCTCAATGTTGCGTTCGTGCGTGGCTACCAGGCTCGCTGGGTGCAAAATTATGGCACGCTGCCCGGAGTCGAGGCGGTGGGGCACTGGAACAAAAAACAAGAGTCCGACCTTAAAAACCGGAGAGCCTTTGAAGAAGCCGTTGCCGTGATCAAAAAAGCGTGGAGCCATGACACCTTCTCGCATAAAGGCGAGTTCTGGCAGTTCCCGCCCGAAGGAGCAAAGAACCCACACCCTATGGAAGCCTATACTCAGTACGGCTCCGGGGTGAAAGACGACATGACTATTGAAGAGATCGGCATCGCTCCTCGCCCCTACCAGAATCCGCACCCGCCTCTGTATGCTGGTTTCACTCACAATACGGAATCGATTCGCTACTGGGGCAGAGAAGGCGGCAAGCCGATTATCATCATCCTTCACGAAGAGCTGTGTGGGCGTCTGCAAGGCATCTACCGAGAGGAGGCGGAAAAGGCGGGCCGAACGGTCAAACCGGGCACGGAACTCGCGTTGGGTGGTCAGCTCGTCGTGACCGAAAGTCCATCGGAAGCGCAGCAGATCTTGGCAGACACCCGCTGGTTCTGGGAAAAATGGGGCATCCCCTTTGGGCTGGGTGTTGCGGAACCGCTGATTGGAGACCCAGACAGCATATCTAGAAAAATTGAGCTTGCCCAAAAGATCGGCACCGATGAAATGTTCTTCCTGCTCGGCGATGGCCTCCTCCCGCGTGATACCATCTTGCGCAGCTTTGAGCTTTTTGCGACGAAGGTAATGCCGCGTTTTAGTTGACGGTACGGCAGGAGCCACGGGATGGAAAAGGACGGCGCTAGACAGCCAGAGATAGAAGCGGATCCGAGCTCGGCGTACCCCCGCCTCCAACTGGTTGCGCACCAAATTCCGCGTGGCAACGTATGGCCAAATCGCCGAAGTCATAGGACTGCCCATAATCGCGCGGGAAGTTGGTGATGGCATGGCAGCCCTGCGCGATGCACAGCCCGATCCCCCTGCTCCTTGGTAGCGGGTTATTAATGCTCCGGGCCGAGTCAGTACCGGCCAACGTCAGCAGCTTTTACTGGAGCAAGAAGGCGTGGTCTTCAATGTCAAAGGCGTGACCGATCTCGGACGCTTTGGTTGGCAAGGTCCTGGTCCTGCGTGGGCCGAAGCGCATGGTTTCCATCTCCCCAAAGAAACGAGCGAAGAAAAGAAACAGCTTGATCTGTCTGATCGTTTCAAAATGGCTGCATGATGGCTGAAGCATGAATCCAGGGGGAATGAGGAGAACGTATGAGCACATTCAATGTTGATTCACTCCGCGAGTCGACTGACGAAGGCCCCGTTACGATGATCAATCTGATCAAGTATCGAGAGCAGTCGCTTGATGGAAACGGCACAGGGCGGGAAGCCTATGCGCGTTATACACGACCAGTTCAGAAACTCGTCGAAGATCGGGGTGGGAAGGTGTTGTGGGCTGGGCCTGTGGCAGAGGCCGCCTTGCATGAGGGCGGCGATGTGGATTGGGACTGGGCAATCCTCGTCTACTACCCACGCCGAGCAGCCTTTATTGATATGGTGGAAAGCAAAGAGTTCTTAGACGCGAACGAGCACCGTCGGAACGGAGTCGAGAAACACGTTATCATGGCGTCTCGAACGTTAATGTTGGAAGACCTCCCAGAAAAGTGAGCCTGAGTTTTTAAAACCGCAAATCAGAAGACAAGGAGAAATAGTATGAGTGATACAAACGTACCAGACAGTCTTCCAGGATGGATCTCGGATCATCTCAAACGGTATCTCGATAGCGATGGAGCTGACGGACATATGTGGGACTCCGGGCCAGTTGGCGGGCCAGGGCTGCTCCCGACGTTGTTGCTGACCACTACAGGCCGTCGTTCAGGCAAATCGATTATAATGCCCCTAATCTATGGGGAAGCCGATGGGAATTATGTCATCATCGCATCCAAGGGCGGCGCGCCCAAGCATCCTGGCTGGTATCTGAACCTGGCGGCAAACTCCGCGGTAGAGGTGCAGGTGAAGGCCGATCGTTTTAAAGCCAAAGCACGAACCGTCACTGGAGACGAACGGGCTGCATTGTGGAAAAAGATGGAAGTTATTTATCCGCCCTATGATGATTACCAAGCCAAAACTGACCGCGAGATCCCGGTAGTGGTGTTGGAGCGGGTGGCCGGCTAAATGTTATCCTGAACGGCGCTTTGGGAAGTGCAGAATCTTTCAGCAGGTTGAAGAAAGATTCTTCGTCTATGGCTCAGGATGACAACGAAAAGGAGGGACCACCATGAGTGATGAAATGCGTCGGGTGATAGACGAGGCGGCGATCCGTCGAGTGATTGATCGTTATTGTCACGCCGTTGATCGGGGGACTACAGACGACGTAGCTGCGCTCTTCCACCCAAACGGGCGATTGGTCGTGAGCCTTGAAGATAACGATGGCTATAACGGACGCGAGGCAGTACGTGAATGGTACGCGAACTATCATAAATACTTCCGGGCGAGACTGACGCACCTGCGGCATAAGATCTCCAATATCCAGATTGATATAAACGGAGACGAGGCGCGAGTGGTATCCTATATGGACGCCGACCTCATCCCGAAAGGCGAAACCAAGCCACTGCATGCCATTGGTCGATATGACGACCGCTTCGTCCGAGATGGCGGTGAGTGGTACTTCGCCGAACGCGCGATTGTTGTGTATGACGCGGATGAGCGGCTGGCTGAATTATTGAGTGCTGATTCCTAGCTGGAGTTGAGGAGGGGTGGGCCTTCATCGTGCCTTCCTCGCGAATAGGAGATGGCCTATGATCGATAGATTGATTAGTTGGGGGATATCGCTCCAGCGACGTAGGGCGGGGGACAACATGGCTGACGCAATGCCGTTCACGAGCGAAGAAATCAAGAAGCTACGGGAACTGTTGCAAATCGAAGAAATACGGAAGGTGACGCTGCGTTATTCGCAACTCCTGGATGGCGGAGAAATCGACGCGTTGGCAGCAATATTCGTCGAGGATGCCTGCTGCGAGTTCGGTCCTTACGGGGAATGGCGGGGCCGGGAAACGATACGAGAGAACTACCAGAAGGTGTTTGCCGATGAGATAAAAATGAAGTTCGGCTCCATGCACATTACGGGGAACCATTGGGTCGAACTGACCAGTCCCGCCACGGCTGTGGGACGCTCCTACCTCAGCGACGTGCTCACCCACACCGATCCTACCGCCCAGCCTTTCGAGTGGTTCGGGCTGTACGATACAGCCTATGAGAAAGTCGATGGCGCATGGCTTATCAAGCGCCTCAGTCTGCAGTTTTTCTGGCCAGAGCGACATCTTACCAAGGGTTTTCCAGGGCCGTTCCCGCCTAACGGTTGAGACCCGCCGTCTACGGTGGAGTAGAGTTGCATGTTCCCCATTAGAGGTCATAATTCCTTGTTTAGAATTCTCTCTTGAGATTCAATCTAACAATCTAATGTATAACCCAAATAGAGAGATAAGAGACAGAGTTTTCCCTGTCAAGATTGGTAAGTTCTCCGTCAAATATTATTCTTTTTGATGAACTTCAGCAGTAGAATTAACTTCTAGTTCAAAAAAGACTTTACTATGAAAAAACTAATCCTTATTATTTATATTATGCTTCCTAACTTATGCGTTGTTAATACTGCATTTTCAGGTGGAGAAAATAAGGTTGCCTGTGGTGGTGAATATACTTCCTATAAACACAGTAAGGACGGGAGTTCGGTGTGTGCAGGAGGTCTATACACTTCCTACAAGCACAGTTATTAAAAATAGATAATAAGAAACAAGAACATACAACTCTCTTCTGTCACGGCGGAGTGGGCAAAGGGATATTGTTGAATTCGTGAGATAATTCTGTTGCGATTGGTGGAGAGGAAAATTCTTCGTACAGACATCTCCTCACTGGTTCGCTCCACCTCGATCGCGTACCGCGACGGGTGAGTGCAGATCGTTAAGCGGTGCAGGAGTACACAGTGCACGCTCTCACCTCGCATTAGCGGAGAATTATTCAGGGTTTGGTCGATGCGCTGGAGCAGGTCCCCAGCGTCCAGGCTGTCGTTCTGGGCGGATCCTATGCGCGAGGGATGGCGCGCGCCTATTCCGATATCGATCTTGGCGTCTTCTATTCGGATGAGTCGCCCCTCCCTATCCCAGGGGTTCGAGACGTCACGACTCAGATCTTGGGTTCGGTTACTCCTCGTTTCCGAGCTCTTCGAGTGGGGCCCCTGGATGAATGGGGGTGCTTGGCTCACGATCCAGGGTCAACGCGTAGATCTCATCTATCGCAGCCTTGAGCACCTTGAGCGTTTGATCTCAGAGGTAGAGCGAGGTCAGTACGAACGCCACTACGGGCAACAGCCACTGTTTGGCTACTTCGGCCCCACCTATTTGGGCGAACTCTCTATCGCAGTCCCTTTCCTCGATCCCTCAGGACACGTAGCCAGAATGCAGAGTCGGGTGGCCGAGTATTCAGAAGCTCTTCGGAGAGAGATCGCGCAGAATTTTCTGTGGTCTGTTGAGTTTCCGCTCCACGCCTTCGCCCGGAAGTTCGCCCGTCGAGGCGAGGTCTACCTGACCGCCAGTACGATCGCCCGCTGCGTCCATGCCCTGGTCCGGGTATTGTTTGCTCTCAATCGTCTGCATCTCCTGAACGACAAGACGGTGTTGCCGGAGATCTCTGCATGCCCGTTGTGTTCTGAGGATTTTCGTGGCCGCCCGTTTTTCAGGAGAGCTTTATTCTCCGAAGTATGACCTGTCCAGCGGTTCGGTCTAACAAGGGAGCTGCAACTTCACTAGGAGAATGGAATGGCCCTCAAAGATGACCACTATACCTATCGAGTCACTTGGTCTGAGAAAGGACCCGGAGTATGTTGGCCTGTACGCAGAATTCCCAAGTTTCAGTTGCTTGGCCTAGGGGCCAGAATCGGCATTAAAGGGAGTTCGGAAACTGGTTGCCGAATTCGTAGTAGACGTAGGTTGTTGATGTCAACTCATATAAGAGAATCGCTGAAATCTGGAATTGTAGGTGGAATAATGGGAGCACTGGTCAGTGCTTGTATTGTCTATTTTGTCATCCCTTTCCTTGAGACGCCTATAACAAATGCTGCCAATACTGGTGTTAGCGGATTAATGAGGGGGTTTATGGGTGGATTTCTAGGATTACTTATGTATTTGAGATTTCATTCTTAGAATAATACCTTGTATCTCCATCACATTGCTTGCAATGTTATACCCCATCACTAAACAGGGCTTACCGCAAACCATACAACCGTACACAATTATCCGCGACAATAGGACGCGCCTCAGCCTTGGGGACATTGGCGAGATGTCTGTCTAAGAATTGCTGGGATTCCGGCCAGCTACTGTCGAGATGCGGAAAATCTGATGACCACATAATACGGTCTACGCCAATGAACTCACGCAGTATCACCCCAGGCAAATCATCAATGAACGTCATAGAGCAGTGTTCGTGCCAATACTCGCTGGGCAAGCGCTCACACTTGACCATGGGATCCTTGGCCATTTTGCGTCGGTGGTAGCCCCAATCCAATCTGTGGAGAAAGTTGGCGGCCCACGAGAGTTCGTTCTCAGCTGAAACCAGTTGCAAACCGGGATGGCGGTCGAAAACGCCTTCCAGAATAAACGTGCCAAATGCCCGCGCCATGCGCACGGGCAGGACCGCATACCCAACGGCGGCGCTTTCTTCGCCAGTTTCATCCTGCGTCCAGTTGGTGTTGGCATGTCCGGAGGCAATAATATGGAGACTGAGCGGCATGTTGAGCTCGGCGAGGGTGGCCCACAGCGGATCCCAGCGGGCGGCCGAATAGCGTGAGCCATCGGGCGTATCCTGGGGCAAGAGCACGCCAACGAGCCCCTTCTCCTTTGCCCGCCGACATTCCTGTACCGCCCAGTCAACATCAAAGGCGGCGACCACGGCAATGCCGAATAGCTCTTGAGGATAAGTGCTACAAAAATCGCTCAGCCAGTAATTGTACGCCTGGCATACGGCCTGCTGCAGGTCCTTGTTTGGGATGCCAAAGGCCCGCATAGCATAGTTGGGGTAGAGTACTTCGGCATCTACTCCGTCCTGACGCATATACTCAACCCGCGCATCTGGGTGCCAATCATTCGTGTCTGTGGCGTAGCGCTTATTCCCCTCTGCCGCTGCGGCATACGCCTTGGAGTGATTTTTAGCCACCGCACCCATGGGACGTTTTGCTACGTGCGATGGCATGCCTTCACACACCCAGATATCTTCACGGGATTCTGAAATCACACGTGGGCCGCGGTCTGTATACGCTTGCGGCAAATACTGTTGCCACAAATCGGGTGGTTCGACGGCATGCGAGTCGGCCGATATTACGCGGTACTGCTTCATCGTCCACTCCTTCTTTCGTTGAGGAGATTGAGGGTCACTGACGGATTGTGAGCTACTTTACCGTACTCAGGTAGGTTGATGTCAAGCGTCGGGATTGATCAGAGCCGGAAGTAACTTGCAAAGAGCGGTGGAAGTTTCTATCCTCCGGTGAAAATAAGCGAAGGGAGAGAGACATGCCGATATTCGAACGTCGCGATACCAAGTTATACTACGAAGAGCAGGGCTCAGGATTTCCGATTTTACTCATTGCACCAGGAGGCATGCGCTCGGCGGTAGCTTTTTGGGAGAAAACACCGTGGAACCCTATCGAACAGCTCGCGCCCAACTATCGTGTTATCGCAATGGACCAACGTAATGCTGGCCAATCCGTGGCTCCCATTAGTGTTACCGACGGCTGGCATACCTATACACAAGACCAGCTCGCCCTCCTCGACCACCTGGGTGTTGATAGATTCCATGTGGCGGGCATGTGCATTGGTGGTCCGCACTGCATGGGGCTGATCCAAGCCGCACCGCAACGTGTGGCGTCGGCCATCCTCTTTCAGACTATTGGCCTGTCCAATAACAAACAGGCGTTTTTTGAAATGTTTGACGGCTGGGCAGCCGAGATGAAGCCGACGCACGCCGAAGCGAGTGCAGACGCCTGTGAGTCGTTCAAAACAAATATGTTCGGCGGAGATTTTCTCTTTAACGTATCAAGAGAATTTGTCTCGAAATGTGAAACACCGCTGTTGGTGTTGCTCGGGAACGATTTGTATCATCCTCAAGAAACCTCGCGAGAAGTCGCCGAGCTAGCCTCGCATGCAACGCTTATTGAAAACTGGAAAGAGCCAGAGCATCATCCAGAAGCAAAGCAGGCGGTTGAGAGCTTTCTGGCTGAACACACACCGAGTTAATAAATCACCAGTCTTGTAGGGTGGGTCTGAGGACCTACCTTTTCCTTTTCGCTACTCTATTAGTATCTTCCTAGCCCTACACGCTCACCTTTTTGTTTCTCAACCATAAGTCGAGATAGATATCAATAGTGATACTATCGAGTATGCCTCAGATTCAAGGAATCCTACAACGGATGAAGCGGAATCCAAAAGGAATACGCTTCAGTGACCTGTGTAAAGTTTGTGGTTTTTACTTCGGAAAAGCTCGTGAGAAAGGCAGCGGTCACCGCGCGTATAAGACACCGTGGCGAGGCGATCCTCGGGTAAACATCCAAAATGAAAAGGGCCGAGCGAAAGCCTATCAGGCCAAGCAGGTACTCAGAGCAATACATAGCCTGACGGAAAACGATGACCCTCAAAGATGATCACTACACGTATCGAGTAACCTGGTCGGAAGAAGACCAAGAGTACGTTGGACTTTGTGCGGAATTCCCGAGCCTGAGCTGGTTGGCCAAAGGGTCGGAAGCCGCACTAAAAGGAATTCGGAGGCTGGTTTGCCAGAGTTGTGGCGGATCGTAGGACGGAAGGCGAGCCTGTGCTTAGGCCTTTGGCAGCGAAAGAATATAGTGGAAAATCTATGATCCGTGTCCCGCCCGAGGTTCATAGGCGGCTAGCCATTCAAGCGGCGGAATCTGGGGTGAGTCTGAATCGCCTTGCGAGCGCAAAGCTGAGTCAGTGATATATAGAGGAAGTTCGTACTCCTCTTTTACAGGAAGTTGATTTTTCATAGCTCCCGATTGTTTCCTGGTGGGCCGCGCTGGGCGTGACCCACCCGACGATTCTTTCTTCCTAACTCGCTCCATGCCTTGGAGGATAAACGCCGTTGAGCCAGTAATTGCCAATAGAGTGATATTTCCAGCGCACGGGATCGTGCAGGGTGTGGGTGCGGGCGTTACGCCAGTGGCGGTCTAGGTTGTACTCTTCCAACGTCGACCGCGTCCCCGCCAATTCGAACAGCTTGTTGGTTGCTAGAATAGAAACCTCGGTAGACAGCGCCTTTGCCTCAGCCACGGCAACCGATGCTTCTGCGACGGTTTCTTCCGTTGGTGCGGCAATGGCAGCGTCCACAAGACGCCCGGCCCGTTCGAGTAAGGCGTCCGAGGCATGTACGCGGACTTGTACGTCGCCGATCTGGTGGATGGTATACGGATCCTCGTAGCCGTGCTCTTGGCCGCTGTCGATCCACGGGCGTGTGTATTGACGGATGAAGTTAATCGTATCGGATAGGGCAGCCCGGGCGATGCCTGCGTCGACGGCAGCATGAATGATCTGCGCGACCGGTCCCATGGACGTTGGCCGATCAAAAGCGGCTTGGTGGTCAATGACCTCAAATGCACTTACCTCAACATTCTTGAAAATCGCCGTCCCGCTGGCCGTGGTGCGCTGACCAAAGCTCGACCAGTCGTCAATAACGGTTGCTCCGGGTCTATCCCGCTTCACAAAAACAATCATGATCCGATCATTGTCGTCCTTGGCCACAACGGGCACCCAATGCGCAAACACTGCACCGGTTGAATAGAACTTTTTACCGTTGAGAATGAACTTGTCGCCTTCGGCTGTGAGACGGGCCTGGAAATCGAAGACTGTTTTCGTGCCGCGCTCGACGAACGCGTTACCAAATCGATCACCCTCTAGCACCCGTCCAAGGTAGAATTTTATCTGCTCTTCAGTGCCATCCTGGCGCACTGCTTCAACCATATAAAAATGATTCTGTGGAATCTGGCCTAAAGACGAATCCGCTGCTGAGATAATTGCCGTCACCTCGGCCGCAGTTGCGAACGAGACTCCCGCACCGCCATATTCTTTCGGTATGGTAATGCCCCATAAACCGCTCTGCGAGAACTCATCCAGTTCTTTACGGGGGAGGCGACGTTCGCGGTCGCGCTCAGCCGACTCCTTCTGAAAGCTCGCGGCCAGACGATGGGCAACTTCTATGGCCTCTGCATCGTTACGGATGATATGCGCGGGTGTGTCTACTCGCGGCATTGGCGCGGGAACGCGGATGTGTTGATCTGTGGATTGTTCAGACTGAGAAATTGCCTGGCTCATAGCTGCTCCTTGAGCGTCGTTGTTGAAACTGCTTTATAGCCACGCGTGTCGAGGCGGTTTGACGTTGTTCAGATAGTAATTGCCAATAGCTTGGAACTTCCACCGTACTGGGTCATGTAGCGTATGCGTTCGTGCGTTGCGCCAATGACGATCCAAATTGTACTCCTCAAGCGTCGAGCGGGTGCCCGCTAATTCAAATAGTTTGTTCGTCGCTAGAATGGCGATTTCGGTGGTGAGTACTTTTGCTTCAGCTACTGCAATAGATGCTGCGGCTACGGTGTCTTCGTTAGGACCGGCAATAGCAACATCCACAGCTCGCCCCGCACGATCCAGAATGGCCTCGGCTGCGTGGAGACGTATTTCTAGATCACCGACTTGGGCAATAGAGTACACGTCTTCATAGCCATGCTCTTGGCCACTATCGATCCAAGGGCGAGTGTAATTGCGGACGAAGTGAATAGTCTCATCAATGGCGGCCCGGGCAATTCCTGCATCGACACCAGCGTGAATGATCTGGCATACCGGCCCGTTGGCCGTTGGCACGTCGTATGCCTGGTACGCTGGGATGACGTGGCTGGCTGGGACAAAGGCATCCTCAAGAAGCACGCTGCCGCTTGCGGTCGTACGTTGGCCGAAACTGGACCAATCATCAATGATACACAGCCCTTGGCCGTCCCGCTCAACAAAGGCAATCATAGTGTTACCATTCTCATCAGTCGCTGCGACGGGCACGAGATGGGCAAGCAGTGCTCCGCTGCAATAAAACTTTTGCCCGTCAATGACATAGCCGTCGCCCTGGGGGCGTATCTGTGTGTCAAAATGACCGGCAGTCTTGCTGCCTTTTTCGGAAAAGGCATTGCCAAGCCGCACACCTTTCAAGATCTCGCCAAACAAGAAACGTTTCTGCTCTTCGTTCGCACAGAGACGAATCATATCGAGTACGGCAATATGGTTTTGCGGGAGCTGCCCCAGCGAAGGATCGGCCGCTGAGATGATTGTGATCATTTCGCTTACGGTGCTATAGGAGACCTCAGCGCCGCCATACGCTTCGGGAATCATTATTCCCCACAGGCCACTTTGCGAAAATTCATCCAGTTCGGGAAGTGGTAGCCGCTGTTCCCGGTCACGGACTGAGGCCTCCAGCGCAAAGCGCTCTGCCAACCGGTGGGCAACCTCAATGGCTTCCTGATCATCTGTGATAATGTGGGCGGGCGCGGTTGGACGAGAAGGTCCCGCGACATGCGCTTTTGTTGTCCCATTCACAGCGGGGGAAGGCAGTGCTGTCGTTTTTTCTTCAAGATTCTCGGTACGCATTGTTGCTGTGGCTCCTTGGAATATCGATATCCCTGACAGGCGCTAGAGTCCCGTAACCTACCTCTCCCCTGACAGAGGGTCAAGGCAACATTTTGGTTGGACATTCACAACGAGTGATTAAATCGGCCGAAGGCTGTTCACCCATTTGCTTGACTTTCTGAGTACCGGGTGACATGACAGGTGCAGAGTTTAACCTATTTTCAGCTTATTTAAGGAGACGATGTTCCCGTGGCGGCGGTCGGACAATTAAATACTTTCAAAATCGTCAAAGTGTGTGAATTTGGCATGTACCTTGACGGTGGAAGTCTTGGCGGGATTTTACTCCCACACAGATATATGCCCGAAGAGTGTCAGCCTGGAGACAGTGTCGAAGTCTTTGTGTACTTTGACTCAGAAGACGCGATTATTGCAACGACTCAAAAGCCGTACGCCATGGTTGGCGACTTTGCCCTGCTCAAGGCCGTAGAGGTAAACAGCGTCGGAGCCTTTCTCGATTGGGGTTTAGAAAAGGACTTGCTTGTGCCGTTCCGTGAGCAGCAGCACAAAATGGAAGAAGGGCGATCGTATCTTGTGCGCGTTTACCACGATGAGAAAAGTAACCGTCTTGCGGCGTCCTCTAGACTGGACAAATTCCTGGATAACCAGCCGGCGGACTTTCAGGAAGGGCAAGAGGTCAAACTCATTATCGGGGATCAAACTGACATTGGGTATAAAGCCATTGTCGAAAATGCGCACTGGGGAGTGGTGTATAAAAATGAGGTATTTCAGGAACTGAAAAAAGGTCAGATCCTAGACGGATTTATTAAAAAAGTGCGAGACGATGGTAAAATAGACGTCTGCCTACAAAAATCCGGGTATGCAAAGATAACTGAGACTGCAGAGCGAGTTGTTGATGCACTCAACGAAAAAGGCGGTTTTCTGCCGCTTACAGATAAAAGTTCGCCGAAAATGATTCATGAAACTTTTGGGATTAGTAAGAAAACATACAAGAGGGCGATCGGCACTCTGTATAAGGAAAGGCGTATTACGATTGAGAATGATGGGATAAAGCTCGGCGGGAAAGAACTGCCAAAGAGGAAGAAAACAATCAGATATCCCCGGAATCAGAGCTAAGAAGTTGCTGGAAAATTGAGAGGATTATTATGCCGTTTGTTTTTGTACAAGATCTCCAGATGTATTACGAGATACGTGGCGCTGGGCCGCGACTGCTTTATATAAGCGGAACCGGAGGCGATTTACGTCGCTCGCCGAATGCATTTGATTCTCCGCTGACAGAGCAGTTCGAAGTGCTAGCTTATGACCAGCGCGGTTTAGGCCAAACAGATAAACCTGACAGGCCCTATACCATGGCAGACTATGCTGCTGATGCGGAAGGGCTGCTTCAAGCCGTAGGGTGGGATGCCTGTGCGGTGATCGGTATATCTTTTGGGGGCATGGTGGCGCAGGAATTTGCCCTTCAGTACCCGAGCCGGGTGGAACGGCTCGTCCTCGGCTGTACGAGCAGCGGCGGGGAAGGCGGCGCATCGTATCCCTTACATGAACTCGCCCATCTCTCAGCCCAAGACTGGGCTCGGAGGGTGGTTGAGCTGAGTGATAAACGCCGCGACGTGGCCTGGCAAGCCGCACACCCACAGGAGTTTCAAGCCTTAATCGATGAGATGCTGGCGACTCGGACAGTCGGGGCTGACGAGCCTGGCAAGGTCGTTGGCGCACGACGCCAAATCGAAGCCCGCCAGGGACATGCTACCTATAGCCGCTTGCCTCAGCTCACTATGCCGGTGTTGATTTGTGGCGGGCGGCATGACGCGATTGCCCCGGTCGAGAATCAGAAAGCGCTGCTGCGACAAATCTCCTCCGCTCGGATGGCCCTCTTCGAAGGCGGGCATCTGTTCTTTATGCAAGACCCCCGAGCGTTTGAGGAGATTAGCGCCTTCTTGAAAGAGGGAAATCTTATTCCTTGACTAAATCTGCAATGTCTTCGGCTGCTCGGGCGGTAGTGTCGGTCCGGGTACACATATCCGTCTTTAGTTCGCCCTCTGGACTGTTGTAGGCGTACACTAGGTACTCTTGTCCTTCCTTAAATGGGATACCACACAGTTCTGTTGATGCGGACGTTTCGAGGATCACTGGAGATTCGTCTGCCGCCTTAATCGGAGTTTTGACTTCCAGTGTCGCTCGTACAGTCTCAAACTCGTAGTAGGGTGAGCCCATGGCCTGTTTGAGTGCGCCGTACAGCCAGCCGTCTGCTTCTATCGTTTCAACGTTGGTTGCTTTGCCTACAAAGACGACGTCTGACTTTTTCAGCCCAAAACTCGCCGTTGGGGGCGCAAGACACCGGCATGCCTGGACAACTGCGGGAAGCAGCCAACACAAGGCTATGATCCCAACGAATATACTGAAGATCCCGCTCGGTACACGCATCAGATTTTTTCCTCCTTTGATGCTTTAAACACCTATAGGCTTTCTCTATATCTTCGATAAATCCTAACCGATCGGTATGTTGCGCTCAACCCTATCGCAGTTTGCGCAGCGCTCGAAGGAAGGCGGCCTGCGCTAGAAAAGTGAAAGGGCCAGAAATAATTTCCGGCCCTTTTTCTCTCAGAGTATGGTCGGGGTGCGCGGCTGCGCGCCCTGTTTGTACCTTAATCTAAATCCATCCGGTATGCCTTGATGGCGTTCTCAAAAACGATCTTGCGAGTAACGTCTTCTGGCACGCCGGCGAAGTCTTTTTTGATCCACTGTCGGGATTCCGGCCAGGTGGAGTCTGTATGCGGGAAGTCTGAGGCCCACATATAGTTGTCCTCCCCAAAAATCTTATACGTAGCCGGTCCGACAGGATCGTCTTGGAACGTGGCCCACACCTGTCGGCGGACATATTCGCTCGGCTTCATGGGCAGCGGCTCTTTCTCCATGGCATGGAATTTTTCGTGTGCATGATCCATGCGATACATGAAATGGGGGAACCAGCCTGTGTCATTTTCTGCCGACACGATTTTGAGTTGTGGGAAGCGATCCAAAACGCCGCCAAAAACCAGCGTGGACAGCGAACGCTGGACCTCATGGATGATATTCATATAGAACAAACTGATCCGCGAGAAATCGACTTTGCTCTCTTTGCTCTTGCCAGTAATCACGTGGAGTGAGAGGGGCATGTGGAGTTCCGAAGCGGCCTGCCAGAAGGGATCGTATTCACGGCTGTTATAGGGTTTGTCTTCCGGTGGCGAGCCCCAAATCATGGCTCCCCGCATGCCTTGTTTCTGCGTCCGCTCCAACTCTTTGACCCCGGCATCAATATCTTCAAGTGAGATCAAGCTGATGCCATACAACCGTTTGGGATTGTGCGAGCAAAACTCGGCCACCCAATCGTTATAGGTTCGGAAGCAGGCGCGTTGCAGATCGGCGTTGCCGAGGCCGAAGAGCGGCATGCCTAGCGTGGTATACAGCACCTCTGCCTCCACTCCGTCGATCTCTTGATCTTTAATTCGTTCCACCGGGTCCCAGCCACTTGGGCGAGCGGCTTCATAGCCCTTGCTCATATGGTCTTTGAGTTCTTCCCCTGATCGCCCAGCCCCGAATCCTCCGGCGACCGGAAAGGGCTCGATCCCATCGGCCACAAAGATATAACCAGGATTCTTTGGGTTTTCGACGACTTTCGGCGCTTGGTCACGAAATTTATTGTCCAAGCGCTGCTGCCACAAATCGGCCGGCTCCATCATGTGCGAGTCTGCCGAGATTACGCGTAACTTTCCCATACGGCCCTCCTCTTTAAAAAGGAATTTCTTCCTTGGTTTACGAGATTCGCTGATGGCTAGGTTTCGCATACCCGGAAGCGATCTGTCAAGGGATAATGAGTGAGCGTTCAGTTGCGAGATGCCCATTGCCATCCCGGTTGCCGGAAAGGTAGCGCAGACAGTATGATAGAAAAACTCTGGGAGGGTAAGAAAGCGAGAACCATGCCCCCGAAGGTATACATCGACGGCCATGTTGGTACGACAGGATTGCGTATCCGAGAATGGATGGCAGAGCGGAGTGATGTCGAGTTGCTGACCCTGCCTGAGGAGCAGCGTAAGAGTCGGGATGCACGTCGTGAGCTGTTGTGTGAAGCTGATGTGGCCATACTATGTCTCCCCGATGATGCGTCACGGGAGGCGGCAGAGTGGGCGGAGCAGACGAACACACGTCTAATCGATGCGAGCACGGCCCACCGAGTACAAGACGGCTGGGTGTATGGTTTGCCGGAATTACACCCAGCCCAACGTGATGCCATTCGTCAAGCCAAATACGTTGCCAATCCTGGTTGCTACCCTTCAGCCTTTCTTTTGCCGACGCGGCCGTTGATTGATGCTGGGCTCATTGAGAAAGATGCAGCTCTCTCGGTGCATGCCCTGTCCGGCTCTTCGGGTGGAGGACGCAAGCTGATTGAAAAATGGGAGGACCCTAAGCTGGCGTTAGGCGCGTTAGTGTACGAAGCTCCGTATGCACTTGAACGGGTGCACAAACATGTGCCCGAAATGACCAAGTATAGTCTGCTGCAGCATGAGCCACAGTTTGTGCCGGCCGTTGGTCCGTTTCGTTGTGGCATGCGCGTTCAAATACCTCTGCATGCCAGTCTCTTACAACGAGGGGATGGGGATGCGGTCTGGGAAGTGCTGAACGAGCGGTATCAGAATGAGCCGTTTATCACCGTCATGCCGAATGAGAGGCCATTACATGTCAACGAGCACAGCTTCGATCCGCAAGCATGCAATGATACCAACCGATTAGAAATCTATGTTGCTCCGCACCCGTCAGGGCACATTTTACTGATTGCCTTGCTGGATAACCTCGGAAAGGGAGCGTGTGGTGTGGCGATTCAGAGCTTGAATTTGATGCTGGGCCTGCCTGAGACGACCGGGCTGCCGGTGTAAGGGACGGACACGGTCGGATAGTAGCGTGCCTTGTCCCTACAGACCCTTCAGAAACTCAACAAGCAGCTCATTGACCTCACTTGGTCGCTCCTGCTGAATCCAATGCCCGGCACCAGGGATCATGACTTTCTTTTTCAGATTCGGAATATTTTGTTCTAATGTCTTGATCTGCTCGCCGTACATCAGCACCACCGCGTCGATGTCACCAGCAACAAAGAGCGTAGGCTGCTGGATTTTAGCTCCGATCAGAAATGGAGTCAGTTCTGACATGCGGTCGATATTACGGTACCAGTTCAGTCCGCCCCGAAAGCCTGATTGTTCAAATTCTTTGGTGAAGAAATCGAGGTCCGGCGCCGTCAGCCAGTCTGGAAGTGTGTCCGGGACAGTGACCGTGTCCATCAATTTTTCGTGCTTGCCAAACAGGAAACGCCAGCGCTGTTCGGGCGGCGGATCGCCTGAGGCAGAGTACAGAAAGGCGAGCATGGATTTCCGGACGTCGGCTTCGAACTCTGCTTCTGCCTTGCCTGGCTCCTGAAAGTAAAGCTGGTAGAATTCCTGCTCGCCTGCCATACGAGACATTGCTTCTGTTGCGCGCATGGTTCCGGCAATGCGGGGGAGGTAGGGCACGCTCAACAGACCCAAAGCGTAGAAGATATCGGGCCGCAGCAAGGCGCAATGCCAAGCCACTGGCGCACCCCAGTCGTGGCCGACAATGATGGCATTCTCTTCCCCGAGTGCGCTGACAAGACCGACAATGTCGCCTGTGAGTTGGAGAATATTATACGCCTCGATCGCTTCAGGTTTATCGGTTTGGCCATAGCCACGTTGGTCCGGTGCAACCGCATGAAATCCAGCTTCCGCGAAGGCCGATAATTGATGCCGCCACGAATACCACGACTCCGGCCAGCCGTGGCACATGATGACCAACGGCCCTTCGCCCTGTTCGACGAAGTGCATATGGATGCCGTTGGTTTCAATGGAACGGTGGTTGAGATCTGACATGAAGGTCTCCTTATTACTCTAGGTTAATCTAGGCCTGCTTTGCGTAAGGCGGTGAGGAAGCGGTCCATCACCGCTGGGTCTTTGTACGGAATAGTTTGTTTGGCCTGTTCCACAGAATAATGGGGGCTCAGTCGTAAAAGTTCTGCTGCTTGCTTACGGGCTTCTTCTTCGAGCCCAGCTTCAGTATACGCTGCAGCGAGTTGAAAATGAGATGGCATGAGATTAGAATTTCTGGCAAGTGACTGTCTCAGAACGGTGATCGCGTCCTCAGTCCGGCCTAGGATGCGATATGTATGGCCTAGGGCAAAGAGGTAACGTGGAGGATAGTGCGGGTTCAGACGCATGGCTTGCTGGATCAATGTAAGCGCTTTGCGTGGCTCTCCCACGAAATTCATCGTATCTCCGAGCCAGACATAAGCATCAGCATAGTTTGGATCAAGCGTTATTGAACGTTCAAGTGCGGCAATGCCTTGTTCATACTGCTTTTGAAAGACAGCAATATAACCCAACACCTGATGGGTTATGTGGAGAGATTCATCGAGGTCTACTGCCTTTTGTGAAATGTCGCGGGCCTTTTGGATAGCTTGTGGGGACTGATTCCATTGGAAAGCCCACTCCATCAGATGGGTAAACCCCAACTGGGCATGCGCCGCAGCATACTGAGAGTCCCGAGAGATAGCCTGCTCGAACAGCTGTCTGGCTTGGATGTTCGCTTCTTTCGTCAGACGCCAAAAATAGCTTTCCCCTCGTAAGTACAAATCGTACGCTTCGAGGTTGTCGGTATAGCGATGGGCGAGAGAAGTGTGTTCTCCTTGTGTAAGTTTGACTGGAAGCGCCTGTAAGATTTGCTGTGTCACTTGATCTTGCAGCGCAAAAATATCCTGCATTTCCCCATCGTAACGGTCAGCCCACACATGTTCGCCGGTTGTTGCGTCTGATAACTGAGCCTTGATACGCACCCGATCATTCGCTCGACGTACGTTGCCTTCTAGAACGTAACGAACACCTAACGATTTTCCGACCTGCTCAATCTCAACAGTCCGGCCTTTGTAAACAAAGGAGGAATGACGAGCGATGACGAACAGCCCCGAGATTTTGGACAAATCAGTAATAATGTCTTCCGTGATGCCGTCGCTGAAATACTCCTGTTCTGGATCGCCACCCATATTGGTGAACGGCAGCACGGCGATGGAGGGTTTGTCGGGTAGCGGTAGGGTTGGTGGACTCCAGAATGCTGGTG
>CAZBUD010000007.1:93447-102535 GCA_964495015.1 uncultured Enterobacteriaceae bacterium | reverse complement strand
CGCCGTTTTTTAACAAAAACAGACATGCATCCATCCCCGTTTTCCCGGCGCCGATCACCATATACCGGTCCCAGGTTCCCGTCAGCCGACGCAACGCATTCAGGGGAACGCATGTCACCCCCTCGGCGACCTCGTACGGAGGGGGCCGCATAGATGGCACGGTCACATGCATATAGGTGGCATCAACGATCTTTGTCGCCACCACGTCATACTTCGCATCCGACACCAGCGACGCGAAGTGTTGGCCGCCCTGGTACTCGCACATTGGGAAATATTGGACGCGTCCCGAGGGCAGAAACTGTCGCTGCATTACTTGATCGAAGTAGGCGCACACTTCACCATTGGTCGCCAGTTCATACAACCCCTTATTCCATCCCGTCGCATCAATGGTGTCACTCCCAAGCTTCTTTGAATTGACCCCATAGAAGGAAGACGGTTGATGCAGGCGCACGAACGGATAGGCGTAGTTCCAATGCCCGCCGGGTTGATGATAGCGATCGACCAGGACCACCGTCGCATCGGTCTCGGTCATCAGCACGTCCGTGAAGGCCATCCCCATCGCGCCGCCCCCGATGACCAAATAATCCGTTTCCAGTTTTCCACCACTCATGCTTGAACTCCTCGCTCCGGAATAATTTTCTCCAGACGGGATACCCCTCTTTATAGCAGATACCAGAATCAATCGGTTTGGAAAGACCAACGCTGCCGTTTCCGCGTCAGCTACAATACGCCTTGTCAAGAACGTGACACTGCCCGAACCAGCCTTGACGGCAGACTGAAAGGTTCTATGCTCTTGTCACTTCCATAGCGTACCGATGGACGTTGGGACGTTGTTTACTCCGTAGCCATCGAGGAAGGACGTATGTATATCTTCCGCAACCAAGCGATAGAACCACTAGAGAGACTGCATGATTTCGTCGATGAATATAATTTCGGCATTCTTTTTACCGAGTCTCTAGAGGCCACGCATCTCCCATTTTTCATTAAACGCGATGAGGGGGAATTGGGCACACTCTACGCGCACATCTCAAAGGCCAATCCGCAATCGCAGGCGTTGGACGGGAAGCCTACGCTAATCACGTTTTCTGGCCCGCATGCTTATATTTCGCCGTCTTGGATCGAAACGCGCCCCATGGTGCCGACATGGAATTACGCCGTCGTGCAGGCGAGAGGCACGGCGGCATTATTAGATACGGAAGGTACTCTTGCCGCGATTGAGGGATTGATCGAGAAACAGGAGCCTGCGCTGTTAGAAAAAAGGGATCTCGTTACGGATGAGGTCGTCAGCTCGCTCATTGACTATATTGTCGGCATACGCATTAAAATCACGGACATTCAGGGCTCGCTCAAATTGGGCCAAACGGACCCAGTCGCGGATCAACGGGGCGTCGTGCGAGGGCTGTCTGCCGAGGGCCGGGCTGACGGGAACCAGCTATTAGACTACATGCAGCAACTCGATGTGGGTATGGGCCGGTGAGCTCCGTCAGTTGTGTTGTCAACGTACCGAGAGGACAGTACCAAGAAGGCCGGCTGGGCAACCAGGTACTCATAACATCTGACAGTGCCTGTCGGCGCCCGATACTTATGAGATCGTACTCTTCTGGCGCATAGACTCCGCGTGAAAAGGATTGTCGATCAAGATGTACGCGTCCCATAGGGCTGACGGCGGCCACATTGGCATCCTGGTTGGATAGCGTCTGCTCCTAGCCATCAGGGCCTGTGATCTGCATGGTCCACTCGCAGCAGTACAACGCAATATCACCCGCTTCCACCACATGCTTCATCTCAATCTTGAGTTGGGGTTTCAGCTCTATAAATGCGCGGAGCTTCTCGCGCAAAGACTCGCCGACACCACGCGCCGCGGGTTGTCCCGGCTGGGAGACTATGGAGTAATTGACATCATCGGCCATAGCTGCGGGACGGAGGTACACGAACTACCCTATGCGGTAGAACGGGGCCGGGTCGAGACGAGCGATACGGTGATCGAAGAGGGTATGGTGTTTTGTATCGAGCCACTGATTGCCGGCATGGATTCGCCCCGCTGGGAAGCCGGGATATTCATCCAGGAAGACATGGTGGCGGGGACTGAACCTGGCTGTGAGGTATTGACCAATCGGCTGGGCAAGGATCTGTGGATCGCCGAGTGAGGGCGAGGATAGACTAAATCGCGTGCATACGCGCATACGTGTATAAGAAAGAGGAGACCTTTCACATGCCGACTGCTCTCGTGACAATGGAAGGCTTTGATGATTAAGATGAGAGGTTGTGGCGCATGGAATTCGGCCTGCAATTTTTTCCTGACGTGAGTCCGGCCCAACGCTCAGGCGAGGACTATTGGGCGGACGCGCTTGCCCTTAGCCAATTAGGCGAAGCGCTGGGTTTCACGTCTATTCGGACGGTCGAACATTACTTCCGCCCCTACGGTGGCTATAGCCCCAACCCCCTGTTGTTTCTCACGGCGGCAGCCATGGTGACCTCCACAGCTCGGTTGATCACTGGGGCGGTCTTGCCGGCTTTTAATCATCCGCTCAAACTGGCGGGCGAAATCGGGATGCTCGATGCGATCTCACATGGTCGTTTAGAAGTCGGCTTTGCCCGCGCGTTTCTTCCTCACGAGTTTGAGCGCTTTGGAGTCCCACCAGACGAAAGCAATGCGCGATTTGAAGAAGGCGTGGAATTCGTCCGCCGTCTGCTTGAGGAAGAACACGTGTCTGCCAACGGACGGTTTCACCAATTCCAAGATGTGACCTCGTTACCCCGTCCGACCCAAACCCCACGTCCCCCGTTTTGGCTGGCGGCGCTGGCAACGCCCTCGAGCTTCGAGCGAGCAGGACACCTGGGTTACGGCGTCATGGCCATTCCGTTAGCCGGTGGCCAAATGGCTGATCTCATCGGTCGCTACCGCGAAGCACGCAGGCAAGCCGGTCATCCCGGGCCCGGCCGTGTCATGCTGGCCTTTCATATGCTGTGTACCGACACGGAAGAGCAGGCAATCGCCGTAGCTCGCGATCCTTTGAATGCGTATCTCACATCGCTCGTCGATTGCGCCTCAGGCTGGTTAACGGGGCAAACATCTGCGGACTACCCCAACTACGACAAGATCATTGCGGCCCTGTCCAAGGAGACCTTCGAGTCCCAACGTAAGAAAGGGTCGGCTTGGATCGGCACGCCCGATGCCATAGTCCAGCAAATCACAGACTATCATCAGCGTGTCGGCGGGTTTGAGATTGCCTCGATGCAGGTGAATTTCAATGTGGTGAAGCGGGAAGACGCCGAAGCCTCTCTGCGATTATTTGCTGCGCAGGTGCTGGCCCGATTCACCTGCCACGAGAATACCTAAAGCAGAGCCCTGGCCTCATCCAGAGGGAGCCCTCTAGGGCTTCCCTTCTCTCGCGAATGACTCCACCTGGCCCATTTCCTGCAGCAGGTTCTCACCCAGGACCTTCTGGACCGTTTCCTCCGAATGACCCTGAGCCAGGAGCGCGGCCGTCAGGCCCTCGATCAACTTGCGCGTATATTCACTGATCACGATTGACCCTGGGTTGGCCATCTGTTCCAGGCGCGCCGCGAGGTTTGTTGAGTGGCCGACGGTCAAATAGTCGGTATGCAGATCGATTTTGCAAATAGAGCGCACCACTACTTCCCCCGTGTTTATCCCCACGCGCATCTGGAGCGGGATGCCGTGTTTGAGTCGGACCTGAGCCGAGTACCCCCGCATCTCTTCCTGCATTCGTAGCGCCGCATAGAACGCCCGCAGCCGATGATCCTCATGCGCGATGGGCGCACCGAACAAGGCAAATATACCGTCGCCTAAGGCCTGCGCTACATAGCCATCCTACCGACGCACGGCGTCGATCATGAGTTGGAGGGCCGGACCGATAATCGCCCGGGCGTCTTCCGGGACTAAGCCTTCAATGAGAGCGGGGGAGCCTTTCAGATCACCATTGCTCACGGCAAAGGTCGTTTCCGACCTGTTGGACATCAGGGTACCCACCGTCTATCGGCTCGCAGACCAGGGGATTCTGCCTGCCGTCGCATCACAACGAGCCGTGAATGGTGCAACGCATGTGACGCAACCGTCGCACAAAACGCTGGTGATTCTTCTCAGTACTTCAACAACCAGCCGCCCGGACATTGGCGATGAGGCAAGACGGAAGGAAAGGCCCCCCAAACCGATGTGTGGAACACTGGGATCTGCCCACAGTTGTCCCCGTTGTTGAGTAGAAACAGAGTAGAAATATTTCTTGCGAAACGAGAGCAAATGAGAGAAATAGGGGACAATAGGAAACGCGGGAGATCACACAAGTATGCCCGCAAATACGCGGTGTTCCCGCTAATTATCTGCTTTCGATTGAGTTTTGCCTTAGGGGCCTTTGCGGGTTCGAAGCCCATTGCTCTATCCAATCGAGCTACGGGCGCGTACTGGAAAAAAACAGGAACGAAGCGGATGTGAAAATGCTTACAGACCCAAAAAAGTACAACCCCAGGGATCATTCTCTTATTGTTTTTGCCATCTTACGGGATTCGAGGATGAAGTCTCAGATCGCAGCCGGACCGCTCGCGCACAATCGGGAAGAGGTTACCAGCAGACAACCCTTCAACTCGGTTGGTCGCTAGCCCAATATCGTTAGCCAGAATCCCGGCAAGCATAGAATCGCCTGGCTGCGCTTCAGAGTCTGAGAGTCGCCTTCCCATAAGACTCATATCGTGAACGGCCAATGGTTTTACTGCAGAGAGAAAGCTGCTACGGGGTCAGGAAAGGAGGGAGGTATGGCCTCTCAGCCTCACATCGCAACAGCGCGCGAACGGCAGCCCTTACTCCAGGGACATGTAATCGAAGGAGAAAACCGGACACGGCTTACAGTGGAGGTGGTCAGTGCCATCGACCCAGCTGTGGGGTTTGTGGCCCGTATGAGACATGGACTCACCTATCGTACCGCTGCGCTTGCCCGCACCGGTGTGCTTACCGTTGTGTTCGCCCTGGCTGTCTTTGCCTGTTCGGGTGTGGGCGGTGATTTCGGCCATCCCAAGATCACGGTGGAGCGGATTGGAAACGATATGGCTGCCAGGCGTACGGGTGAAGGGGGTGGCCGGTATTTTGAAGAAGCGGAATCGAGAGCACTCGATATCCTGAAGACCGTATACTCAGGTAACACGGCAACGATAGTCATTCATATAAGAACCAGCAGGGCGGTATCAAAGGAGTTTACTGCTAAGCTGCGCCTCCATTACGAGTGGGTGGCATTTGACGACTGGACTTTGGCTCGTGTAGAGGTTCTGGACTTTAACAGATAGCCGTGAGGGGAAAATGTGGGCATAACGTGTCGGGTTTCCCACCTCGGCCTTGGCAAGATGGGGGGCCGCTGGTCAAATAGGCCTATTCGTCTCTTCGTGGATGCTATTTATAGTCGCAGCTTGGCAGGAGAGAGAACATGTACGAGGAGCATATTTCCGGTGCAGCCCTCGTCAGCTAGTAATGACTCCTAGATCACTCTTAAACAAGGAGTATGCTGTCTGTCCAAAATGTAGGACTGCTATGGGAAAGAGTTATCGTCGCTCCGCCCGGCAATTTAGTGACTGTGACGACGAAGGTGATGACTAGCCTTCGTCTATTGTTTGGTGTCTCACCTTACCATTGCTTAGCCCAGCAATAATTAGACAGTGATGGGGCGCAACGTAACGCCTGCGGGATACGCTGTTCACCGGATATCTGTACGCGAGTGCCCGCCCTGCTCATCCGCGCGTATAAATAATAGTGGGCTCAGCTATAACAGTCCGCTCTCATACAACCGGCAAGACGTAGCCTTGATCACCAAAAACACCTCACCACCGACCTGAAGGCCGAGCTCGACGAACGACTTTTCTGTCACCTCGACCGTGAGCGGCGGCAGGTCAGGACTAAGCTCAGCCGTCACCAGATCCACGGACCCGACTGAGCGCAGGTCGGTTATGCGTGCAGGCAGGACGTTACGAGCAGACAGCCCTTCAGGGCGCTTGGTCGCAAGCATAATCTCGTTGGCCGGAATGCCCGCAAGCATGGCATCACCCGGCTGCGCTTCTGATCTGAGCGTCACCAGTTCGACCGTGCAGGCCTGATCGCCCGCCCCTTCGCCTAACCGCACCAGACTCGTGCTGCCGTTCCCATCCACCAGGTGGCAGGGGAGAATATTCTCAAAACCTTCTTGTTCTGCCAGGGGAAATACCTGCGTCTCGGTCAGCACCTGGCGTGGTTCGCCCTGGCCAACAATCCCACCATCCTTGAGGACGATCAGATCATCACACAAGGCCTGCACCTCAATCGGATCGTGGGAAACAAACAGCATCGGAATATGAAACTCCGTTCGCAGCCGCCTGAGAAACGGGAGGACCTTCCGGCGTAAAGCCAAATCTAACGAGGCAAACGGTTCATCCAATAAGAGTAGACGCGGGCCTGAACAGATGGCTCGTCCCAGCGCCACGCGCTGACGCTCGCCCCCGGATAGGGTTGCGACGTCTCGGTTCAGCAACGGTTGAAGTTCCAGAATAAACGTGACGATCTCAAACGTCTCCTGCAACGCATGCCCGTTCTGCAACGCGCGCTTGCTGCCAGCCAGAAGGTTTTGGCGCACATCCTTATGCGGAAAGAGCAAGCCGTCTTGGGGCACGTAGCCAATATGGCGCTGCGACGGTTTGATAAACGTGCGGCTATCGGTATCGAGCCATACGTCTTGTCCAAGAGAGATTCTTCCCTGCGCCTGACTGCGCAAACCGCAAATAGCCTCCAACAGACTGGTTTTTCCGGCCCCGGATATACCAAAAATTCCGGTCACCTGTTTTGCCGTTGTCAGGTCAACGCCGAGATCAAAGCGATCCAAGCTGAGCCGTATATTGACGCGTAGCGCGTCCAGAGCAGGCACCTGAGTAGGAGATTGAGTCGCGGGCATCATCGAGCCATTCGATGCAGCGTGCGTCCGCGGGACAGGAGTTCGGTACTCATAATGGCAAGAAATCCCACGGTAATAGCAATCAACATGAGAAAATCGGCTTTACCAATATCGCCCACCTGCTGAGCACTGAAGATTGCAGCCGCAACCGTCTGCGTACGTCCAGGGATATTGCCCGCGATAGTAACTGTCGCGCCAAATTCGCCCATAGCCCGCGTGAATCCCAGAATAACCGCAGCAAGAAGTCCGCGTCGAGCCATGGGCAAGCTGTATTGAAAAAAGGTCATCAGCCGACTGTGCCCGAGCGTCTGGGCCATCATTTCAAGTCTGGGATTGATGCCTTCAAAAGTGGCCTTTGCGGTGCGTGCAACCAAAGGCAACGACATCGTCGCGGTGGCAATGACCGCGCCTTTCCAGTTCAACAGAATGTTGAAATCAAAACCAAGGTTTTCGCGGCCCAGGGGTCCGTCCACAGCGAATAGACGCAAGAGCAGAAAGCCCACCGCTGTGGGTGGCAGAACCAACGGCAAACCCACGATTGCAGAGACAACGCTCTTCCCGCAGAAGTCATATCGCGCCAGGACATATCCCAACACCGTCGCCGGTAGCATCACGAGGAGGGTTGACACCAGGGCGACCTGCAGAGTCAAGAGGATGACAGACCAGATCTCAGGACTCATGGTTTTGCCCACGTCTTACGCAACATTCATTCATTAACAATCCGTGATTCTTGTAAAAATCCGTGTTTCTTGTATAGGACTGCGGCATCGGGGCCACTGAGAAAGTCGAGAAACTGCTCAACGAGCCGAGAGTTCGGACGGTCCTTTAGTGCCGCAGCGCAATACGTTATCGCAGGGTGCAACGTCGAGGGAACCTCATACAACAGCTTAATCTTGTCTGAAGTTGTGACATCAGTTCGATACACCACTCCGATAAGCAGTGGATCAGACTCCACCAGGCCGAGCGCAGCACGCACGTCGGCCGTGGGTGCGACTTTATCTTTAAGTGCCTGCCACAGACAGCCTCCGTCCAACTCAACAGACTTAAGAAACGCTTTGGCATATCGCCCCGCAGGTACGGCTTTCGGATCCGCCAAGACTAAAAATGTAAAATTCAGCGCGGCTAGCTCGCGCAGGTTGCTAAATTGGAAATGAGCATCCATTCGACTGACCACAACCAGGCGGTTGGACAGAAAGTTCCGCCTCGAGCCAGGGACAATCAGATTGGCTTTTTCCAGAAAATCAACCCAATCCACGTTTGCCGACAGGAAAACATCGGCTGAACGAGATGCCTTAATCTGCTGGGCTAAGGTATTTGAGCCCGCAAAATTGTAGACGAGGTCCACATGCTGTTTGTGAGCGAAAACAGTCCCAATTTCTTGCACAACATCGCGCAAACTGGCCGCCACAAACACCACTAGGATCGGCCTCTCTTTTCTCGTAGAATCGCCGTCGCTACAACCTGTAGCCTGTACAGCGAGGATATGCAAAACGAGCAAAAGAGTGGCGGTCAGCCTTTCTCGCGCGCGGCCAGCGCCCAGCGGTTTCCTGCGCATTTTTGCACTATAAAGGATTACTGTGCCTGGTTTGATCCCCTCCAAAAGTTTGGGAAATTCACCTGCTTTTCGATTATTGTATACGCCTGGACGCTGGGATAGGGTATACGCCCATTATACCTGAGGAATCTTCTACACACTTCCCGGATAACGCCCTCCGCCAACCGAAATCTTTTGGCTTTGACAACCAGGCGCAAGATTTTGGTATACGTGCGGGTATGCTGGATACTGCCGCCAGGTAGTGGCGCAGGAGCTGCGGCGGCTGGGCTCCTTATCCCCCAGCATCGGCGCACGATTCAGGTCTTCAACGGTCTCAAGAAAGGCAACCTGGCCCGCGCCCTCAACGGCGAGGAAGTCGGTACGATCATCACTGCGGACTCGGCTGGACTTCAGACACCAGATTTCTTACGAAAGCGAATACATGCCGGACGGAGACAAGCAAAATGGAAAAAATGAGCAGGATGACCGCAGACACCATGTGGACTCCTTGTTCATGCGAGGGAGCCGGATTCATAGGGACGTAAACGGCTATGGAAGGGGAAACACCCGTCGTCCGCATGCTTCCGGAGGCTAGGCTACTGAAGGTGGGCGCACGATCCGTGATCGATGA
>CAZBUD010000007.1:6826-93347 GCA_964495015.1 uncultured Enterobacteriaceae bacterium | reverse complement strand
GCATGCTTCCGGAGGCTAGGCTACTGAAGGTGGGCGCACGATCCGTGATCGATGAAGGCAAACTCGTCATTGGCACAGGCGGTGGGACACGCACCCGGCATGTGTTTTCCAGTGGTTTGGATTTAGGCCTTCCCACCGGCGTCCTGGCCGGACTTTCCATTGCTGACGCGTTAGGCAACGTCCATATTTTAGGAACACTGCCGGCCTCACGCGGCGGCGTGGCTATCCCGCCTGCGATCTTCGGCCATTTGCTGCCCTTTTTCTTCAAGGTGCACCTGGCGTTATTTTCAACGGCGATCCGCCGTATGGCTTATGGGAACAACCGCCCGCCATCGGACGGATGCGGGCAGTTATCTGACTACGGAGAGTTTTGGCTGTAAGACGTTCACTCTTATCAAAGACGTCGATGGTTTGTACGACAGCGACCCAAAGACTCATTCGCAGGCGAACTTTATCCTTAAGATCAGTACGGGGCTGAGTTGCGCGAGCGGTCTTTAGAGACATTGCCGTTCGCCGCTCTTCTCCTGGATCTACTCAATAGCGCCCGGTTGGTGAAACACCTGAAAATTATTAATGGCAACCGGCCAGAATTGGTCGAACCCGCCCTTTGAGGGCGAACATGTTGGGACTATCGTCTATGCGGAATGACCGCGACTGCGGGTGACGAAGTCTCTTACTTCACCGCCCACGTGGTGCCGGTCGGGCTGTCTTTGAGAATGATGCCCTGATCAGAAAGTTGAGCGCGGATTTCATCTGCACGCTTGAAATTCTTGTCTTTTCGAGCAGCAGCCCGTTCGGCTATCAACCCTTCAATTGCATCGGGTGAGAGACTAGCCTCCTCCAGGCCGGACTGTTTGTGGTGGTCTAAGAATTGTGCGGGAGACTCTTCAAGCAGACCTATGACCTTCCCAATCTTTTCAATCTCATATCGGAGTATTGCCGCCGTCTGAATCTGACCGGCATCGAGCTCACGGTTCATTTCGCGTACGCCTTCAAAAATAACGCCCAGCGCGCGCGGAGTATTGCAGTCATCATCCATGGCTTCACGGAAACGGCTGACTAATGCAGAGTCATCAGGCTCATCCATTACAGAGGAGTCACCAATCGCCTCGTCGGCACGGGCGAGTGTTTCATAGATGCGAACTAATCCCTTTTCTGCCTCTGCCATCTTTTGGGTCGAAAAGTCGAGCGCCATGCGGTAGTGGGACGACAGCAGAACTTGGCGAAGAACTTCCGGCGTCGAGACTTTCTCAAGCGCAATTCCGATGGTTAAAAAATTTCCCAGCGATTTGGACATCTTCTCCTGTTCGACCGTGACCATGCCATTATGCAGCCAGTAGCGCGCCAAGGCACAGGATTTTGCGCCTTCAGACTGGGCGATCTCGTTTTCGTGGTGGGGGAAAATCAGATCGGCTCCGCCCCCGTGAATGTCAAACGGTTGGCCGAGGTATTTGCTGCTCATAGCCGAGCACTCGATGTGCCAGCCGGGACGACCCTCACCCCAGGGACTCGGCCAGACCGGCTCGCCAGGTTTACTAGCTTTCCACAAGGCGAAATCCATGGGATGGCGTTTACGCTCATCCACCTGGACTCGCGCTCCGGCCGACATATCCTCTAAGCGTCGATGGGCCAGCTTACCGTAGTCCGCAAAGCGATCCACCGCATAATACACGTCACCATCCACGCTATATGCCAGCTCTTTGGCTTCGAGTTCTTGGATAAGGGCAATCATGTCTTGGATATGCTGTGTGGCACGCGGCTCATGCGACGGCGGCAAACAGCGCAGCGCCTGCATATCTTTGTTGAATTCCTGGATATAGGTCTCTGTTAGCTCCTCTGCCGAGATGCCACGCTCGTTGGCCCGGTTGATAATCTTGTCATCCACATCTGTAAAATTGCGCACAAATGTGACATCGTAGCCGGAGAATTGGAGGTAGCGGTAGATGACATCGAATGCGACCAAAGCCCGCGCGTGTCCGATATGCGAACGGTCGTAGACGGTCACACCACACACATACATCCGCACCGTACCAGGAGTGAGCGGAACAAACTCCTCGTCTTTACCCGTCAGCGTATTGTAAAAACGTAAAGCCATATTTTCGTTATTGTCTTCCTTCAACCAATTGATCCACGATAGACGGGTCAGCCAAGGTTGAAATGTCGCCAAGCTGATCAAGAGCGCCCTCACCGATTTTGCGTAAGATGCGGCGCATAATCTTGCCACTACGCGTCTTAGGCAATCCTTCGGTAAACTGAATCTTATCTGGCGTAGCGTGCGGGCCGATATCTTGTCGAACCGTTTTAATCAGTTCTTTGAGCATCTCAGGCGATGACTCTTGACCGGTCTTGAGCGTGACAAAGGCGTAAATCCCCTGCCCTTTCAAATCGTCGGGCACGCCCACTACGGCGGCTTCAGCAACAGCCGGGTGTTTGCCGATCGCGCCTTCAATCTCTGCCGTGCCCAAACGGTGGCCGGAAACGTTAATCACGTCGTCCACACGGCCGGTAATCCAGTAATAGCCATCCTCATCCCGTTTGCACCCGTCGCCGGTAAAATATTTGCCTGGAAACGTAGAGAAATACGTTTGGATGAAGCGTTCATGATCACCATAGAGTGTTCGCATGATACCCGGCCACGGAAATTTGAGACACAGATTGCCAGAGATGCCATTGCCTTCGAGTTCGTTGCCTTGGTCGTCAACGAGGCAGGGTTGGACGCCAAAGAACGGGCGGGTTGCCGAACCCGGCTTGGTCTTGGTCGCGCCAGGGAGAGGCGTAATCAGAATCCCACCGGTCTCTGTCTGCCACCAGGTATCCACAATCGGGCAGCGCTTTTGGCCTATTATCTGAAAATACCAATGCCATTCCGGACTCTTAATCGGCTCGCCGACCGTGCCGAGAATACGCAGGCTCGACAGGTCATGCTTAGCCGGCCAGGAGTCGCCTTCTTTCATGAGCGCGCGCAGCGCAGTCGGGGCAGTGTAGAAGATGTTGACTTTGTGCTGCTCGACGATCTGCCAGAAGCGGCCAAAATCAGGATAATTGGGGACACCCTCAAACATCATGGTCGTCGCGCGATTTGCCATTGGCCCGTAGACGATATAGCTATGGCCCGTCACCCAGCCAATGTCCGCCGTACACCAGTAGATGTCGCCGGGCCGATAATCGAACACATAGCGGTGGGTCATGGCCACATAGACCAGATATCCACCGGTGGTGTGCAGCACGCCTTTTGGTTTACCGGTCGAGCCGGAGGTATACAGAATGAATAAGGGATCTTCGGCATCCATGTGCTCCGGCTCGCAAGTCTTTGGCTGCGAGGCGACTTGCTCGTGCCACCACACGTCGCGTCCGTTTTTCCCATTTTGCATACCCACTTCGTGTCCGGTCCGTTGCACAACCACCACCTTCTGGATGGACGGACACTCGGCAACAGCTGCGTCGGCATTGGCCTTCATCGGAATATCATTTTTCGCACCCCGCAGGCCCGTGTCTTGGGTGATCAAGACCTTACATTCCGAGTCTTGGATCCGGTCACGCAGCGAATCCGCCGAGAATGCCCCAAAGACGATGGAATGCACCGCCCCAATCCGTGTACACGCCAACATGGCCACCGGGAGCTCCGGGATCATCTGCATGTAGAGACATACCCGGTCGCCTTTCTTTACGCCTAGCGCTTTGAGCGCATTGGCGAACTGACACACCTCTTCCAGCATCTCGGCATACGAGATCTTCTTGCTTTCGTCCTCATTATTGCCCTGCCAGATCAGCGCAGTCTGATCGCCGGCACCGGTATTCACATGCCGATCCAGGCAATTATAGGAAACATTGAGCTTGCCGTTGAGAAACCATTTAATCTCAGCCCTGTCGAAATCCCACTGCAGGACCTTGTCCCACTTCTGGAACCAGTCAAGCTGTTGCTTCGCCTGCGCGGCCCAAAATCCCTCAGGATCTTGGATTGAGCGGTCGTACATCTGCTGATAGGTCTCCGGGTCAATGGCAGTTTGCCCCTTGACTGCGGCAGGAATGTCGTAGATCAGATTTCCCTCTCGTCCGTCTGCCATATTAGCCCTCCTTAGGTACGCAATTCTGAGTATTGAGGTAGACTAGCATATTGGAAATGCTGGGAAAATGTAGGGCCAAGGTGATGCCTCGGCATTCTTCTCCATTTCCTATCTGCCCGCCGCTCGGGAGCCTGCTCTTGCGGGTAGAGTTCTGCGAGCCTGCCCAGGGCTTCGTGAACCGCTTCATTTTCCGTTGGCGGCAGCGTTTTGATCCAGGTCATGGTTCCTTCCCCCCCTCCTTTCTCCCATGCCGCTCGGGAGGAGCTGCAGTATATGGCGGATTCGGAGCGCACAGCGCGAGCTGAGAGCACCGTTCGTTTGAGAGCGCGGTCTCTTGAGAGTACAATCTCTACTGAGTCGTACAACGGACACATTTCGCCGAAACGCTAGGGCTGAGACTCCTATCGACGCTCTTAGCGCTGCTCTTCGACAGGCGCTGAACAGGTACCGGGACAACAGGTTTTGCCAACCGGAGCAACGGCTTTCCCGTTCACCGCTGGGATGCCCGTACGTTGTACTTTGGCAAAGATATAACCAAAACCAGGACCGCGAATGCGCGTTCCACCAACAACGATTTGTATATTGCCGGCGCTGTCCGCGTGCACCTGTAGTCCAGCTCTATTGGGTCCAGGGACTGTGCCCACAAGAATGAGGGAGGACTGAAAGTCGATCTCAGGAGGTTCGACGTCCCCCCGCCAGGCCAACCAGAGGCCCTGCCACGTGTCTATATCAGCAATATATCCAGAGGCGGGTTCTGAGATCCGGGCCTCGGGCTCGACAGTTAAGAAGCTCGACGTAACATCCCGGCTGTTCCGAATGTTCTGACGCGCGCGAGTGCGGGAGCTACTGCGAGAGAACGGGTGCGCAAGCGCAGTTTCTGCCGTCCCCGACGGAGGGCGACCTTCGCCGCCGCGCGAGCGGTACCAAGGATTTCGGCAATTTCCTTCATGGAGCAGCCAAGGATGTCCTTGAGGATAACGCGGGCCCGTTCTTTGCGCGGCAGCAACGTGATTAAAGACAACCAGGCTTCCCCAGCAGTTTCGTCTACTTCGAGGTGATTCAGTCCTTCGTCGCTTCTGGCCATAGCGACCCACTGTTGATCGTATTTCTCTTGCCGCTGCTCGAACTGCCCCCCGATGGCTCCGCAGGAAATCCACACATTTGTTATGCGCGATGCGAAAGAGCCACGGCTTCAGGGGCACACCTTGTCTGAGCATCGAGAGTTTGTAGTACACTTGGGCAAACGTATCCTGCACGACATCCACGCCATCGAACACTGAGCCGGTCGTGCGTGCGCAGTACTTATGCAGCGGCGGATGGATGTAGTCCGCGATCTGCAGAAACTGCTCATCCGCGTCTTTTAAGTGAAGTTTGAGGTCTTCGAGTTCTCCCGCAACGTCTCCTTGCTCTATAGAGTAATACGAATCCCAAACCACAAAGGTTGCCTCGGCTCAGAAAGAAAATGGATCCGGAACGCATCCAGGAGCAGCTGAGGCATTTAGACAAAGCTCCCCAGTTTCGCATTCTGGCTGACTCAAGCCGCGCCGAGTCGCAAGGCTCGAGTCCGGCACTTTCCGTGCTAGCTGGGTTTATTTAGTCCATTTCAGGAGGTGCTATGCAGCGTATGTAAACCTAACGCCAGCATTGCCGATCATACCCCGCAGTGCACAATTTGCCCGTATATCCAGCCTACCTCCCCTAATGGCCGGCTACAGTTTATGCTGGCGCTATGAACACGGAACATTTCGATGTCCTGGTCGTCGGTGCGGGAATCTCTGGAATTGCTGCGGGCTATCATCTGCAGACCAAATGCCCGGACCGGACGTATGCCGTTCTCGAACGACGCGACACAATCGGGGGCACCTGGGATTTTTTCCGCTACCCAGGAATACGCTCGGATTCGGACATGTATACGCTGGGGTACTCGTTCCGGCCCTGGACTGACCCAAAGGCAATCGCCGATGGACCGTCCATCCTACGTTATGTGAATGAGACCGCCAAAGAATTCGGCATTAATAAGAAAATTCGTTTCGGCCACCACGTGAAGCAGGCGTCATGGTCGACGGCGGATGCACGCTGGACCGTGGAAACCGAGTGGACGGACACCGCCCTGCCCTGTCGCTTCACCTGCAACTTCCTCTTCATGTGCAGTGGCTATTACAACTACGACCACGGCTACACCCCGGAATTTTCCGGAACCGATGAATTCCAGGGCCAGATCGTGCATCCACAGAAGTGGGCCGATGATATCAATTACGTAGACAAGCGGGTTGTTGTGATCGGGAGCGGTGCCACCGCCGTGACGCTGGTGCCCGAAATGGCAAAGACAGCGGCGCATGTCACCATGTTGCAACGTTCGCCTACCTATATTGTATCCGCGCCGTCGGAGGACCCTCTGGCGAATTGGCTCCGGCGTTTTCTGCCCAGCAAACTCGCCTATAGCGTGACCCGGTGGAGGAACGTGCTTTTCGGAGCCTTCGTCTTCTGGTTCTGCCGGCGCTTCCCGGAGCGTGCCAAGGCATTTATCCTGGGCCGCGTCCTGGCGGCACTAGGCCCCGATTACGACGTTGAGCAGCATTTCACGCCAACGTACAACCCATGGCAACAGCGCATGTGCTTGGTGCCGGACAGTGACCTGTTCAACGTAATCAAGGCCGGCCAGGCTTCGATTGTCACAGACCACATCGATACCTTTACCCAGCAAGGCATCAGGCTGCGTTCGGGTAAAGAACTCGAGGCCGATCTCATCGTGACGGCCACCGGCCTCAACCTACAGCTGCTGGGCGGTCTCGAGGTGACGGTCGATGGGGCGCAAATCGAGTTCTCGAAGACACTGACCTACAAAGGCGTGATGTTCAGCAATGTGCCGAACCTGGCCCTAGCCATCGGTTATACGAACGCGTCGTGGACGCTGAAATGCGGTCTCACCTGCGAGTATGTCTGTCACCTACTCAATCACATGCAGGCGAAAGGTTACGCTCAGTGCTGCCCACGCCCGGACGACGCGGACATCAAGTCTGAGCCTCTGCTCGACTTTACCTCGGGCTATATCCAGAGAGCAATCGACACCTTCCCCAAGCAGGGTCCGACACTACCCTGGAGGTCGTATCAGAACTATATACTCGATGTCTGGACCGTGGCCTACGGCTCGATTGCCGATGATGAGATGGCGTTCACGCGACGGCCAGCCGGGTCTTCCTAGGATTCTATTGCGAACGATGTCGCGTTACCGGAGCAGGTGGCCCGCTAACCGCCGCCTTCTAACAGAAGCGCGCTTATTCCTTGACACCGATGGTCTTGAGGCGCTCCTGCACGACTCCACACGTCATTTGGTACAACATGTCACGATCGGGTGACTGGGCCAGGAATCCGAGCGGAATCTGGAATCCTCCTTTATCCTGGATATTGCCACCCCCATAATAGGATTTCCGGTCTTCATCCAAGCCGAACAGCTTTTTCAAAAACGCATCCGGATTCACCGTATCGCTCCGGGTTCGGAGCGAGCCGTCGATCGTTTTGTTGTCAACAATACCAAAAACGAGGACCGTGTCTGTCCCTTCTCGCTGCAGGAGGAACTCTGCAACTTGCGGAATCCCATCACGGTGTTCGCCCCGCACAAAGCCAACGTCGGTAAAGACAAAGGAGTCAAAAACCTGCTTGCGCTCCAATGCCTTTTGAATCATGTCCATAACAATAGGGGGGAGAGATTTCGCCGAAATCGCCTTGAGTAAGGCTTGGTCAACACTCGGCCAGAGATAGGCTGCGGCCTCGAATTCCAATCGGCTCGCCTCAATCATCGCCATCGTATCAGAACGGATACCGTGCATCAGGGCTGTGGCTAGCCGGACTTGGTCAGTCTCCCCAGGGTTGAGGCCAGTGGGATATTGGGTACGCAAATATTCCGTGTAAATCGCACAGGTGGATGCGGCATCTTCTCGGATATCAACAAATTCGGCTTGGACATCTCCGAGACGCCGATGGTGGTCGACAAAAGAGAGCAGGGTTTTGCCTTCAAGCTTATCTGCGATGGGAGTTTCCGGGTTTTGGGTATCAACCAGGGCAAAGGCTGTGTAGGGCTCAAGGTCGAACTTCTCGTCATACAGTTGCAGGTCGATCTCAAGCCGCTTCACTAGGGCACGGTTCTCCTGATGGCTAACCTCGTGAAAACACAGCAGTGTTGCTTCAATATCGAATTCTTTAGCCAAAAACTGATGGGCGAGACCGGAGGCAATATTGTCAGGGTCAGGATACCCCACCAGGACCAAGAGAATCTTCTCCCCGCGATGACGTGCGAGTACCTCGCGAAGCTTTTTCCACTGTTTTTTTGGGGGATCTTCTTCGAGAACGGTTTCGGTTTCAATAACCCGTAGCGCGGGTTCTTCCACTGCTGCGAATTGAGCCGTGTTTGCCATAGTTTTTCTCCACGTGGTGTAAAAAATGAAGGAATCGTACTCCTCGCTCCATAGAGTGCAACAAGCAGAATCCTGAGAGTGCAACAAGCAGAATCCTGGCCTTTTTCCTCACCCTAGTGCACCTGCTCCCTTGAGTAAGCATTGCGCCTATGGTAGGTGATTCGCCACTGTTAGAGAGAATTAAATCAAAACGCAACCCCAGCAGACCCTGCCCAGAGCAGACAATGGTCTCACTCCGCTTACTGTAAAAAAAAGAAGGAAAAGCGGTGCTCAGTTTTGTACGCTGGTGTGGACGCCACACACTGAATACGCTTCACGAAACGGGCCGCATGGGGATTTTCCTCGGGACAGTGCTACTCGACATCTTCGTCCCGCCGCTTCAGGCAAAACAGCTTATCCGCCGTATTTCTTTCATCGGAAGTCGCTCGCTGCTCTTGATCATCTTTACCGGTGCCTTTACCGGCATGGTAATCGCGCTCCAGGGGTATGTCGCGCTGCGCCGTTTTGGAGGGGAGGAAGCACTCGGCCCCATGGTGGGTTTGAGCCTGATTCGCGAGCTGGGACCTGTCCTGTCAGCATTGATGATTACCGCCCGAGCAGGCTCGGCGCTGACTGCTGAGCTCGGCATTATGCGGATTACCGAGCAGATTGACGCTCTAGAAGTTATGGCTCTCAATCCCATCAAATATCTGGTTGTCCCGATTTTTCTGGCTGCACTGATTGCCTTTCCCCTCTTAAATGGCGTCTTTGTGACTGTTGGTATTTATGGCGGTTATATGGTTGGAGTCAAACTGCTCGGTGGCAGTTCGGGTGCGTATTTTACCCAAATGAGCAGTGCAGCAGGTTCTGACGATATCTGGATGGGTGTCTATAAATCACTCGCTTTTGGGGCGATTGTTGCCTGGGTAAGCTGCTTTAAAGGCTTTTACGCTGATCGCGGCGCAGAAGGAGTCAGCCAAGCGACCACTCAGGCTGTTGTAATGTGTGCCGTATTGATCTTGGTCTGGGATTATTTTATTGGATCCATTCTCATTTAGCGTATGATTCGCGTTGTCAATTTACATAAGTCTTTTGGGAGACAAAACGTTCTGACCGGAGTCAACCTAGAGATCCCGGATCACGCGATCTACGTTATTGTTGGCGGCAGCGGAGTGGGGAAAAGCTGCCTGCTCAAACATCTGATTGGCTTGATGCGTCCAGATAACGGCCAGGTCTGGGTGGATGATGTAGAGATTACCGCCCTCGGACGGCGGGCCCTCAATCGTATTCGCAATCGATTCGGCATGCTCTTCCAGGGAGGCGCACTCTTCGACTCGATGTCTGTGTACGACAATATGGCCTTTCCCCTGCGAGAGAAGACACACAAAAGTGACGCGGAAATCCGAGCGAAAGTTCACGAGCGGCTCGCACAGGTCGGATTAGCCGGTGTGGATAACAAATTTCCGTCCGAGCTGTCCGGTGGGATGCAAAAACGTGCGGCCTTGGCCCGGGCGCTTGTTTCCGACCCTGAAATCCTGCTCTTTGATGAACCAACGACAGGTCTTGACCCCATTCGTGTGAATGCCATTCACCAGCTCATTCTCGACTTGCATCACATGCTGGGCTTCACTGCGGTTATCGTCAGTCATGAGATTCCGGAGGTCTTTTCTCTCGCCACCCACCTCGCTATGTTGCACCAAGGCGTCATCATCGAGTCTGGCTCACCGGCGGACATCCAGGCGTCAAACAATCCGGTCGTCCAGCAGTTCATTCACGGTCAGATCGAAGGCCCGATTGAGGTGTCCTAAAGCGCATATGAAAATTGATGGAGAACTATTAGTCGGAGTGCTGTTGCTTGGGATTGTAGCTGGTCTCGGCTATATATCGATCCAGTTAGGACAAATCCAACTTGGCTCGGGAAGTTATCCCGTGTATGCAGACTTTATAAACGCTGGCGGTCTGCAAGACGGGGCAGTCATCGAGCTGGCCGGAGTGGAGATCGGACGGGTCGAAACCGTGACCCTGGCCGACTATAAAGCGCGCGTCACCCTCAAAATTCGAGGCGATATCCCGCTGCAAGAAGATGCACAGGCCGCGATCAAAACGAAGGGGCTGATAGGCGAACGTTATGTGAGAATTACCCCAGGCCACTCCTCGACCGTCCTGCCGCCGGGAGGGACTATTGACAAGACCGAAGAGTCGGTCGACATTCAGCAGTTATTAGGAGAATTTATCTTCGGTAACGTGGGAGATACAACAGCATCGGAGAAGACGCCAGCGGATAGTGCGGATCCCTTTTCGCTTGACCTAGATTAGCATCACGGCAAAGCGGCGAAGGGCAGAATTATGATGGATATGATAGATGTGAGGACGTGATGTTCCAAGATGTGCTGGATACGCTGGCATATACTGGACGCACTGGAGCATACTGAGGATAGAGATATTGACACGGCGGATGTCGAGCGAGTGTTCAGCGCGGAGGAAACGAGTACCGATTCGTTAAGAGGAGCTACCGTACTCACGATGAGGGGGTGGAACATGCCGAGAAAACTGGTGCTGGCGATAAGTCTGTTAGCAACGCTTCAGGTTGGACTCACCCTTGCTGTGGCTAACGCCCAGGTGGGGGGTCTCGCGCTTGACGCGGCTGCTTCTGTACCTATCTCTGACCCATTTGAGCCATTTAACCAGGCTATGTTCAGCTTCAACCTGAAGCTGGACGAATATGTTCTCCGTCCGGTCGCAACCGGATATGCCACCGTTCTCCCAACTGGGGTGCGCCAAAGGATCGGCCGTTTTTTTGATAATATCAATATTGCCCCGCGCTTGGGCAATAAGCTCCTCCAAATGAAGCCCATTGGCGCGGGGAAAGAGCTGAGTCGTTTCTTAATTAATACGACGATCGGTGGCCTGGGATTTTTCGATGTCGCCGACAGTTGGCTCGGACTCGAGGCAAGCCATGCAGACTTCGGACAAACCTTGGCCCAATACGGCGTGTCGTCAGGCCCGTACCTCGTTCTCCCCTTTTTCGGTCCTTCAACAGTCCGCGATGCCGTGGGCTTTGGCGTCGATGGCGCCATGCAACCTATGAACTACTTCCTGCCGACCTTTCCAGAGCTCATTGCCGCGCGTGGTGGCTGGGTCGCGGGCAGCACCATCAATGCCCGTTCGCTCAATCTGGAATTATTCGAAAGCGTCGATCGGATTTCGCTTGATCTCTATGGTGCGGTCCAAGACGGCTACCTGCAGCAACGCGAACAAGTCATTCAAGAAACGCTGCAGAAATAGGATGGGACAAGGACAGCAATTGGACAGGGGTAGGATCAGTTCATGAAGCAGCGCCCTGTTTTCTTACTGACAACGCTGGGCGCGTTTTTCCTAACTTTATTGCTGGTGCTTGCACGGACAGGCCAGACAGCGAATTCACCTCTGGAGACAGTGCGTTCAACCGTTGATCAAGTGATCCAGATTTTCAAGGATCCAGCCAATCAGGGCCCTGACCTGCGTGCCAAGCGTCTCGAGCAAGTGAGCGCGGTTGTCCGGCCTAGGTTCAATAGGCGGGAGGTCGCGAAGCGCACTCTAGGGGTGTATTGGCAGGAGCGAACTGAGCAGCAGCGAGAAGAATTCATCTTTCTCTTTACAAGTTTGGTCGAAAAATCGTACGGCGAAACGTTCGACAAGCTCTACCAGAAATATCAGGATCAGGTCGAGTTTTTTTATGATCGCGAGACAATCGATGACAATTTCGCTGAAGTGAATACGCGTATTCACAACCCTGCCCTGAATAAGTATTTCTCGATCAACTATCGCTTTCTCAAAGGCGACGCAGGCTGGCTTATTTATGACGTAGTCATAGAGAACGTCAGCATGATTCGCAACTTTCGGACGCAGTTTTACCGCATTATCGGCAAGACTTCTTACGAAGAACTGGTTCAGAAGCTACAGGCAAAACTGAGGCAGCTCTCAGCAGCGCCCGCCGCTTCCTAACCAGGGTTCGCGTGTGTCATTCATGCGCGCCATTGCCTGTACACACATAACTCATGGTGACGGCTAAGCCGCTTTCATCAGCTATTACAGATGTCGCTACATTTTACGCTTTCAATCGTAGACTTTGACGCCGTGCTGTTTGATCTCGATGGCGTTGTGACGCAGACAGAGAAATTACATGCGATTGCTTGGAAAACGCTCTTTGACGATTTTCTGGCACGACGGACACAGCAGAACAAAACCCCCTTCACCCCGTTCGATGCTGAGGCAGACTACTTGCAGTATGTGGATGGAAAGCAGCGCTACGATGGAGTGGCCAGTTTTCTGGCTGCACGCGATATCGCTCTTCCCTACGGTGATCCAGAGGATAGCGTTGAGGAAGAGACGATTTGCGGACTGGGGAATAAAAAGAATGCCGCCTTTCTTGAATGCCTGACTGATACCGGCATCGAAGTCTTTAGCTCGACTATCGTGCTGATCAAAGCTCTGCGGCAACACAGTATCAAAATCGCCATTGTCTCGTCGAGTAAAAATTGTCGCATCGTCTTAGAACAGGCTGAGATCGCACCCCTGTTTGATACCCGTGTTGACGGCGTGGAGTGTGCGAGGCTCAAGCTGCCTGGCAAACCCGCCCCAGACACCTATCTCGAAGCCGCAAGACGGCTTGGCGTCAAACCGGAACGCGCCGCCATTGTCGAAGATGCCAATTCGGGAGTTGAGGCCGGCCATAGAGGAGGCTTTGGCCTGGTGCTCGGCGTCGCTCGCCAGGGCAACCATACCGCCCTCGAACAGAATGGCGCAGACGTAGTCGTGACCGACCTTGAAGAGATTGGCGTTGGCACTAGCCCCGAGATCCCGCGCACCCGGAATGTGCTGAACCTTCCCTCGGCACTCGACCGCGATACAGCACTTTTCCAGCGCCTCAAAGCGCAACGGCCCGTCGTCTTTTTGGATTACGACGGCACCCTCACACCAATAGTAAGTCGGCCAGCTCTGGCAACGTTGTCCGAAGGGATGCGGGAGACAGTCGCGGCGCTGGCCGCACGCTGCCCGGTCGCCATCGTCAGCGGGCGGGATCGAGCTGATGTCCGTAGCCTCGTTCAGCTCGACACGGTATTTTATGCCGGGAGTCATGGGTTTGACATCTCAGGCCCTGAGGCACTCCAAATGCAGCACCAGCAGGGAGGATCCTTTCTGCCCATACTCGATCAGGCAGAAGTCTTGCTCCAGCAAAAACTGAAGATGATTCCCGCTGCTTTTATTGAGCGCAAAAAATTCTCAATTGCTGTCCATTTTCGCAATGTTGCGCCTCAGCATACAGAACAGATTGAATCTGTTGTGGATGCCGTCCTTGTGGCCCAGTCTCAGCTCCGCAAAGGCTGGGGGAAAAAGGTATTCGAGTTACAGCCCCGGATCGACTGGCATAAAGGTAAAGCCGTCCTCTGGCTACTTGACGCGCTCGGGCTCAATACTACGGATGTCTTACCTCTCTATATTGGGGACGATGTCACCGATGAAGATGCCTTTCGTGCGCTGGCTGAGGGCGGCATCACGATTGTCGTTGCCGAGACTGCCCGACGTTCAGCCGCGCGCTATGTCGTTCAGGATACCGCTCAAGTGCAAACTTTTCTCCGAGGGCTTACCGCTTCTCTCTCCGCTTAGACCATCATGACGGACATGGCTGGCACGACTGGGGCTGATTGGGTTGTGTGTTTTGGTGGCTTCGATCCAGAACAAGAACGCCTGCGTGAAGCGCTGTGCACCCTCGGCAATGGGTATTTCGCCACCCGCGGAGCGGCAGAAGAGGCACAGGCAGACGCAACCCACTATCCCGGCACCTATCTCGCCGGAGGCTACAATCGTCTGAAAACCGAGATCGCCGGGCGTAGCATTGAAAGCGAAGACTTTGTCAACATGCCGAACTGGCTGTGCCTGTCCTTTCGACCGGAAGACGGCGAGTGGTTCAGTCCAGCCAACTATGAACTGCTGAGTTATGAGCGTCAGCTTAACCTCCAGCACGGCATCCTTGTGCGTACTTTTTACGTGCGCGATCACCAAGGACGGGAAACAACGATAAGCAGTCGCCGCCTGGTCAGCATGGCAGATCCACACCTAGCCAGTATAGAAATGACGCTAACGGCACGGAACTGGTCTGGACCGATGCAGATTCGTACGGCACTGGACGGACGCATCATCAATGCCGGGGTCAAACGCTACCAACAACTAAACAGCCAGCACCTTGTGCCGCTAGAAACTGAGATTGTGGGCGAAGACGGAATCGCGCTTCTCGTCAAGACAAACCAGTCCCAGCTGCTCGTTGCCCAAGCGGCACGTACCCAGGTCTTTCAGCACAACGAGCCAGTCTCCCCCGACAGGCAGACGCGAGAGGAGCCCGGCCATATCGCCCAAGAGCTGTCTCTCGAAGTCGAATCCGGGCAAGCGGTCACGATCGAAAAGGTTGTGACGCTGTTTACTTCGCGGGATCCGGAGATTACGGAATGCAGCGCTACCGCCAAACAGACCATGGGTCAGGCGAGCCGTTTCCCCACGTTGTTAGACTACCACACCCGCGCCTGGCTGGAACTCTGGAAGACCTATGACATAGTTGTAGAGGGCAGACCGAGAATCCAGCTTCTACTTCGGCTCCATGCATTCCACCTACTCCAAACGGCGTCTTCCCATACGCTGGGCCTTGATGTGAGCATTCCCGCCCGCGGCCTGCACGGCGAGGCCTATCGTGGACACATCTTTTGGGATGAACTGTTCATCCTCCCTTTTTTCACCCCACGTACACCTGCGCTGACCCGTAGTCTGTTGCTCTACCGCTACCGACGCCTGCCGCAAGCTCGACGGGCCGCCCGTCAGTCTGGGTATCAAGGCGCGATGTATCCATGGCAAAGCAGCAGCGATGGGCGTGAAGAAAGCCAGGTGGTCCATCTTAACCCGAGTTCTGGACGCTGGATTCCTGACCACAGCTCGTTGCAGCGACATATCAGCATCGCTATTGCGTACAATATTTGGCAGTACTACCAAGCCACTTGTGATCAGGAGTTTTTGACCGACTACGGTGCGGAAATGTTCCTCGAGATTGCACGCTTTTGTGCCAGTCTGACGATCTATAATCAAGACCTTGGACGATACGAGATCCTCGGCGTGATGGGCCCGGACGAATATCATGAACACTACCCGGATATGGACAAGCCCGGACTTAATAATAACGCCTACACGAATGTCATGACGGTCTGGACTCTCCAGCGTGCACTCGACGTTCTGGATCTTTTACCTTCAGACAAGGCCGAGGCCCTCCAGGCTCAACTCGACATGAGCCAGGATGACTGTGCGCACTGGAAGGACATCACGCGCAAGATGCGGGTCGTTTTCCAGGCTGATGGCATCATCAGTCAGTTTGAAGGTTTTGAAACGCTGCGCGAGTTCGATTGGGACGGGTATCAACACAAATACGAGAATATTTACCGGCTCGACCGTATCCTTGAAGCCGAAGGAGAAAGTGTCGATCACTACCAGGCCGCCAAACAAGCCGATACCTTAATGCTGTTCTATCTCCTTCCTGTGGACGAAATTGCCCAGCTCTTCCAGCGGCTTGGCTATCCCCTGGATCAGGACACGGTTCAGAAGAACATCAACTACTACTACCGCCGCACTTCGCACGGCTCGACCCTAAGCCGGGTGGTGCATGCCTGGATTTTGGCACGGCTTGATCCTCAGCTCTCCTGGCAGCTTTTTGTCGAAGCGTTAGAAAGTGATTTTAATGATATTCAAGAAGGTACGACGGCAGAAGGTATCCACACCGGAGTCATGGCCGGAACGCTCGACCTGATCCAACGCTGCTATATGGGTATGGAAATGCGAGATGAGGCTCTCTGGTTTAATCCGTGTTTACCACAAGCGCTAGCGCAGGGTGTGTCTTTCCGCTTTCAGTATCGCCGGTGCTGGTTCTCCATTCGCGCAACCCGGCAGACCATCCGCGTGACGTTTGACTCTGGTCGGCAATCCAAAGCAAAAATTGGCGTCGGTGGTCGGATCCACGAAGTCCAGCAGGGTGAGACGCTCGAATTTTCGCTGCAACCTGAGATCTGAGCTTTTGCAGCGATCCTTGACACGCACATCTATCTGACCATCGCTGACCGCCATTGCGCCCTAGCTGGACAAAACGCTATGCACTGAAAGCAGGGCAATGCCCTTCAACAGCTATACTCATGAGCTACACTCATGCACGCGGCCAGTACCACATTCCGCCTCCTTGAAAATCCATACTATAGTCATGCCCTCGGCCAGTCGCAGCCAGGCCGGGCTTCCTCTCAAAACCGTATTATCTATGGAGACAATTTACCAATCTTGCAAGCCTTGTGCTTGGAATTCACCAACAGCATCAAATGCATCTACCTAGATCCGCCGTATAACACCGGCAACACATTTCCCCATTACGATGATGGCAGAGCCCACGAGCAATGGCTTACGGACCTGAAACCTCGACTCACATTGCTCTGGTCTTTGCTGCGTGAAGACGGACTGCTGGTCATACAAATCGATGACAATGAATTTGCGCGCCTGTATCTCTTGCTGGCCGACATGTGGGGGGAACACAATCTCAAAACGATTTGCGTGAAAATGGCGGAGCCAACCGGTGTCAAAATGGCACACGTCAGAGCACATGGCAGCATCCCCAAACTGAAAGAATATCTCCTCTTAGCAGGCAAGTCGGGCGTTCGTGGTCTACACCCGGAACGGATCGGCAAAGATACCTGGGATCCGGAGTATAGATGGGTCGTCAGCCAGACAAGTGCCGATGCGATATGCACCCTAAGGGCTATTATTGAGAATCCGGCACGTACTTCGGAAGACCTGCGCCAGGCGGACACTATCTGTCATCATTTCTCGCTTGAACCACTTGATGCCGTCTGTCAACGAGAAACCCACGCCTGCCTCAGCTCGGAATGGCTGCAGGCCAACGCCTGGCGTATTGTCCGAACGTGCTCGACCAGTACCACCGCAAAGCAGCGCGCAGATCGCAAGCGCACAGCGCTCGATCCAGAAGCGGGCGCGTTCACCATCGAGACAGCCCGACGCAAACTCTACGTCATGACCAGCCGCTACAATCCAGACCGGGCGCAACCCCGCATACGCATCCTGTTTGCCGCTGACTATCTCAGCGTCCATCCGGGAGACTTTTGGGCAGACATTAAAACAACGGGTTTGGGTGATGAAGGACAGGTGACTTTCACCAAAGGCAAGAAGCCCGAGGCGCTCTTAAAACGCATCATTGGGATGGCCACCCAACCGGGGGATTGGGTATTAGATGCTTTTGCCGGCTCCGGGACCACAGGTGCGGTTGCGCATAAGATGGGACGGCGCTGGATCATGATCGAACACGGACAGCACTGCCACACACATTTGCTGCCGCGTCTTCGAGCCGTCATCGACGGCTCGGATCAGACCGGCATTAGTAAGAATCTTCAGTGGCAAGGCGGCGGCGGCTTTCGGTATTTTCAGCTCGCTACGCCACAGCTCGCTCAGCGGTCCTGATACACCCCGTCCCGCTTTTCCCGAAACGCACTGACTGCTTCACGCATATCTTCGCTGCCGAAGCAGGACAGGCCAAGATAGGCATCTGCATAAGTAATATCACCGGATCGATTCATCTGGAGCGCACGGAAAAAATCTTTAGTACGCCGCAGCGCCATGGGTGGTCGAGCGATGAGTTTTTGGGCCAATGCCCGTGCGGTTGACTCAAGCTGGTCGAGCCGCACCACTTGGTTCACGAGTCCCACGTCTAGGGCCTCTTCGGCATTGAGTTCATCACACGTCATGACGAGTTCTTTGGCTTTGGCCATACCCACAAGATTGATCAGACGGGTAATGGAACCCCACATATACGGCACCCCAAGGCGCACTTCCGGGATCCACATCCGGGCCTCGGACGCTACAATCCGAAAGTCGCAGGCCATGGCTAACGACACCCCGCCCCCGACGGCAAAGCCGTTGACTGCCGCTATCGTAATCTGATCCAAACGCTCCCATTCGTCCATAATACGCCAGCCGGTTTTGGATAGACACAGGCGGGCGGCGTCGCCCGTCTGCGCCGGCGCGCTAGGTTCACTCCCAGCAGACAGAATTTGCATGTCAGCCCCGACACAGAACGATTTGCCCTGCCCCGTGAGCACTACTACGCGGGTTTCCTCGTCTGCTTGAAAGGTCCGAGCGATATCCAGAAACTCTTGCATTACTTGTTCGTTGATCGGGTTGAGTTTTTCCGGACGATTGAACAACACCGTCGCGATCTGACCGGATCGATCCACACGAAAAGTTTCATATCCCATACTGTCCTCCTTACCCATAATCTGCACGTTCTCCGTAGCGAGAGAAACACAGGTTTACCGGTCGTATCAACTTCAGGCGCTGGGCACAATCAATCTGGGGAACCACGTCACTGTTTGAAATGGCGCCCCGAACCCGCGCCTCTAGCGTTAGGAAAGAAAGTAGCTAAAAGACCGGACCAGAATTTGTTCCGCGTACAGCCAGTATGGTACGCCGACTTATCGTGATCTCGATATAGCTCCTCTCAGTGAGTGAGGAATCCAGAAATAGGTGGTGGTTTCTTGTGCTTGACGTGACCAGACATGCAGAATCTGCAAGCTCCGCAGGGGGGCCAAAGCGGCTTGCTGTCTCTGGAACGGTGGATGGGCACTCGGCGATTCTTCTAACCGAATAGGCGAATAGGATACGTACCAGAAAGTCACTGTATGCCGCTGATTCCATCCGGGCAACAATACCCTCTCAAATCTGAGTAGTTTCGGGACGGTGTTCTTTCTCCTCGCCCTAGGCTGGGTCGGTACTGCCCTGATGCGATCTTCCTATTTCACGGGTGTTGGCGTGGCACGTGAACAGCCCGTCCCCTTTTGACCATAAACATCAGGTGACAGGCAGCATCCTCGCATGGACACGGGTCCATGCGCTGGCCGACTTTCCCTATTTCAATCACAGCATTCGTGTCAAAAAAGGCATCGGCTGCGCATGCTGTAACGGTCAAGTCGATCAAATGCGCTGCTCTTCTTGTACCTCCACTTTTCCGATACCGTCGACCAACTGGTCGACATGTCCGAGTAAGCCTCCCAGAACGTTACGTAGGCCCATGAGAGCGCGCACGTTTGCGTGCCGGGAAATGCGCACGAAAACGTGCATGGAAACGCGTATGAACACCATGGCAGTCGTCACCCCGGGTCCGATAGAAAGCCACCCTCTGCATCCATGGGATTTGCCGACTCCTCACCCAGCACAACGTCAAGTGCGCATTTGTATTGACGTGTGTGGGGTGTGTCGAACCGATCTACACATAGCTGAGGGTGACCTGCCGCTACACTGCAACCCTATTGTTCCTGGTCATGAGGCGGTGGGGACTGTGGTACGATGCGGGCAAGGAGTCCAGCCACCCAAAGAAGGCGACCGGGTTGGAGTGGCGTGGCTGTGTGCCGCCTGCATGTACTGCCGGTATTGCCAGCGAGGAGAAGAGAACTTGTGCGCGATGTCGCGATTCACCGGCTACGATGGGCATGGCGGCTATGCTGATTATATGGCCGCCCTAGAAGCATTTGTGTATCCACTACCCTCTGATCTCTCATCAGTTGAGCCTACCCCTTTTCTGTATGCCGGTATTATCGGATACCGGGCGCTACGACGCTGCGGCGTACAACCAAAGCAGCGCCTGGGGTTATACGGCCTTGGAGGCTCCGCGCATATCGTGATCCCAATTGCCCGCTATTGGGACTGTGAGGTCTACCTTGTCACGCGCACAGAGAAACACCGCGCACTTGCCAAGCACTTAGGGGCAACGTGGGTGGAAAAGGCACAAGACCCAATGCCAGAAAAGCTGCATGCCGCCATTATCTTTTCCCCAGCGAGAACACCTGTTCCACTCGCTCTCGCAGCGCTTGACCGAGGAAGCAGCTTGGCGTTGGCCGGCGTGTGTATGACCCAGATTCCAGCCCTCGACTACGAAGATACCCTGTTCTACGAGCGAACTCTGTGTAGTATCACCGCCAATACGCGTCAGGATGGGCGCGAATTGTTCAGTCTAGCTCAAGACATCCCACTGCATACCCACACGGAAGTATTTCCCCTGGCCCAAGCCAGCGTCGCGTTCACACGGCTGAAAGACGGCCTGGCCAACGGGGCAGCCGTCCGGCAGGTCAAAGGCCATATCCATGCCGCCAAATAAAGCTGAACGTATACCTACGAGCAGTGGATTTTCAGCCCTTTCACGCAAAACGAAAATTGTGTGTACCTTAGGTCCGGCGACAGAATCAGAAGCTACACTCCGGGATCTGCTGCAAGCCGGGATGAATGTCGCTCGTTTGAACTGCTCCCACGGCACCCACGCCGAGCATGGCGAACGAATTTCTCGCATTCGAGAACTGGCCGATGAGGCGCAGACACCGGTTGCCATTCTCCTGGATCTCGCCGGACCGAAAGTCCGGGTGGGATCATTTCAGGCCGGATCGGTTGAGCTTCGGGCGGGTGACCGGTTCACCCTGACGACCCGCAGTGTTGAAGGGACATCTCATAAGGTATCGGTCTCGTATCTTGACCTGCCCCGCGAGGTGAAAGTCGGTGATGTCCTCCTCCTGTCGGACGGTGCACTGGAACTGGCCGTTCAACAGGTAACAGAGGAAGAGATCCACTGTCAGGTCGTTGTCGGGGAAACACTCAGCTCCCATAAGGGCGTCAACTGCCCTTCCGGACTGCTTGGACTGCCTATTTTGGGTGAGAAAGACGTCCGCGACCTTCAGTTTGGGCTTGACCAGGGTGTCGACTATATTGGCCTCTCGTTTGTCCGCACGGCTGAAGACGTAAGGGCAGCTAAGCAGGAAATTGCCCAACGCGGAGGATTTACTCCGATTATTGCAAAAATCGAGACGCACGCTGCCCTCGCCGCTTTTGATGACATATTGACTGAGGCGGATGGGATCATGGTAGCCCGTGGTGACCTTGCCATAGAAACCCCGTTTTCCCACGTTCCGATGATCCAAAAACAACTAATTCATCGCGCCAACCAGCAAGCAAAGCCCGTGATTACAGCGACCCAGATGCTGTGGTCTATGGTTCATACTCCGCGCCCGACTAGAGCCGAAGTCGCGGATGTAGCCAATGCCATTATAGATGGTAGTGATGCCGTGATGCTTTCCGAAGAAACCGCTATTGGACAGCACCCTATTCGCGCGGTGCAGACGATGGAAGCCATTGCAACCGATACGGAACGCGCGTGGCTCCGATTATTCTCCCCTGATACACAGGAGCCGGACGATAGCACCGACTCGACAGGAATAGAAGCCATCGCCCAGGCTGCCTGCCATATGGCCACCCACCTTGGCATCGATGCGTTAGTGACCGTGACGCTTTCCGGCTTGACTGCGCGCTTTGTGGCCAAATTCCGCCCACTCCAGCCCATTATTGCCGCAACTCCTAAACTGGAAACCTACCGACAACTCGCCTTAGTCAGAGGAGTCTCGCCTCTGCTGCTTCCAGACATAGCCACAAACCGAGGCGAGATGATCGAGCTGACCCGGCACTTTTTGCGTCAACATGGATGGCAGGGAAAACGCGTGATTATTGCTTCAAGTATTTCAGCTGACCGCAACGTATTAACAACAGACATCCTCTAGTATTTTGTCAATAAGCATCCGAGGAGTGTCATTCTGAGGAGCTATACGACGAAGAATCTTTTCGTTTATGCGCCTGAGGGATTCTTCACCTTCGCGCTGCTTCGGTGCAGAATGACAGGCCTCTCACTTCAGCCCTTTCAAAGTACTAGCACAGTAGCGTGAGCGTAGTGCCCAAAGAGCTTCAACCGGGACTCTTCTCCTCAAGATAAAAGACATGGTATGCTCGCGGCATGAACAGAGACGAAGGGCGTTACTGGTGGGCGGCCCTATTGGTAGCGACGTGCATGGGTCTGCCGCTCCAGGCATGGGCGGATGCTGAGGTTTCAGAAAAAATGCGCTTTGAAATGCAGGCTAAGGCGCAGGCAGTCACGACTGACAACACCTCCGATGCAGATGCTGGACAAATCATGCCGGTCCTCCCACCAAAGCAGTCCACCGAACCGGACACTGAACAGGGAGAGCTGTTTACAGACAACTTTGGAGACCATGTTCTTGATGTTTTTATTAAACTCAAAAAGGGATTGCTGACCGTTGATGTTCAAGACGTTCCGCTCAACCAAGTCCTCACAACCGTAGCCCAGAAAGGGGAATTTCGGGTACTTTTTCTTGACCCCGCCCAAGACCGGATTAACCTCACGTTCGCAGACCTCCCTCTCAGAAAGGGACTTCAAGAGTTGCTCAAGGGAAGGGATCATATGTTCCGTTACAGCGGGGAAAACGGTAGTCTCAGTACGGTCGCAGTGTATGCCAGAAAAACGAGCAGGGCTCTAATACCGTCGTTACGGCGTCAACCCGTTCAGCACCCACAGGCTATTGATCCAGATGAGCCGGACGTAGCCCTGCTTTCTGCTCAAGCGCTCGGGAGTCTTGATGAAAACGTACGCTTAGAGGCGGTCGAGGAACTGGCCAATCTGGATAATGAGGCAGAAGCGGCCAACGTCTTAACTGAAGTACTCCGGAAAGACGAGAACTCCGACGTGCGTGAAGCCGCCCTGGAGTCTATTGCCGACTTTGAAGATCAGGCCTTTCAACGACGTGCAGCAAGTCTCTCCATTCATGACTCGGAACAAGACATCCGTATGCGCGCCATGGACATCCTTGCCGATGTCGAAGACTGGGACATTCTGCGCGGTATAGCCCAAGCCCATAACGACCCGGAGATCCGTGCACTCGCCAACGAGGCGATTGAAGACGAGCAGTAAGCAGCAGATGATAGGCACCAAGCAGAGCGCTCCTTCGAACGCCCGCACCGAAAACCCCACAGGTCACGAACACAGACTGGGCCGACAACGGTATCCAGAGCAAACACACCGGAATCCGCCAGCAACGGTTACTCCGAGATAAGGAAAAAGCATGCCACAAGCCAGGGCTGTGCTGTTCGATTTTGGCGGAACCCTTTTTGACTATGAGACAACCGCGCCAGGCGAGCGGGCCTGTTTAATTGAACTGGCACATGAGGCCGGAATTACAGCCGAGGCCAAGGACATTCGACGCGCCTATCGCGCGTCGCTTAAACACGTCTTCTATGAATATCTGCCCCAACCATATTATCTCCATCGGGATATGTTTCGGGATGCATTACTGGAAACCGCTGTACATTTCGGAGTCACATTCACCGCAGAACAGCTTGAGCGCTATCGGACAAATCAATGGCGGCAGCGCAAGCGCGACTTTCGGTTACGGGAGGGTGTGACGGAAACCTTATTGGCTTTACGTCAGCACAGGCTGCATCTCGGTATTGTCAGTAATGTTGATAACGAGCAGTTTTCGCACATGATGGAGCTGGCCGCGCTTGAACCGTATTTTGACTCGCTTCTAACGAGCGAAGATGCGCAATCATGCAAGCCGGATCAAGCTATCTTTGCGGAGGCATTAAGACGTGCGAGATGTTTACCTCAGGAAGTCTTTTTTGTCGGGGATTCTTTGCAACAAGATATCGTTGGAGCCAATCGTGCGGGTATGAATTCGGTGCTGATTTGGTCGCAGTTGAATAGAAACCCGCCCGATACTCATGCAAAACCCCAGCATGTCATTCGACATATTCCGGAACTCTTAGATATAGTAGCCTAGAAGAAGAGGGGGACGTTGTGATGCGGAAGCTGCTGATTATCAGCGCGGTTCTTCTAGTTATAGCCGGATTGATTGTCTTTGCTGTTAGCAACCTCAACAGCCTGATCACCAGCAATAAAGACCAAATTCTGCAGCAAATCGAACAGGCCTTAGGCCGAGAGGTCGCAATTCAAGAAATCGGTGTCATGGTGTGGGGCGGGATTGGAGCACGGCTGACTCAGTTCCGTATCGCAGACGATCCCGTATTTTCTCCCGACGACTTTATCACTGCCAACGATCTCCAGGTCAACGTTGCCCTCTTGCCGCTGCTATCACAAGAAATTCAGGTCACGCGCATCATCCTACACAAGCCGCACATTCAGATTATTCGGGACGAACAGGGCCGGTTTAACTTCGCCAGCCTCGCGCAAGGAGATCAGGCCGCCCAGGAGTCGGCTCTGCCTGACAGGACAGAATCGTGGTACACATCGTCCTCCGACCCATCGTCTGCTGCTGCCATTCCCCTGCTCATAGCATTGGTCGATATCGAAGGCGGGGACGTACGCTATATCGACAAACAGCACGGATCTGATTTTCGCGTCACCCAGCTTGATCTCCGAGCAAATGACTTGAGTCTCGATCAACCCGTTTTTATCGAACTCGTCGCGGCCGTTCTGGCTGAACAGCAAAATGTGGCTATTGAGATCCAAGCCGGCCCGGTCGGTGCCGTGCTTGGGAATGCCAATCAGATCCCGCTTCGAGGAACGGCCGCACTCAGCCAGCTTGACCTTGAGACGCTGCAAGAAGCGCTGCCCCTAATCGCGCAGCAAATACCGCCAGGACTAGGCATCTCAGGCCCGCTCAATATCAAAACAGACTTTGCTGGTCGAGTGGGAGCGGTCGATCTCTCGAATATAGACCTGCAGGCAACGGTCTTTGATGCGAACGAGCCGAGTATTCGAGTGAGCGGCAGCTTTGGACCGATCGGCGCGGATGTGGCGAATCCGCTCGAAGAGAGTAACGTGGATGCAGACGTTTCCTTCGGGCCGGTTGCATTTGAGCGTCTACAACAGTTCGGGCCACTCGCCGGCCAGTTTCCTCCAGATCTCAGCATCGAGGGACCTATATCAGTCACTGCCCATGCAAGCGGCACGCTCAATAATTTGGCCGTGACCAGTCTACTCGAAGCCAGCAGTAGTGCCATTCGTTTTGGTGAGCTATTGGCCAAGCCGAGTGGCGACATCCTTGCACTCACCACCCATGCCCACGTGACTCCAGAGGCAGTGAGCTTGCAGGAGGTAAAACTGAACTTCCACACGCTTGAGCTGACTGCAAGAGGCACCATTGGACTGGACAATCCTCCGGCAGTAGATATCACTCTCGACTCGAATCAAGTCGAACTCGCGGACCTCCAGCCGCTACTGCCGCTCCTCCAGACGTATGGGCTCAGCGGGAACTTCGAAACCCATATGAGGATTGCGGGGCCGCTGAACGCTCACACTTTCCCTCAGATTAACGGCACAATCAGTCTCCAGAACGGCGGCGCGACGATTGCCCAGCTCCCTCAGCCTGTCACTGACATGCAGACGTCCATCAGCTTTACCGGAGAGGGCGCTGAGCTCACTAACACCTCTACACGTATCGGACAATCTCAAGTCCAACTCGATGTACACCTAGAACAATTCAACCCACTCAAACTGCAATATGAATTGAATGCACCGTTGCTCAGAATGGCGGATCTCCGATCTGCGGATTCGGAAGATGCGCTACAGGATATCCATGCGACGGGACGTGCCTGGATGCAAGGAGGCGAGCTACGGCACGAAGGGAAACTGACATCGAAACAGGGCAGCGTCGCACAGATTGCCTATACTGACTTCCAGCTGGATTCCTCGTTGGTCAACCAGATAGCCAAGGTTGACAGCCTTAAAGTCCTAGCTTTTCAGGGTACGGTTTTAGTGAATGGGCAATACGCCTTTGGGGCGGATCAAGCACAGTTTTCCGTGACTTCCCAGGTGGAGGCTCTCAATCTCACTCAACTCTTTCGTGCAGCCCTCCCTCTCAGCGATCAAATGGTCCAAGGAATCGCTTCGCTAGACCTCAGCCTGTCAGGGAATGGCCAGACGTGGGACGACATCAAGCCCACGTTACAAGGCCAGGGAGAGGCCGAAATTGTGGACGGCGCGATGTTAGATCTCAATATGGCAGAAGGCGTACTGTCCGCCTTAACAGGCATTTCCGGCCTGTCGCTCGCAATCTCCCCGACGGTCCGCGACAAATATCCGGCGATTTTCACTTCGTCCCATACTGAATTTGATGAATTAAGTAGCCGCTTCTCCCTCAACGATAGTAAAATCAAGCTTGACAGTCTACGCATTGCGGCACGTGATTTCACGATGCAGGGGACAGGCTGGATGGATTTTGGCCGGCAAGTCGACCTAAGCGCCACACTGGCACTCTCCAAAGCCCTTTCTGCCGACATCATCAAAGGTGCCAAGGAAATAAAATATATTGCGAATGAAGAAAACCGCTTGGAACTCCCCTTTGCCTTGCGCGGAATAATGCCGGATGTCACACCGGCCCCTGACGCTGCTTACCTCGGCACGCTTCTTCAACGAGCCGCAACCAACGCGCTACAGGAAAGGCTGCTCGATAAATTTCTGCCTACGAAAAAAGAAGACTCCCCGCAGCAAAAAGACTCAGGCGTCGGCCAGACGGGCGACGCGGCTCAAGAGAAAGAAAAGAGTCTCGAAGAACAGCTTTTACAGAAAGGGCTCGACTCTCTGTTTGGACGTTAGGATTTCAATACTCCCAAAGAAGGGGCGTCATCAACCGAAGTAGAGAATAACCCTAAAGGGGCTTTCAATACCCTACATCGGCCATTCATAAAACGTTTTCTAAAACGATTTTATTTTAGGGCTCCAGTTTTGGTTTAATAGGGGAAAGATCTTTCCCTTTGCGCCCTACTCATTAGGCCATGAGGCTGTGAGGAGAATGAATCAGCAGACGAGTCTACTGCCCAGCAATTTCGAGTAAAAGATTTCTACGACTATACAGATAACATCGAAGCGGTATTTATCCACAATGCATACGCTGTGCATGCAGCTAGTCCAGAACGGGCTAGAGCCAGGCACTTTCAGAGCATGCCAATTGTCCTCGGGCCCTCTTGTTCCCAAGATACGGACCCGAGCGAGCTGCGTTCGTGGGGGCTGTCGACACCAGCTGCCGTTTATCGACGAAGCACTGCGCTAAAACTCCCCTGCCAGCTCACCAATCCCCATACTCACACATCTACCAACCGCTACTTGCTGCATTACTATTTCGAAATTGTCCAAGACGGGACGCAGGTCAAGACCAAGATTAACACTGCGGATATCCGTACCAGCAGTATGTCAGCCCCCACCACACCGCTCCGCCAAGCAGCATAGAGAGTTGCCCCCTTAACCTGATGTATGCATTCATTTGTGTCGCCTAGGCGATACAATCAAAACAATACTCAATGCAAACTCCGTTTTCCGTCACCTATGTGACGAACTTTTTGTTGTCACTCCGAACTTCACGCAGTATTGTGTCCTCGCTGGCTAACACAAGCAAACGAATCCGGGACTTTGTCGCGGGTTGCTGCGGAGGCGACCACCGGCTTTCCTCTTAAAGCCTCGGTTATCTGTTCCCCTCGCCCCAGTCGCTTCGCAGCGCTAAAATTCTTCACGCCAAGCAGCATACACATCCTAGCACTACTTGTGCTCACACCGTGCCCACTGCCATGCACATCGGTAAGAACTTCTCCCCCGGTCGTTGGGACGGTTGTATCTGAGAGAAACCACCATCTTGAGGGTCCCCTCAACCTATTGCCGTCCCCTGCCTGTTAAGCTTTCCGCTTGCAAATACAAAGTATTAGCTTTTTGTCGTCAGGCAAAGTGATACTGCAGCTTTATCGTCATGTTCTGGAGGTATAGTGCTGATGCTGGAGTTTCGCCCACAACTCAGACTCATTTCCTTCACTCTGGGCTTTCTTCTCTTTTCTTCGGGAGCTTTCGCTAATGAGGATATGGACGCGCTCAAAGCTGAATTCAACCCGCAAATCGTGGCGTTCAACAAGAGAGCACTTGAAGCATCCGTGGTCTCCGCCCATTCTGATATCTTCCTGTATGGCATTTTCTCTCCTTTCCCGCTGACCGGGAAAGCCGACTCCAAAAAAGCAGTCCAGGCATATTTCGGACAATATGAAGCGTCGGACCTTTCTCCGGTCACACCCCAGTTCCGCACTGTCTGCGCTACAGGTCTACCTGGGGTTATTATCAACTTGCGGCCACGCCGCAAGACGGCAGACTGACCTATACCCACGGTCGGTATATCTTTACTTACGTCAAGGTTGACGGCAAATGGCACGTGCCCGGTATGGATTACCCTCCGCTTGAGTCTTATGGATTCGCTCCATTATCCTCCCGCTTGTCCAGTACGGATGCCAGGCGGGAGGCCTCGTCTTCTTGCCTGACTCCATTTCCCTCAGTGGCCCATTCTCAGCAGTGAAATGAACTGAGGTAGAACTTCAGTAGGCAAGTCCGTTCTCCTCAGAGTACCATTAGAGGACCAGTTCCAGGCTGAACCTAAGCCGAAACTAAGCACGCGCCCCTCAGACCGCTCGTGCGAGAGGGCCAACCAAATAGTGCTATTCACTCGCTTTCTTTAACTACCCTATATCCTGCTCAAGTTTACGCATCCGGCGCAATAGCTCCGGCAACTTGGGAAGAGCGACAGAGTAACGTCGCCAGGAGAGGACATTCACCGCAGGGTAGCCAGCGATAGTGCTATTGGCGGCTACGTCATTTGGAATCCCGCTTTGGGATGCCGCCCTGGAATTCTTTCCTACCGTGAGATGGCCTGCCACGCCGACCTGGCCGCCGAGTTGTACGCGTTCTTCCAGCGTCGTGCTGCCGGCGAGGCCTACCTGTGCAGCTAAAAAGGCAAACTCGCCGACATCAGATCCATGACCAATCTGGACCAGATTATCGATTTTCGCCCCCTTGCGTACTCGCGTTGTTCCAATGGTCGCTCGGTCAATGGTCGTGTTTGCCCCGATCTCGACTCCGTCTTGAAGCTCAACCGTACCCGCTTGCGGCTTAGACATGATGGATCCATCAGGCAAGGGGACGTAGCCAAAGCCCTCCCCACCGATGACCGCGCCGCTTTGCAGTACGACGTCGTTACCCATCAGTACACGCTCACGCACCACTGCCCCGGCATGAGCGATAAAATTGTTCCCAATCTGTACCAGAGGATAAATCACGACGTGGGCGAAGAGCCGGACGTGATCGCCAATCACCACATCGTCGCCAATCACCACATACGGGCCAATCGAGGCATGATCACCGATGCGTGCGGACGGTGCAATGACGGCTGTGGGATGGACACCTTCCGGCGGGACGTCGGGGGGATGGAACCAACCCAGCACTTGCGCGACAGCGAGGTTTGGATTTTCCGTCCGGAGAGACGGCAATGATACAGCACGTGCATCTGTCGGCAGAATAACGGCGGCCGCTTTAGTCGCGGATAATTTTGCAAAGTATTTTTTATTAGCGACAAACGTCAGATCTTCGGGCCCGGCTTCATCTATAGTCTTCACTCCTGCAATGGGAAGGTCTCCATCCCCCTGCAGCTCACATTCCAAGCGTGCTGCGATTTCAGACAGTTTCATGGTCCTACTCCTCCTGTGCCCTTCGTTTTGAGAGGCGCCGGCCTGTCAAACACGATATGGTGCCATATGTAGCAAAGACGTAAGAGAACGCCTATGCGTTGCTTCACACTCCGACATTGCGGGTGGTGGTGGTTGGTAGCCGCGTGGCTCTCGGAGTGCTCACAGTGGACGGCTCGCGCCCCTGCTCGCCCGCGGCCATCCCTCCGTGCGGTTCACTACGTTGAACCAAGCGACCCCAAGGCGGTGGTCGGCTTGACCCAGGCTGCGCTTGAAGCACGCAAGGAGCGTGATCGCAGTTGGCAAAATACGTTGAAGTTCTAGAGCAGCGTTTGCAAGGGAGCCGCCAACCCAACTTTATTTTTTTCGCATGAAGACTTGGAAGATGAGATGCTCGCTTGCCGCCCTTTGCCACCTATGGTAGGAGTTTCGCTTGCCTCCAGACGCACGCGTGGAAGCCTACACAAGTCACGCAGACAGTAAAACGCAGTGCGAAAATCTGGAAAATTTAAATATCACGGAGTCATAAAAGGATCTTATGGAAATTCTCAGACTTGGACTGCCCAAAGGGAGTCTTGAGGCCACAACAATTGAGTTATTCAAGAAGTCGGGCTGGAAAGTCTCAACCAGCTCACGCAGCTATTTCCCGAGTATCGATGACCCTACTCTGCGCTGTGCGCTTATCCGAGCTCAGGAAATGGCGCGCTATGTAGAGTCTGGGACGCTCGATGCCGGCATAACCGGCAAAGACTGGATCATGGAGAACAACTCCGATGTCGAACCAATTATTGATCTCGTCTACTCCAAGGCTAGTTTTCAGCCTACGCGTTGGGTCCTTGCGGTTCCGCAGGACTCGCCGATCAAAGGTCTGGAGGATCTCAACGGGAAAAGAATAGCCACCGAGCTGGTCAACTATACCAAACGATATTTTGCTGAACGCCAGGTCCAGGTCGAGGTCGAGTTCTCCTGGGGGGCAACAGAAGCAAAGGCTGCCGACGGACTGGTTGATGCTATCGTTGAGGTGACGGAGTCAGGCTCGACGATACGCGCCCACGGGCTCAAGATCATCCATGAGCTGTTTAGCTCGAACCCCCAGCTCATCGCCAATAAGCAGGCCCTGCAGGACCAACGCAAGCGGGAAAAGATCGATCAAATTTCTCTGCTGCTCAAAGGTGCCCTGGCTGCGGAGGCAAAAGTCGGTATCAAGATGAACGTCTCCAAAGAACAACTTGATCCCATCGTCAAAATGCTCCCCAGTCTCACCGCCCCGACCGTCTCGCCGCTGTATCAAAAAGACTGGTTCGCTGTAGAGAGTGTGATCAGTGAAGACGTCGTCCGCGAGCTGATTCCGAAGCTTATCAGGAACGGGGCGGTCGGCATCGTCGAATACCCCCTGAATAAAATAATTTAGCGACAAAAAAGGGAGCCTCTTGGCTCCCTTTTCATTCTCGTTGTCTCGGGTTTTCCGGCCTACGGGATGGCCTCTTCGACTTCCGATCCAATCGAGGTGAGAAAGACTTCTTTCTCTCTGCCTGGCATAATATAAATGCCTTCCCAGCCACACACTTCTTCGCACAGCTTGCATCCTACACACGTCTTTTCTTCCACTTCGACGCGTCCGAGATACTGGGGGCCATTGTTCGCGGACGGGTAGATGCAATCGAAAGGACACACATCGATACACACGCCGCAGCCGTTGCAGTTATCCTGGTGGACGATGGCAATGGGACGTTCTACTCGTTTGAGCACGTGGGTGAGATTCCCAAAGTTATCGAGGATGGCGTCGTCTGGGCAAATCACTCCGCACGCACCGCAATCCACGCACATGGTCGCTTCAATAAGATAGGCTTTTTTCGGATCGCCGCTAATGGCTTTGGTCGGGCAGCGTTGTTCACACGCGCTGCAACCGGTACAGTTTTCGGCGATTATCGTAAACGGCATAAGGCCCGCCTCCCTATTCCTGCATCTTTTTTAAGACTTCGTCGGCTCGACCTTCTTCGATCAACTGGTCATTCTTACGTCCCTCGCGAAAGGCAAGCCAGGTGAAGTAAAAGATCAAAAACATGAGGCCGACAATGGGTATATTATCAGGCTTGAACATAATTTCTAAAAACTGATCCCAACCTGTTTTATGCATAATTAAGCCAGAGGATAATCGAGTCCTGGGGGTGTTGTCAATATCGAACCGTACATCAGAGGATGTGCTTTCTCATCTGTGTACTCAGTATGATTAATACACCATATTTTCTCTTGCATGCAAGCCTTCGGCCATCCTCCCCTCCCCTTGCGGAGGTCACGCTTTCCGGTATAAAGGGGAGCGATCTTTTACAGAATAAGGGGCAAAGAAATCCATGCTACGATGGCTTCCGGAAGACGTATCCCCATACGGGGCAGGCATCGATTCGCTCTTCTATCTTATCTACTACATCACAGCGGCGGCTTTCATTCTGGTTACCGCGCTTATGATCATCTTCTTGTACCAGTATCGCCGCGATGACAACCGCCGGGCAATATACACCCATGGCAGCTCTAGCCTGGAGTTGACGTGGACCATCATTCCCGCCTTGGTCTTTATAGGGCTCGGCCTCGCAAGTAAGTCCCTCTGGGAAGAGATCAAACTCACCACCCCGGAAACCGACGAGGTCGTTCAAATCACCGGCAAACAGTTCAACTGGGAAATCCTCTATCCCGGCCCAGACGGCGAATTTGAGACTGGAGACGATTATCAAGTCGATAACGATATCCACGTGCCGGTCGGCAAACCCATTCGTGTCGTCCTGCAGTCCAAGGATGTCATCCATAGCCTATTTCTTCCAAACCTGCGCTTCAAACAGGATACAATGCCAGGCCGAACGATCGGGGCGTGGTTTCAGGCGAATAAACCCGGCAAGTACGAAATGCCGTGTGCTGAACTGTGTGGGTTCGGCCATTCGGGCATGACAGGTTGGCTGTATGCCGACACGCCTGAAGACTATGCCGCGTGGTTCAAGAAGCGTTGGCCAGACGCAGCTCTAAACGGAGCCCCGGCTTTAATGGCTCCTGAAGAAGTTGCAGCAGCACCAGCGGCCGAGTCTAACTTAGAGAAAGCAGCACAAGAAACAACTGAAGTGGCCGCGGAAACAGTGGAAGCTGCAACCGAACAGAAGCAAGGGGATGGGGACGCTGCCGTTGCTAGCGTTGAGGGTGCTGTCGAAGAAGCGGCTGAATAAACAGCCAACAAGATTGAACCAGCCCGCAAGCGTATCAAGACAGGAGAGAGTCAATGAGTGACGCCGGAGCCGCAGCCACCGCGACACATGAAGAGCACCACGAGCTAGGATTTATCCGCACGTATATTTTTTCGACTGATCACAAAATGATCGGCCGCCAGTTTTTGTTGTCAGCCATCGTCATGCTTATCTTTGGTGGCCTCATGGCGATGATGATGCGCTGGGAACTGGCCTGGCCTGAGACGCCGGTCCCTTTTACTAGTTGGATCTCCGAGCCTTTCATGTACGCCGAGCCAGAGCATGGTCTGTACGGCGCGTATATGGACCCGGCCTTTTACAACTCGCTGTTCACCATGCATGCCACGATCATGATCTTTTTTGTCGTGATGCCGTTTCTGATAGGCGGGTTCGGCAATTTCCTGATTCCACTCATGATCGGCGCTGGCGACATGGCCTTTCCGCTGTTGAACCTGCTTTCATTCTGGACGGCTGTGCCGGCTATTGGTCTCATACTGTACAGCTTCTTCGTGGAAGGCGGCGCCGCAGCCGGCGGTTGGACCATGTACGCCACCTTATCGGCAGATCCCACCCTAAGCGGTGTGGATACCGGTGTGAACCTGTGGATCATCAGCCTGCTTGTCCTGGGTGTTTCCTCCCTGATGGGTGCGATCAACTATATCACTACGATCATCAATATGCGGGCGCCGGGGATGACCTGGTTCCGTATGCCGTTGGTTGTCTGGTCCTTGTTTGTCACCGCGATTTTGTTACTACTGGCGCTGCCGGTGCTGACTGCCGCGCTCGGCATGTTGCTGTTCGATCGGACTATGGGCACGAGTTTCTTCTTACCGGGTGGCGGTGGAGAACCGATCCTGTGGCAGCACCTGTTCTGGTTCTTCGGTCATCCGGAAGTGTATGTCCTGGTGCTGCCCGCCATGGGTGTCACCTCAGATATTCTCGCCACCTTCTCGCGTAAACCCATTTTTGGCTACAAGGCCATGGCCTTCTCTATGGTCTCTTTGGCCTTTCTCTCCTGGATTGTGTGGGGCCATCATATGTTTGTCAGTGGCATGAACCCGGTTCTGGGGACGGCCTTCATGCTCACCACGATGGTCATAGCCGTCCCTTCAGCTATTAAAACATTTAATTGGCTCGGCACCTTATGGGGTGGCAATATTCGTTTTACCAGCCCTATGCTGTTTGCCCTAGGTTTTGTGTCCAATTTTGTGATTGGTGGACTGAGCGGCATTTATATGGCCTCAACCCCGGTCGACATCTTCATGCATGACACCTATTTCATTGTCGCCCACTTCCACTATGTCGTGGCTGGCATCATCTTTGGCATGTTTGCGGCACTCTACTATTGGTTCCCGAAGATCTTTGGCCGCATGATGAACGAAACGCTAGCCAAGACGCATTTCTTCCTGACGTATATCTTCTTCAACTGCGCCTTCTTTCCTATGCATTTCTTGGGCGTGGCCGGCCATATGCGTCGTATCTACAACCCCATGCAGTATGAGTTTCTGCACGATATGCAGTGGTGGAACGTCTTTATCACCATGAGTGCGTTATGTCTTGCCGCCTCCCAGATCGTCTTTTTCGTGAACCTTGTCTGGAGTTTGTTTGCCGGAAAGAAAGCGGAAAAGAACCCGTGGGAAGCCAACACCTTAGAATGGACGGCACCGTCTCCTCCGGGGCACGGAAACTTCGAAACAACGCCGACCGTGTATCGAGGTCCATACGAGTATAGCTCTCCTCTGGTGAAAGAAGACTGGTTACCACAGAATCGACAACTCGGCCCGGCAGCGGCTAGCGCCTCACACTAAGTACGCAAGATACGCCGGAAGGCATGCACATTGCCCGGTCGTTCTCTGCTATAGTCAAAAGAGGAGATCGCATTGGCCTCTCTTGATCACGACTCGCCCTGGCCTCATCGTTTTGCCGTACTCACAGCAATCATGACCCTGCCCCTGCTTTTTGTGGGTGGCTTAGTGACCAGTCTCAAGGTCGGTATGGTTGTCCCCGATTGGCCAACAACTTTTGGTTACAATATGTTCCTCTACCCATGGACGAAGATGATAGGCGGCATTTTCTACGAACATAGTCACCGTTTACTTGCATCGGCCGTCGGCCTGCTCACCATCCTTCTTGCGGGTGTGCTCTGGTTCAAAGAATCCCGTCAATGGCTGCGCTGGCTTGGAGTCATTGCGCTTGGCGCAGTCATTCTTCAAGGAGGTCTTGGCGGACTGCGGGTGATTCTTGTGCAGCACAAGATTGCCATTATTCACGCCTGCGTTGCACAGGCATTCTTTGCACTGATCACAAGCCTCGCCCTTTTCACTTCTAGAGAATGGAAGTCGCCTACACAGCAGACGCCCTCAAGAGCGACAAGAAAAACAAAACAACTCGGCCTATTGGCAACTGGGGTGATCTATGCCCAGCTCATACTGGGAGCAATTTTTCGCCACACCGGCGCCGGCCTGAGTCTGCATATTCTAGGGGCCGTTGTCGTATTCATCGGCATCTTTCTCCTCGTCGATCACATGCAACAATACCATACGGGCCAGCCATTTCTGATGCGTTCAGCCCTTGTCCTACGCAGGCTACTTTTGGTACAAGTCGGTCTCGGATTTGTTACTTACGTCGTCAAATATCTTGCCCTAGATGGCCCTTTAACGTCACAGGCCGTCCTCTTCGCAACGAGTCATGTCATTATCGGCGCGCTCATGCTGGTTACCAGCGTCCGTTTCACCCTGCGCGCCTACCACATTCTTGTCGAGCCTCAGCCGCCAACGTCACAAACCATTTTCTCGGAGAAGGTCAGCGCATGATACAGCAAACACAGGCTATGGGGCTGGACTTGGCGCGCACCCGCCGTCGCTTGGCCGCCTTCGTCGAACTCACCAAGCCACGCTTGGTGAGTATGATCCTGGTGACCACGGCCGTCGGCTTTTATCTCGGCTCTTGGCTCAGCGTTGACTATGGACTCCTGTTGCACACCCTGATCGGCACTGGACTCGCCGGTGGCGGTACCCTCGCCCTCAATCAACTCATCGAGCGTGAGGAGGATGCCCTCATGGATCGTACAAAAACACGCCCGTTGCCGGATGGCCGGCTGCAACCGATGGACGCGCTCATATTTGGGGCGCTGCTGACCTCGGTTGGGTTGGTCTACCTAATGCTGGTGGTGAATCCATTGAGCGCTTTGGTTACCGCGCTTATCACGGTGAGCTATTTATTTGCATATACCCCCTTAAAAAAGAAGACTGCACTGTGTAGCATCGTTGGGGCAGTCCCCGGCGCACTTCCTCCCGTCATTGGCTGGGTAGCCATCAATGACACGCTCAGCATAGAAGCCGGGATTTTGTTCTCGATTATGTTTTTGTGGCAGATGCCACACTCCCTGGCTATCGCCTGGCTGTACCGGGAAGACTATGCACGCGCCGGCTTTCAGCTCCTACCGGTTATTGAACCGGACGGCCGCAGTACCGGGCGGCAGGTTATCACCAACTGTCTTGCCCTCTTAGCCGTTGGCCTCCTACCGACTCTTGTCGGCCTAGCCGGACCACGTTATTTTGTTGTGGCGTTTTGCCTAGGCTGTCTGTTGCTGTGGTACGGTACTATCTTGGCCCGAACGCGTTCGCGTGAGTCCGCACGACAGCTCATGTTGGTCTCGCTTGTCTATTTGCCGGTCTTGCTGACCGCTATGGCCCTGGATAAGATTCCACTCTGAGCAAAGGGGTGTTTCATGAAGTTTGTAACCCGGATCGAATGGCAGGACAAGAATTACTCCTTAGGCCGCAAGCTCGCATTCTTCATCGTGCTGTATATTGCGGCAACGACCTGTTTTATCATTTTCGTCTAGTCAAGCTGAGAGAAGCACCTCGAGTATGTCGCACGCATCAACCGCCGCACCCGCTCCGATTTCCCCCCCGAGCGATGTATTGACCGCTGTGCCGAGTTTCGGTCCCCCTCGCCCGCCACACGTTTCACAACCACCCATGAGTAACGCCCGCATGGGCATGCTCATGTTGATCGGTGCAGAAACTATGTTTTTCTCCGGTTTAATTGGCGCCTATGTGGTTTTCCGGTTTGGCAGTCGAGTCTGGCCCTCAGGCCATTTATACTTGCCGGTCGGAGTGACCTGGGTGAATACATGTTTTCTCCTGTTCAGTTGCTACACCATGCACCGGGCTCTCAGGGCTATCCGGTCTGGCCGGGCAAATCAGCAGCCGTTTGTCAGATGGCTCACCATCACGGCGCTGCTGGGCGGCATTTTTCTGAGCGTGCAAGGCTATGAGTGGGTCCAACTCGTCCGTGATGGTCTGACAATCTCCACGGGCATGTATGGCGCGACTTTCTATACTCTGATTGGTTGTCACGGCTTGCATGTGCTTGCGGCTGTCCTCTGGCTGAGTATTGTATTGATGCAAGCCCGACGTGGCAGGTTTTCGCACCGCAGCCATATCGGCGTCGAGACGTGCAGTATGTATTGGTACTACGTCGGCGCTTTGTGGCTGGTACTTTTTCCCCTCATCTATTTAAATTAAAACAGGGCCTATGCGTATACGTCTCACGCCTCGATGGCCCGCCCGCTTCTATACGACTGCATACATGACGATTGCATATCTGCTCGTGTTGAGCATGCTAACATTAGGCGCAAGCCAAGACGCCCTAGCGCAAGGATGCGCAATGTGCCAGACTCTTTTTCCCAGTGAAAATGCAACTTTGGTTCAAGGCATGTTACGCAGCGCCTTCTTTTTAATGGCCATGCCGTTTGTCGTATTCGGTTCCATAGCCAGCTGTATCCTTTTCCGACATTGGAAAATGAATCGCTCATCACGAGCAGAAGGGACGATATTACCTTTCGAGGTATTGTCGACACCGAAGGAGGAACAATCTTGAGCGAAGCTGTTATAGACTCCCAGGCCGATGTGCGGCAGCAGGCAGAATCACCCGTCACCCCAGAGAGCTGGGGCAAGCTGGGAATGTGGGTTTTCCTAGCAGGCGACGCCATGTCCTTTGGTGGACTTTTGGCCGGTTACGGCGCGATCCGCGCTGGTAGTCCGGACTGGCCCAATCCACTTCAGACACTGGGAATCCAGCTCACCGCTTTCATGACCTTCCTACTGATTGTCACCAGCTTTACTATGGTCAAAGCTCTATCCGCAGCGAAACACAACAACCTTGCCGGATTCCGCAAATTCATGCTGCTGACCATTCTCGGTGGAACAGTCTTTTTGGGACTGCAGGCCTATGAATGGACGCATCTGACCCACGAAGGCATGACCATGAGCGGGAACCCCTGGGGAGCTTCCTTATTTGGTACGACCTTTTACGTCCTGACCGGCTTTCATGGCTTACACGTCTTTAGCGGGGTCGTCTACCTATCCTGCGTTCTGTGGACAGGCATCGGAGGCAGATTCACTGGGGACAATGCTAGCCCAGTCGAAATTGTCGGCCTGTATTGGCACTTTGTGGATCTGGTCTGGATCTTGGTCTTTACCTTTGTGTACCTGCTGTAGATGGGAGATATGATGGCAAGCGAACATGCAGAGCATGCAGAACCGAACTATTTCGCCATTATGGTGGTACTCACCATTCTGACGATTATTGAAATCATCATTCCCCAACTCATTTCGGCAAAACTGACTGCCGGGACGCTACTTGTTTCTCTGGCAGTTGTGAAAGCCGTCATCGTCGCGCTATATTTCATGCATCTACGGTTCGAACGAACACTTCTTGGAGTCATTGCAATGACTCCAATGGCGATCTGTATCTTTCTCATTGTGATGTTACTGCCAGACATAACTGCAAGTACGAAAACCTACACACCAGCTGAGCAACCCGTCGTCAGCGAAACGGTTCACAACTAACTCTCGCGCATGTCAGCTCCCCAGGTTCAAGAGCTTCGATCCCAGCAGCTCATCTGGGGAGCCCTTGGGCTTGTCCTGGCTGGCGTTATTGGATACGGCGCGTGGTCTAGCCTCTCAGCGCCTTCAGACTCAGCTCTACCAGGTAAGCTTCCTATCTACGGGGAAGTCCCCGAATTCTCGCTCATTGAGCGTAGCGAACAACCCTTTACACACACCCACCTGCTTGGTTCAATCTGGATCGCCGACTTTATCTTTACCCATTGTCCAGGCATGTGCCCAATGTTGAGTCAGCGCATGTCACGATTGCAGACGACTCTGCGCAACGAACCCGTCCGCTTGCTTTCTTTTAGTGTTGACCCTGAACGAGACACACCGCAGGTCTTACAGCATTATGCCCAGCGCTACCACGCGGATGCACAGCGCTGGCTCTTTCTGACCGGCAAGCGCAGCCAGATGTATTCCCTCATTCAACACGGGTTTCAGCTCAGCGTTGAAGCCTTAGAGCCGAATGACCCGCGTCTGACCACAAATGAGCCGATCGTGCACAGTAACCGTTTTGTATTAATAGACGGTCAACTCCGCATCAGGGGCTATTACCATGAAGATGATGCTGCATCAATGGGACAACTGCTTCGGGATATTGAGATGCTCAAGCAGGAATAGCCAAGCCGGAATAACAATACGCAACTCCTTAACGCACTGCCCGCTGCGCGGCTCCGACCTGCGTAGGAAGGGCTACAACCTCGACGTGCTGCTTACCACCCATATTCCACAGCCGGCGGTCACGGGCACCGCTCAGAGCGGTTCCTCCAGACGCCGTCTTCGCTTCGACATATGCGCCTCGCTCAAGAAAGAATCTGACCATATTCGCATGACCGTAGATAGCCGCACGTGCCGTCATTCCATCCGCTGTCCCTGCGTTGATATCAGCCCCTGCATCAATCTGTTGTAAAAGACGACGCGCATTATTTTGCTTATTTTCCTTCACTATCGCAATAGTAGATGGATCCGCAGGGCGGACATATTTTTTTATCCTCGCCCATTCCTTGTCCGAGTCTCTCGAAAGGGACACTAAAGGGATCCATTCATTGCGGAGCGAGCACCTGCGTTTTACCCGATTGGTGCCATAGCAACAAAGAGAACAGTACAAGCATCCGAAACCATATCCACATACCCCGGTGCGGTCGGCAAAGATTCCCAACCATTTCTAGCTGCAGTGCTTTTTTTAGCGAGCCCTCCCTTGACCTCGCTACGAAGAATGGCTTAATTTTTTAGGGGCATAGGGCAAATACGATGCGATTTGTGGCCATCCCGCTTCTCTGTCTCGGTATAGTCTTGTTTTTTCGGACATCTGACGAAGGAGCTGTCGAACTGAGACAAAAACCTCAGGTCAGAACGTCGGCATCAGCACTGTACCAAGAATATGACAACGACTGGCAGGCCGCTGAACAAAAGTACCGAGACAAAGTACTCCAGGTGTCCGGCGCGGTCATGCGTGTGGAACAAGACGGCTCGGGGCAAATTGCCGTCATTCTACAAGGGGCTCAGTCAAGGCTCAGTGGTATTGAGTGTCAGATGAACCGGACGCAGATGCAGGAAGCACAACAACTCCGGGCAGGCCAACAGATCATCGTCAAAGGCTATGGAGCCGGAAAAACGATTCATGTGCGTCTCAAAGGCTGCCTCCTCGTCCATTCCGCCCATGTCTCCTCCAGAGATATAGATCCCACGTGACTGGCGAAACACGCCCTGACCGGGTAATCTGTCCACTGAGAAACAAGGAGGTCTCAGCCATGAAAATCCTATTAAGCGCCATGCTGCTTACACTCTTCCTCACTCCGCATCTTGCTGCCCAGTCTTCCTATTCTATTCGCCCAGGATCTTCAGGTTCATTGCTGAGTGGAAGTCCTGAAATAGAGAGCCAAGAAGAGGCAGTAGGCAACACGGGGGATAGGTTGGAGGAACGCCTCGATATGCGCCTGCGGTATCCGCAACTATACGGGGGAAATCTTGCAGCCGGAGCCAGCGCGGAGGATGCGGCCAGCGATACCATAAGCGGTGCGGAAGAACGGCTCGACATGCAAACGCGCTACCCTGAGCTTTATCTCAACGACAAGTTATTTGATGACGGACAACTCTTATCAATTGAAGGCTCGGGACGAGCAGAGTAACTCGCCCGCCCCCTCGCGCTCCCATCTCACGCCCGAAAACATTGCCCCTTCTGCCGTGGTATGATATTTCACCTTTCGTGTCCTCGTAGTGAAATGGATATCACACAGGTCTCCGAAACCTGGGGTCCGGGTTCGATTCCCGGCGAGGGCAATACTCCTTACTCAGGCGTGAAAAATTCATCGCATGCCGAAAAATGAGACATTTCATCGGGCGCAGGTTCGGGAGGCAGTGATGGGCTGGAAAAGGATTCTGATAGTGGAAGATAACGAAAACAATCGCCATATCCTCGTCTATCGACTACGCAAGATCGGAGACTTCAAGATCAGGGAGGCCGGCCACGGACAAGAAGCTCTCGATCTCATAGTCCAGGACGCTCCCGACACGTCTACCGAGCACGTACACCGAATCCGTTAAAAAGCGAACCACGCATGTGAAGACAAAAGCGCTGCTCAACGTGCAGTCTGCACACAAAACCCCTCAGGCAAATACCTTCTGCACGTTTAAGCCAGCACTCACCACAGTACGCAATCGCTCTCATCTGCCTGCACAGCTAGTAGACATTTTTTTGTCCGTTTGTGTTCTTGTCCCGGAAAGAGTACAAGCAGCACGAATAGCCAGACCAACAGGGAGGGATACGTCATGCAATTGGGGAGAATTATTGATGCGGATGGTCACGTCCTTGAACCACCTAATCTGTGGAAAGAAAACCTTGAGTCAAAATACAAAGAGCGAGCGCTTTACATCACTAAGGATGAGGAAGGCTGGGAGTCGCTTGTCATTGATGGCCAGATTTCTCCGACGATCAGAGGGCTGGGCGTTGCCTCCGGCTTTGGAAAACCCGGCGAAGTCGCATTTTCGAAAGAGTTTCATTATATGGATGGTCCTCAGGGAGCGTATGACCCGCACGAACGGATCAAGCAGTTAGATGCCGATGGCCTCGATGCGGCCGTGCTGTATCCCACACTCGGCCTGCTGTGGGAAGGTGAAGTCAACGATCCGGGCCTCGCCCTGGCCTATAACCGGGTCTATAACGACTGGATTGCTGACTTCTGTAGTCACTATCCGGACCGCTTATATGGCGCTGCGCACATCTCGCTCATAGATGTCGATGCCGCTATCCTTGAGCTGAAACGCATTACCAGGCTCGGCCTCAAGACCGTTATGATGACGCCCTTCCCTACCAACGGCAAAGCCTACGGAGATACGTATTACGATCCGTTCTGGACGGTCGCCCAAGATCTCCAGATTCCGGTTGGCCTGCATGTCGTCGTTCGACCCGACTTTCACGGCAGCAAATGGTATGATCATACAACTTTCCACGGTTCGCCCTTCTATTTCCTGTCGGTCACCTTGGGCTTCGATATCCAAGCCTCCTTTGTCAGCATGTTTGAGGGCGGTACCCTGGAACGTTTTCCCCGCCTCAAGCTGCTCGTCCTGGAAGTCGGCGCCGGCTGGGTTCCGCACTTTATCGAACGTATGGATAGCAAGTGGGAACACAGTGGTTTTATGACGGCCTGTAGGCGGCCGCCGAGTGAGTACTTTCGTCGTCAGGTGTGGGTCGGGGCGGATGTGGATGAAAGTATGATTGCACCAGCGGCAGCTCGTTGGGGCTCGGACAAATTTTTCTGGTCCACGGACTTCCCGCACTTTGATGGCTTCCCGGATGCACTCAACACCCTGAAGAATGGCATCAAAGAACTTCCGCCGCCCGACCAGCAAAATATTTTAGGCGACAATGCCACTCGGGCTTACAGCCTGTAGACCTATCGCCGGTAGGGTATTTGCAAACCTGATCGTATCGCAAAAGGGCAGCCGTGTGGCTGCCCTTTTTGTTGCGCTCTTGCCATTCAGGGAGAGGTACATTTATCCCTCGGCCAACTTCTGTAGGCTGACCCCAAACGGTTCACAATAGCCGGACTCACGTGGATACACGCCTCGCTTAAGTACCGCATGCATGCGGGGCAGGTTGTAGAACGGGATAGAGGGATACAGATGATGCTCAAGGTGATAGTTCACATGCTTGGGCGCAAAAAAGAAGCCGAGCCAGGCCGGAATAAAATAGGTTCGGGTTTGTTGATATGAGTTGTGTGGATCAGGCACATTCCCGTGTTCGATAGCACCCCGGATCCGAAAAAAGACTTGGGTCCACGTACAGTACGGCACCAGCCAATACAGCAAAAACAGGACCGCAGCCTGGCTCCCGAACAGCCACAGCCCGCCAATTCCTACAACACTCCAAAACAAGTAAAAGACCCACATATCGGCCGCTTGGCGATATTGGGCTTCACGCACTTCCCCCAGAAAACGACGGTTAAAGGCCGAGGTCAGCAGTGGAACATCAATAAAGTATTTAAGCGTAGAGATGACGTTAAGCCCACACACATCGCGCACTAAGAGTCCAAAGAATTGCTTGCTGGCCAGCGGATAGCGGGCATAAATGGCGCGGTCGGGATCATCCGGCGTGTTGGTATATTGATGGTGCGCGAGATGAATATAGCGCCATTTAGCCAGCGAAATAAAGACCGGGCAGCCCGCAGTGAGCCGAGCCAGCCAGTCATTCATCCAGAGGGTGCGTGATAGCCGTTTATGGATGCCCTCGTGCACCAGCACCGTAAGTGCATGTTGGCGTGAAGCCACAATTGGCACGCTGAAAAGGTAGACGAGAATCCCTATAATGCCCGACGTAAGCGGGAACAGGACAGCACTCAGGTAAATGGCTGCAGCTACCATCAGCCAGATTTCAGCCAGGTGGTAGAGCGCAGTCCGGGTGCTGACCCGAGAGAGTGTTTTGACCACCTGCCCCACGTCTGGCGTATTCTTCAGGCTTGGTGCTTCGGCTGTTTGCACAGCTCTGAATTATACCAGACATACTCTTCCTGGCAATTCCTGCGCCCGCTTGCTAAAACCCCAGGGAAGCGCTGACCCTTGCTGAGGAGACGTGTCCGTATCATCAAACGAGAGGAGAGAGCATGCCACACACACAGGTTAATGAGCTGAATATTCACTATACCATTAAAGGTCAGGGCCAGCCGCTGTTACTCATCATGGGATTGGGCGGACCAGCCGCGGCCTGGGATCTCGAATTTGTGCAAAACATGGCTGCCGACTATCAGGTCATTATCTATGACAATCGTGGTACTGGGCAGTCAGACAAACCCGACAAACCCTACTCGATTGCACTCTTTGCCAGTGACGCAGTGGGCTTGCTGAGCGCACTCGATATCCCACGTGCGCATGTTTTTGGCATTTCGATGGGCGGCATGATAGCCCAGGAAATAGGCATTCACCATCCACAACATGTGGCGAGTTTGGCGCTCGGCTGTACCACCCCAGGCGGCAAGCACTCCGTCCCTGCCCCACCCGAATCCATGAAGGCGCTGAAAGGGCGGCCCGGACAGACGCCTGAAGACGCCATTCGAGATGGTTGGAATTTGTCCTATTCGGAAGACTATATTACCACCCACCGAGATGAACTCGAAGCCACCATGCGCCGCGTGCTCCAATATTCCACACCTTACTTTGCCTACAACCGTCACTTCGAAGCGACCATGACGCTCCGCGTGTACAAGCGGCTCAAGGAGATTATCGCCCCAACCTTGATCGCTACTGGCCGTGAGGACGTGCTTATTCCAGCGGCGAATTCGGAAATCTTAGCCAGGGAAATCCCGAATTCTCAATTAGCCATATTTGACAACGCCGGACACGGTTTCGTCTCCTCAGCACGCGAGCCGTTTACCTTACGCTTCAAAGAGTTCTTGTCACAAAACAGTATATAGGCCGCCAGTATGTGGCCTGTACGTCTCTGTCGCGGATTCTGTCTTCTCATGGCAGTAGCAATTCACCCAATCCACTTTGGCTATACGCCCCTTTTGGATGCGCAGACCACGGTCCCCAGAAAGCTCGGAGACGTATCTAAACTCGGCTTTGCGTTTAATCCCAGTGCCCCTAATACCCTGTACGCCGCAACATGCGATGGCATTTTTACATGTTCGGACGGTGGGAAAACCTGGCGTGCGTTGAAAAAGGGCTTGACGGATCGAAACATTGAAGCCGTTGCAATTGACCCTCCCGATACCAGCATTTTATATGCGGAGGCGTACGGCGGGCTGTTCAAGAGTACTACAAGCGGAGAAAATTGGGCCCCTGCGGACACCAGCCTTCCTCCGAATACGCATCCATATCTTTTTGCTCTGAATCCTAAACAATCAGTCCATGTGTATGCTGCCAGCGGGGACGGCATATTCGAAAGCACGAATCGAGGCAGGCAGTGGGGCGCTCGTAATACCGGTCTGGCGGGAAAAAATTAACGCGGTGGCCAGCGTGCCGACACAACCCCTGACGCTCTATATCGGCACCTTAAAGAATGGAGTGTTCCAGAGTACGAATGCCCGGCAGTCCAGGACCCCAAAGAGCACGGGCTTGCTGGATATGTTTATCCCTGCGTTGACGGTCGATCCCACCAATCCGGCACTACTGTATGCCGCGACCGGCGCCAGCATCTTTAACCGCCACGACGCGGGGACGCGCTGGCCGGCTGCAAATACCATGATTCCAGCCGGAGCCGTTGTTGGATCACTCAACGTTGATCCAACTGAGCCGAAGACGTTATATGCCGGGACTGATCAAGGCGTCTTCAGAACGACAACGGCGGGCGCGAGCTGGACAGCCAGTAATACCGGCCTGCCTGATACAAACGTTGAGGTGCTTGCTTTAGATCCACATAATCCGCAGACTTTGTATGTGGGCATCTATAGTGGTCTGTTCAAAACAACAGACGACGGCCCGAACTGGGTACGGCTGTAATATCAGTCCGACAGTACAAGCAGGGAGAGCACTATGGCGCGCTTAGCAATCAAAAAACCAGAGACGCTTGACGATCCGCTCATCCGAGAGATCTTCAGTTGGGTGACCGATATGGAAGGCGAGGTACCGAATCATTTCTATATAGAGATGAATTTCCCCGAATTGCTGAAGGCCAAGTTGGGAACAACCAAAGTCCTGTGGCAGCTGGGGGAACTCTCTATGCCCGAGATCCAGCACGTCGGCATTGCCGTTTCCAAAGCCAACGGCTGTCCGTACTGTACGGCCGCATTCTGCACGATTCTGAACTACGGCCTACAGACCGACGAAGAATATACCAAACAATTCCTTGAAGAAGGGACGGCGGCTCTCTCGGACCCACGCCTAAAAACCTTTGTCGAGTTCGCCCTCAAGGTGAACCTCAGCCCCAAGGATGTGACGGACAAAGACGTTGCCCAACTCCGAGAAGTCGGGCTGACCGACAAAGGCGTCGTGCAACTCATCCATCTCGTCAGTGATTTTGCCTCGTATAATCGTCTCAACCTGGCGCTCGATACAGACTACGACTACCGAGATCTGTGGCGACAAGTCGGCTTTGGGTGGCAACAACAGCCGGGAGAATCGGTAGGAGATAACACGCGCGGCGTTCGAGAGTGAACGTTACGCAGAACAACGAGGTCATATGGAACAAGACAACAGCGAGATTAAAGGCTTTCATGCCCATGTATATTACGATGAATCCAGCCGTTCTACGGCCGAGGGTATTCGCGAAGCATTAGGCGATCAGTTCGATGTCGAGCTTGGCCGTTGGCGAGAAGAGCCCGTGGGCCCCCACCCGCAGGCCATGTATCAAGTCGCCTTTAATCCAGAGCAGTTTGACAAGGTCGTACCCTGGTTGATGTTGAATCATTCAGGACTCAGCGTCCTCATTCATCCCCGCGCTGGTGAGGATGTCGCGGATCACACCGGCCGGGCGTTATGGCTGGGAGAGATGCTTGAGCTGAATATCGAGTTTCTACGTAATTTTGAGAAAAACAAATCGTAGCGGCGAGGTCATCCCGCCCACAGGCCCGCCGGCCCTACGCATCCCAGAACATCAGACATAGACCCCATGCGTTTCCTCATCCTGCACGTCAACGCCTTCTGCTGCACCATCACAAAAAAAGGTCGTTCCACGGTCTACGAAGACTACGACGATCCCGTGACGAAAGTGGACAACGCACTCGTTGTACTGGCCAGTGTCGAACAAGGCGATGAAGAGAATCCTGACCGCGTCGCGCGGCGCGCGAGTGGCGAAATCGCCAAGCTGGCGAATCAGCTTAAAGTCACCACCATCGTGCTCCACCCATTCGCGCATCTGTTTGCCACGCTCGGCTCGCCACAAGATGCAATCGATATTTTAGATCGAACACACCAATGTCTGATCGTAGCAAAACTCGATAGCACCCGCACGCCGTTTGGCTGGTTCAACACCTTGCAGATAGATGCCAAGGGCCACCCGCTGTCGCGCGTTGCTCGGATTGTGACGGCTGGGGATTGAAGGTTAACTAGTATCCAATAACGAAAAAAACTCTAGCGTGGAGGAAGCAATGAATATCTTTGTCGGTCTGCTCATTACTGCCGGGCTCTGCATCGTGGGTATGGCCCATAACGCCCACGCCCTCAGCAACGACGCCAAGACCCAGCTCCAATCCGCAAAAGAAATCTATGTTGCCACCCAGCGCAAGAATGGCGAATGGAGTACTGCAGCCCCCATTTGGTTTATGTATGCCGATGACGTGGTGTATTTTACCGTCGGCCCAACATCGTATAAAGCCAAAAGGATCAAGAGTGGTCGCAATGCCGTCCGCATTTGGGTCGGCAGCAAAGACGGGCCGATGTTTGGCGGCAAAGCGGAAATTTTCACCAACTCGACTATGGTGGATCGCATGGGCGAAGCCTACAAAAAGAAATACTGGCTGGCATGGTTTGGATTCGCGAGGCCGCGTGTGGGCCGGGTTGAATCGGGTAAGACGATTGCCGTCAAAGTAATCCCGGATGCTACCGAGTAACGAAAGGAAGCCCTAAGCATGCAGCAAATAGATAACGTCCTGAATCAAGCCGTTGAGTCCGGGGACATTCCTGGTGTCGTCGCCATGGTTGCCACGGACTCGGGTCTTGTGTACGAAGGCGCGTTTGGCACGCGCAAACTAAACGACGGTCCTGCCATGACTCTGGACACGGTCTTTCGCATCGCGTCCATGACCAAGGCCGTCACGTCTACGGCGGCTATGCAATTGCATGAGCAGGGCAAGTTCGGACTCGACCAGCCTTTGGGAGAAGTGGTCCCCGAGCTAGCCGCCCTTGAAGTCCTGGAAGGCTTCGATCCAGATGGAAAACCTAAACTGCGACCGGCAACACGACCGGTCACGGCTCGACAGATTCTTACCCATACCGCAGGTTTTGGGTATGAGATTTGGAACCCATCTCTGGGCCAATACCAAGAGGCGACATTCACGCCCGGCATTTCTAGCGGGAAGAAAGCTGCGCTCAAGATGCCGCTGGCCTTTGATCCCGGCGAACGTTGGGAATACGGCATTAATACCGACTGGGTCGGCCAATTGGTTGAAGCAGCTAGTGGCCAAACCTTGGACGCGTATCTCAAGCAGCATATTTTTGAACCGCTCTGCATGACGGATACCGGCTTTGTGCGTTCGACAGAACAAAATGCGCGCACAGCGAGCATCCATCAGCGCGGCAAAGACGGAACCTTAAAACCAAGTGAGATTGAACTGGTTCCGGACGATGCGGAATACAACAGCGGCGGCCATGGGCTCAACTCTACGGTAAAAGACTATCTCGCCTTCGTGCAGATGATACTCAAAGGCGGCAGCCATAATGGCGCGCACATCCTCAAATCGGCAACAGTCTCTCTAATGGCGGAAAATCATATTGGAGAGCTTGCCGCAGGAGATATGAAAACAGCTATTCCCCCTCTTTCTAACGATGTACAATTCTTTCCCGGTGTTGTGCATAAACACGGCTTAGGGTTTCTTATCAACACCAGCGCCATTCCCGAAGCGCGTTCTGCTGGGAGCCTGGGGTGGGCCGGCATCTTTAACTCGTATTATTGGATTGATCCCACCAAACGTGTGGCGGGCGTCATCATGATGCAAATTCTGCCTTTCTTTGATATCAAAGCTATTCCCGTATACGAACAGTTTGAGAAAGCCACTTACGGCACGTTAGGATAGACCTAAGGTTCCGGACGGTCAGCTAGTCGCTCACTTTACGCGACAAGAATTGGAGGACATTATGGAACGCCCGTTACGGTTTGGTATTTTCATGGCTCCGTTTCATCCTGTGGGCCAAAACCCGACGCTCGCCCTTGAGCGTGATCTCGAGCTGATAGTCCGCTTAGATGAACTGGGTTATGACGAAGCCTGGATCGGCGAACACCACTCTGCCGGCTTGGAAATCATTGCTTCACCTGAGCTTATTATTGCTGCGGCAGCCCAGCGTACGCGCCACATCCGCTTAGGCACAGGCGTCAGCTCCCTGCCCTACCACCATCCCTTAATTCTGGCGGACCGCATCGTCCAGCTCGACCATATGACACGCGGACGCACAATGTTTGGCGTCGGACCAGGCGCCTTACCGTCCGACGCCCACATGATGGGCATAGATCCGGCCAGCCAGCGCATACGCATGGAAGAGTCTCTGGGTGCGATCATGCAGCTCCTCACCTCGGAGGAGCCGGTCAGCATAGAAACCGACTGGTTCACGCTGAAAGATGCGCGACTCCAGCTCCGTCCATACACGTATCCCCATTTTGAGATTACCGTCGCCGCCACGGTTTCTCCCTCAGGACCTCGTACAGCGGGGCGTTACGGCGTGGGCCTGCTCTCGCTGGGTGCTACCAGCATGGGTGGCTTTGCCGTACTTGGCGATCACTGGAAGGTCTGGAACGACCAAGCGCAAGAACACGGCCATACGGTTGACCGTTCCGCCTGGCGCTTGGTTGGCCCGATGCATATCGCTCCGACACGCGAACAAGCGTTCAAAGAAATCGAATACGGCATTTATGACTGGGTTGATTACTTCCAGAATGTCGTTGCCCTGCCCCTCGCGCCAGAGGAAACGGATCCGCGTAAATGGCCCCAGGCGCTTGTTGATTCTGGCACCGCCGTGATAGGCACGCCAGACGATGCCATTACGCAGCTCGAACGTCTCAAAAAGCAGGCGGGGGGATTTGGCTGTTTCATGATCATGGCCAATGATTGGGTCGAGCGACAGGCCTCGCTGAATTCTTACGAACTGCTGGCCAAGGAAGTCTTCCCGCACTTCCAAGGCTCTGCCGACCGTGCCGTGGCTTCGCGAGACTGGTGCCGCGACGATCATGACATCCTCATCGGTGGCGCCATGAATGCCGTGATCCAAGAAATTGATCGCTACGAAAAGGACACCGGCTACCGGCTCGCCATTGCCGATGCAGCCCAGGGTCGGGGAAACGCGAAGTAAGCAGAGCGCCTCAACTCCTCGTATTCTGTTAGAACAGAATACGAGGTAGCTGTCATTCTGAACCCTTCGACTACACTCAGGATAAATTCCCCGAAGAATCTATCAGAGGCAGCGTACGGAGAGTTTCTTCGTCGCATAGCTCCTCAGAATGACACGAAGACGAGCGGGGCATCCTAAGCGACATGAGTATTACACCCATGCAAAACCGAAATTTTCAGATGATTGAAACTAATGGCATCCGTTTACGTACGGTTGTCGAAGGCAACGGCCCGCTCGTCATTCTTCTGCATGGCTTTCCACAGTGCTGGTATCTGTGGCGGCATCAAATCGACCCGTTGGTTGACGTTGGGTTTCAAGTCGCGGTCCCGGACCAGCGCGGCTACGGTGGGAGCGATAAGCCGGAGGCTATAGAAGCATATAATATTGTTGATCTTAGCAATGATGTGGCTGGTATCGCGGATGCCCTTGGTCATGAAAAATTTCTTGTCGTTGGCCACGATTGGGGCGCACCTGTGGCCTGGCATACATCCTTGCTCCACGCTGATCGCGTCAAAGCGGTTGCTGGCCTCAGCGTCCCGTACGTGCGTGGTCCGGCCGGCGTGATGACCAAGCAAGAAAACTTTGGTGACAAATTCTGGTACATTGTCTACTTCCAAACTCCTGGCGTCGCAGAAGCAGAGTTTGAAAAGGATATCCGAAAAACCTTGCGCACAACGTATTACTCCGTGTCGGGTAATGCTTCAGAAGACGCTATGCAGATACAGAAATCAAAAACTGCAAACTTTCTTGACGGTATGACTGATCCTGAAACTCTTCCCGCGTGGCTCACGGAAGAGGATCTGGATTACTACGTCGCTCAGTATGAGCAAAGTGGTTTTCGTGGCCCTATCAATTGGTATCGCAATATCGACCGCAACCTCGACCTCACCCCACAATTGGCGGACGTCAAAATCGAACGTCCGGCTATCTTTATTGCCGGCAAGAAGGATCCGGTCCTGTCTTTTGGTGGAGGCGGTTGGGTTGATCTCATGGATCACTTTACAACCGACTTACGGGGAAAAGTATATATCGAAGGTGCCGGCCATTGGGTGCAGATGGAACGACCCAAAGAAGTAAATGAGGCATTGTTAGGCTTTTTGAAGGAGTTCGCGTGAGCCCTTCGAGCGATTGATTTGCAGGGGCAATTCATGAATTGCCCCTGCCGCTAGGATCTACTCTACCAGTTTAGATAGTCAGGCAACCTCGCGGCCTTATAGGTCTTGGCTGATTCGAGCTGCCCTTTGGTCAGCCCTTGAACATCGCTTAAATCGGCGCCGGCCAGGTTCGCCCCTTCCAGGTCAGCTTCGTGCAAATCCGCCCGTTGCAGAGAGATGTCGGTCATGTCCGCCCCGCTGAGGATAGCATAACGCAGATTGGCCCCACTCAGATCGGCGCCCTGCAGATTCGCCCCTTCCAACATCACCCCAGCCAGCGCAGCATCCCGCAAGTTCACTCCAGCCAGTCTGACAACTTTACCTTGCTCGTTTACAATGTCCCACACCAGCCGCCATTTCTCATCGAGCCGGGTGTGTTCATCAATGACAGCGCCGGACAACTCGGCCCCGGCAAGGTTGGCCCCAGTCAAATCTGCGCCCTTTAGGTTTGCTCCGCTGAAGTCAGCGTGCTCCAAATCTGCACCATTGAGATCAGCGCCTGCCAATTTTGCTCCCACCAAATTCGCTTGGAACAGGTCGGCGCTCCCCAGTTTTGTCTGGGTCAGATCAGCTTGAAACAAATTGGCTTGGTGCAGATCAGCATCCTTAAGATTCGCTCCGGCCAGCATGGCCCCACGCAGCTCGGCCTGAATGAGATCTGCATCTTCAAGGTTCGCGCCACGCAAGTCAGCCTCGACAAGGCCAGCACCGATTAAATCTACGCCGACCAGGATTGCTCCAGGTAGCCTCACGCCTTCGAGCTTGGCTCCGCGCAGATCGGCCCCGTACAAATTGGCCTCGGCCAGGTTCGCCTCGGAGAGATTCGTCCGATTGAGCTTTGCCCATTGTAGTTTCACTTGTTGCAGATTCACTCCTGGCAGCTCCGCGTCAGACAGGTCTGCATTTTTCAGATCGGCCTTGGATAATTCGGCATTCGTCAAGTTTGCATAGCGTAAGCGAGCGCCCGTCAGCAGCGCCTGTGTCAGTTTCGCCCCGCGCAAATCTGCCTCGCTCAGATCCGCCTCGGAGAGATCACTTCCACGCAAATCTGCTTCGCTCAGATCAGCATGGGACAACTGCGCCTTGCTCAGACTGAGGCCATGGAGATCCAGTCCGTGCAAAGACAAACCTTGGCATAGGGAGTCCTTACACGTGGGAAAGAAGCGACCGGCCCAGCTTTCCAAGGCACTCGCGTTCGGTATCTCAATTTCTCGATCCCGCCATAGGAAATCCGCAAAATGAGGTTCTGCGTGGAACTGCATTGTACGAACGGAATGGAACATCTGCATCGCAGTTTCAAGCGACCCTTTGTTCCCCGACGCGGCCAGAGAGAAGAACGTTGCCTGTTTGAGCGCTGCAAGATGGACAGCCCGCTCGTGACGCGCCAGGACAGAGGCGTATGTCCCGGCGTATGCCGCAACAAGCAAGGATAAGAAGAGGAAGCTGCGGGTAATAATTTTCACGATGCTCGTCCTACCACATAAGAAACAGAAACCAATCCACACTCAGTTCAGTGAGCCCAAGAAATCGATCGTTCGCTCATACGCACTATCATCAGCATGAAATACGAACGCGCACAGATCTGTGACCCCGATATCCTCTAGGCGTTTGACCTCGTCCTGTACGCCACCCGGTTCTCCCACCAGAATCATTTCAACCGGATCCTTTGCTCCGCCCCGGTCCAGCATATTTCTATAGGCGGGCAGCTGGCCGTAAATGGCAAATACCCGCGCCGCAACTTCGAGGGCTTTATCTCGGTCATTGGTAATGGCCATGGGCACCCCGGCAATGACGCGTGGCGCAGGGGCACCGGCCTCTTTAGCTGCCACTGCAATACGCGGCACGACATGTTCTTTCAGCGCTTTTTGACCCGCCATCCAGGTAACGGTTCCAGTTGCCTCACGCCCACACAAGTCAAGCATTTTCGGCCCAAGCGCGGCAAGTACGAGCGGGACAGGGACAGCGCCTGCTACCGCAACTTCCATATTAGCCCGGTATTCTTCACCTTTATATTTCACCGCCTCGCCGCGCAGCATCGGTTTCAATACATTCAAATAATCCCGCATATGCGCCATATGGCGTTTGTACGGCAGGCCATACATGCCCTCGATCACCATCTTATGCGAGAGTCCGATACCGAGGGTAAAACGCCCCTGACAGGCAGCTTGCGTAGTCAGCGCGGCTTGGGCCATCACCGCAGGATGGCGCGGATACGTCGGTACGACCGCAGTCCCGAGTTCAATGCGTTTGGTCTCTCGACCGACTAAGGCAAGCAAATTAATGGCATCGTGTGAAAAAATTTGCGCCAGCCAGCCTGTATCGAGTCCCACCTCCTCAGCCCGCTGAGCACGTCGAATCACTTCATCCATGTTGGGCGACTCGCCCGCCCCCTCACCTATCATCATACCAATACGCATAGCTTTGTCCTTTTTGCGTTGGACCTTACTTTTGACACGTCCACACGAGCTATATAGAGAAAGACGCGGGTCGTCCAATCGGTCAAAGGCGGAATTTACATGGCAGAAGCGACGACAGACCGTTCAAAACTACTTAAAGGCCTCACTGTCCCTGTTTTTTCACCTGCCTTAGCCAAACCAACCTGTACACGCATTTTGAACGATCTCGGAGCTAAGGTCATTAAGCTTGAGCCTGCCCCGAGGGGTGAATTCGGCCGGAGCATATTTCCTGTCGCAGATGGTCCAGGTTCCATGGTTCTTTACACCTGTGCGGGAAAAAAAGTCTGTGTGTTGACCTCAAGAAGCCGGACGCGATGAAAATCGCCAAGGGCTTGATTGCTAAAGTATACGTGGTCGTCGAAAACTTCGCTCCAGGTGTGATGGGCCGTCTCGGCCTCGACTGTGAAAGTCTGACCAAGCGCAATGCGAAAATTATTATGGCTTCGTGCTCAGGCTTCGGACAGACTGGTCCGACCTTCTTTCAAGATAACTATCGGATGAATTTTTGCATGCTTCTTAGAGTTATGTTTCGCTTCCCCGTCACTCTCCGCGCTCATACCGCCAGCCGCTTTTGAGCATCCACAAGCGGTGACGCGCGCCTGGTTCGTTCACATTCGCAGATTCGTATCCGGCGTCACCTTGGTAGATGGAGCAATAGCCGTCGTCTATTTTTTCAAGCTTGGGAAAAAACATCTCAGGTTCACATATGCGCACATGATCCAGCGCGGAGCTGACGCTAGTAAACGGCGCGAGTTTTGTCAGAGAGACAAACGTCGGGGGAGGCAGCTCGATCGTTCCAGCCTGCCGCGCCGCAAGAGCATCGTCAAGTCGCATCCATTCGTGGTCATGAATCTCTCCGCCATCTACCTGAACGGCCTCGTCGCCGGCTTGGGCAATAAAAAACCAAGTCGAGAAGCGCTTCGGCCTGCTCAGAGGCGTCGTCCAATGCGAAAAATACAACAGTTTCTCTTTGGACAGTGTCAAGCCGGCTTCTTCATACGCCTCTCGGACAGCAGCCTGCCGCGCTGCCGCGAGCATGTGGTTAGGAGCATCGGGCGACTGATCTTCCGGATCAATATGCCCACCAGGGAAGACCCAGGCTCCACCGTGAAAGGCTATTCTCGAGTTACGCCGTAATAAGAGCGCCTCCATGCCGCTGTCTACATCTCGGAGGACAATAACCGTGGCAGAGGGTGCCGCCGGCGGAGGAGTCACATGTTCTGACATGGACCGAATGTATCTCGATTCAGGTGACCTCGATAGGTTGCTATCCCTAGTCCAAGATACCTTCGAGTGGGCCGTCAAATTCATCGGCCATGTACCGAATTACCCCCTTCGCCCCTCCCAAGCGTCGCTGTCTACGACCCTCAGGCACGACAACGATCTTGACCAAAATTCGGTCCCCTTCCACGATATAACGATCCCTTCACAAGCCAAATCTTCGGTAATCAGCTGATTTAGGAGCGTTTGCGCTTCCTCAACAGAGACCAGATACATGACCGACCACTGAATCAATAGGTACCATTAAGAAACCAAATAAAACGGCCCAGAATACCGTTGAACGATTTCTGGGCCTTTTCCTCTCTCAGTCTGTCAAATTATGCCGCTTTCCTCTTAGCCGTCCGCTTTCTCGCAGTGACCCTCTTCTTTGAGGCTATTCTTTTCCGTGCTGCAGCCTTCTTCTTCGAGGCTTCATGCTCTTGTTGCATGCGACGAATCTCTTCCCAACCAAGATAGCCGGTAAACTCGTCTTTCCCGAAGAAGATGACCGGCCCGTCGCACATAAACAAGTATTCTGTATCTTCCAGCGCTGTCGTGGCTCCGTGGACCATACCGTTTGCTTCATGGACATAGTCCCCAGCGTTGAAAGTGCCGCCTCGCACTTTGAGCTTGCCAGAAAGAATATACGTATGCGCAGCGCTCAGATGCTTGTGCGGGGGTGCAACATAGCCCTTCAGCCAGCGGAAATGCACCAGCCAACGGCCGCTTTCTTCTCCGGTCCAGAGGACCTTCATAAACGCTCGGTCGGGGTCGCCCGGGTCCGGGATCCAATCTTGATCCGAAGACTGGGTTATTGAATCCATCAATTCGCTATTAATCGGCCGAATATCCTGCGGTAATGCCATACTGGCCTCCTTTTGAGAATTTGGCTTTTGCACCCTGCGCCATCCTAAATGCCTGTATCTCAGCTGTGATGCAACCTTTCAACGAGTCGAGCCCCTACCCTTTTCCGGTATAGCAACTCCCGATAGGCTGGGCCGATTATCAGGAGAGGGGACAACAGCAATGAACGAAGTTGATTTTAGCAACAAAACCGTTCTAGTTATCGGCGGATCGAGCGGTATTGGAAACGGCATTGCCCGGCAGTTTCGCGATCACGGTGCACAGGTTTTTGTGTGCGGCACACGACCGTCTGCTGCAGACTATGCAGACGAGGAAGGGTCGGACCTCACAGGCTTAACCTATTTTCAGTGGGATATATCGAGCGATAGTAGCGTACAATCGCTACAGCCGCCATTTGATTCGCTGGACGTCCTCGTCGCGTCACAGGGTACTGTGGAATACAAGCGGGCCGAGTTTCAAATGCCAACGTTCCGGCGTGTCCTGGATGTCAATTTGATGAGCGTTATGAGCAGCTGCACCAAGTTCCACCACATGCTGGCAAAAACGCACGGATCGATTATTATGCTCGGCTCTGGAGCCAGCTTTTTTTCCGTGCTGGGTAATCCCGCCTATAGCGCCAGCAAGGGCGCTTTGGTGACATTAACAAAGACGCTCGCAGAGGCCTGGGCTGGGGATGGTATTCGCGTCAACGGCATTGCTCCCGGTCTCATTGCAACGAAAATCACTAAAGTGACCTGGGGACATCCTCGCAGATACGAGGATTCACTCGAATCTATTCCTATGAAGCGCTGGGGAACGCCTGAAGATATGGGCGGCATCGCGCTATTTTTGGCATCCCCGCTGGCGTCCTATCTAACAGGCCAAATGCTGATCGCTGATGGAGGAATGAGTCTCGGGCTATAAGAGCGACGGATGACTACTCGATCCTCTACTCCAGCATCTCGGCACCACCCCACGAAAAATTCAGAGCGGTGGCTCCGTTTGTGGTTGTGACCGTATGCGTACACCCGCTGGGACGATAGCTCAGGTTGCCGGTTGGTACAGCTCCGGACTCATCTGCGTTTTCGCCTTCAATTAAGAAAATGAGTTCATCGCCATTATGCCGATGCAGCGGTAAGACTGCACCCGGCTCAAATCGGGCGAGCGACACTCGACGCTCGGCTGCCTTATCTTCCCAAATGTGTTTGAGGCGAATGCCCGGACGCGCTTCGACCCACTCCAGCTCACTAAGTGTAAAGACCTGGGACGCTGGAGCATCGCCACGTTCTGTCGCCGGTTCTGTGCCACCGGTCAGGACCGCAATGGCAGTTGCCCCGGTGGTACTGGAAACGGTATGCACGCAGCCGTTTGGTCGATAGCCCATATTCCCTGCGGTTATCGTCCCAAACTCGTCTGACAAGGACCCTTCGATGATGTAGACCAACTCATCACCAGCGTGCTTGTGGGTGGGCATTTGCAGGCCAGGCGCTATCCGCGTCATAATCGCCAGCCTCTTGTTTTCTCCGTCGGCCCACAGGTTGCGTGCCTGCACGCCTGGCTGTCGTTCCTGCCATTCAAAGTCATTGACGGCAATTAGCCGTGATTGTGGACCATCGTGCGGTGCTGCCATATGCCCTCCTGTGGCAAAGACGAGGGTACGCCTGAATAAGCACGTGAACAGGCATACAAGTGGATCTCACTATGTCCGGTGCAGAGCCGAAACGACTCTGCACCGGACTGAGATTTTCTATTCAGTGAGAACGGGTAACGAGCGATTCGTCAGGAATTCGGTTGGACCGGTGGCGTGGTCTCACTCATCTTCAAAGTCACTTCCTCATCCGACATGCTATACACGACTTCCCCTCCCGGCGGGAACTGCATCGGCGGGTTATTCAAATCCACCTCGGGGTTTGCAACCTTACCACGTTGTGATTCGAATGCCGGCGGACTTTTATACGTTGCTAACTCTTCTAAGTTAATGCCGTTGAGTTTGACCACTTCAGGATCAATCCAAGCTTCGGCATCAATCGCTTCCCCCTCGGAAGTCGCGAATTCGAGCATCATACCTTCTAGCCCGGCAAAATAGATCGACTTGCAAAAGCCATGATCCAGCGGGCCCATGACCCAGTGTCCGTGCGAACGAACGCGATCGCGCATGGCCAGCAAGTCCTCTTCGGTGTCGACATTCATCGCCAAATGTTGCGCCGTACCGGGCGCCACGAGGCCCGCTGTCCAGCTAGGGTGGGATACGCCCATTTGGGGTTGGATCTCACCGCTCTCGGGTCCTTGGACAAAGGCGATCGACGAACTGTCACCCATCTTCACAAAGCCGTGAAAGGTGTTTTTCACCCCGTGCATCCAATACAGTGCAACCAGCTCCATACCGACAACTTGTGTAAAAAACTCGATTTGTCCCTTCATATCCTTGGTGCAAATCGCCAGATGATGAACGCCATTTGGTAAGCCCATAGCCTGCCCTCCCTCTCAAATTACTGTGATGTCTGCAGCATCCCACTTGAGTTCTAATGAGTCAAGTGGAAAATACGTATCAGTCGTCAATACTAGCACGGCTGGCAGGGCTGGCATCCAAGTCCGAACCCAGCGCCACCCGGCGAACGGCCTCCGAGCGAGTGGGTTGATGTCCGACAGCTTCAGTTGGAGTCGGCCGTTCGGCAACCGTATTCATCAGCCGTCCCAAACCGGAAACCTCAACTTCAATGACGTCTCCTGGCTGCATAGGCCGTGAATTGGCCGGGGTGCCTGTCAGAATGAGATCGCCCGGCATCAGGGTCATATGCCGAGACAGATCAGCCAGCTGGTAATCAATGCCAAAAATCATGTCCGACACGAGGGCATCTTGAACGACTCCCCCATTCAGATACGTCCGGATGAGTGATTCCCGAACATCCACTCCGCTCACAATGCCCGGTCCAATCGGACAAAAGCCGTCCATACCCTTCACCCGCAACATAGAGCCGGCATCAGTATCACGGTAGTCGTGACAGCCGACGTCATTGGCCGCAGCGAATCCGGCCAGATACGACCAGGTCTCTTCTTGTGGGACATTACGCATCGGCTTACCCACGATTGCGGCGATTTCCCCTTCGTAGTTGAGCTACCGGCAATTCGCCGGGCGGTGCAGTCGTCCCTTATGGGTATTCAGAGCGCTGAGTGGTTTCTGGAAATAGGTTGGTGTTTGCGGTGTGGGTACACCGAACTCCGCTCGGCGAGAGTCGTAGTTGAGGTGTATACAAATGATCTTAGTTGGGTTGCACGGGGGCAGATAAATCGCTTCGGTCTCTGCAATAGTACGACCGTCAGCCAAAACGAGTTGGTCGTGATCCGGCCGCACCCATTCCTCATCCCCGTGGTGCAGAATTCGCCGCCATTCTTCCCATTCACCCTCTAACACACTCATAGCTGGCTCCTTTGTAGACTCTTGTACCTGACAGTCTATAGTTGTTCCATTATGTCAGTCCGTGTTCAATGAGGGAGGAAAGACATGGCAAGCATCCCAGCAGAAGTCCGCGAAAACCGCGACCATATCAGGGCATTTATCAATGAAAAGGTCGTCCCGGTTGAGCCTATTCTACACCAAGATGATGAGGAATCGGTCCAGGTCCTCGAAAGTCTGAAACAGCAAGCCAAAGACGAGGGCATTTGGGCCCTTGGGCATCCCAAAGACATTGGCGGCGGCGGCCTACCGTTTATGTCGTTTGTGTATCTCAACGAAATTATTGGCCGCTCGCATTGGGGCCAAGCGGCCGTAGGCTCGCTCACCATGCAAGACTCCATCATGTTAAATTTATACGGCACCGAGCCGCAGAAAGAGCGCTGGCTCAAGCCCTTGGTTGCCGGACTAATTCTGCCTTCAGTAGGACTCACCGAACCGGAGGTGGCCGGCTCTGACCCGACCCTCATGCAAACTAAAGCCGAACTTGACGGCGATGTCTGGGTGATTAATGGTCACAAGTGGTTCACCTCGAATGCGAGCAAAGCCGCTTTTACCACCATCTTTTGTCAGACCGACCCGGACGCCGACCGGCACGCCAAGTTTTCGGCCATCATCGTGCCGACCGACACACCAGGATACAACATCGAACGTATCGTCCCGACCATGGGCCATACTGGTGGAGGGCATTGTGAGGTTCGCCTCACTGATGTTCACGTGCCGCGACAAAATTTATTAGGAGAGCGTGGTAAAGGCTTTCTGATTGCCCAAAAACGTTTGGGGCCGGGGCGTATTTTTCACAGTATGCGCTGGCTGGGGCAGGCCCAGCGGGCGTTTGAACTCATGTGCGAGCGAGCCAAGTGTCGCTTTTCCCATGGCTCAATGCTGTCAGAAAAAGGCGAGATTCAGCGTTATATCGCTGAGTCCGCCGCGGAGATCCAGGCTGCGCGCTTGATGACCTTAGATGCCGCACAGGCTATTGATGCCGGGGGTGAAGCGCGCGTTGAAATTGCGCTCATCAAGTTCTGGGGCGCTCGTATGCTCCACAACGTGGTCGACCGGGCGATCCAGGTCCACGGCGCACTCGGCGTGACTGGCGATACACCGTTAGAGTTCATGTACCGCGAAGCGCGTTACGCCAGAATTTATGATGGCCCCGACGAAGGCCATCGCATGACCGCCGCCCGGCGTTTGCTGCGCGATCCGGTGAATGGCACGCCGTGGTCGTGATATAAGGTAGACCGCGTTTACCTCCTCCGTGGTGCGCGGGAAACACCGCGTCATTGTGTTTACTCTAAAATCATGCGTTGATTACGCCGTCGTTCTCCCCCGCACATGAATCCAAGCTACTTGTACAGCGCCGGCTGACGCCAGCTTTCAGCCCCTTTATGGGGCGTTGTTATGTAGCCGGGAAATTTATCACTCGGTGAGGAAAGCGCACACTTTTAACCTGGACACGTACCCCACCATTCTTTACTTCTTCCACCGGGAGACCTGTCCCGAGCCCCGTTGAAGGCGTGCCTGAGCCTCGTCAGAAGATTCGGCTCTGGTTGTATCTAAAAGCTCCCCATTTTCCTATTTGCTCTTCTTCCAGCCTGGCGTTGGCGGCAGGCCGGAATACCCTTCGAGGACGACTATATTGGTGTACTCTGAGGCCGTATGCCTGAACGGAATGACCTTTTGATACTCTGCTGATTTATACGAAGCTGCGGCCTCTTCAACAGAAGGGAATTTAAGCACGACAGTCCAGTTGTTCCCCCATAGTCCTTCAAGGATCTCTGGGCTTGCGGAAGCAACTATAGCGCGCCCTTGATGGGCCTGGATCGTCGGCCCCAGGGCTGCACCATACTTGCTGAAGAACGCCTCGTCCTCATTGTTATGCATCCGCACGAAAACGTATCCGGAAACAGAAGTTGCCGCTTCAGCATTGACTCGTGAGCTGACTGGCACAGACGTTGCGCCGCTGCAATCGTGTTAACTGCCCGAGGCTCTCCGGCAGGCTGGTGAACTGGTTGTCGGAGACGCTGAGGAGCTGCAAATTCGTCAACTGGCCAATGCTGTTTGGCAGGCTCGCAAGCGCGTTACCCCTGATGCTGAGCCACCGTAAATTCCTCAGCTGCCCAATACTGTCGGGAAGGCTCCTAAGCTGATTGTTCTCTATTTTGAGCCGCCGTAAATTCGTCAAGTGCCCAATCCTCTCGGGCAGGTGACGGAGTCCGGGGATACCGAGATTCAGACCAACTGACCACCGCTGAGAATTTCTAATGAGGATCATGAGTAGGGATATGAAGACGCCAAGACACCCCCCCGGCCACGAGGTGGCGGTGTTGATACGTGCAGATGTTTTTCCGGGCGACTATCGCCTCAGGGCGCTCAAGCGCCCTGCTCAATCTACCCGGGAGGCTGAAGCCCCCTGAGGCGGGATTGGGGAGCCCTCTTTAGCAGGCGTTGTAGACTGAACTCGATCGTTTACGGTCGGGTAGAACAGGACCAAGGAGTTTCTCAACAGCAGATCCCGTAGGTCGACTTAGCGCAGTGTAACCCGACACACACCGCTACCCACACCTCCGTTTCCCAGGCCGTTGTCTATGATAGACTGCTTTCAGAATTTAATCGATTCAAATTCTGCTGCAGACGCATCAAGGAGACCGTACCTATGCTTGGCTTTCAGCCAAACGAAGAACAACAGCTGATTCGAGACACAGTCTCTGAGTTTGCCCGAGAACAGATCCGTCCCATCGCCCACGATGCAGATGAGAGCGGCGAAATTCCTGGGGCAGTTGTGCAACAGGCCTGGGAACTGGGTCTCGTCCAGAGCACAATCCCCGAAGCCTACGGCGGCGCCGGGACGCCCTCCTCGGCTGTCACTGGCACGTTAATCTGTGAAGAACTGGCTTGGGGCGACTTGTCCATTGCCCTGCATATGCTCTCACCCCAGCTTATAACCTATCCGGTTATGAGACTCGGTACGGACGAACAAAAACAGCAGATTCTCAGCAGCTATATCGGACCGGATTTCACAGCTGGTACAGCAGCTCTCATGGAACCACGCTTTGGCTTTGACGTAAATGAACTGGCCACAACGGCCGAGCAACAAAATGGAGACTTTGTCATTAACGGCACCAAGTGTTTTGTGCCTTTAGCAGCTGATGCCGCCCAAACGCTGGTTTATGCTCGCACCGGGAATGGTTTGAGCGCCTTCCTGGTTCCACCCGAGACGCCGGGGCTCAACATCACCGGACGTGAAAAAAACATGGGCCTCCAAGCAGTCACCACGTATGAACTCAGTCTGGACGATTGCCGTGTCCCAGGCTCATCGCAACTGCAAGGTGATCTGCAGCCGATTTTGAATCGCTCACGTGTTGCCCTGGCCACCATGGCAGTTGGCGTGGCCAAAGCCGCCTACGAATATGCGCGTGAGTACGCCAAAGAGCGTAAAGCGTTTGGCGTCGCCATTGCGCAAAAACAAGCCATAGCCTTTGTGTTGGCCGAGATGGCCATGGAAATTGATGCGACCCGTTTGCTTTCCTGGGAAGCAGCGTGGAAACTCGATGCGGGTGAAGATGCCACGCGCGAATCCTGTTTAGCCAAGAACTACGCGGCAGACATGGTTCTCAAAGTGACAGACAATGCCCTCCAAATACTAGGTGGTCATGGCTATATTCGGGACCATCCGGTTGAACTATGGCTGCGCAACGGTCGCGGCTTTGCCACTTTCGAAGGGCTGGCCATGATCTAAGGTTGAGATAGTCTAACGATCTAGGGTCGAAGAAGAGTACCGAATCGAGAGTATTGGAGGCAGAGCATGATAGACTTCTCCCTGTCCGCAGCCGTTCAAAAGAACCGGGATATGATGCACTCGGTGGCGGACGGCACTATGCGACCCATCTCGCGCGAGTATGACGAGCGTGAGCATGAAAAGCCCACCGAATGGCTGAACATGATGTGGAACGCCTCAAAAAACATAGTCAGCTTTGGAGATGGAAAACAAAAGCAAGAGCAGCAAGAGAAGACTGACCGACCTCCGTCGGAGCGCAACGTTCGCTCGGCCATCCTTGTTGAGGAATTATCCTGGGGCGACGTGGGTCTGTATCTCAGTATTCCGCATCCGGGGCTGGGTGGTGCTGCGGTCGCCGCCACCGGCACGCCAGAGCAGAAAGAACGCTTTTTGGCACGCTTCCGTGACGGCGCACCCAAGTGGGGAGCCATGGCCATCACCGAACCGGGCTGTGGTTCAGACTCGGCCGCAGTCGCAACCACAGCGGTCCAAGATGGAGACCAGTGGGTCTTAAGCGGGACGAAGATTTTCTGCACCAGCGGTCTCATGGCCGCAGAGAAATCGGAGGGCTTCATCGTTGTATGGGCCACGGTGGATAAGTCTGCCGGGCGAGGCGGTATCAAAGCCTTTGTCGTTGACCACCACACGCCTGGTATGACCGTCGCTAAGATTGAAGACAAGATGGGCATCCGGGTCTCGGACACAGCCATGCTGATGTTTGAAGACTGTCGCATTCCTGTAGACAATCTTTTGGGGAGTGCGGAAGTCAAACAATCCACCCAGGGCTTTAAGGGCGTAATGGCAACGTTTGATGCGACCCGCCCGCTCGTGGCCGCCAGCGCTCTTGGCATCGCCCGAGCTGCTGTAGATTATGTCCGTGACATTTTCAAGCAGGAAGGCATCACCATCCGCTACACCACCCCGCCCACGAAACTCAGCACGCGTGAGCGTGACTTTATGGACATGGAAGCCAGCCTGCAGGCGGCCCGGCTTCTGACCTGGCGGGCGGCCTGGATGCTGGATCAAGGTATACGCAACAGTCTGGAGGCCTCTATGGCCAAGGCCAAGGCCGGCAGCGTAGTCACTCAGGTCACACAGAAAGCCGTCGAGTTACTGGGTCCGCTTGGTTACTCACGGAAAATCCTATTGGAAAAATGGATGCGCGACGCCAAGGTCAGCGATATTTACGAGGGTACGCAACAGATTAATTTGCTAATTATTGCCCGGCGTATCTTGGGCTATTCGAGTAAGGATCTGAATTAGAAAGTCCGCCTCAATAATCATTTTCTCATGCAAGTCATTGGCCATCGCGGCGCAGCAGCTCTCGCTCCAGAGAATACGCTAGAAGGTTTTGAGCTGGCGCTGTCACTCGGCGTCGATGCGATCGAGACCGATGTCCACTCGACCAGCGACGGCGAACTCGTCCTGATTCACGATAAAAACCTGAGTCGAACCACAAATGGAGGCGGTCTGGTGTATGAAACGCCGTGGTCGGTCCTCAGAGACTTAGACGCGGGTTCATCGTTTAGCGTCGAACACGCCGGCGCGCGCGTCCCCTTACTGCGTGATGTCCTCGAGCGCTACGGGCAACGCACCCATATTGTACTAGAGATCAAGCAACCCGATCTTGAGCTGCGCGTACTCGCAATGGTGCGGGAAATGGGCCTGCTCAATGCCGTCACGTTCTCCTCGTTTTATTTCTCGATTGTCCAGAATCTAAAAGCACAGGCACCCGACGCCAAGGTTGGCTCGCTGACGACTGATGCCAAACCGGAAACAACTCAAAAGGTGCTGCACGCCAAGCTCGATCAGATCTGCCCTCCCGCACCTTTTCTGTCTCCAGAGTTAGTTGCAGACTGGAAAGCCTCGGGGCTCGAAGTCCGAGCCTGGGGGATCAAAGACACTGATCTCATGCAATCAGCCATCGAGGCTGACGTCGACGGCATGACGGTAGATTTCCCGCATTTGCTGCTAAAAGCGCTCGGCAGATAGCCGCTCACAATTACTCTCATTTAGCGTTGAAAGACAGCAACAGACCTCTCATGGAACCGGACGCTGAGCGCATATTCCTGAGCTAACCACTCGATGGTTACCCTGGAGTAGAAACACACATGGGTTAGATCGCGTTTGTAATACCAGTTTGGAAACCGACTCCGATCGGTGACGAGCTGGGTCATAATGCCAAGCCAGCCGCCATGCTTTAGCAGTCCGAGCAAGCACTCCCAGTCTGCTCTCGGCTGGGCAAAGTGCTCCATGGTTTCAGCACACGTCACAAAATCGTACGTCTGTTCAAGGAGACTTGGCTGGTTGGCATACAACCGGTCATAGTTCTTAATCTGAAAACCCTGCTCAGCCATGAGTAGCGAGAGGACGGGCTCGGGCCCTGAGCCAAAATCCAAGCCGGTACTGCCTGGCTGGAGAAGCGGCACCAGAACATCAAGCAGTCGGTTTAAAAAGGCTCGGTATCCAGCATGGCCTGGGTCGTCCGGACTATTGCGGTGAGTATCGTAACGCTGCCGGGCAGCCTCGGGCGAGATATGGTAGCGAGCAGGTACGTATATCAAATAACAGCGCGGACAGGACCAATAAACTCGGAACCGGTCTTGATGAAACAGGCTTCCGCCGGCATGCAGACACAGAGGGCAGTTGGAATCCAGACTATGCATGTACGGGCAAACACACTCTCACTCTTGTCTCTCTTCTTCTGCTTCCTGGCTCTCCTCCGGCATAGTCCAGCCGATGGCCTGTAGCTAAAAGCCGGTCTGATCGAGTGGCGGCGTTCGCCCATCCTTCTTACTCTTGCTTACCCTATCTCACGCGGGCTCCCTCTGGACGAGCTTTGGGAATACACGAGAAGAGGCCGAGTATCAAGGTAAAAATAGCGCTATCCAATAGATGCCAATAGACCCGCAAATGAACGCGACTCCACACGGGAGAGTTCCCGAACTGCGAGCAGGGCTTATTTTCTAGGGAGCATGAACGGCAAGGTCAGGACACGCGGCGTCCGTTCCCGTTTACCGCGCCGTTTTTGAGATTCTCGGCCAGCACTACGGTAAACAGGGACAGAGGATGGGTCTTGAAACTCTTCTCAATACGGACAGGGACACCGTTAAACGCCTGTTTGAGACGCAAGGAGGCACTCCAACCTAAGCGCCGGGTGAGAGGATCAAGGGCGCCGACGATGGGGCCGAGAATCGGTTTTGTTGTTCTAAAATGGTTGATGATCGCAATTTTCCCGCCTGGTTTACAGACCCGGTTAATCTCTTTCATCATACCAACGGGATCAGGCACCACGCTGATAACGTGAAACGAGGTCACGTAGTCAAACGTATTGTCCGGGAAGTCGAGATTTAGCGCGTCCATGCTGAGCAGGCGAAAATGGCGCCAACCACTCTCATCCGCACGCTCCTGCGCCCGCACTAACATCTCAGGAGCGAGGTCTATGCCCGTCACCTCACAGTGAGCCGGATAGGCATCCATGGACAGGCCGGTGCCCACCCCGACTTCGAGCACCTTTGCGTCACGCTGAATATTGAGACTACGAACAACAGCGGTAATGCGATCACTAAAGAAACGAGAGAAGATCTTATCGTATAGATGAGAAAACTCGGAATAAAGTTTACTCTCGTGAGGGTTCGGAATCTCCCTCTCATTGTGCCCAGCCAACACGCGTCATCCCCCTCGAAGTTCAGGCCGCTACTTGCTTCTGTCGCAGCTTCTTAAAGAGCGTCACGTCCTGGTCACGAAACCGCCACTGTCTGCCTCGTTTTACCCCAGGCAGTACGTTTTTCCGAGCAAGCTCGTTGACCTTATCCGGACTAACCTCAAGAAGCGCGGCTGCCTGCCGGCTGTTGAGTAAAACTTCCTCGTTCTCTTCCACCGCGTTGCATTTCTCGCGTAAGCAGAACAGTTGGTAGGGATACCACAACGCTAAAAATTGGTCAATGTCTTTATAATTTCGAAGGGTTAGTATCCCTTTATATCGCGCAGACGGAGTTGCAGGCTGGCATTGCCATTCCAAACGTTAATGCCCGGCGTATAGAGCACGTCGACACGTTGTCGGGCAGTAATGTCACGATCACCCATACCAAAGCCAATGGCGTCAACCGGGCTTCCCCCGTCTGGTGAACGAAGTACGAGTTTGAGATGTCCGGCCTTACCCTGCGACTGATCACCGACAACCCCACAGGTCACGACCTCGGCCTGAGAAGCGCGAAAAACCGGTTCCGGGTTACCCTGTCCATACGGTTCGAGGCGACGGAGTTCCGCCAGGACTTCCGGCCTTAACCTTCCGACATCCAGTTCAGTGTCATACTCCACCACGGGAACGAGGTCATCCGATGTCAGTCGTTGGCGAGCAACCGCTTCAAACTGATCCGCAAAGACAGGGATAGCTTCAGCCGGAATGGATAATCCTGCCGCCGGGCGATGCCCCCCATAGCCTGCCAAGAGATCGCCACACGCCTTAAGCCCCTCATACAAATGGAAGGGTTTTGGGCTTCGTCCAGAGCCTTTTCCCATATCGCCATCTATGGCAATGAGAATGGTCGGCCGCCCGAATCGTTCCACCAAACGTGAGGCAACAATGCCAATGACGCCGGGGTGCCAATCTGATGAGGCGAGCACCAGGCTATATCGCTCACTTTGCCCATTTTTTCCACCTTGCTCACCCTGTCCACCCTGATCAAGCTGCGCCTCAGCCATGCCTATGGCCTGCGTCAGGATTTTCTCTTCAATGGCTCTACGAGCGATATTTTCCTCGTCCAGCTCAGCAGCAATGAATCGTGCGCGTTCGGCATCCGTCGTCGTCAGCAGCTCAACGGCTTTTTGAGCTTCGGCTAAGCGTCCACCAGCATTGATGCGCGGACCGAGACGAAAGCCAATATAGCTTGCCGTCACGTCGGAATCGCCACTCACCGCCTTTAAAGCGCAAATTCCCGGTCGCTGACTGTTTTCGATTTGCTTGAGTCCATGCGTCACCAGCACCCGGTTCTCTTCGACCAAGGGTACTAAATCCGCAACTGTGCCCAGACACACAAGATCCAAATACCGGCGTAGATCCGGAACTGGCTGCATGCCCCTTTTGCGCAGTCGCATGCGTAGGCCCATGAGCAAATAGAATACAACCCCGGCACCAGACAGGCCGGAAAAAGAAAACGGACAGTCTTTTTCCAGAGGATTCAGTACAGCATAGGCGGGGAGTTTTTCATCCGGCACAAGGTGGTGGTCACACACGATCACATCGATACCGAGCTGCTGCGCACGGGCAATCTCAGTATGGCCGCTGGCCCCGCAGTCGGCTGTCACCATCACTTTCGTCCCGTCAGCCGCCAGCTTCTCGATAGCAGGTGTATTGAGCCCATAACCCTCGTGAATCCGGTGGGGAATATAGAGCACGGGGTCCATCCCTATTTCACGCAGAAAGAGCACAAGCTGAGAGCTGCCCGTCACCCCATCAACATCATAATCTCCCCATATGCACACTTGCTCGCCTTGATCTTTGGCACGGAGTAGCCGGTCCGTTGCACGTTGCATATCCGGAAAGAGCATGGGCGAACGCAGCCCCGTACGCAGCAAGGGCGACAAAAACGCCGTTACTTTCTGCGGGGTATTAATACCACGACTCACAAGTAGCCGGGCCGCAATGGGCGTAAGCGGTTCCGGATAGTTATGTGTTTCTGCAAGAAGCGTACGAATACGGTCAGGATCAGCCGAGCGAACAGTCCAGCGCTTTTCGAATCTGTGGCCTGGCCCGCTCACCGACGGGGTTGCTCCTTTTCCCACAACAACACAATGGGACTGGCGACGTAAATGGAGGAATACGTCCCAATCGTCATGCCGACCAAGAGTACCAGAGCAAAGGCATGCAGCACAGAGCCGCCTAAGAAAAAGAGGGCCAGGATGACCAGCAGCACTGTCCCGGTGGTGATCACCGTCCGACTCAAGGTTTCGTTGATGCTGCGATTAATAATAACGTGGAGCGTTTCACGGCGTAGTTTGCGCATATTTTCTCGCACCCGGTCACACACAATGACCGTGTCATTGACCGAATACCCGATGACGGTCAGCAGCGCGGCAACTACGGTCAGATCGAACTCCACGTCTGCCACGAGGAGCGCAGTGGTGGTAATCAACACGTCATGGATGAGCGCAATCGCCGCTCCTAGCCCGAAACGAGGCTCAAACCGAAACGAAAGATAGGCGCCCATCATGATCGTCGCGAAGACCACGGCCAAAATTCCCTTGCGGCGTAGATCTTTGCCCACTTTGGGTCCCACGCTTTCCACGCGCCGCACATCGTAGGCCTCTTCCCCAAATCCATCGGCTAAGCTGAATCGGATGCGGTTAGAGAAGTTCTCAGCGCCTGTTTCCGACTTGGGTATCCGGATCATAAATTCATCGCCGGCCTGACCAAAGTCCTGAACAGTGATGTCGGCAATATCGGTCTGCGAGACAACTGCACGAATACTGGCAGTATCGGTGCGCTGGCTGAACTTGACATGCACGATCGTGCCGCCCGCAAAGTCCACGCCGTAGTTCAGTCCACCACGATACAAAAAGACCACGGCCCCAATCAAGATGAGGGCGGCCGAAAATATATATGCGCTTTTGACATAATGCAGAAAATCAATCGTCGTACCAGCTTTAATAAATTCCATAGTGCTTCACTATTCGACTTGAAACGTTTTTCCTTACACGCTCAGCGTGATGATGCGCCGCCGAAAAAGAAAATAATCATACACCGCCCGCGTACAAAACACGGTGGTGAACACTGTGCTGATAATACCGATGCACAGAGTCACGGCAAAACCTTTAATCGGACCGGATCCGAATTGGAACATAATCAGACCTGATAAAAACGTCGTAATATTCGAGTCAAAAATGGCCGGTAGGGCACGCTCATAACCGGCATTGACGGCAGCGCGAACGCCCTTTCCCATGCGGACCTCTTCTCGAATACGTTCATTGATCAACACATTGGCATCCACCGCCATACCAACTGTGAGAACAATACCGGCGATACCCGGCAAGGTGAGGGTTGCGTCAAAGGCGGCTAATGCGGCCAGCAGCAGCAAGATGTTTAAGACCAGGGCCAGATCGGCGAGGACCCCGGCCAGATTGTAATAGATCACCATGAAGATGATGACGGCCGCTCCACCAATAATAAAGGACATGGCTCCCTGATCTATGGAATCCCGTCCGAGCGACGGCCCAACGGTCCGCTCTTCTGCAATCGTCACCGGAGCAGGCAGGGCTCCAGCACGCAGAATAATAGCGAGATCTCGGGCTTCTTTAATGTCAAAAGTTCCGTGGATTGAGGCATGCCCACCGCCTATGCGCTCACGTATGGTCGGAGCCGAATACACCGTATTATCGAGCACAATGGCCATACGCCGACCAACGTTTTCACCCGTCACATCCCCAAAAGTCTTCGCCCCGCGGTCAGTCAAAATAAGCTCGACATACGGCCCCTCGATGTCTACACTAGGTCGTACGCGCGCATCCGATATCCCATCTCCGGTCATCAGGGTCGTTTTTTCCAGTGTATACGTGGTCTTAGTCATCTCCCCACTTAGCGGCTCGAGGGTTTGTCCATTCAGCGTCTCGGTATCGACGCTGCTCCCCTCTAGGGCCACCAGCTTGAATTCCAGCAAGGCGGTCTTTCCGATCAGAGCTTTTGCGCGTTCCGGGTCCTGGATGCCAGGCAGCTGGACCAAAATATCCCGGTCGCCCTGGCGCTGAATAACAGGCTCAGCCACACCAAATTGATCAATGCGGTTACGAATGGTTTCGAGCGATTGGTCTACCGCATACTGCTCGAGCGCGTCAATTTGACGGCGGCCGAGATCGACAATAATTTCACTACCCGATCCCGCACCGACTCGGGGTTCCAGGATGGTAAATTGCTCGGCCAGAATGTCTTGCGTGGTTTCTCGGTCTGCGGCTGAAAGAGTAGAGATATACAGCGTCTTCCCCCGGCGTTCGATCGTGACACTCGACACTTCAGCCTCGCGCAGCGCACGGCGCAGCTCCTCAGCATACCGATCTAAGCTATTCTCGACCGCTTTTTCCAGATCGACGGTGAGCAGCAAATAGGTCCCCCCCCGCAGGTCTAGGCCTAACCGAATCTGGTGCGAGGGCAGAAAGGACGGCCACCAGCCAGGCAACGCGGCCGTAAATGAAGGAGTGAGATAGACACTCCCCCAGAGGGCCAGCCCAAGAATTAAAAGGAGGCGATAACGCAGACCTTGAGGCATTACTTATCCTTTCCCTTTTTCTTATCTGAGCCGCCTGCTTTGCTCACGCTCACGCCCGCAACCACAGACTCGATCTTGGAGCGTTCGACTCGAATGCGAACGTTCTGGGTAAGTTCAAGAGTAATGACTTTTTCGCTCAATTCCATAACCCGCCCGTGAATACCACCGGCGGTAACGACTTCATCATTCCGCTTGAGATCGTCGAGCAATTGCCGGTGGGCTTTTGCCTTTTGCTGTTGAGGGCGAATAAGCAGGAAGTAAAACACAACAAAAATAAGAATCAGCGGGAAAAACTGGACTAGCGGCCCCGGCCCTGCCGGCGCGGCGTCGGTTTGTGCGTATGCGAGACTGGTCATACTCTCTCCTCTGTTGGCTGCGACCCAGCCGATTTTGCCTACCCTCCAGACTTTGCCGCTTCAAGAAAGGGTCGTGCGAATTCAGCGAATCGGCCAGTGGCCAGGGCCTCACGCATCGTGCGCATGAGGCTTTGATAGAAATACAAATTATGCAGCGTATTGAGTCGTGCAGACAAGATCTCGCCGGCTCTGGCGAGATGGCGCAGATAGGCGCGCGAAAAGTGTTGGCACGTATAACACCCACAGTATTCTTCAATGGGTCGGAAGTCGGTTGCGTACTCGGCCCGCCGAATATTGAGCCTGCCGCCCCAGGTAAAGAGCGTGGCGTTGCGCGCGTTGCGGGTGGGCATGACGCAATCAAACATATCAAACCCGAGCGCTACAAAGCGGACCAACTGTTCCGGCGTGCCCACTCCCATCAAATAGCGCGGACGAGACTCCGGCAAGAACTGTATCGTGTGTTCGGCCAGGTCATGCGTCAGGACCGGATCTTCGCCGACACTCAGACCACCCACCGCATAACCGGGAAAGCCAAGGTCTACGAGTGCGCGAGCGTTCTGAGCACGCAGTCCCGGAAACATACCGCCTTGCACGATGGCAAACAGAGCCTGATCATCCCGCTGCTTGACTCCCAAGGATCGCTCCGCCCAACGCACCGTCAAAAGGGCCGCCCGCTCCGCCTCCTCAATGTCTACCGGCGCGGGCACACACTCATCCAAGACCATGGCGATATCCACACCCAGCTGCTCTTGGGTCCGGACCACGCTTTCCGGTGTAAGCTGGTGCCGTGAGCCGTCCAAATGGGAGCGGAACTCCACACCTTCTTCTGTCACTTTGCATAAGGACTTGAGACTAAAGACCTGATAGCCACCACTGTCAGTCAAAATCGGTCCATCCCAGCCCATGAACTCGTGCAGACCACCCGCTTGCTCGATCAACTCGGCTCCCGGCCGTAGATACAGATGATACGCATTGGACAAGATAATCTCGGCACCAATATCACGCAGATCCTGGGGGGTCATGGATTTTACCGTACCCTGAGTCGCAACCGGCATAAAAGCTGGTGTGGCAACCGTTCCATGCGTAGTCTGCAATGTGCCAAGACGTGCGCGGGTAGCGGAGTCTGATTGTCTCGTGCTGAACTGAAGCATGGAGTGGGACTGTGTATGGCTACTGGAGATCTTTAGCTTGTTGGACTTGTCGAGTCGTTTTAGTCGTTTTTTCAAACGCTTGCAACTACTTCCGGACCTGCTGGCGCTATTCCGATGCCAATCCCCCTACAGATTGCTTCGCTACGCTCGCAATGACGTGGACCGCGACTTTCCAAACACACACTACCTTGAACACATCTAGAGAAGCGTCGATACAAATGGAAGGAATTAGGCTGCGTGGCAGTAGATTGCAGGATATGGAAGCCTACCACCTGTGATACAGGTTTTGAAGGTTTGTGGGCGAAACTGGTACAGTTCAACGAATTTGTTTGATCTATAAGGGTTCTTGCAGCAACGAGTTAGACTGCGGGATTTGGCAGTGGTTGCCAGGTGTATTGGGCAGTCTGATTCTTGTTCGATCTAGGAGAAACGAGTGGGTGTGACAGTCGATAGCGGCGAGGCTACAGCGGACATCAGAGGCTATATCTACCAATTCGACGCGACCATTTCTCGTACTCACCGTTGAGGATGTCGAGGATTTCGACTTTGAAGATTGTAGTCTGTCTGAGTATTTCCAGTGCAAGTACTCCGCTGCGACACGATTGACACCGGCTACGGTGTTACCAAGAGCTGGCCAAGCATCGTCGCGAGGAGAACTACGCACGTGAGCATGAACGGGTTATAAGGGAGGCGCTGGCCCGGTTTAGGTAAATATCATCGCGTGATCAGAATCGCTGGGGGAAAATCAGGTCAAGGCCGTCTCTCCTCCCACATCCCTACACAATCAACGAATCAACAAATCAGCATGGCATCCCCGTAACTATAAAACCGATAGCGCTGCTTCACGGCCTCAGCGTAAACGCTCAAAATACACTCCCGTCCGGCAAACGCCGACACCAGGAGCAACAGGGTTGAGCGGGGTAAATGGAAATTCGTGATGAGGCCATCAATGACCCGAAACTGATAGCCCGGATACACAAACATGTCGGTCTGATTGGGTCCGGACTGTACCAGCCCATCCCCTTGAGCCGAGGTTTCAAGCGCCCGCGTTGTCGTCGTTCCAACCGCAATAATTTTTCGACCAGCGGCTTTGGCGGTGTTGATAAGCTGTGCCGCCTCTGGGTCGATCTCGTACGATTCGACCCCCATGGTATGCCTCTCAACTTCTTCCACTCGAATCGGCTGGAAAGTGCCCGGGCCAACGTGCAGCGTGATGAAGCAGAGCTGTATCCCCCCCTGCTCTAAGCGGGGCAACAATTCCCGACTAAAATGCAGTCCGGCTGTTGGAGCGGCAACCGCGCCGGGCTGGCGGCCATACACGGTCTGATAGCGCTCTTGATCCTGCGGGTGCTGACCCGGCGGTCGCTTGATATAGGGCGGGAGCGGAATTTCTCCATATTGCGCTAAGAGACGCAGAAAATCCTTATGCGGGAAAAAGCGAACAATACCTTGCCCTTGCTTCGGCACTTTTACCCACTCACCCCAAAAGTTATCAGCAAATGTAATACGTTCTCCGGTCCTAATATTCTGGCCGCCTTTACACAAAACCTGCCATATTTCCTCAACCGCAGACATCCGCCGAACGAGCAAGAGTTCAATTTTCCCACCCGTCCGTTTACGGCCACGTAAGCGAGCCGGAATGACCCGCGTGTTATTGAATACCAGCACACAGGCGCGAGGGAGCAACCTGGAAAGATCAGAAAATCTGTGGTGAGAAAACCGCGCGTGGTCTCGCGAGACACACAAAAGCCGCGACTGATCTCGTTTCTCAGCGGGCTCTTGGGCTATCAGCTCAGGCGGCAGTTCGTAATCGAAGTCGGACAGGTCCATTACAGTTCTATTGGCAGGTCTATTGAATGGAGCAAGCAGAGGTAAGTCAGAGACGCTCGTTCAGAGCGTCTCTGCTGCCGGCAGAACTTCCTACGTTTTTGAACTATCGGTCGAACCGTCGGATGATGACGATCCGCCCGGACCACCCAGAAATGGGCTCAGCAAATCGATCGGGATAGGAAACAGCGTGGTCGAGTTATTCTCTGTCGCCACTTCAGACAGCGTTTGTAGATAGCGCAGTTGCAGCGCGATGGGGTGATCCTCAATGATCGATGCGGCGTCCACTAGCCGCTGGGACGCCTGAAATTCACCCTCGGCATTAATAACCTTGGCGCGTCGGTCGCGCTCCGCCTCAGCCTGTTTCGCCAGTGCCCGCTGCATCTCCTGCGGCAGATCAATATGTTTAACTTCGACCAAGGAGACCTTAATCCCCCACGGATCTGTCTGCGTGTCCACAATCTCTTGAAGCCGGCTGTTAATCTTGTCGCGATCGGACAGCAGCTCATCCAATTCGACTTGGCCACACACACTGCGCAGCGTCGTCTGGGCTAGCTGCGAGGTGGCAAACAAATAGTTCTCAATCTCAACCGTAGCCTGATTCGGCTCCAGCACGCGGAAATAGAGCACGGCGTTGACCTTCACCGAAACGTTGTCTCTGGTGATGACATCTTGGGATGGGATATCCAGGGTAATAGTACGCATATCGACCCGAACCATCCGTTCGATCAGTGGGATGATGTAGATGATCCCAGGACCACGGTGATTCACCAGCCGCCCAAGCCGAAAAACAACAGCCCGTTCATACTCGGACAGGATTTTGACGCCACTAGCCAGCAGCACCAAACCAATAACCAAAAATGTCACAATCGGACCAAAGCCAAACATGAGCAATCCCCCTTTCCGCAGCTAACCAGTCGTCCGGCGCACGCGGAGTATCATATGATCCACTTGAACAATCTGCACCTTTTGACCCACCTCAATATCCTCGTCACCCTCTGCCGTCCAGTATTCGCCATGAATCCAGACTTTTCCGTGCGGCGCGAGACGCGTACGTACCTCACCAATTTCACTCTGTAATCGTTCTAAGCCAGACGCTACCGGACGACGCCAGGCGTGAACGGCAAGCGAGCCTGCGACGAACATAAAGGTACCAACGGCGAGTGAGGCAGCAAAAATAATTCCGCGATCAACAGCGATATCGGAGTCGGGCGTATCAAAGAGGAACAACGAACCAAGCACAAACGCAGCAATTCCACTGACTCCCAAAATGCCAAAACTCGGGATAAATAACTCGGCAATGAGCAGCGCCATACCCAACCCAATCAGGACCAGCCCAGTGTAATTAATCGGCAAGACTTGAAAGGCAGTCAAGGCCAGGATCAAGCAAATGCCACCAGCCAGGCCAGGAAAGAGCAGTCCAGGATTGGAGAACTCAAGGTAGAGGCCCAGCATACCGGCCATCATGAGCAAATAGGCAATATTCGGGTCAGACAGGATATTGAGGACTTTGTGTTTGAGCCGCATTTCAACGGTGACAATATTGAAGCGTCCGGCGCTGAGTTGTACAGGCGTAAAGTCTAAGGTGACACTTTCTTTTCCAACCTCAACTTCGCTTCCAGTCGCCTGGGCGAGCAAATCGTGGACATCTGCGGCTATCAGATCAATAACCTTTTTCTCTAAGGCCTCAATGTCAGTGATCGACACACTCTCTCGAACCGCCTGCTCCGCCCACTCTACATTTCGACCCCTGCGCTGGGCGATGGATTCAATGAACGAGGCCGTATAATTCTCAATCTTTTCCCGCATATCGCCTTCGATATTCTGCCCACCACTGGCCACCGGATGCGCCGCACCGATTGTAGTACCAGGGGCCATAGCAGCAATATGCCCAGCCAGGGTGATAAACACGCCGGCCGAACCGGCGCCGGCTCCACTCGGGGACACATACAGAATCACGGGCAGCGGAGCACCCAGAATGTCTTTCACTATGCTTTTGGTCGAACTGAGCAGCCCGCCTGGCGTATCAAGCTGAATGATCAGAGCCAGCGCACCCTCATCAGATGAGAACTTAATATTCTCTCGAATAAAATCTCCGACGGCTGGATTAATCGAAGCGTCGATAATAATACGATTGACGTGAGCTTGCTGGCTCTCCGCGCGTGTCATCCAGATCAGGCTGAGCAGGCTGACACCCAGGGCCAGACAGCAAACAGAAAAGAGTCGTAAGGGTCGCATAATGCCTTGGCGTTTTCGCACCTAGAGCCGCCCCATTTCTCGGAGTACGGCTTTGATGTCCTCCCAGACTAAGCGCTTCTCTTTAGGGTTACGCAGCAGATAGGCCGGATGCAAGGTCGGCATGAGCTTAATGCCGCAATAGGACTGCCATTTTCCACGTAGACGTGTAATCGGCGTTGTATCTTGGAGAAGGGTCTGGGCGGCAAATTTGCCTAGGGCAACAATGACGCGCGGTTTGATCAGCTCAAGCTGTTTCACTAGAAATGGCTCACACGCGGCAATCTCATTGGGTTCAGGATTCCGATTTTCAGGCGGACGACATTTCACCACATTGGCAATATACACGTCTTCGCGTTGCATCTGCATGCCTTTGGTAATGATCTGAGTCAAAAGCTGTCCTGCCCGGCCGACAAAGGGTTCGCCCTGTTTATCTTCTTCGTAACCGGGTCCCTCGCCCACAAAAACGATTTCGGCGTTGGGATTCCCTACCCCAAACACAATAGAATTGCGCTTTTCACACAGGCGACAGCGTTGGCAATCTCCTATTACCGCACGCAGTTCTTCCAGACTGTGGACACTTTCCATGGCCGACGGTTCCTCAGTGGGGATGGATGCGGAGGCTGTCTCAGTCTGAGCCCCAGGTCGATTCGATCCATCAATTTCAATGTGGATAGGCTCGGCAATAGATCCTTCCTGTGACCTACTCAGTTGCGCAGATTGCCCAGGGGCGGCAGCATCAGATTGAGCAGCAGGAGCAACTTCGGATTGAGAAACGGGCTGAGCCAATGCTCTTTCAGTTGCAGAAGCCGCAGGAGACGGCGGCAAGCCTTCCACGCCACTGACTTGTAGAGACTGCACGTATACGTGCAACGAATGGGTAATCTGTGCCAACAACTCATGCGGCGAATCAGCAGACATTACCTGTCGAGAGTATGCCTAGGCGTTCCGGTTGACAAGCTGAGACACAAAAAAAGCGAGGCCGTCGTAATACGGAGACGGGGGCAAGATGTCTAAAGCTGACAGGGCCTGTTTCCCATAGGTATGCGCCATGCGGGTCGCCTCAGTCAGTACGCCCGAGCGCCGGACTTGTTCGAGCGCGTTTTCGAGTTCTTTCTGACTGGGCTCTTGTTTCTCAAACACCCGCTTGACCTCGGAATCAAGAGAGAGCGCCAGCACCAGCGGCAGGGAGGGATTGCCATCTCTGAGGTCGGCGCCGGTGGGCTTGCCAGTCCGGTTCCCATCGCCGGCAACATCAAGGACATCGTCGACGATCTGAAACGCCATGCCAACACAGAATCCGCACTCAGCCAGACGCTCCAGAACGTCCTGCGAAGCGCCCGCCAGATGGGCGCCCATACGCGCGCCTTGAGCAAACAGCGAAGCCGTCTTGCGCGAGATAATTTCCAAATAGTCCTCGCGCGTCACACTCGGGTCGTGACGCAACCGCCCTTGCAGGACTTCCCCTTCGGTCAGACTGATACAAGCGTCAGTTGCCCAAGTGATGACCTGTTCCTCAAATCGAGCACACAACGCAAAGGCACGTCCAAACAAAAAGTCCCCGGCTACCAGGGTTTCCGCAAGCCCGAAACGGTGCAGGGCCGAGGCCTTCCCGCGCCGGGTTTCGGCTTCATCGATGATATCGTCATGTAAGAGCGAAGCAGAGTGAATGAGCTCGAGAGCAGTTGCGACATCAACCATATCGGCCGGATCTTGCCCGCCACAGGCACGGAAAACCATGAGCGCTACAGCGGGCCGGACCCGCTTTCCGCCCGCCCCAACAAGGTAATGCCCGATTTCACTGAGCAGGCTTTCGCGCGAGTATAATGAGTCAGCGAGCCGTTTCTCAACTTGCTCAAGTTCCGCAGCTACAAGGTCGTGTGGAGAAAGGGAGTCCGGTTGGCTAAGGCTTGCTTTGGCAGACACATTCAACTCATAATCAGGTGGCATTTCCTCAGATCCGTGCCGAGGCTCCCCATATAATGCCAAAGGAGGGGAAAACGTCAAGGAGAGCAAAGTCTCATCAGTAAAACCATTTGACCATACACCGAGATGCAAGCTCTAGCCAGGCTCTAGCAGGCATAATAGAGGTCCAGGGTGCAGTGTTGCCTTAAAAGCACTTTTCCCAAAGGCCGCCATAACAATAATTTCAACCACCCCAATGATCTTGTGACCTTGCCCCGCCCCTCTTTTCTACCGTATGATGCCAAGGAGAAACACACGAACGGCATATTGCACATCTTTGACCATTTTTACCTCTTTAGACATGATACTGAAACATAAAAACATCGTTCTTGGGGTAACGGGCGGTATCGCCGCGTATAAAACAGCCGAGATTGTCCGCCTGCTGGTCAAGGCGGAGGCCAATGTCCGGGTTGTGATGACCAAGAATGCTCAAGCATTCATCACCCCACTAACGCTACAAACCCTGTCGGGCAACCCGGTTTCTACTGAGACTTTTAACCTCACCCAAGAATCTGAGATCGGCCATATTCGGCTGGCAGACACGACAGACCTCATTCTGATTGCTCCAGCAACTGCAAACATGATCGCTAAGCTTGCCCACGGTCTCGCCGACGACCTCCTCTCCACGGTCTTATTGGTCACCAGAGCACCAGTTGTCATAGCGCCGGCCATGAACGTCCATATGCACGCCCATCCCATAACCCAGGAAAATCTCAGAAAGCTCCAGAGTGTAGGGCACAGTATAGTTGAACCGAGCGAGGGAGAATTGGCCTGTGGCTACGAGGGTAAGGGCCGATTGGCCGATCTTGATCAGATTCTGGAGTCTGTTGAGGCGGCACTAACAAAGAAAGACATGCAAGACGAACACGTGATCGTGACCGCCGGTCCCAATTGTGAACCCATTGATCCGGTTCGATTTATTACCAATCGCTCAACCGGCAAGATGGGTTTTGCCATGGCGCGCATCGCACGTCATAGGGGGGCGGAAGTCACCCTCGTCGGCGGCCCAACCTCCCTCACTCCTCCATCTGGCGTACGCTTTTGCGCTGTTCGAACGGCGCTCCAAATGCAGCAAGCCGTCTTGGAATATTATCCGCGGGCAACCATGGTCGTTTCGGCTGCGGCCATAGCCGACTATCGTCCAACCCAAGTCGCCTCACAAAAGATCAAAAAACAAGACAGCAGTTTTTCAATTACCCTGGATCAAAATCCGGACATCTTGGCTGGGCTGGGCCAAGATAAAGGCAGCCGTCTCCTTGTTGGTTTTGCGACGGAAACAGAAAATGTCGTGCAAAATGCCGAACGCAAGCTGCGCTCGAAGAATCTCGATATGATTGTGGCAAACGATGTGACACAAGAGGGGGCCGGATTCGGGGGCGACACCAATATTGTCACGTTACTTGATCGAGCAGGAAACCAAGAGGCATTGCCCCTCATGTCCAAAGACGACGTGGCTCACGCAGTGTACGACCGGTTGTTCGCACTCAAGAATGGCAGCGGTAAATCCAAGAAACTGTGAATCTGGGAATCACAGATGGGCACCCCTACGCCAATGATTATCGGTGGCGAGAGGCGCACCAGTTTTTGAAGCAGGTCAGGAAGAAATATTTGGTACAGCTGCGGGAGCAGAAATCGTAGCGGCAAACGCGCGCGTCTGCTCCGATCAATCTCTCAATGTAACACAGCCTATCTTTCCAACTTGCCTAACAACTCCCGCAAATCACGCGGTAATCGCCGCACCTTCCCCGCATCATCGACACAAGCATGGCGCGTATGTCCTTCTGCTATCAGAACATCGTCAGCTTTTCGTACGATACGGTAGCCAAACCGGACACTGGCACCACCGACCTTTTCAATATTCGTAGTCACCCTGAGCAGATCGTCAAAGAGGGCCAGAGCCCAGTAGCGGCAATAGGCTTCCCGGACCGGAAAGTGGATGCCTTCGGCTTCAAGCGCTTGATACGGCTTACCAACTGACCGTAACAGCTCAACCCGGCCCTCTTCGAACCAGGGCAGATAGGCCGAATGATGCGCCATGCCGGCCTGATCAGTCTCTGCATAACGCACGCGGACCGTATGGGCGTTGGAGATGGGGGAATGGGATTTTTGAGTCTGTTTCATCGGTCCCTACCCCCTATCCCCCGGTTCCTACCCCCAGCGCCTATTTCCCTTGCCAATTCGGTTTGCGTTTCTCGGCAAATGCACGGGGACCTTCTTTCACATCCTCAGAGTTCATCATCTCCTTGAGCGCGGGATACGACTGGCCTAGGGCTTCGTCTAAGGTCAGTCCTGCACCCATCATGGCGCACTGCTTGGTGGCACGCACAGAGAGCGGTGCACACTCCTGGATTTCATCTGTCCAGCGCTTGACCGTCGCCTTCAGCTCCCCAAGCGGCACGACTTCATTCACAACGCCCCAGCCATGGGCCTCTTGAGCGGTCATATGCTTTCCCGTCAGCATATAGCCCAGGGCAATCTTGAGCGGCATTTGTCTGGGCAAGCGGTGCACCCCACCGGCGGCCGCAGCTAAGCCAACTCTCGGTTCGGGCAAGCCCAAACGAGCATGTTCCGCAGCAACAATAATGTCGCACGACAGCGCCATCTCAAATCCACCACCCAGAGCAAAGCCATTCACAGCGGCAATGGTCGGCTTCCATATATCAGTTCGATCCGTCAAACCGCCAAAACCGCCTTTTACTCTCTTTTTTGGGAAGCCGTACTCTGCCGTGTATTTAAGATCGTTCCCAGCTGAAAATGCTTTCTCTCCAGCTCCGGTCAGTACAACGACCCACACATCGTCATCTGCGAGCGTATCATCCCAAATTTGCGACAACTCTTCTGCCGCAGGTGGGTGAACCGCGTTCATTCTTTCCGGGCGATCTATGGTGATGGTGGCAACGTGGCCGTCCTTTTCATACAGTGCATATTCGTACGCCATACGTCCTCCCTTTCGTATAGTTTTTGCTCATCGTTTTTTCTACTTTGCGCAGACAAGCGCAGGCAAAAGCCGTTGGATAGTACCGTTCCAACGTGTTAAAAGCAATGAAATGTTCGTCCAGTCGCGCCCTTTGACAGACCAGGTTGCCCTTATTACCGGAGCTGGTCGTGGCATAGGCAGAGCCATTACCCTACGACTAGCTAAAGCCGGAGTCCGGACCGTTCTGGCGGCGCGGACCGAACAGGAAATACAAGCAACGGCAGAGATCATTCGGCAGGATGGAGGGAAAACGCTTGTCGTTCCTACGGATGTCACACAAGATGACCAAGTGGACAATCTGGCCCGGCAAACGCTCGCCCGCTACGGCCACGTCGATATTCTGGTCAATACCGCCGGCGGTGGTTCACCGCGCACGTCAATTGTAAAATCACGCACCACGGATTGGGAATGGACATTACGCGTAAACCTGTGGGGTACTATGTCTGTTACCAAGCAGATGCTCCCTTCCATGATCGAACGCCGGCACGGCACCATTATCACCTTAGGTTCCATTGCTAGTTTCACCGGACGAGCGGGAGAGGCAGCCTACGCCGCAAGTAAGTTTGGCTTGCGGGGCTTTACCCAGTCGTTATTCGAAGAAGTGCGGAGCTACGGCATTAAAGTATCGTTTCTGTGCCCTGGCCATGTTGATACCGCCCTCATCCCTCCGAACAAGCGTATCGGTAGAGAGAAACTCCTGAGCCCGGACGATGTGGCCGACGCCGCGTATAATATCGCGGTTTCCTCTCCACGCGCCTGTCCCGTAGAGGTCATCTTGCAACCGCAATTTGACCCGTTTCGGTAACTCCGAATCTCCCCTTCCAGGGAAGGCTCTCTCAGGAAGAGCCCAAAAGAATCGAGCGCTTGCCTCTAGAGCAACTCCCCTAGAACCCCTATCATTCCTCGTATGGATCTCAACGGTAAAGTTGCCCTCGTCACCGGTGGAGCGAAACGCCTCGGTAGAACCATTGTCCACGCATTAGCCGAACGCGGCTGTCAGCTCGTCGTCCATTACCATACATCGCAAGCTGACGCAGAAGAAACCCTCAACGAACTCCATACCTCGGGTCACGAGGCAATTGTGCTACAGGCCGATATCACTAAAGAAGCGGACGTTGAAAATATGATCAAGCAAGCCGTCGAACGCTTCGGCCGGATCGACGTGTTGGTCAATAATGCCGCCGTCTTCTACCGCACCCCAATCGACACCGTTACGTTCGACGATTGGGAACAGATCATAAATGTCAATCTGACCGGCACCTTTTTGTGCGCCCATAAAATCGGGCTGCGCATGAGGGAATGGGGCTGGGGACATATCATCAATATGGCAGATGTGGCAGGACAGCGACCGTGGGCTGATTACATTCCCTATTCAGTCTCAAAAGCCTGCGTTCTCGCGTTTAGTCAGGGCCTGGCTATGGAACTCGCGCCAAAAGTGATGGTGAACGCTGTCGTCCCAGGACCCATGCTGTTCCAAGACGACACGCCGACAGAAGTCCAGCAACGTGAGATTGAAAAGACCCTCGTCAAACACCCTGGTACGCCGGATGAAGTCGCAAAGCTTGTTGTCTTTGTCGCTGAGTCAGATTTTAGTACAGGCTCCGTGTTCTCAGTCGATGGGGGACGGTCGTTAGCCTGATTGCACTCAGTAGCCTGATCGGATGAGAAGGTGATGAACTTGACAGACTTAAAGCAGACCTTCAAGCTGCCGAGCGGCATTATTTCACATCTGTTTCATCCGTCCTCATACCTATTGCTTCATGTCTATTGATCCGCCACTTCCGCTGATCCCGCCAGCCTGGGAAGACATCTTCAACAGTACCAAGCCTGTTGAGGTAGAAATCGGACCGGGCAAAGGGTCTTTTCTCCTGACAGTGGCACAGTGTACGCCGGATCGCAATTTCTTTGGCGTGGAATTTTCCAGACGACGGGCCTATCGGCTTGCCCAGCTCATCGAACGCGACCGACCGGACAATGTGATCGTCATTGCCGCAGATATTAGTTGCATACTCAAGACGCTCATTCGGCCCGCGTCGGTTGCGACCTACCATCTCTATTTCCCAGATCCGTGGTGGAAGCGACGGCACCATCGGCGCCGGCTCGTTCGGGCTGATTTTACGCAGAATTTGACCCGCACTCTTGCCCCAGGTGGAAAGATCCTCCTTGCTACCGACGTCCATGATTATTTTGTTGAGATTGTCCGGCAGCTTGCAGCCGTCCCTGCGCTCGTGCAGTTCCCCTGGCAGAGGGATCAGACGAATGGTAACGGCAAACTCATCCTGACTGACTTTGAACGCCAGTTCAGAGATGGGGGAAAACCCATCTATTACACGGGGTTTACGAAAGATTCATAGGTTGTACGAGCCCGAAGCGCAACAAAGAATAGTACTCCGGCATCATAAAATTAAACATTAAGATTCTTTTATGGGCTCCGATCTTTTGCAATGAGGGACACCCGGTTACTTTTTCTTGAGAGCGAATGAGTGGCGAGAGCAAGAAGGCCCTTTTGGAGGCAGTATATTTAATCGAAACAGCGGAAATAAATGGGGGCTGCTTGGTGTTGCCCTCGTTCTCTCTGTCTATGTCGTGCGATCATCCACTGTCCCCACTTTTGCCGGGGAGGCAGCATACGACTCCCTCAATGCCACCTCTCTCTTTTGGTGGCTGCATGACGAGTGTCTTTCAGAACATTCACATGATCAGGCAGACCATGTTCATCACTCTTCCTCGCTGAGTCTCAACGAGAATACCCATACTGCGCACACGCACTTCAGTGATCGATTCACGACGACTCATGACTGCTGGCCGCCGCAAGCGATAGCTCAGGGAGAAGTCACCTGGTTAACCGACAGCAGCGAATTCGTTTCGCGAGAGGCACGCCAAACAGCAGATGGAAATACCATTGCTCAGACATCTGTAGAGGTACGGACTGCTGTCGGCGCTCGTTTCACTTTTCTTAGCACAGGGGTGACACACACAGGGGCGAGCTAATCCGGCTCAGGAACGTGTCACCTTTTTTAGCCATACCCAGCGTTCCACAGTTGAGGCCCTGGTTTCGCACGGGCAGGTTTCGGATGTCACGAGTACCCCGGCAGCCGAATACCAACCTCCGTTAATTCCAGCGGAAGTAACACAGGCGGTCACAATTGCCCGTGATACACGCCATTCAGCAAGTCATCCCCGTGTGAGCGTGCTCAACGGGTTCGGCATCCTCGCACTCCCTTCAGATGGGCCGCAGGCATTCTTTGCACATCGGATAGTCTATGTTTCCTTTCATGCCCATGAGGACGTGCGACCAGAATATGTCGCGGGGGTGGATCTTACGGATCGGACGATCATTGAAAGCTGGGAGGAGTAATCGTGGAGTTTGTACACAGGCTCCTTGCGGCCTTAGTGATTTTAGCAGTCTCCTTCCTGGGTGCCCCCTCCGGTACATGCGCAGAGTGCCCCCCTAGGGTCATGTAGAATGGCAAGGCTGGAGCCTCAACTATGGAGTGACTGATTTGGCTGTAGGTCTCGCACTCGAGGATGTGTCCTATCAACGGGTTTCGATTCTCGGCAAGGCCAGCTTTCCCATCATGCGTGTCTTTTATGAAGACGATGCCTGTGGCCCGTATGCAGACCGGCTTGCTGTCCCTCTCACGCCAGGCAGTTGGGCGAACGATGCCCTGCTGGTGCAGCGAATGTTTGCTCAGAACGGACAGACGTGGTTAGAGCTCGGTATTCAGGACACGATCGGGATTTATGTGATTTATCAGGTCTGGTATCTCAGCGAAGACGGCGTTATTGACGCCCACATTTTTAGTAATGGACTGCAGTGCAATTATTCTTCATACCCATTATCCCTGTTGGCGTTTAGACTTCGACCTGGACGGTGGCCGGAATGATCATATTCGGACGTATACCGGTGCAGGCTGGCAAACCCAAACGAGAGAATTCAGTGTGGATATATTTTTTGATGATAATAGCTGGAACGTGACAGGAACCGTTGTCCCGGAGCAAGAGTATAACAACCTCGTCTTCGGACGCCGCTGTCATGTAATCGAAGACATCGGTTGGCGCTCTAGAGTCCGGGGTGAGCTCCCCAATCGGAGCGGCGAAGATATGGACGGACAGGACATTATCTTCTGGTATAAGGCCTACGTGCCTCACTCTCCTGAAGAGGGGCCGGATCTGTGGTACTCCACAGGAATTCGCCGCGTCATCAATGGTGCGTCCCCTGCGGATGCGCCGTCTCCAGGCGACAACGACTACTGCGCGGTCAATGTCCCGTGTGGCGCGTAGGAAGGCGATTGTGATGGCAGCCAGGGGTGCCAAGCCAGGCTGGTGTGTCGGAACGGTATCGGCGCCACGTATG
>CAZBUD010000007.1:0-6726 GCA_964495015.1 uncultured Enterobacteriaceae bacterium | reverse complement strand
AGCCAGGGGTGCCAAGCCAGGCTGGTGTGTCGGAACGGTATCGGCGCCACGTATGGCTTCCGGGCTATTATCGATGTGTGCGAAGCGCCCCACTAGATGCGGCTGACCTTCTCAATTCTGCCCTCGAGGGCAGTCTGTATTTTCACGATAGGCGACTAAATTGATAAGAGGGACAGCCTGCGAGTTCATCCCTTGATAGGCGAGTTAGGCCTCGCTTAAGCACAAAAACACACGAGCAGCAAAAATCGAGGCTAGGCGGCCAACGTTTTCACTTTGTCGACAATATGCCGGGCGCTGATGCCGAAGGTGTCCAGTAGTTCAGCCGATTTTCCCGAACGTGGTACGTCATTCACAGCGAGCTTGTGCGTCTGAACGCCGTGCGCTGCCACAGCGTTCAGAACCGCGTCACCCAATCCACCGTCGTAGTAGTGATCTTCAACGACAAGCAGCGTGTTATTCGTCCGAGCGACTGCGGCTAAGATGCTGGGCGTATCAATAGGCTTGACCGAGTAGGCGTCAATAAGGCAAATGGTCACCCCTTCGCTTTTAAGCGTTTCATAGGCCGCAAGCGCCTCGTGTACGGTTACCCCAGCGGCAACAACAGTGATAGCGTCGTTGTCGCTGGACTGAAGGACTTTACTCCCGCCGATGGGGAAGGCTTCGGTATTGGCGTACAGCACGGGGGTTGCAGGACGTGTCGTGCGCAGATACGTCGTTCCAGGCAAATCAGGCATGGCAGCGACCAAACGCTCGGTAGAAACCGCATCGCTCGGGTAGAGGACGGTCGAATTGGGAACAGCACGCATCATAGCCAAGTCTTCTAAACCCATCTGAGACGGGCCGTCCTCACCAATCGAGACACCACAGTGCGAGCCCACATATTTGATGTTGACTCGGGAAATTGCGGCCATTCGGATGTGGTCAAACGCACGAGTCAGGAATGCGGCAAAGGTTGAAACAAAGGGGATCTTTCCGCAAGCGGCTAGCCCGACCGCCGCTCCAACCATATTCTGCTCGGCAATATAACTCTCGAAGAAGCGTTCCGGGTGCGCTTTCAGAAAGGTCTCTGCAAAGGTCGAGTTTTTAGTATCTCCGTCTAGGGCAACAACATTGGGGTCGATGTCGCCCAACTTTGCCAGCGCTGTCCCATAGGCAACGCGCGTCGCTACCTTTTGACCCAACTCGTACCTCGGCGCAGGGAAAAGACCGGTGGCAGAAGCCGGAGAAAACCCATGCGGCAGCGGCTGAGCCACGTGAGGAGCACGTGCATTTCCGTTGAGCCCCAACTCACTCAGTGCCTTGTCCAGATCGTCGCCCTTGACTGGCTTTCCATGCCAGCCCAGCTTGTCTTCAAGAAAAGACACCCCTTTTCCCTTGAAGGTCTTCGCAATAAGGATCGTCGGCTGATCTTTGGCCGCATGGGCCTGATCGAGTGCCGCCAACACCTCTTCTAAATTGTGGCCATCCACGATGACGGCATGCCAGCCAAACGCATCAAAACGACGCTGATAGGTTTCCACGTCGAAGTTGTACATGGTCCGTTCACTCTGCCCCATGCCATTCACGTCAAGCACGCCAATCAGATTATCCAACCGATAATAAGCCGCCATGGCCGCCGCCTCCCAGACGGCGCCTTCGGCAACTTCTCCATCACCTAACAGCACGTATACGCGGTAGTCGAGCTTATCGAGACGTTTGCCGTTTAACGCCATGCCGACACCGACCGACAATCCCTGGCCAAGCGACCCCGTGGCGGCCCCGACCCACGGAATCCGAGTCGTAGGATGGCCTTCTAGATCGCTGGAGAACTTCCGCAAGGTGGCGAGCTGATCAACCGGGAGCGCCCCGGCTTCGGCTAACGCTGCATATAAAACGGGAGCGGCATGGCCTTTGGACATCACAAAACGATCATTGGTCGGATTGCTAGGATTAGCAGGATCGAAGCGCATGTCCGCAAAGAAAATGGCAGCCATGATGTCGGCGGCAGACATACAGGAAGTGGGATGGCCGGAGCCCGCCGTCGCTGTCGAACGAAGCGAATGGGCACGCAATTTATTTGCTGTGGCGCTTAAAGCATTCAGGTCTACAGTCACGATTACTCCCTCCTTTGAGAGTTGAAAAAGGGGCACGGTTAACCGTGCCCCTTTCCTCCAGCCCATTACCTTGCATTGCGATCCGTTTGTTATTCGCGCACGCCGCCCGCGAGCGGTGGGAAAATACTAAGTTCTAAACCATCTTCAAGAACAGTCTTCACCTCAACATAGATATCACCCGCAACCAGCAGACCTGCCTGCTCACGCGGGATCTTCAGAGCATCAACAGCATCCTGGACGGTTGATCCGGACGGGAGCGAAAGCGAAACCCCACCACTACTCCCCGCCGGTACGTATTTCTTGAGCATAGCGAAGAGCTTGACCGTTATCGTAATCGAATCTGCCATATCGGCCGTGGGTTAGCGCTGCGCTAACCAGTCGTGGCCCTACGCCACGTTAACCACTCATAGGCCACAGAACGCTTCGTAGTCGATCAATTCCGTAATCTTTGGATTTTCACTACACACCAAACAGTTCGGATCCTTGCGCAGTTTTAACACCCGAATTTCCGAACTCAGTGTGTCAAAGTGCATCATCCGCCCAACGAGCGGTGTCCCAGCTCCAAGAATAACCTTGATCGTTTCAAGCGCTTGCATGCAGCCGACGAGTCCGGGTAAGACGCCGAGCACGCCTGCTTCAGCGCAGCTCGGAGCTGCCCCTGGAGGCGGAGGTTCGGGAAACAAACAGCGATAGCACGGCCCATCGTTCGGATCGACGACGGTCACCTGCCCTTCAAACTGAAAGATCGACCCATCCACGAGGATCTTCTTGGCCATGATACAGGCATCATTTATCAGATATCGGGTAGGAAAATTGTCACACCCGTTCACCACAATGTCAAAATCCTTGATGATGCGAATGACGTTTTCAGACGACAGACGCTCTTTAAACTGGACAACGTTGACATCTGGGTTGAGAGCATTCAGCGTCATCTGAGCCGATTCTACCTTGGGCATCCCTACTCGGTCATTAGTGTGTAGGATCTGACGTTGCAAATTGCTCATATCGACTGTGTCATGATCGACAATGCCTATCGTACCCACGCCAGCGGCAGCCAGATACAACGCCGCTGGCGAACCCAAGCCACCAGCGCCCACGCACAGCACTTTGGCATCAAGCAGTTTGGCCTGCCCCTGCTCACCGACTTCGGGCAGCGTAAAATGCCGGGCGTAACGCGTAATTTGCTCCTGCGTAAACTGTCGATCTGCGACCCATTTATAGCCTGCATTCTTCCAAGCCGTGTATCCGCCCGACATGGAGGTCACCTGTTCATAACCCATTTCTTTGAGCGTACGGGCGGCAATGAGCGAACGTACACCGCCAGCGCAGTAGGCGATAATCGGGGCGCTTTTGTCTGCTACCGTCTCCTCAATCCGCATTTCGAGAAATCCACGCGGAAGAGGCACTGCTCCTTCGAGGTGGCCTTCACGGTATTCTTCACGCTCCCGCACATCGAGCAACGTTGGTTTTGCGCCGTTCCCCATTTGGGCCTTGACGTCTTCAATCGTGACTTCCGGCACGATCTGTCGGGCTTCGTCCATCAGTTCTTTATACGTCTGTGCCATATTCTGCCTCCGCGCTTATAAGCCTGCGTTACGAGCCAAGAGCACCGATCTCTTTTGCTAGTTGTTGCTCAGCATCCTTGTAGCTTTCGAGCATTTCGGTGATTAAGGAATCCCGTCCGCCCGTGGCGAGGGTGCGGGAGCGGCCCATCAGAACATGTTTTGATTCTACAAAGTCCTCTCGCGCGTAACCCCAGATACGCGGGTGGACAGCGGTGTCCATCCGAATCGCATCACACGGGCAGGCTTCCACACACATGCCGCAGTAAATGCAACGCAGGGTATCGATCTCGTAACGGAGCGGAAATTTCTCAACCGCAGGATCTGGATGTTCGCCTGCTTCGATGTGAATGCAATTAGCGGGACAAGCAGTCGCGCACAGGAAGCATGAGGTACAGCGCACAGAACCGTCTTCCTTAAGCGTCAAGCGGTGACTGCCCCGATAGACGTCGGGATAGTGTTTGCGCTCTTCCGGGTATTGGACCGTGTACGCCGCGCGCTTTTCTTTCGCATAGCCTAATCCGTGTAAGGTGTGCCGGGTCAAGTTTCGCCAAAAGTGCGAAGTTGTGACAACGAGACCGCGTAAAATCTCCGGGATATACAACCGCTCCCACCACGTCATTTCTTCTTTACGCTGCATAGTATCTCATCAGCTTCCATATAATAGCGTTTTCTGTGCTGCTATACCGGGCTTTACTATTATGAGGGGACTTCGTTTTGTCAAGGCAGTTTTTTAATGGAGACGGGGTTTTCCGCCCCTTCCGCTTTCAGGCCAGCGTGTTTCGATCAGCTTGAACTCCAAGATATCCTTAAGACAGGCTGCCCGTTCGCCTAGGGTTGCAGCGTTGAGTAAGCTTTGCTTTTCAATAGGCAGAAACTCGAGCTGAAAGGCAAAGAAATTGATGAAGAGCGTGTCATCGACGCCCGGATCGGTCATGAGCTTCTGGACAGCTTCCTTTTTTTGCAGATAGTCCTCAAGCAAATGGCCAAGTTCTTCTCGCCGACCGGAGGCAAGGGGATCTGTTTTCTCCGGCAACCATTCGACGCGGGCCTGACGATAACTTTTATCGTTGAATTCTTCTTGAATTCGATATTCACGCAGTCCCTGGAGCAGGATATTGAATCGGCCGCCCGGCAACGGCACAGTTTTGACTATCTTTCCTACACAACCAATCGGGAAAATAGGGGGATTTCCATCGTACTGCTCCTGCCATTCTCCCCGTAACAGGGCCATCCCAATCAAGGGCTGAGCAGTGTCGGCTACATCGCGAACCATCTCGCTGTAGCGTGACTCAAAAATGTGTAACGGGAGCTGTACCTGGGGAAAGAGCACCACTTTTGGAAGCGGAAATACGGGAATAACGTCGAGCAGCTCTGACACAATCGCCTCACTTTATGTAAAACTCGGAGAAAGGCCCTCCATGTTGGCATTCGCCTGTTTTGGAGAACGGCTACACCGCTTTAGGATATACTGAGTTCTTTCTGGAGCTGCACCACGGAAGGGCGTTGGATTAAACGTGCAATCCAGGCTGACACACTCTTCAGCCGAGAGGGCAACTCCACGCCCACCTGCGACAACCTTAACAGTCGAGGAATAAAGGAAAGATCGGCTAACGAAAATTCCTCCACTAAATATTCACGGCCGTCGAGCTGACGGTCAAGAAACTCGAGCACCCGAATCACGTCTACCTTGTAGCGCTGCACGAGCTCTTGATCGATGAGGTCTTCCGACTTGCGCACTTCCGCATACAAGAGCCCACACTGTACCGTAAAGGAATTATCCGCGAAATCTTCAAACATTCGCAGCCGAGCGCGGTCTGCGGAAGGCTCGGGTCTCAGTGCAGGGTGCGGATATTCATCGTCAAGATACTCGTTAATGAATGTCGAATCGTAAATGACTTCCTCATCATCAATGAGTACGGGGACTTTTCCATACGGGTTCAAACGCAGGAATTCCTGAGATCGTTGTTCATTTTTCGTCAAATCCACAAAGGTTTTTTCATAGGCGAGCTCTTTTTCAGCCAGAACGATGCGAACTTTTTGGCAGTATGGACTGAGGGGAAAATCATACAGTTTCATGGTGCTGTTCTCCTATCTATTCCCATGGTAGTGTAGTGAAAAACCGAGAGGCTGGCAAATTAAAATACTAGGGCCTGTCAGTCTTACAATGGCAGTAAGTCATGCCTACCCCATTGTGGGATACTTAGCCATTATGAGCCAACTCCCCTGTGCCCTTACGCAATTAGCCGGTATCAAGATCGGGGATCCTGCGCCAACCCGCGTAATGGCTGCGCTGAATGTCAGCCCCGAGTCCTTCCATCAGGGCTCCGTACACACCGACCCGAAGCAGCTAGCAAAGACAGCTCAAGCGATGGTAAGTGAAGGAGCAGATATCATCGATATTGGGGCTATGTCCACTGCCCCATACCTCAAAACGGACATCTCTATTCACGAAGAAACACAGCGGTTGGTCTGTACCGTTGCGGAGGTTTCAGCCCATGTTTCTGTCCCTATTTCAGCAGATACCAAACGCGCCCTGCCCGCACAGGCTGCGTTAGCCGCCGGAGCCCGGATTATCAACGATGTCAGCGGCCTCAAACATGACCCCGATATGGCTCCGGTCATTGCGCAATCCGGAGTCGGCGTAGTCATTATGGCCAGCGAACCTGCCCCTCGGAGCGGACCGCCATTAGAGCGGATTCGTTATGCCCTCACGGACAGCCTTGCTATTGCTGAGCGCGCAGGAATTTCAAAAGACTCCATTGTCCTCGATCCTGGTATTGGATTTTTTCGTGAGCCAGGCATACCCTGGGGTGAGTGGGACTGCGCGGTGTTGCGGGAGCTCTCCGACTTGCGCTCTCTGGGCTTTCCCATCCTCGTTGGAGTCTCTCGCAAGTCGTTTATTGGCAAGATTCTGGACCAGACCAATACCCAAGATCGGCTCATAGGTTCGGTTGCATGTGCTGCGGTTGCCGTGTTCAACGGAGCACACATCATTCGCGCTCATGATGTAAAAGAGAAGGTAGAGGCGGTTCGTATGGCCGAACGCTTACGTCCAGCCCGCATCTTTT
>CAZBUD010000006.1:107266-117950 GCA_964495015.1 uncultured Enterobacteriaceae bacterium | reverse complement strand
TAAGGGTCAAACCGACCCGTAAGCGGTCACGCGTGAAGCGGAACGGGCGTTCTGCATAGAGCACGGGTAAGACGTTCCACTCATCACCCACTGCACCACCAAACCCACTGCCTAACGATTCACGCCAGTCAAACGTGTACAACAGAGACGGCTGAAACATAAATGTCGTATTGCCCGGAAAAGCAAACTCGAACGCCATAGCGGCACGCATCGTATCACGTGTGATTATCCCGGAATTGCGGCTGCCGTCGCGCGCGGCTTGCTGATGGTCAAAATCAACAAAGGGGACGTCTCGAGTCCACAATCCCTCGACACGCAGCACCAAGGGAAGCTCACCAACAAAAGGGACTCCGGACAGAGCTGAGGCATAGTCCGCCGTAATACCAATATGGTGCATACGTTGAAACTTGGGCTGAAACTCTAAGTTCGTATTGCCATCCGCATCCACGTTGCTGCCCACGATAAAGGGGCTGGGATTTTTATCCCACGCGTAATAATAAATCAGGCCCCAGGTGAGCGGTTCCATCGACACATCCAGACGTGCAGCGTATTGATGGTCGCCAAAGTCACCGGCAGACGGTCTTTGAGTCTTTCGAAAGGTATCCCCGGACGGATCGGAGCGTCCATCTGCGAGGGATTTGACATCATCATCACGCGGAGGGATGAGAGGCGAATACCACGGCGAGCCAGGCACTGGATTGCGATCTTGCTCGAAGTTCGGAATATAGAGTACATTAAGCGAATTCGCTCCAAAAAAATATGTGACGTTGGCCATCCACGCCGGCTGTCGTCTCCACTCATAATCGCTCGCTTCAAGCTGGACGGATTCGCGCCTATCCATGCCGTTAATGACATCGATATACTGGCCATCCATCTTGCCCCAGGCGATCTGTTGTTTTCCTAACACAACATCAAGGTTATGCGTACGATAGCTCAGGTAGAGCTCACGCACGATGCGCTCGAAATTATGGTAGGTACGTGCAGTTTCGCTGACACGAGGAGCAAAGAGTCCACCAGAATCCTGCCAGTTGTAGGCTGCATCATACAAAAAATTATTGACATTCGTTATTTCGATATTGGGTGAGACCTGGTAGTAGAGTTCCAGTTCCAACTGGTGCTGCATCTGGGAGTAGCGGAAATCTTTCTTCCGGTTCCCCACCCGTCTGCCATCGGACAGTTGGATATCGGACCACTGACGGTAGAATCCCTTGAAGGTCAACGCCGGGATTTGACGCTCGATCGGCTGGCGGACATAGCGCCCGGCTGGATCAAAAGTCGCAAGAAAGCGATCAAAGCGTGACCACGAATTCACCACGGAGTGCACCTGCTTATCCATGAAATAGCCAGAACATGGAGGAACACTGGCTAGGAGGAACAGCGCGGCTAGCAGGCTATAGAGGGCCGGTATGGGCCCCCTTTTGTATTGCATCAAGTTCTTATCCTTTCTACTCTAAGGCCCCATTCTTAAGCGGGGTCGGTCGGCAAACGAGGATCCCGTCGGCCGTGAGTTGCTGTACCTGATCTTCCGCATACCCAAGATACCGCCCAAGCACGCCCGCGTTGTGCTGCCCCAAATCCGGCGCTTCCAGCGGCGCGTCGGTTCTGGCCGGGCTGGAAAAGCGGAAGGGAAAACCGGGCAGGACAAAATCGCCTAATATATCGTCCTGTATGGGCCGGATAGCCTCACGGTCAAGAAGATGAGGGTGATTCACCACCTCGGGAATGGTTAAGACGGGTGCGGCCGGCACGCGTTCTCGGTGGAGCGCCGCTACTGCAGCTTCCCGGTTGGGCGTGGACTGGAGCCAGTCTTCAATCGCGGCAATCAGCTCTTGTTTATGATGCACTCGATCACGATTCGTCCGAAAGCGCGGATCTTCAACAAATTCCGGATGTCCGATCGCCCGCGCTACTCCCTGCCACTGATGGTCAAGGGCGCCAACGATGACGACGTAGCCGTCTTGTGCGTGGAAAATGCCACACGGCGCAAGTCCCATATGGTGCGCGCCGCTCCGCGTCGGTATAAACCTTCCACCCGAAGCGCTGTACGACTGAATGCCAAAATCGTGGGAATGGATATACGCATCCAGCAGTGACACATCGATATATTGCCCTTCGCCCGTTCGCTCACGGTGGAGCAGCGCGCAAGCTATCGCGCCGAAGGCATGCACGCCCGTGCTCACATCTCCAATAGCAGCCATGGGCATGACGGGCGCCCCACCCCGCTCGCCTATGATTTCACTAATCCCAGAATAGGCTTGGGCAATAAAATCGTAGCCGGGTACGTCGGCGAGCGGTCCGGTCTGCCCGAGGGCGGAAATCGAACACATGATCAGACGCGGGTTGAGTTTCTTGAGTTCCTCGTACGAAAAACCCAGCCGTTGTATGGCCCCCGGGCTATAGTTCTCAACCACCACGTCCATATGCGGGATCAGGCCGCGAATAATTTCGCGCCCTTGATCCGTTTTGAGACTGACACACAGGCTCTGCTTGCAAACATTATGTTGAATAAAATATCCACTCCGGCCTTTTTTTATGACAGCGTTGAGCCGGGCAGGATCACCCTTCGGGGCTTGTTCCACCTTGATGACTTCGGCGCCCATTTCTGCCATCAGTCGCGTGGTTGTCGGCCCGGCCACAATCTGCGTAAAGTCCAGGACAGTATAGCCCGCCAACATACCCTGAGGTTCGTTGTCTGATGGATGTGACGCGCTTGCCATATTGCCTCCCTTTCTCTTGGCGACACACAGCTCTAGGCGGAAGGACTGAGTGAGTGTTCAGTTTCGAAGGAGTGCGCGAGATTGTATCCACAACCGTATTGTATCGCAAGGTGGGCACGGCGCTTGTGAGGATGTCCCAAAAGCCCATTCTGGGCGTCACCCGGCTGCACCCAGCGTGTCCCTGTTGCCCTGCATCGGCTTTTCCCAGCGGATAGGGCTGCTTCGGGCGCCTCGGTCACACCGTTTTCGCGCGGGCTTTGGCCACAAACACACTTATGTAGGTGCCCTCTTCGAATCAAACGTAAATATCGCACCCTCTTCCACATTCAGGACGGGCCTTCGCTGTAGCTTGAGCTGTTCCTGCACCCAGCCTTTCGTTGCGAGACAACTCGGCGACAGCCGACTCGCCTGCAAGCCCAAACATACCAAAACAGAACGATAAATATAACGATACATATAACGATACGTATAATGATGCCGTGGCATGGATCATTTCCCCCTTCGGATAGCTTTCTTCCGGTTCATTTTCATTGATGTCCTTTCTCAATACTACCTGGTAAAGCAATGTCCAAGCCACATCCAGCAGCACAAAAATACACTAATTTTAAAGTGGTTTCGGACCCTGCTCAAAGAGGTGGAGAATTTTTCCCACACCTCTTGTGTGGAAATTTTCGCCACACTTTTTGTGTAGCCCTCTCCACTACACCGCAAAGAATGCAACGAAGAGAGCAGACGCAGGCCAGACCCGCGCACGCCAGCCAGACACGGCTTGTCCGCTGAAAAGAAATCTCTCCGTTCAGCTCAGCACTTGATCATCGTGGAATTTCTGAATCTCGGCAGCCGAATAGCCCAGCACCTCGTGTAAGACGTAGTCAGTGTGCTGACCGCGCAGGGGTGCCGCAGTCTGTACCTCACAGGCTGAGCCAGCCATTTGCCAGGGGATACCGGCATGGATACGCTTGCCGAACTCGGGATGTTCTTTCTGTATCAGAAAGCCGCGCTCTTCCAGCTGTGGATTTGTGGCCAGATCTTTATTACTCATGGACGGAAAGGCTGCGACTCCTGCTTTTTGCAGTGTCTCGGTGACTTCCCAACGATCACGCCCGGATGTCCAGGTTGTAATGATTTCTTCAAGCGCCGTCTCGTTAACTTTACGCGCGGCTGCATCAGCAAAACGCTTGTCCGTCGTCAGTTCGGGCTGGCCCATGGCCTGACACAACGCCTGCCATTCGGTCTCATTCCCGCACACAATGCTGACCCATTTTTCAGCGTCGCCCTCGCATTTAAAACAGCCGTGCGGAGCCACCCAGCGGTCTCTATTTCCATCGCGTTCCGGCTGAGTCTGATTCATGACATAATCCATGATGCCTTCGGGCATGAGGACCAGCAGCGCCTCCCACAGGGCGAGGTCAACGTGTATGCCTTTACCCGTTCGGTGCCGATAGGCAAGCGCAGCCATGGCGGCGAACGAGCCAAAGATGCCGGCATTCGGATCACCGTAGGAAATCCCGATTTCTGCGGGGCCAACGCCCGGATAGCCGGTAAGCGAGGAAATCCCAGCCAGCGGAACTGAGGCAGGTCCGTAGCCCATATATTTCTGTTCCGGTCCGGTCTGGCCATAGCCACAGATCGAAATCATAATGATGTCGGGCTTGAGTTTCTTGAGCGTCTCATACCCGAACCCCATCCGGTCTATCGCTCCGGAGGAGAAGTTCTGGACCACGATATCGCTCTTAGTAATGAGCTTTTTCACAATCTCCGATGCCTCAGGACGAGCCAGATCAAGCTGCAGACTCTTCTTGCCCTGGCTGTATTGGTTAAAATAGCCCGCCCGATTCGGCCCGGGTTCGTTATCGGCAAACGGCGGGATCAAACGGGTCACACACGGGCGTCGTTCACTTTCAATCCGAATCACTTCCGCACCCATATGCGCCATTTGCAAGGTGCAGTACGGACCAGCCCAAGCCCAAGTGAAATCTGTTACGCGAATGCCTTCTAATGGTTTGCGTGCCATGCCGTTCTCCTTCATACTCTTCACATGTCAAAGGGCTGATTGTAGATTCGCTGAACTACACAATTCCCTGTCTGCGCAGGTCGTCTATTTCGGCTTGGCCAAGTCCTATCTGGGCATAGACTGCATCATTGTGTTCACCCAATTGGGGAGCAGGACGACGCACGGCATAGCCCACATCGTCGACTTTAAATGGTGCACCCGGATATGTCAGTGAGCCGGCAACCTGATGGCTTATTTCGGTAAAAAACTCACGCGCTTTGAGATGCTCGGATGCTAACAGGTCGACCATAGCGTTCACCGGAGCCATGCAAATACGGCGCTCTTGACCCGCCTTGTATAAGTCAGCGACTTTCCACTCGGATGCAAACTCTTGCAGAAACGGCAAAAGCGCATCGTAGTTTTGGCCCCGGACGACACGGTCGTCAAAAATCTCTAAGGTTGCCCATTCCGGATTGCCCATGAGATCAGCAAAACGTTTCCACTGATCCTCTTCCACACAGATAACGAACAGTTTGCCGTCTTGGCAGTCCAGCATACACCACGGATAAATCGACCGTCGCCCAAGCCGCGACGTTTCCAGACCGCTATAGGTGTAGTGCATAAAATTCATCTCAAGGATGGCGGCAATACATTCCTGAATAGCCACATCAACGTGCTGCCCCTCATCCGTGATGCATTTGTGGTAGTACGCACCCAGCGTTGCTACCCCGGCATGGACGCCACCTTGGAAGTCTGTCTGATGGCCGAACGCCTTGAGTGGTGGCAAGTCGGGATAGTCAGATGCACCCGGACTGATGCATGCCCAACCACCCGCGTTGCTCGCCGTCAAGTCATAGGCGTGATAGTCGCGGTGCGGTCCGGTCTGACCAAAATAAGAAATCGAGGTCATGATCAGCCCGGGATTGATCTGACTCAGCTTGGCGTAATCGAGACCCAGCCCGGCCATGTCGCGCGGACTATAGTTATGCAACAGAATATCTGTTTGAGCGCATAAACTTTGCAATACAGCCTGCCCTTTGGATTCTCGTAAATTGAGAGTGACGCCCTGCTTATTGGCATTCAGGTAGAGGAACAGCCCACTCTTCTCCGCGTGGGGTGTATCCCCCGGAAACGGGCCACGTTCGCGAGCGCGGTCACCGCGGGGGTCCTCGACCTTGACGACATCCGCGCCAAAATCGGCCAATAGCTTGCCAGTATACGCTGCGGATACCATATTGCCGCATTCGACAACTTTGATACCAGACAGGAGTTGTTCAGCCATGATGTTCCTCCCTTATTTCTCTTTCTTTACTCTTTTTTGCAAAACATTTAAATCGCGCCACGTCCCTCTAAAGCTGCGATTTGGTGTGGACTGAAGTTCAGCAGACCAGAATAGATTTCTTCGTTATGTGCGCCGATTTCCGGCCCGAGCCAGCGAACTTCTCCGGGTGTTTCACTCAATTTGGGCACGATCCCCGGTATCTTGAGTTCACCTAACACACGGTCATGCAAAGACAGCAGCATATCCCGAGCCTGGAAATGCCGGTCCTTCACGATATCTCCTATACTATACACTGGACCAGCGGGTATAGTTGCTGCTTCGACCAGCGCCAACAGCTCAGACAGCTCATACTTTGCGGTCCAGGCCGCGACAATCTCATCGATGGCTGCACGATTCTCTGCCCGTACGGCCTGATTCTCAAAACGTAGATCGGTAAGCAGTTCTTCACGGCCCATAAGTGTACACAGCCGGGTGAATAAGCCATCCGTATTTGCAGCAATGACTATCCACTGCGAATTCTTACACGGGTAGAGATTTGATGGGGCAAAGCCAGGAAGCAACGTTCCCGTCCGCGTCCGCTCATAGCCAGTTTTGTCATACTCGGTGAGGGTCGCTTCTAACACCGCGAAGACGGCTTCATACAAAGCCATATCGATCACCTGGCCCCCACCACCATTTACATCACGATTATACAAGGCCATGAGCGTCCCCAGCGCGGCAAACATGCCGGCCAAAGAATCACCCAGGCTAATGCCCACACGACACGGCGGACGGTCCGGGAATCCAACCACATGCCGCAGCCCGCCAAAGGCTTCAGCCACCGCAGCAAAACCCGGCTTTTCTCGGTACGGGCCGGTTTGTCCATAACCGGACACACGGGCAAAGACGAGACCAGGATTCAACTCCCGTAGCCTATCGTAGCCCAGACCCCATTCTTCAAATATGCCTGGTCGAAAATTCTCCACCAACACATCGGCGTGAGTGACGAGCTTGCGTAAGATGTCCTGGCCTTCCGGATCACGCAGGTTGAGTGATATACATTTCTTATTGCGCGCAATGCTAGGCCACCACAGGCTTTTTCCATCGACCAACGACTGGCCAACCGTACGTATAGGATCGCCCTTCTGCGGCGCCTCAACCTTGATCACCTCGGCCCCAAAGTCTGCCAAGAGTCGAGCGCAGAAGGGGCCAGCCACCAGGGCGCCACATTCGATCACACGAATACCAGCGAGCGGGCCACAGGATTTGTTGTCCTTCCTTCCCATACAGTTCCGGATATAAACACGAATCTTGTTCCGCGGGCACGATAAGCCCAAAGGGACGAGGGGTCAAGATCGTTTTTGATACAACAAAAACGTAGACTTGCAGTCTAGTAACAGAAATGGCCAATTTGGCACTGGTTGAGAGTTCGTATGGATTTCAGAGCCATTGGTGCTATTACGGAACTCATCAGTGCTACAGGTGTCATAGTTTCGCTCATCTATTTGGCCGTACACGTCTGCCAGAACACGCGTGCACTCGACAAGCCCAAGTCTTGCACTAACTGGCCACCAGTCGCGAGCATGCGTCCGTTCAACTGAAAGGTTTGCAAAATCATCTCGGTGATAGCGTGCCCGGATGAAGTGTAACTGCAAGTCCCGTTCTTTGCCGGCTGCTTGATATAAGAGAAATTTACGATAGGCCAGTATTGTGTCAATAAATTTGAACTCAGTCTGTCAGTGTAGAAATATTTTGCGCCTTTCAGCAATCTAGTATCTTGACAGAATAGCTACATCCCTGCTCCTGTGGATACTCTCAAAGGAGTAAACGATATGGCCAAGACAAAGCAGCCTAAACGCATTCAACGAAAACGCACCAAAGGGTGGCAAGTTCCATCCAAGACAACCTACGTGGGCAGACCCGGGAGGTGGGGTAATCCTTTTTTCAGACTCAAAGATGATCCAGATATGGAGGTGGATCCCGAGTTTCTCGTCGCCGTGTATAAGCTCTGGCTAGACGGTCGTCTTGCCCCAGGCCTGGCGAAAACCTTTAGGGGCGGAGATAAGCTCCCTGCCCCACCCAGTCGTGAGAAGATTCAAAAGGAATTGGGAGGCAAAAGTCTCGCCTGTTGGTGTCCACCGAAGGGTGCCTGTCATGCAGACATCCTATTAGAAATGGCGAACGCCAGAAGCATAGCGCAGGCGAAGTAAACAGTACTTGCTAAAGATGGACGATCGCAATTCGGACCGGTCCGATCAGTACAGAGGAGGCAGCCTCTCGCTGCCAGCTGCGATTGATATCAAACACTACTGTCTGCGCGTTCTTTCCTTCCTTTTACTCAGCAAAGTTTAGTATGTGCTCAACCGTCTGACCCGCCTCAATAGCGACCGCACGCTCTCGTGCCGGACCGCCGTTCAGCTTCATCGCCTTGAGAATAACGTGGCAGTCTCCGGCTGAGAGTGTAAACGTTTTGTGAGTGGTGTTCGCCTTGGTACAGGTCCGGCCTCGGGTAACCGCTCCTTCGACGTTCCTCATTTGCACGGTGCCATCAACAAGTGTCCCTGCCTGGACAGCGCCAACCCCTAATGTCCCGCTGGTAAAGTCGTGCGTGTGCTCAATACGAGCACAACCTCCGACATGAAGTTTGTTGAAGCGCGGTTACGATCGAGCAGCAATTTCAACGGTTTTGACAACTGCATCATAGGAGCCGCCGGTTAGCGGAAACACTCGAGGATTAGTATTTTGTTTCGTATAGGTTCGCCCAAGCGCGACATTCTCGTTGGTGCCCGCAACAAAAACATGAACCGTGGCGTTACTGAGTGCACCGCTGCGCGTGACCTGAATGGCCAGTTCGCCTGTACTAAAGTCGGCACTCTGCTCGACGGGTTCCCCCTCGTTAATCTCCACACCCGTGTAACACTGGGTACTCCGTCCTTTGATTGAGAAGGCACCGTCGTCGATATTATAGCTCCCATCCGCCAACGGAAAATTGCGTGGATTAGTATCCGGTGAGATATAGGTCCGTCCTCGGGAAACCTCTTCATCCGTGTCAGCTTGTGTCACCACAACGAGAGCGTCCGTGAGTTCTCCATCTTTAGTTGCCTGTATGGATAAACGTCCGTCAGGCAACACGGCCGGTGTTGCCACCACCTGCGCAACCGCAGCGCCGAGCTCGCTCGCACTGCGCGCGCTGAAAAATAAGCCTTCGCCTTCCTGGACAATACACTCGAGCTGTGCGACATCGCCCTCTCCAACAGCGAAGCCAAAGACATGGCCAACAAAGGGAACACCGGCAGCCTTTGGATCTCGTATAGCCTGACACGGATTCCCACCACAGGTCTCCAGCCCGTCACTCACCAGGACAACGATGGTCCCCTCCTCTCGGGACTTTAAGGTGTTAAAGACCTCTTGTGCCGCTTTGGTGATAGGCCTCTTACCCTTCGGGTCAAGCGCGTCAATCTCTCAGGTCGTGGCCACCTTGTCCAGCGTCCCTAACAGCACAAGGATCTAGATGTCTTCACAGTCTCCCTTCTGACGATGCCCGTAGGCGAGCAGGTCGACCTCAGCTTCGGTGGACAGCCCTGCAACAAGGTTTTTGAGGACTCGGCGCGCAATGACGATCTTATTTCCTCCCTCGACCTGGCCCCACATGGAACCTGAGGCATCAAGGATGAGCACGAAGTCAAGAGCAGCTATTGGAGGGGAAGTCTGGGTAATACAAGCCTCTTACTAACGGGCTGAATATGAGAATGGTTACCAATGCGATACACACGACGATAGGTCGACACATAAATCAGGACCTCAAGTGTCGGTCCAGAGGTAGTTTGGCGGCTACCACTCCTCCCCGAACGGTCGCACCTCGACGTTAAACGACCAACCCGAGCGGTCTTGGTGAGCGATATGGTAAGCGGTATCGGCAATAGCCGAAGGGTGAATAAAATATCCATCCGGCTTGTCTTTGAACATCTTGCGCGTCCACTCCAGGTCGATCACCGCGTCAATGACGATATAGGCGACATGAACGCCTTGCGGCCCAAGCGTGCGCGCCATGGACTCAGCTAAGATTCGCTGGGCGGCTTTTGTCGGCGCAAAGCCGGCGAAGCGTGGCTTACCTCGCAGGGCCGATGTATTGCCTGAGGCCATAATCACACCCTTACCCCTCTCGATCATGTCAGGCGCAACCGCACGCCCCAGATATAGTAGGCCCATGGTGTTGACCTGAAAGTTCTTTGCCAACACTTCAGGCTCAATTTCTAGAAACGTGCCAAACGCGCCGCCTACTGCATTGTGGATGAGTATCTCCGGCGCGCCCATTTCATCTTTTACCCGAGCGACAACGGCATTCACCGTCGCTTCATCAGAAACATCACACACATAGCCCACAGAGCCAGCAATCTCTTTTTCGAGTTGTGTCAGACGGTCTTGATTGCGGGCCAACATCGCAACGCGATAGCCGCCTGCCGCAAAACGCCGACTTAACGCCGCTCCGGTACCCGGACCAACACCACTAATCAAGCAAACACTTCCAGCCATACGCCTTCCTCCTTAATTACATTGTTCTCTCGGCAACCCATTTCTTTGCTGTCTTTGGATCCACTAGCCAAGGTCAGTGCTCGCGCGGATTGTTAAGTGGATTGTTAGAATGCGAAAAACCTCGCCGGCGATCGCTGACAAGCTGGCTCCCGACGCCAGGATCGCTGCTACTGACGGAGT
>CAZBUD010000006.1:97681-107166 GCA_964495015.1 uncultured Enterobacteriaceae bacterium | reverse complement strand
CAGGATCGCTGCTACTGACGGAGTAATGGGTTCGAGCGGCGCATTGGGAAACGCACGCGCGTACTGCGCGTCCTTTTCCCAATACTCTAAAAATCTGTCGTCAGCCACACTGCCTCAAATAATCGATCATCATGTTCATTATGGTCATCATGCTCTACAATTCGTTGCAGGACGTACTGCGCCATCTTTGACGCGCTGTTCGCCCCCTGAGCGGGGATAAGATCATATGTTATTGCCGTATCGTCTAAGGCCATAACCGCTTTTCCAGACGGGAGTCGGCCAACTGGTTTCCGCACTGTGGGTTGCAATTCCCAGTCAGCGGAACGAGTTCGTCACTGAGCATCGCTTCCTTGACGTGCTCATAAGCCCACGGCATAAGATCTCGGATAACGTCTTTGGCCGTCTGAACTGCCCCCTGGCCAGATTTCACCTGCCCGACAAAGCGGTCCATCGGCCCGCCGGACTTGGCTTCAAACACAATGGTGTACGCCGACACTTGAGACTTATCGCAAAACGGCACCCAGAACATCTCACCTACCGGGGCAATAAAGGTAAACCGAATCGGATGGAAGGGAACGTCTGACCAGGATTTTGTATTGGTGACCGGTGCGTATCTATACGCTCCTCCAGAAGACGGCGTTTCCTTGTGGGAATGCATCAGACAAGGTTACGACTCCCTTCCCAGTTGACGTCGCCGGATCCATAATCCAATACCCAGCACACTAGTGGCGAGCCAAAAGACCTCTATCATGGTGGACGTAAAGTTAAAGTCGACGGTCAGAGAAATGAGAACGAGGGCCGCACGAACCCCGTTCAAGATAGAGTACGATACGTGCCGCTCGTCAGTATCTTTAGTTGTATGAGTAAAAAGACTGGGACAATAAGCAACACCCCAGGAGTACCAACGATGTCATGCCCACCGAACGAGGCGCTGTCCATTATCCTTCTGTACGTAGGTGGACCGAACGCTGTTGTGTCATCAGCGTCAAAAAAGAGCGGAGAAAAGGAGCACTACAAATCAATGGGCAAAACCAAATATTCTTTATAGATAAAGTCACGATGCTGCATTAACCGGAGTGTTGCCGCAGCATCCACCGCTGGGTCGTGATTTTTATACATCGGACGAAATCCTTCATCTATCGTACATAGGTCCGGCGGGAGCGGATCGATCAGATGCGAGAAAGCCGCCCAGTAAATATCGAGCGCGGATACGGCACTACCAATAAAACATTTTCTGCCTTTGGCGTGTTGACTTTCCAGCTGATTATCCAATCCGCTGAGAACTTCGATTATCCTGCCAGAAGCAGCAGCGGCAGCCTCAGGGGAGTAGCCGTATTTGGCGCCAAACGCCTGAGCAAACGCCTTATTCTCTTCGGGTAAGTCCGGCGTTGAAAGCATGGAGTGCACCAACATGAGACGCCGGCACCAGCCAAAACCGTGCATCGCGCACAGCTCGTTACTCAGGCCAAACATCAGCATACGATCACCTTGATTGGCCGGAATAAGAGCCGGGTCGGGCTGAATACGTTCGGCTAAGTAGAGCTGTTCAGCCCAGTTGGACTTGGGAAGTTCATCATTCCAGGCAATGGCTGGCGCAGACGCCTGGGCTGTCCAGTTAATCAGGGCCGCGTGATCTGAACCAATTTCAAACCTTACCCGCGTATACGGAATCTTCTTTACATCACAAATACCCTTGATCGCCTCCGCCCAGGGCCCGGGGATGCCGGGGGCGCATACAATGCGCATACCCGACTGTTTTCTTGCTGCTTCAAAGCTAAAGTACTTAGCCATAGGTTTCTCCTTTTACTGCTGGCGGCAGACTATTCGCGCAAATGTCTGTTCCAGAAAACGCATGCGTCCCTCCGAACTTAGATACTACAGCCCGGAGCAGGGACAATCGCCCCAAGCCGTTTCACAACTTGCAGGCCATCTTTGCTGCCTCGCGCCACAACAATATTCATTGTTGCGTGCTGGCTATCCGGGTCTATGCTCACAAGACCGGTAGGTGACTCGAACGTCAGTCCACGCAGCCCCGTTATTGCGGCCTGAGCGCTTACCTCTCCACTGCGATCCCACGCGGCTCTCAGTGCTTTGATAGCATTATAATGCGTCAAGGCATGGTAGCCGACAGGGGTATCAGCCCCATGTTGTGAATGAACTCGCGCGACAAAATCAGGGACTCCGCCATCAGTGTCACCCGCAACAAATGGACTTGTCGTCACAATGCGTTGCAGTTCCTCAGGCGCGAGCCCGTTAATAAGTGTATCGTTGAAACCTATCCATCCGACCGTAATTCTTTTCAGCAAACCAAGTTCTTTGGCTTGACGCAGAAACTCTTGCCCATGCGACCGCATGACACAAAACAACACAGAGGCGGTCCGGGTCTCTTGAATCCAACGGATGATGGGTCGGAATTGCTCCTCGCCAGTCGCAGTCAGGGCTTGGCCATGATCGCCGCGTTGATACATAGGAAACCGCAGTTGGCGGAACATCGTGTTTTGCCAGCTCGGATACGAGCCCAGCATGAAGCAGTCTTTGACCTGCTCTTCTTCATCCAGATACCGGACCAAAGCATGGCCATCATGATCTGTTGTCGGGCCAACAGCAAACAAGACTGGCGAACAGAAGCCGCCTTCGTGGTTGGAGGCATTCACAAGCGGAATCTTGCGGTCGGCTAAAAAGCGGGCTGCATACTTTCGACCCGCTGAGACAAATGGCCCAACAACGGCGTTCGCTCCCCAGTCGTCGACCAGTTCTCGGCAACGGTCTGGTAGAACAGCTGGAGCCGTTTCTGAGTCGCGGTATTCGACTGCAATTGACCGTCCGAGAACGCCGCCTGTGCCATTTATCTCTACAACCGCTGTTTCAATACCAATCCGTATCTGCTACGCGTAAGCATCCACATCTCTAGTTAGAGGAATCAGCACCCCGATACGTACCGTCTTAGACTGGGCACGTATGGGTAGGCTTCGTCCTATGAACGCTGCGGCGCCAGACCCGGCAAGCCACTTCAACGCAGCACGCCTCTTTATAAGTCGTCGTTTTTTTTACTTTCTACTCCCTCAACCACCGTACTCCTCCATTCTCTGGACTCGATCAGGAGACAAATCATCTGGCATCAAACCAGTATCGGCCAAATCTCTGGGTAAGCGATTATCGACAATCAAGCGGCGCTCCAATAATGTTTCTCTCATTCCTGGCGGTTCATTGTCAAACCGCTGACATAGCGCAAGACAGATTGGTGTGGTATGCCTCCGGCAATCTGATCCACATAATTATCTCAAAGGAGGACTGTATGGAATTTAGTGTGACTGTGGCAACGAAGATCGATGACTGGCAGCTAATCAAATACGCCGAAGACCTGGGTTATGACCGCGCGTGGATACCCGATTCGCAGATGATCTGGTCCGATTGTTATGCAACCATGGCACTCGCCGCTCACAACACCTCACGCATTAAGGTCGGAACGGGCGTGGCCATCCCCGGCACCCGTCTTGCCCCGGTGACGGCCCACTCGATTGCGTCGGTCAACCAAATTGCTCCGGGCCGAGTCTTCCTCGGCATTGGAACGGGTCACACCGCGATGCGTGTCATGGGAATGAACCCGATGAAAATTCGTGATTTCCGAGAATATCTGAGGGTGGTCCACACCCTTCTGCGGGGCGAGGAGGTCGAATATACGTTCAACGACACAACGCGGACTATCCGGTTTCTACACCAAGACCTCAGGTTCATCGATCTAGAGCACCCCATTCCCATTATCGTAGCGGCCAATGGACCCTTAGCCCTCAAAGCCGCAGGCGAATTTGGTGATGGTCTGGTCTCCGTCCTCAATGAACAAGAAGCGGTCCTGAATCTCAATTTGGACTATGTACGCCAAGGGGCCGCCCGCGTCGGCAAAGGCCTGAGCGACTATCATACCGCCTCGCTCACCTCAGTTGTCGTGCTTGAGCCGGGTGAAGATTTGACCTCGGATCGCGTCATCGACGAATGCGGCTCTTGGGTTTCGGCCATCTTGCACTTTACATACGAGATCTACGAATTCACGGGCAAAGAGGAAATGATCCCACCCTCCATACACGATATTTGGGACGAGTACTGCGCGTATGTCAAAAAGATGAAAACACCAGCTGAAAAACGGTATCTGCAAATACACAATGGCCACTGCACATTTCTCATGCCGGACGAGCGCCGCTTTATCACCCCGAAAGCGATCGAAGGCACATGCATCATCGGAACGCCTGACGAGATTATTGAGAAACTGCGCCATGCGGAAAAAAACGGCTTAAGAGAAGTGTCCCTTCTGCCACCTATGGACAGCGCCCGCAAAGTCCTGAGCGACTTTGCCGAGAAGGTGATGAAACGCTATTAGAGATCTGCGTACGAAGTGCCTAACCGACTGCCCCTGGGCACCCGGTTCTGTCATTCTGAGCAAAGCGAAGAATCTCTCCCCTTGTCGCGGAGCCGAGATGTTTCGCTTCGCTCAACACGACACCGTGAAACCATTATTCGGGTAGGCTCTGAAGACGACGGCGGTCCGGGGGTATCAGACCAAACCTGGTCACATTTGGCCTTCACCACCCCAAGATTTGACCGTTCCTATCCATTCCGGCTTGCTCACAAATGACCTTGAGACGTCTGCGCGCACGCAATTCGAGTTGACGCACCCGCTCTTTGGTCAGTCCGAGACGCGCACCGATCTCTTGAAGCGTCAGGGTCCGATGCCCGCCAAAGCCAAATCTCAGTCGCACGATTTCTTCCTCGCGTGCCGGTAGGTCAGTTAACAACTCCCGCAGCTTCTAGGCCAGACTCTCCTTGGGCGCCTCTTCTTCAGGAGACAACATATCAACCTGAGCGATCACCTCCCCCGCCGTCCCTCTTCTCCCTCTTTGACTGGGGCATCAAGCGACACCACCATAAAGCTGCTGAGCCCGGCTCATTGCCTGTCAGATCCCTCAGATCGCATATGTTCCAAAGCGGTGGTCTTTTGCAGGATCGAATTTTTCAATAGTCTGCATCAGCCCAAATGCGTCCTCTTGGACCAGGTCGAAATATCCAATCCCTCGACCTTGGTAATGCCGAGCCAGATTAACCACTAAACGCAGATTGCACTGAACGAGTTCGTCGCGACATCCCCGAAAACGCTCCAGTCTATCTTGGATATCGGCGAGGAGCGGATCGCTTGGGCCGCTGATTGAGGCCAGTGTTAAACCCGGATCACCGCGATAGACCTGGTCATGGACACTTTCGTGCAGGGCGACAACGTCTCGTTCGGAGAGCGTATCGCGCGGCTTGATTCCAGCACCGGTCTGTATGCCATCGCCGAGTGGCGCAGTCAACGCAGCTCTGTTTTCCTCAAGCGCGACCAGTAAGCTTTGCCACGCTTCCCGTGCTTGTCGCGTTAACGTCACTCTTCAGCTTTATCCAGCAGCGGAGACGCACTCGCATCGCGATACAAAAGTTGTTCAAGTGCGAGCACCTCAGTCCGCTCTGGTTCGACAGCCAGTGGGCCGGCTTCGACCACAGCCCAGACGCCGGCTTCAGAAGAAGTCCGTGACACATTGCCATGCTGTGTTCGACCGTGACCCTTCGGGTCCCTTCCTTCCTCTTCCTACTCAAGATGGGCGGCCGCTACACGTTGTCTCCCCTCCTCTAGTTTCAGTGCTGCGTATACGCAGCACACGTGTGCATGCACAGGACGCACGCGTACAGTAGAACGGTCCCTCTACCGAACCACTTCCACACTATCCCCCACCGATACAGAACCCTGCGTTTCAACTGTCGCATAGACGCCGAGATTATGATTTGCGTCGCGCACCAGCGTGCGCATAATCCGCGGATCCTTAGGCAGATTGGCAAACCCGAGGGTTGTCATCACACACCGCATACAGTTCATCTTGACGTTGAGGGTAATCTCACCGATACGCAGCTGCTTACCAAGCCAGTCCGTCTCTACAAACCCTTCGGCGTCTTCAGCTGTAATCAAAAAATTAGGCCGAAACCGACGGGCGTCGATTTGGGAGTCTGGAGCCAGGGCCTGGAGCTTCGCTAAGGACGCATCGGTTACCAGCAGAAGCGGAAACGCATCGAAATACGTGCCAGGTGGAGATTCGTATTTCATAATCTCTTCAGGTAAGTCGGATAGATCCGGCAGGGGTTCGTTCGCTTCTAAGCCAAAGACCGATCGTAGCTCTTGCTCCAGATTATTGTGAGTAGGTTTCCCGCGCCGATAATGATCAAGGTTCTCCGCAGGCTCAATAGGCCAAATTGAGACCTGATGATCCAGCGCTCGGCTAAGCTTGGGTGCCGCGTCTGTCGCATTAGACAAGAAGGTCGTTCCATCTGGCACGGTAATCTCAGTCGGTCCTATATGCTCTACAGTGGGGTTTTGAGGATAGCGTGCCTGACACTGCATGAGGGCTGGGATCTTTTTCGCGCCGCGGATACCACCGCGGACTTCGTCTCGTACCGCCCAGCCACGATCACCAAGCAATCCTTGAGAACCGAGTTTACCTTGGTCGAGGAGCTCGCCAATCATACTCTTAAAAGGGTAACGCCAGATCTGTTTGACTGTCCCGACACGCATACGAGTTTCGCCTCCTTATCTCTACTTACCCGAAAAATCCGGCGCACGCTTTTCAACAAAGTGGACAACACCTTCTTTAAAGTCTTCACTACCAAGGCTGGCTACCATTTCGGTTATACCGGCTTGCAGCAAGACTTCAAAGTGAACATCTTGGGCTCGAAACAGCTGGGACTTCATAACCCGTATAGAACGGGGCGAGACCATGTTTTCAAGTTCAGGGATAGGTCCGCACCTCAGACATCAAGACGTCCGCTGGATAGACGCGATTGACCAAGCCTACTTGGAGCGCTTCTTGTGCCGTCACCTTTTCGCGCAGACAAAAGTAAGTCAAGCGCATTCGGCAAACCTACGATCCGAGGCAGAATCCAATCAATCCCATGTTCAGCACTAAGACCGCGCCGAGAGAATGCAATCGTAAACACCGCAGTATCAGATTCAAAACGGAGATCCGTGTACGGAGAGAGGGCCAGTCCTAAGCCAGCGACCGGACCGTTGATTGCTGCAATGATAGGCTTGGGCACAGTCGGAAAATACCCACATTGATAAGAGAAGGCCTGGGGAAGGTCCAGTCCGCCTGGAATCGGTCCAGCCGCAAAGGCAGATTGGCTTTCAGTCGCAGGTGTAGCTTCGGACCGGTCCGTGGCTGCACGGAGCGCTGCCATGTCCGTCCCCGCGCAAAAACCTGTTCCAGAGCCAGTGAGAATGATAACCCGTGTCGCATCGTCAGCCGTCGCATCGGTGAGGGTTTGACGGACTTCACGATCCAAGACATTCGTCCAAGCGTTGAGCCTGTCAGGCCGGTTCAGGGTCATCGTCGCAATGCCATCTCGGACATCATATAAGATTTGCCCATAGCTCATGCATGCTTCCCGGTAGCAAAATGACTTGATGTCTGTGGAGCTCAAGACGCTGTCCCGGTTTCACCGCTAAAGCGAGGCAGCTCATCACCAACGGCCATCCAATCTGTTCGGTCAGAAAAATAGTAGTGGGCTTGCGGGTCGCGATCGACAGTATCTTGGAAATCTACCAAGACGATATCGATCACATCCTGATGGGTGTCGGACTCCCAAAGCAACGAGCTACCACATTGATCACAAAATGATCGCTTCCCGCGATCCAAAACAAAAAATCCGCAAGATGGTCTAGTCGTGCGGGCAGGCTGAACTGCTGTACTTTCACCCCTATCCAGATGACATAGCCCGCACCATGCGCCCTGCGACCCAGGGAACAGTGACAATGGCCACAGAAAAGCGTGGGCACAACAAACTCGAACCGCACTGCCCCACACAAGCAGGCACCCTGTACAGGAGTCACTCTTTCCTTCTGGTCGTCCGTAAGACCCTCCTTTATCACACAGGATAATATTTTATCTGTCAGATAAAGGAATTAATGTCGGCCGACGGCCCGACAACCTAAGGAAGCGTTACTGAAAATGCACACCGCTGCGCTGGTCGGTAAGGCATTCGTCGTTGATGTACAGGCCACCGTGTAAACGACACGTCTGCTCACCACGTACGGCAAGATTGGAATCAGGTTTATAACATTTTTCGTTGTAAAAGACGCCGCCCTTAGCTTGACAGCGGCCGGCCTTGCCTTCTGCTGGTAGCATTTTCTGGTCAATACGCTGGTTGAACTCGGTCATTTTTTGGTTCCACTTACGCTCCGCATATGTGCACGAGAAGCCAGCGAGTAACACCATGCCCAATGCCAAAAGGGGAAGAGGCGATAAGGGTTTTTGATGGCTCTTGGGGGCCAACATATATCCGGCTTCGTTGTGTCCGATCCGCACCTATCCTACTGGAGGATAGGTGCAAGGACAGGACCTGGGTTGGATTGGACCACCTCAGCCATTTCGTACAGTAAGGTTTGCGTCTCATCCCAGCCTATGCACGCATCAGTTATCGACACCCCATATTCGAGACTGGAACCTTCTTTCCAGGGCTGGTTGCCCGGCTTGAGATTACTTTCGAGCAGAAGGCCCATCACATCGTATTGCTGCTCTCGACGCACCGTCAGAACGTCACGGCAGATCTGCCCCTGACGCGTGTAATCTTTATTCGAGTTGCCATGTGAACAATCAACCATAATCGATCTGGCAATACCTTCTTTGGCAACAAGTGCCGTCACCTGAGCAAGATCTTCCTGGCTATAATTAGAACGTCCGCCACCACCACGCAAGATTATATGCCGGTCAGGGTTGCCTAACGTTTTGATGACGGAGGTTATCCCATCACCATTAATGCCTAGGAAGCTGTGCGGATGTCCGGCTGAGGTCATAGCATTGATTGCGCCTTTGACTTCACCGCCAGTCGTATTCTTAAAACCAATGGGCATGGACAACCCGCTCGCCATCTCTCTATGGATTTGGCTTTCAGCGGTGCGGGCGCCTATGGCTGCCCAGCTCAACAAATCTGCGACGTATTGCGGCGTTACCGGGTCCAGCAACTCGCTCGCACACGGCACACCCAGGTGGTTAATGCGCAGCAAAATCTCGCGTGCCAACTCGAGACCAGCCGGGATATCACACGAGCCGTCAAGGTGTGGATCGTTTATCAGCCCTTTCCAGCCGACTGTCGTGCGCGGCTTCTCAAAATACGTCCGCATAACGACGACCAACTGGTCTCGGGTTGCATCAATAACAGGCTTAAGCCGTTCGGCGTATGCATACGCTGCTTCAATGTCATGAATAGAACACGGCCCCACCACAACGAGCAACCGCTGTCGATCATGACCATGCAGGACATCGCAAATGGCTTGCCGAGTGTTGAGAACAATCCCAGCCGCACCTTCGGTAAGCGGGAGTTTGGCTTTGATGGCCCGTGGAGAGACCAAGGGCGTCATCGCAACTAGATGAGAATTTTCAATTCCTCCAGGCATAGGGTGTTCCAAAAGAAAGGCA
>CAZBUD010000006.1:56790-97671 GCA_964495015.1 uncultured Enterobacteriaceae bacterium | reverse complement strand
CCATCGAGCAACTCAGGTCCAGGGCATACCACGTCCTTTCGATGAATGCGAGAGCCTATCCCACCCGGATAGGCATGGCAGATTCACCATAGTGCGGAGCATCCTGCCAACAGTATGAGCGAGCCCAGACAACTATAGAGTCTGGAAATACCATGTTGAGAAAATCTACAAAATACTTCTCAGCATGCTTAGCATTCGCCCGTAAAGGGTTCGGCTTGATCAACTCTGCAGCAACGAACAATTCCTCGACCATAGCCCGATCAAGCTGTACGCTAAGGCGGACACGGCCCGGAGGATCAGCGGATGAGCATAAACAGATTTCGAAACTGCCTTTGAACAGACGCCGTGCTTCGTCGGCATCGGGCCAGAACGATAGGGCAAGAATGATATCGGGTTCTTCGAGATAGAGAGCCGAGAGGACAACGCCTTCGTGTGTGAACATCTTCACACGCCAGGAGACCTCGGCCAGGGCAATACCGAACGGTTGGATACGGCCTTTAAACTCTCTCTGCGGGACTTCGACCTCCAGCACAACTCCCATGGACTCCTCCTCCTCATACCACAGCTCCACCACACCACGGAGCAACTCCACACATCCACAACGAGGCAGCATCTGTAGAGATGTTGCCTGTTACTGACTAGAGGATAGCATCTTAGAAGTAAAGTCGCATCCCTCTTGCCATGTCCTCACGTTTCCCTCCTATCTCATTGGTGCCGTACCCTTCCCTCCATATTGCGTACACACCGCTCTGGGCAAGAAATAAAACGCATTGTATCCTCTGCTACTATAAGCAGCAGTTGTATGAGGGAGCTATGAACAATAACGATAAACAGATCATCTTTTCACTCATCGGCGTGAGTCGGGTGCATCCGCCCAAGCGCCACGTTCTCAAAGATATTTACCTGTCTTTCTTTTACGGGGCCAAAATCGGCGTGCTCGGGCTCAACGGATCCGGCAAAAGCAGCCTGCTTCGCATTATTGCCGGAGCCGATACCGATTATGTGGGCCATATCACCTTTGCGAAGGGCTACTCAGTTGGTTTTCTCGAACAAGAACCCCAGCTCGATCAGAACAAAACAGTCAAAGAAATTGTCGAAGAAGGCTGTCAGGAAGTCACGACGCTGCTGTCCGAATACGAAGCGGTGAGTGTTCGCCTGGGTGAAGATATCTCACCGGAAGAAATGGTGCAGCTTATAAAACAGCAAGGCCAGCTCCAAGAAAAAATCGAGGCCATCGATGGCTGGCAGATCGAGACCAAACTCGAGATTGCCATGGACGCCTTACGCTGCCAGGCACCGGATACCCCGGTTAACATCTTGTCGGGAGGAGAACGGCGCCGGGTGGCCTTGTGTCGTCTGCTCCTACAGGAACCTGACATTCTCCTGCTCGACGAACCGACGAATCATCTTGATGCCGAGTCCGTGCAATGGCTCGAACACCATCTTCATCAGTATAAAGGCACAGTCATTGCCGTCACGCATGATCGGTATTTCCTGGACAATATTGCAGGCTGGATACTCGAATTAGACGGCGGGCGCGGGATTCCCTTTGAGGGCAATTATTCATCCTGGCTGGAGCAAAAGCAGGCCCGCCTGGCACAGGAGGGAAAGGCCGAGGGCAAGAGACGCAAGACCTTGGAGCGTGAACTCGAATGGATACGGATGTCTCCGAAAGGCCGCCAGGCAAAGGGAAAAGCACGCGTGACTCAGTATGAAAAACTCTTGGGTCAAGAACACGATCAACACGCGAAAGATCTAGAGATTTATATTCCGGCTGGTCCGCGGCTGGGCGACGTCGTCTTAGAAGCCAAAAACCTGGGCAAATCCTTTGACAAGAAGGTCTTGTTTGAGGACGCGAGTTTTGCGCTTCCACGCGGCGGCATTGTTGGAGTGATTGGGCCAAATGGCGCTGGTAAGACGACGTTATTTCGATTGATAACTGGGCAAATAGAGCCTGATAGTGGCACCTTTCGTATCGGCGACACTGTCCAGCTTGGGTATGCAGATCAAGAGCGTCTTCTGGATGGGGAATTATCCGTCTGGGAAACCATTTCCGACGGGCGGGATGTCATCCAGCTGGGGAATATGGAAGTGAACGCACGGGCCTATACTTCACGCTTTAACTTCTCCGGCTCTGATCAACAGAAACGCGTACAAGACCTGTCAGGCGGAGAACGCAACCGGGTCCATCTCGCCCGTATGCTCAAAGAAGGCGCGAATGTTCTTTTGCTTGACGAGCCGACCAATGACTTGGACGTGAATACCCTGCGTGCGCTTGAAGAGGGGCTGGAGAATTTTGGCGGCTGCGCGGTCGTAGTGAGTCATGACCGCTGGTTTCTGGATCGGATTGCGACACACATCTTGGCCTTTGAAGGCGAGAGCAAGGTGGTCTGGTTTGAAGGCAATTACAGTGCATACGAAAAAGATCGTAAACGCCGCCTGGGCAAAGACGCCGATCATCCGCATCGAATTCGGTATCGAAAATTGACCAGAGACTAATATGGCCTACGGTCTGACCAGTGAACTACGTTATACGTAGCGCTACTGCAGCGACTGCAACACTGGCTGCAGCACCTTCCAGACGTTGTTTGCAACTATCTGATGCCCTACGGCAGTGGGATGAATTCCGTCAGTTAAATTTAGCTGCGGTCGCCCGCGAACATCTTGCAGTAAAAAAGGAATGAGGGTCGCACCATTAGCTTAGGCGAGCCGCGCGAAAACGTTTCGAAATCGAGCCGCGTTGTCACGCCCTAGATTTGGCGGTACCAGCATCCCGGCCACAATTATTGCTACGTGTGGATATTTTTTTCTCGTGCGATCGATGATGCCTTGGAGATTCCCATAAATAGTTTTCGGATCAATTCCGCGGAATCCGTCGTTCACACCGAGTTCGAAGAGTAGGACATCAACCCGTTGGCGTAAGAGCCAGTCTATACGGCGCAGTCCACCCGCGGATGTTTGTCCACTCAGGCCAGCATTGATCATTTTGAAATTCCAAGCCTTGGCATAAATCTTTTGCTGGAGTAAAGCCGGGAAGGCTTGGGGCTTCGCAAGTCCGTAACCAGCAGTCAAGCTATCACCAAAACAGAGTAGGATACGTGACTGTGCGCCGCATTGGCTGATCGCGACCCCCGTCCAACTCCCAACAAGAAAGCTACTGAGCCACACTAACAACACAACCCGTCGAAGCATACTTTCGACCTTTGATCCTGTCATACTGTCATACCGTCAGGGCCCGCCTTTAGGCATCAGACTAGCCAAGGTCAGATGCGAAAAAACCCCAGCGAACAGTCCTCTCTGTGGGCGTAGTTTTTACGATTCTGTTCGGTAGCTTACCAAGCGGGCTAGCCAGGCTGGTTTGGATCACTGCACAGTAAGGATATATTGATCTCATTTAATATCGATTCTATAGAATGGCTACCGATAGCGTGTCCTTGCTGCCCGCCCTTCGGCAAGCTCAGGGTGTCTTCCTGGTCGTCAGCCTCGCCATAGGGATCGGTCTCTTAGGAAGCCGAGGGGTATCTGTGACCGTTCTCCTCTGGCCGTGTTGCGAGATGATGTGTAGGCAGAAAAAGGACGTCTTTCCGGAAAAGGCGCTTTCCCGCCCATGCCAATAGCGTTGTGTTCTGTCTCTCGTTCTTGGTTTCCCGGTCTGTCGGCAGATAAGACGACGATCCGTCACTGCGTCAGCTGCCCCGGGCTCTTTCGCCGTCCGCTTTAGCCCAAACCTCGCATTTCTTATGGTTAAGGTGACCACTACATCGCCATCATCACCGTCTCTATTCGGAGAGTTCCGTCGAGGTGGACTTAGGCAGTCTGAGGCTGCGTTCGCCTTGCAGAACGGCTAGCGCCAGCGGACGTCGGGCACCTATAGTTCGGCGGAATAAAATCGTGCGTAATGCACCTCTTGTGATACACAAAAATGCCGGTTCTTCAATACACACACGCCATCTTCGCCGCCCACGCCCGATTGGAGGTTTTGGGTATACTTTTCCTCCCCCACCCGTTAGCCAGCTGGTGTCAAATTCTTTTGTGGCTCATAAAATGGAAAGCTACAGGTCCCGATCCAAACCGCGCTTGGCAATTATTTCACGCATAATCTCAGCGGTCCCACCGGCAATCGAGGCCTGCCGAATATCACGGTAAAATCGCTCCACCGCAAACTCTTTCATATAGCCATAGCCACCATGCAGCTGGACACACTCGTACGCAATCTTATTCGCAACGTTACAGGCGTACAGCTTTGCCATAGAGACCTCAGTGCTACAGTCGCGTCCGCTGGCTAGCACGTCAGCCGCATAATACGTCAGCTGTCGAGCGGCTTCCAGCTCCGTTGCCATATCAGCCAAGCGATGGGCGACGACCTGATGATCAAAGATGCGCTGTCCGAACGTCTCGCGCTCACGTGTATATTTGAGCGTGTCTTCGAGCGCTTGTTGGGAGGCACTCACGGCCATATCCGCCCCGATCAGCCGTTCATCCTGAAAATTCTGCATGATGTAGTAGAAACCTTTGCCCTCTTCACCTAGGAGACTTTCGCGCGGGACGCGCATGTCTTCAAAAACCAGCTCGCCTGTATCCGAGCTATTACAGCCCATTTTGTCCAGTTTTTTGGCGAGGCTAAATCCGGGCGTATCCCGCTCGACAAGAAACAGGGATATGCCACGCGCCTGCGCCTCTTTGTCGGTCTTGACCGCTAGGCAAAACACATCTCCGTGGACGGAGTTGGTAATGAAGATCTTGGAACCGTTGATGACGTAACTATCACCGTCTCTGACCGCAGTAGTTTTTACGCTTGCCACATCAGAGCCGCCTGAGGGCTCGGACACACCAATGGCGCACACTGCCTCGCCCGTTATCATAGGCCGCAAATATTTTTCTTTTTGCTCGTCCGTTCCATTACGTGCGATGTGGGTTGAAGACATGTCCGTGTGCACCAAAACACTCGTCGGCAACCCCAGAGCCCGACAGCGACACAGCTCTTCACAGAACACGAGTGTCATCCAGATGTCACCACCACTGCCCCCGTACTCAACCGGGTGACGTATCCCAAGAAAGCCCAGTTCGCCCATTCGCCGGTAGAGGGATTTCGGGAATAACGCATCCTCTTCCCATTGGTCAATGTGAGGTGATATCTCTTTGTTGACAAAGTTCCGGACTTGCTCACGGAATATTTGGTGCTCTTCATTAAAGAATCGAGATGGCGCCGTTAGCATAGGTACTCCTAGCCTCCTGGGTCACGTTACGGCTGAGCCTAGACGCTGGGTTTTGGATGGTCAAGGTGAGCGGAAGAGCAGGAAAAGTGTTGATACCGCCGTCTCAGCCTCAGAGTCCCCGGGCAAGAGGCCAAAGAGCCTCGCCAGCTTACTCTGGTCGTTCTTCCGCGATCTGGAAAAGGGCACCAAGATGAATGCTGCCAGGCTCACTTGGACTCTGAGGCTCGTTCGTACCAGGATTGCCAGGGGTTAAGTTTGAAGCCTGTCAACTGGGGGGAATAGCACCAGCGTTTGCGGATATTCCTGAATCCTACGTTGATCGTCATTCTTCAACGCCTTATACGTTTGTTTGGCCGCTTGCGCCTCGCCAACATGGCGACGAATGACAGCATCCAGATTAATACTTCTGCCATCGTTGCCGTAAGGCGCGTTAGTACCCACCCCCCACAAGGGTTCAGTGATGAACTCCGTCACGAGGCTACCGTCGTAGTTGCGCTCGTGAAAGGCCGAGCCTAACCTGTAACGTTTCAAGTCGGAGAAAAAACGATCTACGACAAAAGACTCCTCTATAGGCAGCAATCGCGGGGTTTCCCACCATTATCAAACGGTGCACCTTGGTGGTGGCAATTGCAAACAGCCGATTAAAGATCCCACGCTGCGCATCGTACCGTGTTTGACATCGGCCACCCGACGGTCTGAGTTCATCGTCAGGTCCTGGACGTGACAGCTCGTACAGCCAATCCTATCCAACAGGGCCAGCCCGTTTTTCGTCTGTCGGGTGATCTTGTAGCGTCCTGGCTTGAAGTAGTTAAGCCGACAAATTCCATATGATCGACCAGGGCTGGATCAATTTCATCGTACACGCCATCCCCGTCGTCATCTTCGTTTGGCGAACAGACCGGTGGACGTTCGAAGTCATCAGCAGCGGGGTCGTCGCGAAACCCCACGGCGCTGGTCATCGGCTGCGCATTGTCGGGGTCGGTAATCTTACACAAGATTGGATCCCAAGCCTCGAGTTCCTCATCTCGGCCTTAAAAGCCCCGATGAGGAACTCGCGTATGCTCACGGTGCCACCTTGGTAGAAGAATGGTTTTATCCGAAAATCCTCATCCACACCTGAGATCCCAGTAGTATCGCGCGTTCCATCTGCAGGCGTAGAAACGGTGCCAAAGTTGATCCCTTTGGCAACCGTATTCTGAGACAACGCCAGGACGCGCAGCGTAGTCGCGCCCCGTTTACGTGCGTACTGCTTAGCCCGTGACAGCAGCGCCCGTGCAAGTCCGCGTCCCCGATACTGCGTCAACACCGTTAGGTCTGAGACATAGGCAAATCCTTTGGGCGCCTCGTCCGGGTCATGAATTGTCATGTGCGCGTATACACACACTTACCCGACCGTCTCATTCTCTACCTCAGCCACGGACACCTGCCCGTCCCACTTCTCACACCCGGCTAAAATCAGCTTGAGATACGCATCGGCAGCCTCTTCACCTGGAGGAACTTCAGGTTCAAACTTGCGTTCTGCTTCTTGGAGTTCGACGAAACGGGCCCACACAGCCCACACAGCCCACACAGCCCGCACATCCCGCTGTGGGTCATATTCCCGAACCACGGCCATAGCGTCTCTCGTCGCTCCGTATCAACTTCGATTGCGATTTGATGAGGATGAGATTGAAAGGGGCGAGGTTTCAGGCGAGAAGATTATTGCGCACTACATTGAACTGAAGTCGCGCATACCCGCGCTCCTGGGCCTCTAGATGCTCGGCGATTTCTTTGTGAATCGTCGGAAGCTGATGCCTGGGAATTGCGGGCCAGGCGTGGTGTTCAGCATGATAGTTCATATTCCATAGCCACCAGCCGACTAAGGGAGAGGTCAGCATTGTTCGCGTGCGGGTCAGGATCGACCCTTCGTACGGCAATCCGGTGTGCTCCGTTGTGATCCACAGTGCTTGGAAGACATGGCCGATGAGAGCGGCAATAAGAATCCAGCCTATGCCGGAGGGGCCAATAACGGCCGCAAAAATAAGCGCTAGCCAGAACAGGCCGATAATGCGGGATTCCCAGGCCAATATAGGGCGTTGCTCAATGGGTGGCACCCACGGCGCCCTCTCCTCCCATTGGGCATAGGGCAGAAAGGAGATGTACACCAAAACACTGCCCTTCAGGATAGTCAGACCGAGGCCAGAGACCATTATCAGCCAGCCCTTCAGACTCCTGGGCCAGCGGGCGGGCTGACTGGATGCAGTCATCAGCTCCGGATCCTTTTGCGGGTCCTGGGTGTGGCGATGATGCTCAAAGTGAAAGGCACGGTAGACGGCCGGTGCCATCCCAAACGGAATCCCGGTCAGCCAAGCGCCAAGCGCAATAAGACGCTTCGATTGGAACGCGGTCTGATGGATACACTCATGGAACGGAGCAAACAACGAAGCCCAGATCGCACCGAGCAGAACCGAGGCAGGAGCCGCGACAAGGGGAACCCCAGATACTCCCACGACGAAACCTGCGCACAGAAAGAAGGCGCTGAGTTGTAGCGTCAATCGAATAAGAGAAGGAGCATCACGACGCTGCTGAAGCGCTCGGAGCGTCTCGCGATTGAGGAGCGGGCGGTGTTCAAAGCTCTCGTCCACGCGGACACGCTATAACCACCGTCGATAATCGTCAAGGGAAAAGAGTGGTGCCAAGATTTGCGAACTGTAAGAGTGAGCCGCCATAATGGGAGGCCTCTCTATTCTGTCCGGTAACGACATTGTAAGAGTCGACAATAAGTTGGAATGTTACGTCTAGTTCCTGCAAAACTGAGGGGTATAGCGCACAGCGAAGTCTTCCCACCCTTCTCGCTGACCAGGCAGAGAATGTCGGATTGCCCAGCCCGCGTGCACTACTTCGCGGGCGCGTTTTGCTACCAATGAGACATGCAAACTGCCGTCGGGATGGATGAGGGCAAATTCTTGCCCAGGGATAATGACCTCAGGATGGACAAGAGTAATTGTATCGCCCAACCACAAGCGCCACGCTCCCGGTAAAGAGATGATAGATGGACGCTTCTCGACCCCAGACAGATATACACCCGTCAAAATAGTTCGGTGTTGACTTCTGGCACAGGTTTTACCCCAATCTGAACGTAAGGCACCTCTGGCGTCGTTTTTGGTCGTGGGCTGGCCAGCTTAGGTAAAGGAACGTCATCTTTCGCCCTTGTTTCGCGAGCAGCTACGACTATCATCAGGATTACCCACAAGTTTGTTTTTAAAAAGAGGCGGTTTTTCATTTCACATGTCCCTTTCGTTTGAGATAGTTCTCCAGCTTTATTGAGATTGTCCCATCCGGAGGCTGGTAAGAAGGTAAAATCATGGAAAAAGTCGCGATCTTCGTGGATGTTCAAAACATCTATTACACCACAAAACAATGCCACAACTGCCATTTCAACTATACTGCTTTATGGGATAAAGCGACGGCAAATAGACAAATTGTCGCTGCTATTGCGTACGCCATTGATAGACGCGATGAAAAACAGAAACAATTTCAAAATATACTGAGAGGAATCGGGTTTGAAGTGAAACTCAAACCGTTTATTCAAAGACGTGATGGGTCAGCAAAAGGGGATTGGGATGTTGGCATAACACTTGATGTGATGGAATACGCACAGCAATCAGATGTCGTAATCTTAGTATCTGGAGATGGCGATTTCGATTTGTTAGTCAATAGAATCAAAACGGATTTCGGTGTTTCTGTTGAAATATATGGCGTCCGCCAACTGACTGCGGACTCATTGATTCGTGCGGCATCAAGGTTTGTACCAATTAAAGATGACTTGCTCCTGAAGGTCACGAGCTAGCCCAGAAAAAATCCTACCCGTTCATTGACGAGCGGGATTTTTTCTGGGCTACGGTGAGTTGGTATATCCTTACCTTGACGAGCCCTTTTTCCACCTCTGCGAACTCAGTCTTGTTCAGCAGCCCGGTGAGTTCGTCCTCACCTATTTCTCCTCTCCGCAATTTTGTAAAAAGTAGTTGCGCCATTCTCTCTCGCAATTCTTCCGCTCTGGTATCAGCTCTTTCATTATCCAAGCCTCTTATCCGATCGAGTACCGACTTTTGGTCGTGTAGAGACAGTTCTGCTTCCTGCATCTCTTCACCAATCATTGTAGCATCTAATTTCCAGGTACGGATTCGTCGCCACAGGCCAAGCGCGAGTTGGTTTAAGTCTCTCTTCTTCATAATGATTTCCCTATTCTCAATAGGGGCTTCGAGCGACTAACAAAACTCCGTCTTGTGCCGTAGCCCGGATACCTGCTTGCGCAGGTATGACACAACAAGGGCGGTCATTTCCGTGGAAACGGGAATCCAGGGGACTGGGCCAGGGTACTGATAACATGCTCCAGACAGTTTTGTTATGCATTCGTAGAGTTTTTTCCTATCACGCCCAGATAGAGCTCAGCATCTCAGTGTGGGTGTCTATAAACGCTCAGGGACAGTGGCGGAAACAAGAACGCCGGTTTCTATCCCATACCGGAAGATGTGGCGAACAGCCGAACGCGGGGTGACATTGCTCAGATCCGCTAGCCCGGATGGGGGGAACTCCCAGTGGCTCAGATCAATCCCCAAAGTACCCAGGCTTCGCTGAAGCTGGTCGACCGGCATACCGAACACATACAGCCTGACCCGAGTAGCAAAAAGAGCACTGAGAGCGGCCAACGCACCGCCTTCGACGTCTCGATAGAAGCCCTCTTCAAAGAGTTGGATCAGGTTACTTATTCCTAACGCATAGCCAATATGCTCTTGTTGAAACCGTACCAGATATTCAGTCAGCCGAAAATATTCCGCAATCCTTGACACCAGCACGTGCCGCCCCAACTGATTCAGACGCGCAACCCGCCGCAGCACCTCTTCCGTTGCCAGCATCTCGGCTGTCGAAAGATTGGAAAGAGTCATTTCCGGCACTCCAATCGGAGTTCTTTTGCCGTTGCCGACTTCCTTTTTCAACTCCTCGGTTGCCACCGAGAGCAGGTCTTTAGACAGGCTCAGACTTTCCTGACAACCTCCCCGCTCGATGACCACGGGCCGTTTATAGAAGGCGTCGATCGGAGCGACAGGCAATCCGCCCCACTCAAAGAGGATGGCACGGCAAAGCGGCACCTGCAGGAGTTGAAGGTTCACTGGGCCTGATTCGAAGTCAGCAAAGGTGGGACCATCTACAAACAGATAGTCAACCTCTATCCGCTCCAGCGATAGGTCATCAAGCAGAGCGGGGATAAAAGCACCCAAGTCCGCTCGCAAATAAAATGCCCCGTAGATGACATTAATGCCCAGGATACCCAGCGCCTCCTGCTGGAGCAGATTCGTGCTGTCTCGCATATGAGTATGAAGAATGACGGTGTTTGGTAACGAACCGGGCGCGGACTGGAAACGTAATCCCAGCCAGCCGTGACAAATATTGGTGCCATAGTAGTTTTGCGCGGAAACCGTGCTCGCAAAGGCGAAGAAAGTCGTTTCTCCGCCCCTCTTCTCCTGCAGGCGATAGACAAGCAGAGCGAATTCACTTTCAAGCATCCGCTCTAGCCGCTCCTTGGAAACATGCCTGCCCACCTGCCCATAGCGCTCATCGCTGACGGTCATGTCGTAGGCAGAGACGGTTTGCGCTACCGTGCCCGACGTTGCCCCCACCCGGAAAAACCATGCGGCAACTTGCTGACCTGCGCCAATCTCAGCTATTGTTCCGTAGATATTCCGCGCGAGGTTGATCGTAAGAGCTTTTTGATGCGTATCGAGCGTGTCTTGCGGCATATCCAGTGAGGGAGTTCCTGTGCGCTCTTACCTCTCCACTATTGACGCTTCTTCCACGATGAAAGTGACGCAGTTTGCTAAATCAAGGAACTTTTCCTCATCGGGTCGGATGATTTCCAGATAACGCGGTTCAGTAAACGCTTTCTGCACGTCGTCCTCACTCTCGAACCAGATCTCCGCGACCCCATCATACGCCGGAATGGCTTGGGGCGGGAAGACTGCACTCAGGCCTTGCAAGGTATGCGACTGAATATATTTGCGAAAATAGCGGCTGAACTCCGTCACATCCATGACCAACGGCCCATGCGTCTCTTCCCAGTACTGGTGAAATTCCTCTTCCGACATGCCCGGCTTACGGCGTAAACAACCCATCAGTTTAACCATATTCGTGTCTCCTTTTGTCCATTCAGTTCTACTGCATCGGATAGTGAATCTTGCGAGCAAGGAACCGCTAAGGACCTCGGCAATTGCGGCATGATTGATCCGGCTGTCATACGCAGCCGAAATCCTCCCAGTCCCAACCTTTGGCGAGCATTTCAAGGACACTCTTGACCAGGATACGGGTCGCCTTGAAGGTCGGCTCACCATGACAGATGTTCGGTGCCGCGACGATGTACTGTCCGAGTACTTTCCTTTTGTGTGTTTTCATGGCTGACTCCCCACCTGCCTTATGTCTTTCAATCTAGCACCCCTCAGTATCCTACTGTCTCATCAAATCGTATACCCGCCATTCGGACTCAGCACTTGCCCCGTGACATAAGCCGCGTCGTCCGACGCCAGGTATAAATGCGCATGGGCAATGTCTTGTGGTCTGCCCAGTTTTCGCATGGGAATACGACGAACAAAATAATCAACGACTTTGTCCGTTGCCGGCCCTGTTCCTTGGCGCACCATAGGCGTTTCAATCAGGCCAGGCGCAACCGCGTTGACCGTAATCCCAGAGCGCGCATACTCCCAGGCTAACGAACGCGTGAAGCCGATAATCGCCGCCTTTGCCGCTGCGTAATGGGCGTTCTGCGGGCCGCCCGTCATCCCCGCAACCGAGGCAGTGTTAATGATGCGTCCCCATTCGGCCTCGACCATATCCGACACTACCGCTTGGGTGCATAAGAATGTGCCCTTCATGTGAACGTCCAACATGCGTTGCCATTCGTCGGGGGAGATGTCGAGGAAATTTTTGATTTGCGCAATACCCGCATTATTGACCACAATAGTAATCGGCCCGAAGCGCTTCCGCGCCGCTGCTACTAAGGCATCCACCTCGTCCTTTCTAGACACATCAGCGCGCAGCGCGAGCGCCTTTTTCCGTCTGGATTCGCCATTGATCTGTGCCGCTACAGCTTCAGCCCGCCGCTGGCTTATGTCGGCCACTATCACGCGGGCGCCTGCTTGGGCAAAGACCTGAGCCGTTGCCTGACCAAGTCCGGATCCCGCTCCTGTTATCAGCGCAATTTTTCTTTTGAGTCGCATATCAGCACCACTTCGTATACAGACCGCCGTTCGGACTCACAATCTGGCCCGTCATAAACCCAGCTTCGTCGGATGCCAGATAGACCGCAGCATAGGCAATATCTTCCGGTCCACCCAGCTTCCGCATAGGCACTGTTTTTATTATTCGTTCCATCCAGCGTTCCGAACTTTGTCGCACCATGGGCGTGTCGATAGGTCCTGGCGCGACAGCGTTGACCGTCACCCCAGTGCGGGCGAGTTCACTCGCCATGGCTACCGTCAGCCCGGCAATTCCGGCTTTGGCAGCACAATAGTGCGCCACGCCTATGCCGCCCGTGAACGCGCCGGTCGAACACGTACTGATGAGACGGCCCCAGCCGCTGTCGAGCATGTCGGGGAGAACGGCACGAAAACAATTATACGTCCCGTTCAGGTGGACATCAAACATGCGGTCCCATTGGGCTTCGGTCAGAGCAGCAAAGGACACCAAATCGCCTATCCCAGCATTGCTGAACAGGACGTCGACCACGCCCAACTCTTGTTTCGTTTGAGCAACCGCGGCCTCTAGCGCGACCAATTGGGTGACATCAACCTGCAAGGCCAGGGTTTTACGCCCCAGCCGGGAAATTTCCTGAGCCACTTCCTGGGCCCCATCAAAATTAATATCCGTCACCACCACGTCCGCTCCGCTTTGAGCTAGGACGAGGGCCGTAGCGCGACCTATACCCGATCCAGCCCCCGTCAAAAATGCTACTCTGCCTTCTACACCGGCCACATCACGCCTCACTTTCTACTGCTTCAGCCTGTTCTTCCATCACTAACTCCGCCAGGCGTTTGCGCATGAGGTTCTCATCAATAGCAATGGTCAGGTTACCACTCTCATCCACTGTATAACGGGCTTGCTTATCCAGCTCCATCGCCAGGCGAGAGAGCAGGACATTCCGCGTGGGACGATCGAGTCCAGCCTGCTTGAGATCTTGTGTACAAACCGATTGGATTCTATCGATGACACCCTTGTGCTTTTCGATGTAGAACATCCAATGACCGATTACGCACTGACCGAACTGGAGTGTTGTATACTGTCGCCCTGCTCGTTGCTCTGTAAAGCTGCGTTTCGGCGGGACAGGAAACCCGTGAACGTGGAAACGAATCCACACATCCTCAGGATCCGGCTCCTCTTCACAGAACATCAGGTTGATGTGCTGCATACCGTCGGGTTTGGGGTAAATTTCGATGAGCATCAGACCTCTGCCTTGGAGGGTGTAAAAAAGGCAAAAGGGCGGGTATAAAACCCGCCCTTACCGACCAATACGACAACGCGTTCGTGTCCGTTTGTGATTACAGAAACGGCGCGCGCTTAGGCTACGCTGCCGTCCGTAACTCGACCACATTACCATCCGGGTCACGGACGAAGACCACCGGGGGCAAGTCCATTTCCGGCGGCGGGGCAAATTCTTGGAATTTCACACGCCGCTTCTTGAGCACGCGCTTGGCCTCTTCAAGGTCTTCGACCTGCACGGCAATGTGGGGACCAATACCAGGGATGTCCTTGCCGGCCATCTTATTGCGCTGGCCAATGATATGGACCTGCGTGCCGTCTACTTCATACCAAATACCAGGAATGCCCTTGATATTGGGACGCTCGATCTCTTCAAAGCCGAGAATGTCCCCATAGAATCTCCTCGCTTTTCTAACATCCGAGACGGGAACCCCCGCGTGGCGGATCGATTTCGACTTAATCATTTCTCCCTCCTTTCGGGTACGGCGTTACTCCAACAAAAAAGCTGTATCAGCCCGTGTGTTTGGCGACAAGAGGAAAGAGACAGTTTTAGGGTTTCATCCGTAGAGGAGAAACTCATGCACATCGTATTCAATATAATCTTCTCAGCCTGCGTCCTTAGTTTCGTGGCCTGGCTCTCCAGGTAGACTCCGCATCCGACCGGTTTTGTCATCGCCCTGCCGCTGACCACTCAGCTCGTCTTGACGCTCTCGTACTGGCAGCACGGTAATGCTGAGATTTCGGTTGATCTGGCCAAGAGTATCTTTATTGCTGTTCCAGTCTCGCTGGTCTTCTTTATGCCCTTTTTACTCTCAAGTGACTTCAAGCTTACATTCTGGCAAGCCTACGGCGCCGGTTTCGCCCTTCTCTTCTTGGCTTACGATGCGTATCGGCCGCTGGTACGGTTCTTAAGTCTGTAAAAAATAGAGAGCGGGTCCAACTTACTCACGCCGCATCGCCAGACGAACCATATCGTCACATCTGTTTCCGTTTTCAATGATCTCTTCTTCGTAATCCCGTACAACGAAATTCCGATCCATGCCAACGATCCGAAAGCCCGCTTTCTGATAAAAGGCCGATTCCTCAAGGCTGGAATTTCCGGTTCCGACTTCAAGCGGTGTCATCTTTTTTCTGTATCGCAATCTTTGCCCCCTCAGCAATCAGTCGTTTGCCGATACCTTGATCTTGCAAGTCTTCGCCTACGGCAATGTTCATAATCTCTAGCGTGTTGGGCTCGGTTGCTAACAGGACTAGGACACCAACAGTCCGCCCACCTTGGACTGCCGCAGAGCAGTCTCCAGCGTACATATATTTCTCAGCCTGCCTCCGTTCCGGATCAGCGAGAAGCAAAAGATCCCATGGAGCGTCAGCCGGGGAAATTCTATGGATCTGTACAGTGTCCAACATCTCGACTTTCTTCCCGAGGACAATTTAGTCCTGGAGCATACGATAGAATGTATACATTTTCATCCGTTATGGGTATGTCCAAAAATAGGATACATGGAACGTCATAGAGTTACCTCATGCCCAAGCAACTCTTCAAGCCGCACAGCTTTGTCCCGAGCACAGGTTGTGGGACAGCGCGCCAACCCGAAAGTATTTCGCAGCTTTTCAGGTCGTGATTTGTGCGCTTCTCCCACCTGATCTGGGCCCGAAATATTGGAGTTATCTCCCGCCTGGTGTAGGTAGAAAACAGGCAGAAAGAGCCGTCCGTCTGGCTCAAGACCTTGTCAGGTTAGTTACCATAGAGGTGGCTCATGGCGAGAGAACGACTCATTCCTCGTCAGCAGGAATTGCTTGAAGAAAAACTTTCGGAACTCGCCAGCCTGATTAAAGATCTTGCACAAGAAGCTCAGGTAGAAATTAGCTTTGAACAGTACGAGGAAGAAGATGCATCGATTAATATCCACCCACCATCCACGCTTTGAGAGGAACAGATCGAACGAGTCGAAGTAGCGCTTGGTGAAAGCTGTAGCAACATTCTCATTGACACCTGGCTCCTTATTATTGGTGGAAATCAGGATTAGCGCCGGCCCTCTCTACGATCAGCCAAGCACCACCTCAAAAAACGGAATGCGCCGTCTGGGATATTTTTGACCGTAGCAGCAACATCAATCCAGATGCGCACAGCAGCCCGATGCTTACCCCAGCAAAACCGACGCGATAACTCGCGGTTACGTCATAGATATAACCCATGCTGATCGGACCAATAAAACCGCTCAGACAGATGACAGTTTGATAGAAGCCGTAAATCACACCATAGGCTTTCATCCCGAATATGCGGCCTACAACCAGCGCGGTGAGTGGCGTCGTACCGCCGAAGAGTAATCCAAAGCACACAATATAACCCGCCACAGAGAGGACAGAGTCGGCCCAGAGCAGGAGAGCCATTCCCGTCGCTCCAAAGGCGTAGCAGACGGCAGATAGCCGGAGGACATCGTAGCGGTCACTGGCCCAGCCAAAACTCGCTCCGCTCAGCACCGCAAAGCTCAGCAGGGTACTCACCAGGAGAGCCGCTTGCCCTGCCGGGAAACCCTGGTCCGTAAAATAAGGATACTGATGAACCATGGCCGAAAACACGCACGTATACGCTAGCAGGTACACGCCAACGAGAGCCCAAAAACGACCGCTGCGCACAGCCTCACCCGCGCACATGCCCTCGTCAGCGCCCACCACGGTTGCCCCAGTCACCGCTGCCCCTCGCCTGTCTCCGTCCGGTAAGAGCTCGAGGTCCGCAGGTTTATTACGCATGATGCAAAACAGCACGGGCACCAAAACGACCCACATCACTCCACCTAATACAACGAGCGTTGGCCGCCATCCCAAGCTGTTAACGGAAGACGCAACCAGAGGCGTGAGCAACAACCCGCCGACGGACGATCCGATCATGGCGATGCCCATAGCTCGGCCCCGTTTGCGGACAAACCAGCGGGAGAGAGTGACATTGACTGGAATATGGGCAAGTGCAGTAAACGCTACACCCGTACCAAGGCGGAGTGCATATAATTGCCACAGGGTGGTCAGGCGGGCCAGCAGCATCAAGCACAAGCCAGCAACGAGGGCTGCGGGAACCATCACCGCACGGGCGCCATAGAGACCAACAATACGCCCAACAAGAGGTGCGGTAACCGCAATCGCGAGCATAAAGGCGGAGATACCGCCGGAGACCTGAGCCCTACTCCAGCCGAACTCCTCAGTCAAAGGTTTAAGAAATACGGGGAAGGACAGATTCCCGATACCGCCTGCCATCGCCATGCTGACAAAGCATGCCGCGACTATCCACCAGCCATAGAAAACTTCAGAAGACTCGCGCGAGCCTCCGCCCCCATCCCTGTCTGCCATTATTGATACGATAGAGTCTGTGTCCCCTACCCGTCTAGCACCTCGCTCTTCAGCCTGCTTCAAGACAGAAAAGCGAGCACCCTCCTCCAACATATACCCGAAAATAGCCTAAAACGGCTAAATATATTCGTTCTAAAAATCCGAAGATATTCCTTTATAACGATCATTTCTCCTATAGCCCTACGCCATAAAACAGATGGTAGCGTAAATATGGCTCGCTCTTACGAACACACTCCCCTCAACCCTATTCTTGAATTCTCCTCCATCGGCCTATTTCAGACCGACGTGCAGGGCATTTGTGTGTATGCCAATCCAACCTGGAAAAAAATTGCCTAGCTTTGAAAAACCGAAAGGGATACCTGGACTCAGCATCTAGATCCAACAGAACGCAACGACGTCACGGCAACCTAAAACGCCGCAATAAATGAACGGCAGCCGTTTTCCTATGAATTTCGATTCGTGAGACCGGACAACGTTGTTCGCTGAATTATGAGTCATGCGACACCTGCCTATTCGTCTGAGGGGATGTATACGGGCCATGTCGGTACCTTTGAAGATATCACGGGTCGGAAGTGGGCTCAGGAAGAGCTCATAGATTATACAGAGGCCATTGAAGACGCCCAACATCAGATTGTGCAACAGGCCAGGGATCTCAAGGAGGCGAAGGAAATCGCCGAGCGAGCAACACGGGTAAAGTCCGAGTTCCTGGCCAGCATGAATCAAGAGAGTCGTACCCCGATGAACGGTATCACCGGTATGCCCGGTTCTTCGACCGATGCGTTACTGACGATCATTAATGACATCCTGGACTTCTCGAAAATCGAAGCCGGCAAGCTTTCCATCGAACCTATTCCATTCGACCTGTATGTCGCGATCCAGGAAATCGGCGTCCTCCTAGCCCCCAAAGGCTGCAGAGAAAGGTCTCGCACTTATCTTGCCTTCCGGTCCCAGCATTTCTTGTCACGTTGCTTGTGACCCGGGGCGAATCCGCCAGATCAGATCCAACCTGGCGGGTAACGCGATTAAGTTTACCCATACCGGTCACGTCCTTATCCACATCGAGGCAGACGATCAGCAGCGAAAAAACGAGCCGATGAGCACATTCACCTGTGCTTTGCAGTAGAAGACACCGGCATTGGCATCCCGCCAGATGCACAAGTTCTGTTGTTTCAGAAATTCATACAGGCAGACGCGTCCACTACGCAGCAATACGGCGGTACGGGACTCGGCCTGGCCATTTCCAAACAATTGGTCGAACTCATGGGAGGCGAAATTGGGGTCGAGAACATCCCAAGGACTGGTTCAACCTTCTTCTTTGCTTTGTCCCTGCCCACTCATCACCCACCGAGTATTCAGCCAGATTCAAGCATCGATCTGTCTTAGGTTCGCATCCTCATCATCCAACGAAATCCTATGGTACAGACAGTCTTACAAGAACAGGTCGCGCAGTTGGGAATGCGCTCGAGAGGGCTTGCTTCTGGAGAAGCCCTTGACGCATTGCAAGCCGCTCAGGCCGAAGGCGCCGCCTACCACATGGCACTCGTGTCCCATCACACGGTTGAATTTGATGCAGACACCTTTTGCGCAGCGGTCAAGAATACGTAGCCCACTAGCGAATAAAAAGCGAAACCCATAGGCTAACTGAATGCGCTCTCATACTAGTCTACTCAAGGGCAGAGGCACCTCAGAGAATCCGCACAATCGTTTCGAAACCTTGTCCTACACCCCCGACCTTGAGTATCAGGAATACGAAGAAGACCTACCATCTGCTCACACCACCGTTTTTCGTGACCCGTCACGGAGCATTTTGAGCCGCAATACAAGCCCAGACCTAGGTTTTAACGTCAGCGTCAATCCCTATCGCGGCTGTGAACACGGCTGCGTGTATTGTTATGCTCGGCCAACGCATGAATGGTTAGGATTTTCTGCCGGGCTTGACTTTGAAACACGCCTCCTGGCAAAGCAGGACGCACCGCAGCTACTGGCAAAAGCCCTCACTTCCCCGACATATCAACCAGAGCCGCTCATCATGAGCGGCATCACCGATCCGTACCAGCCCATTGAACGGCAGCTTCAGATCACGCGCGGCTGCCTGACTGTCCTGGCTGACTTCCGGCACCCGGTAGCCATTATTACCAAGAACGTCCTAGTCGCCCGTGATTGCGATCTTCTGCAACAGCTTGCAGAGTTTCGTGCAGTTGCAGTGTTTATCTCAATTACTACACTAGATTCAGAGCTAGCCCGAAGACTTGAGCCGCGGGCCTCGACCCCAGCTCGACGTCTCGCCGCGATTCGCAGCCTTGCTGAATCAAACATTCCGGTCGGAGTCATGACTGCTCCGATTATTCCCGGCCTCAACGACCATGAAATCCCCGCCATACTCGATGCTGCAGCCCAGGCTGGCGCACAATCCGCCGGACACACCATCGTCCGACTCCCCTACGCCGTCAGCGACCTGTTTAGCCAATGGTTAGAAGAACATTATCCTGAGCGAAAGAAGAAAGTCCTCAACCATATCCGCGGTATCCGAGGCGGAAAGCTCAACGATGTCCGGTGGCATAGCCGCATGCGCGGAGCAGGTATCCAGGCTGAAGCAATTCACAATCTATTTAGACTCGGTTGTCGCAAGGCCGGCCTGAGCGCGCCTGCATCTGGATTATCGACCGATGCGTTTCGGCGCCCAGATAGAACCGGACAGCTTGCCCTTTTTAACGTTTGACGGGCGCTTTTCCTCCTCAAATCTTCCGAATCTTGGGCAAGACCTCACGAGCAAAGATCTGAAGGTTCTGCGTGGCCAATGCATCGGGTAATGAGCCGAACTGAAACATCGCAAGCAAGGTGCCGCGTTTCCCCTCTTCACGCTGGCGCTTGATTTGGGCGATCACGCTTTCCGGACCGCCTAGAATGACGGTACCGTTTTCAATCCCCTCGTCCACACTATAACCCATAGCCTTGCCCGTATCCTTACTGGTGACATTCTTAAGCCAATCGCGCATACCGTTCACACTCATATGCCCAGGGATGAGCGAGACGGTGCCGATGTCAAATGACGCCAGGGCGCGAAAGAAATGATACTCCAAATGGGCTTGCGCCTCTTGGCGCGCTTTTTTATCGCTCTCGCCAACATACAAAGCACAGATCGAGGCAAACATATCGTCAAAGTCTTCGGGAACAGCGAGGCTCTGCTCTTGGGCCAGCCGATAATAGGTTTCGTGCACCTCCCGGGTCCGCTCTATGCTCACCCACGGGGTGGCAATATAGGTGCGGTTCTTTACCGCAAAATCGAGTGAGTCCAAACTGTTGGCCGCCATCCAGATTTTCGGATAGGGCTGCTGCAAAGGTTTAGGCCAAATATTGTAGTCTCGGACGCGGTAATACTCACCGTCGAAATCAAACGGGCCCTCACTCGACAGCGCCTTGAGGACCAAGGCAAAGCCTTCACGAAACCGGGCCTGGGACTCGGCAGGATTAACATTATAGGACAGATATTCGGTCGGAAAACCGCGCAGTGCGCCCCAAATAAAACGGCCATTGCTAAGGTGATCCAGCATTGCGACCTCTTCGGCAATGGCGAGCGGGTGGTGCAACGGAATGCACGTGCCGGTAACAGCGACCTGCAGGTGTTTTGTCCGTTGAGAGACAGCTGCCGCCATGATGTGGGTCGAGGGCACCATGGCACAAAATCCGCCTCCGCCATGATGCTCTTGGCAGGTGAATCCATCCAGCCCTAGTTCATCACTCAGCGTGATACGGTCCAGCTCTTGTTGGAGCAACGCGTTGCCTTGAGTAGGATCAAAATACTCATTCGAAAGCGGATACGATCCAGGTATACCGACGGAGGCCTCGTCTGGCAGATGCGGCCAGCCAAACAGGACCATATTAAAGACTTTCATGCTTACTCCCGCTGTGTATCCTGAGTTGAGACAAACGCGTGCACGGCTTGGATAACTGTGTCCCTATTTTCTACATAAGGCAGGTGTCCTGCGGCAGGGATGATAACGCTGTCGGCCTGGGGTCTACCCGCGGTCCATAGGGCTACGTGCTCAGGTCCGAGCAAAGGATCCCGCTCTCCCCACAGTATGCAGGTTGGCGTGGTCAGGAGATTTAAATAGTGAGCTAGGTCTCGACTATGCAGGTACGGATCAAATACCAGCCGGATACAGGCGTTTCGGTTGTTGAGAAAACGCTCGTTCCAATCGTTGACATCTGGAATGTATTGGTCGGCGTGTTCGTGATCTGGTTGCGCGAAAATATAACTTTGCAGGCGAGCAGGGTCGGCATAAAACAGGTTTGGGATTTGCGTCCAGTCCTGCGTTAAGCCCAGGGGACTGATCAAGACTAACTGGGCCAGACGTTCGGGCCGCAGTATAGCGAGTTCAGCCGCTACCCAGCCGCCTAGGCACGAGCCAACGACAATCGGTTGTTCCAGCGACAGTGCATCAAGGAACCTGAGCAGCAGCACGGCTACGTTCCGAGGTCTATGCGCCCATTCCGGCAGCGTGGACTGGCCGTAGCCAGGAAGATCGGGCGCATAGACATGAAACCGTTCGGCCAATTGTTGATGGTGGGGCATCCAGCCAGGTTCCCCCCACAACCAGTGCAGCCACACCAGTGGCGGCCCCTGACCGGCGTGCCGGTAGAACATGGTGACACCGGCTTGTGCCGCGCTATCCCCATGCAGGACCGCCGTTTGCTCTGTTTCCTTTTGAAGACGTGCGCCCATGGCCTCCCCTTTTCACCCGGAAGTAGCACATACCGGGGTACAGTCATACTTAAAACTTTTTGGAATAATCATTTTAGACTATACTCAACTATTCTATTCGACGGCAAAAGACTCTATGTTGCTGAGGATCTTTTACCCGACAAACAGGGTAAACGGCTTACCGTTCAAATGTACTAGCGTCAGCGGAACGAGAAGCTGTCGATCGCTGGCAAGAACACGTTCAGCGATCTCACTATTGATTGCGGGAACGGGGTCAAGCTCATAAATCTCAGCCAAAGTGAAGTAAGCAGCCCTATCCACCTCGTACAGATCAGGGCGCGGTTCTCCACACGCCGGCTTCATCAGCAGAACGATATACAGGCTGTTCCCAATGTCAGCATCATACCGATTGCGCAGGCCGATCACGCCCTCAACCACTGCTGTGACCCCAGCCTCCTCCTGAACCTCACGCACAACGGCTTGTTCAATGGTTTCCTCGGGTTCGACAAATCCGCCCGGGACCTGCCAATACCCCCTGCCCCGTCGCGAAGCACGCCGGACCAGGAGCAGACGGTCGTCGCAAACAACCGCACCGCCAACGCCAAGGTTGTAACCGGTGTTATAGTGTTCGGGGATGGGCATGGATGTAATCAGAGGGGCGACATCTGCGTCGCTCCAAGTGGTTTGTCAGTACAGATTCGAAGAGTGTCATTCTTGGAAGCTCTGCGACGAAGAATCTCTCCCTGGCGTCTGGCAGAGAGATTCTTCATCTGCGCTCCGCTTCGGTTCAGAATGACAGTCCCCTCTCGTCAGCCCTGACAGAGTACTAGAGGCTTACGACAGCTCCATCGGCAGCCCGAGATATTCGTTATACATAAAGTCACGATGTTCAATCAGAGCTGGGTCTAGGACTTTTTCAACGACTGGGTTCGGAAACTCAAAAGCTGCACGCAGGACATCCATTATTTTGCAGTGCTCAGGCGGCAACGGTTTCATAATCCCGCAAAACGTGGCCGAATAGAAATCCAGCGCGGTTAGATTCTCACCCATGAGGAAACGATGGCCCTTACCTTGTTGATCCTTGAGACGGGCTGACAACATACCAAGAATATCCGCAACCCGTTTTGACGCTTCAGGACCGACTCCCGGTCGGTAGCCATATTTCGACCCGATGTATTCGCCCATTTCTAACGGAATGGGATAGTTCACATTCGGGTCAATGGCGAAATCCGCCATCATCAACCGAAGCGACCAGCCCAGACCCATCTCGCCACAAATTTCATGCGAGAGGCCAAGCATACGCGCCCGTTGGTCGGCGTCAGCAGGAAGAAGGCTAGGTTCAGGTTGGAGGCGTTCGAGCAAGAGCAGGATTTCTGCCCACCCGGATCGTGGCGCTTCGTCTTCATACATGGCGGACGGGGCGCTATCCTCGCCCGTCCACTCCACCAGGGCTTTATTAGACGGATCACTGGAATTATAGAGCGTTGCAGTGAAAGGAATATTTTTGACCTTGAGCATGCCTTTGACTGCTTCTCCCCAGGGACTCGGTGCATTGGCAACAAATGTCAGGCGCAGGCCCGATGCCTGCTTTGCCTCTTCCAAAGTGGCAAATTCCATACTAGCCTCCCTCGTTGCGTCGCTTCTCCTTTGGATGGCATACCACGCCCAAGCCACACGTGCATGTCTTTAGCTGAGGGAATGGGATGCTTGATCTCGTATGACCTCACGGTTAGCTTCGCTGACAGGAGTTCACTATGACAACAGCGGCAATTACGCGCCATCCCCTCACCTGGATTCTTGTCCTGAGCCTCGGTATCAGCGGATTTCTCATTTGGTTGATCTATTTCAAACCAGTCGCAACAACGGAAGGAGATTGGGTCACGCTGCTACCGGCGGCAAATTCGTGTTTTAACGCGCTGTGCGCGTGTTGTTTAGTTGGCGGTTTCGTCAATATCAAACGCGGCAATCGTAGAACGCATATACGCTTTATGCTAGCTGCCCTCTTCTTCTCCGCCCTCTTTCTCGTCAGTTATATACTGTACCATTACTTCCACGGCGATACCGCTTTCCCTGGCCAAGGCCCGACTCGTATTGTCTATTTCTTTATTTTAATTAGTCATATTGTCTTGTCGGTTGTCACCCTGCCGCTGGTTTTCAGCACTGTCTATTACGCCACACGGGGACAGTTTGAGTCGCACAAAAAGATTGCACGCTACACCTTCCCCATCTGGCTATACGTTTCCGTGACCGGGGTATTGGTGTACTTTTTTCTTAGGGCGTATACCTAGGCCAAGTGCAGCTAGATGTATCAGACCCCATCCTACCAATACTCACAGCGACACAAACTTGATTCCATGGTCTGTTTTGCCATAGGAGGGACTCGTGCGGATGCCTGCTGGTGACCTGCACAGAACACTTCCAGACTCCAGTCTGATCCTGTGAGAGAGCCCCGCGCGGAAGGGAAAAACTCCGAAATATGGCGTTCGTATCTTGTCTTCCGTGCCCATCCCAACTGGAACCGACTCCGGCGCCTGCATGGCGCTGCCGTTCGGTTAGCGTGTTTGTGGCTCTTGGTCTCCTGACCTCCGTCCTGCCGGCGCCCGCCGTCCACGCGGGTGTGAGCCTATGGAAGAGCGGTGACCCTGACCGTAAATCCGTTGACGCCGCTGTGTGCGGGCACGTTTCGGGACGGGGTGTTTAAGAGCACGGATATGGGCGCCACCTGGGTGACGATAAACATAGGTCTGACCGGCTTCGACATCCAAGCTCTGGCGGTAGATCCGCTGACACCGACGACGATCTATGCTGGCACCGGAGACGGGGGGGCATTCGTGTTCCAGACTGTTCCGTTCCCGATACCGTCCCAGCCCCAGTGAGGCATGATCCTGTCCTTGCTGGCAACGGCGACCTGGCAGTTGGCCGGATGGCCCGCAGGGGTTGGAGCAGGAACCAGCGGGCTGGTCGCGAGACGACCCCACGGGAGCCAGTCGCTCACTTCCCTGCTGTTAGGCCAATGCGTCGTAAGGCTAGGCCTGCTGGTGTATGCGCTGCTGATCGGGCCTCTGCTACCGCATGACGGAGTAGGCGGATTTCTAGCCGGGATATTGACCGGCGTGATGATGGGGGCCTACCGTCGCAGTCGATCATTCTAACCTCAACGGGGCTACGTACTCGCTTAAAAATTTCGCCAGGACCTGAACGAACGTAGATGGATTTGCGTAGTGGAACGTGAAGAGTCTGCCAGAGAGTGCACGCCCCGGATTATGGCGAGCAACTCTAAGCTCAGGGCGTAATCCGGATTGGCTGGTCGGTTGCCTTCGACCGGCAGGGTTATCGAGACCTGAGTTAACGCTCCTTCACAGAACTCGTCCGGAACTTTCCTACCACAGGCCAAGCGCATTTCCCCTACAGAAAGCTCTCTGGCCTGTGTTCGCATACTGGCCGTCATTTCGATAGACGCCTGCATATCCGACGACTCGACATCCACGACCATATCTTCTTGCTAGTGTAGCCGATCATTCAGCTGGACTATGCTCTTCACTCCAGCCGGCGAGGAGACATCCTGAGAGGACACGCCCGTGGCGGGCGTTGTCATTATTTTTCGGATAGTGTCCGCCTGCCCGCTTAACATCTGAAGGGCCATGGCTGGAGAGACAACACGGAGCGCGCCAGGGGCGGCCAGCCCACGTATAAACCGTTCTTGCGCACGCGGGTCCAAATATTGCAGGCAGACTTCGGTTGAAGAAACTTTCTCGACCCGCACCACTAAAACATAGTGCAGTTGACGACTCAACGGAAACAAAACGACAATCACGCTCCCCTGCCGGAGTAAGAACGATTCTGCTCCTTATGAGCCCTTTACCTGCGCAACTAAATGACCAAGCTTTGCCTCAGCGCAGCTCGCCATTATCACCTGCCTATCATCGCCGATACACACTAGATCTTTTTCCTGTTTCAAAAAAGGGCGTAAATCCTCAGACGGTATCCACCTCGGATCATTGATAGGCACCGTCTTTGGCCGCAGTAACACGTATATGTCTGTGTCTAATGCAAGCGTCTCGTGTGTGACCTGGGTTGAGGCATTTTCCACCGGACATGCCGTCGCGTCCGCCATCGGATGTTCCGTGGCTTGTTCGGTCGTTCGTACGTAGCTCGCCATAACAATCCGCTTCTGAGAGTAACCAGAGCCATCGCACTGCATATCGATTAATATCGGGCGACGCAGACAAGTCTTAATACAGTTTCAGTGCCTCTCCTCAGGAATAATTATCTCTCACCCTTGCAGCGAGCAGGCAAATAAAATTCTCACGATGGTATGGGCAACACCCAATAAAAACAGTCTTAGAGTCGCAGTGTGACGGGCTCCAGCGCGTCGCCTGGGGGTTTGACAGTACCAATAATAACGGCCTGTTCATAACCCAGAGACTGGAGCTCTTGCACACACGCCAGAGCTTGATCCGCGGGAAGGCTGGCCAAGAGTCCGCCTGCGGTCTGTGGATCAAAGATGAGTGGATAACGGGAATTGCGCGAGACCTGTTCGATATCTCGAATCGCGCGCCGCAGCCGAATATTCTGGGGTTGCAGGGAGGAGAAGATACCCTGTTCAAGCACATCCAGGGCGCCGGGCAGAACGGGCACCTCCTTAAGGTGCAGCTCAACATCGACACCTGACGCACGGACCATTTCCACTAAATGCCCAAGCAGGCCAAATCCGGTGACATCGGTCATGGCCGTAGTCTTGTATTTGCGCAGGCAGACAGCGCCGGCACGATTCGACTGGCACATGGACGCGAGGGCGGTTTCGATCCAGCGCCCCTTGGCCTTATGGCGCATATCCGCAGCAAATAAAGCCCCCGTGCCCAAGGCCTTTGTGAGGACGAGCGCCTGACCAGGCTGCATGCCACTTTTTTTCAGCACCGTAGCCTGATCAGCCAGGCCGTTGACCGTAAAACCAAGTGCCAGCTCGCTGCCTTCACTCGTATGCCCACCGACAAGGGCAGTTTGCTCTTGGTTCAGGACGGCCAGAGCTCCGGCCATGAGCTGGGTGAGCTGATCTTCGACCTTGTGTTCCAATCCGTAGGGAATAGTCACCATGGCTAACGCGGTTTGCGGCTCAGCCCCCATGGCAAAGATATCGCCCAGGGCGTGCGTCGCCGTAACTTTGCCAAAGATAAAAGCGTCTTCAATAAAAGCCCGAAAGAAATCTATCGTTTGGACTACGACTTTTCCAGCCGGCACGGACACGACGGCAGCGTCATCCGGCGCGTGCAGGCCGACTAAGACGTCGGGTCGTTCCACTGGTTGCAGCTCGCTAAGCGCACGGGTCAGGACGGAACTGCCAACCTTTGCTCCGCAACCGCCGCAGCGCATGGCTAGGGCGGAGATATCCTTGATTACCTGCGAGTCAGCTAAGCCCGGATCTATAAGCAACTGTCCGTCGGCTGCATCCTCAGTCACTTCGGGTAGCTGATTATATTTTTGAACAAAGCGGCGGTCGATCCAGTCCTTCCATTTCCACACCCAGCGTCCTTCCAGAGCCCAACTCGAACGTGACGCCACTGCATATGCGTCTCCGGTTGAAATCATACTCAGAAATTGCCGCTGGGGCGTAAACGGTTTCAAAGCTCGCCCGCGTACATAGCGGCGCAGATTATCTGCCAGCGGTGGACCTTGGCGGACGGCAAACACACCGGATTTTGGGCGTGGATGATGCACCACCGCCGCAATATCTCCGGCAGCAAACACCTCAGCATGAGAGATCGACTGCAAACTATCCTGGACTGCGATAAAGCCGTGCTCGTCGGTCTCCAGCCCCGATTCCCCAGGCCACGCGGCCGCTCCGGCCGTTGTTACCCACAGGACCTCATCCAACTCTAGCGGTGTTCCATTCCGGCAGCGAATATGTCCCTCAGACACCTCGGTCACTTGGCAGTTCGTTCTGACTTCAATGAGGCGTTCGCTCAGAATGCGACGAAACTTGGAACGAACACGGGCATTATGCGTGGGCAGGATATCGGCCGCACCAGTCACAATATGGAAGACGAGGTGGTCTGTTGACCGTTTTTCCTGAGCTAGTAATTGCATCAGGCGATACTGCACGGCCAGGAGCAATTCAATACCGCCGGCTCCACCCCCGATCACACCGATGTGAGTCCGCTCAGTACGTGCCAGGCAACGCACGCGTAATTTTTCCCAGTGTCGCCAAAATCCATCTATGGGTTTGACCGGGATGCCCATCTGCTGTGCGCCCGGGATATTCATCACGGCTGGCGCGGAACCAATATTGATCGACAGCACGTCATACGGCACCGCTGGACGGTGCCGGCAGCGGACCTGTTTGTTGCGGAGATCGAGCCCGATCACTTCATCGTGGAAAAAGCGTGCACCGGCAAATCGAGACAGCGGCCCAAGATCTATATGCGCGTCGTCAAATTCATAATGCCCGGCAATATACCCGGGCAGCATTCCCGAATACGGAGCGTGTGTATCGCGACAGATAAGAGTCAGGCGCAGCCCAGGCAATGGCTGCATGCCAAATTTCTTGAGGACCGTGACGTGACTATGTCCGCCACCTATGAGGACCAGGTCTTTAACGACCGGAGTCTGACTTGATTGCATGCATGCGCTTTCTCAGAGACAAAATGTCTACCCATGTCATATAGGCACAGAAAGCGAGAGGAAATGGGAGTAGCACCAAGAGAGTGCAATTCGCCCCCCCCCTGCAGAAAAAGCGCTCGCGCTGCCTACTGCCGCATAGTTAAATTGCCGTGTGCGTCGCGTTGAATGCGCCAGCCCGGAGGCACGACGACCGTGGTATCCGGCTCTTCAACAATGAGCGGGCCGGGCTGCTCTTGTGTCAGATCCGCACGACGATAAATGGCGGCCTCACATGCGCCAACATCAGTACCAAAATAGGCGCTCCGCGTCGCGGCTGCTCCATTCGTGTTTGCATCTTGTGGCTCATCCGGTATGTGTCCGATCAGATCCGTAAAACGCAGTTGTCCGGCTGACGCCAGGGCACGCAGCCGCAGACTCACCAGTTCAATGCTGTCATCACCGCCATAACCAAAAGCCTGACGATGAGCCTGGGTAAATAACTCGGCCAGACGTGTCGGCAATTCATCCGGACTGACCTCGGGAAACGGCAGCGTCATTTCAGCGACCTGATAGCCATATTTGAGATCAATCTGTCGCTGAAATCGTATCCGGCCGGCGGCAATACCCTCTCGGGCCAATTCCGCGCGCGCATTGGATTCTAAAATTTCGTACTCCTTCACGATCGCCTGAGGATCAATCTGACCCAAAGCGAGTACCACACTACGCAAATAGTCGTGGCGATAATCGGCCAGCAGCAACCCCAGTGCACTGAATAATCCCGGATAGAGCGGGATCTGGACCTGGCTCATGCGTAAACTCTCTGCCAACTCCGCCGCGTGTATCGGCCCGGCCCCGCCAAAGGCCATAAGTGTAAACTCACGCGGGTCACGGCCACGTTCGGTCGAGACGGCACGCAGGGCGCGCATCATAGTCGCATTGGCAACCTGCATGATGCCATATGCGGCCGGCAATACGTCTAAATTAAGCGGCCGAGCAATTTTCTGTTGTATGACGTCCCAGGCGGCCTGGCGGTCTATCGCCAGGCTGGAGCCCGCAATCGTCTCCGGATTCATATAACCGAGGACAACATTCGCATCGGTAACCGTGGGTTCGTGTCCGCCACGGTCATAACACACCGGACCAGGATCGGCACTCGCGCTGTGGGGGCCCGCCCGCAGCGCACCGCCCTCATCTATCCAGGCAATGCTCCCGCCGCCAGCGCCGACCTCGACAATGTCAAGAGACGGCACCCGTAGGGCATGACCCGCGCCGCCAAACAGACGAGTGGTCATGGTCGCTCCAGCGCCGATTTCACCGCCAGGTTTTTCAAGCGGAAGTCCGTTCTCAATCAGGCAGGCTTTGGCCGTTGTGCCGCCCATGTCAAACGACAATACTTGATTCTGGTGCGTTTCCGTCGCCAGCCGGGCTGCGGCCAGCACCCCTGCGGCAGGGCCGGATTCGATCATGTAGGCCGGTCGGCGGCGTGCGGCCTGGGCACTCATGATGCCACCATTCGATTGCATAATCAGCACGCGCTCACTATAGGTCGAAAGATGTTGCTCCAGTTGGTTAAGATATCTATCCACAACCGGGATTAAGGAAGCGTTAATCGCCGTGGTGCTGGTCCGTTCGTATTCGCGAATCTCAGGATGAATATCGCACGACAGACAGACTATTTTATGTGGCGCTAATGCCGCAATGAGCCGACCAAGCTGCTGTTCGTGGCTGGGGTTCAAATAGGAGTTCAGCAGACATACGGCGATAGTCTCTACCTCCGCAGCCAAGAGTTTTCTGATAACAGCTTCGGCTGCGGTGGGGTCAAGCGGTTGCTCCACGCTGCCATCGCCTAGTATACGTTCCTCGACCTCAAACCGCAGCGACCGCGGAATAAGCGGCGGCAGACGGTCCCAGTCTACATCATAAATATTAGGCCGCCGCTGGCCGCGCATCTCCAGTTCATCCCGAAAGCCTTTGGTCGTAATCAGTCCGGTCCGCGCCGTAGTGTCTTCGATCACCGCATTCGAGGCAATAGTGGTCCCGTGTACAAAGCCTTCGACCTGAGCTTGGGGATCAACCTGACGTACGCAGCCAACGATGTCATCGCCCACTCTGTCCAGCAGCGACAATACTTTTGTAGTCGTCAGACGTCCGTCGTCACCAACCACAATCACATCCGTAAAAGTTCCACCAATATCAAAGCCCACGCGCATATTTTTATCCGTTCAGGTTAGAAATCGCGCCATCTGATTAGAGAAATCGTTGTGCAGGTTAGCAGACCATAACCCGCCAAAAATAGTAGGTCTGAAAGACGTCTGAAGGGCCCGCCCTCCCTCTAATCTACCGCAGCCGCCGCCTGCCGTCGGTTAGCCCGTAAAGCCTCAGTCTCCCCAATATCAATCTCGGCCGTCTCACCATCTATCACCACGCCGTACTGCTCCCTGGCCCCCGGCACTGAAAGCTTTTCGTCTCGCACATCAGCCAAGACCTTCTCCGGCTCACGCTCAAACGGATCCCCATGTCCGCCGGAGCCGGATACGACATGATGAATGCGGTCTCCGGGTTTGACCTCAAGGTGCATATGGGCCTTGCGCGGCAATTCCGTATTGTCTGTTTCCGGATTCAAAATATTCTTGGATAATGCTCCTGCTGCCCCACCAGCCATACCACCCGACGCCCGGATTAAACGATTGGTGCGTACCATGACTTTACCCGACTGGAGGAAACGCCATTGTTTATAGACGGAAACCGATCCGCGATATTTGCCTGCCCCGCCGGTATCCGGCACATACCCAAAGCCGTCAACTACAAGCGGGAACTCTCTTTCGAGCAGTTCAGCCGGGATCGTGCCGTAGGAACCAAAGGCCATAGGGGCAACGCCATCAATGCCATCTTTTCGAGGCCGGCCGCCCCAACCACCAAAAAATATATCCATGACTGCAAACGGAGTTCCATCTTCCCTTTCACCCGTGAAATGCAATACATCCCCGCCTTCTCCAGGAATAGGAATACTGTCAGGGAGGGCTTTGGCCAGCACACGATAAAGCATGTCAAAGACGCGAAAGAACAACGGTGCACGTCCGCCAACTGCAGCAGGAAAACGCGGGTTCACCATTGTTCCCAGTGGCGCAATCACGGTAATAGGTCGAATAAAACCAACATTGGTCAATGCCTCAGGACTGACAATGCTCTTAACCGCACCATAGACGGTGGCTTCCGTCATGCTGAGCGGGAGATTGATGGCACCTCGGGCCTGCGGTCCAGTGCCACTAAAATCCACGCTGAGCGTCTCCCCCTGTACCCGGAGAACGACCTTTAAAGGCAACGACACGCCATCCGAACCAAATCCGTCATCCTCAAAGGCATCGTCATACACATACTCACCAGCCGGGATGGCACGAATCGCAGCTCTGGCCGCCTGTTCTGCATAGTCGATTAAATAGTCACAGCTAGAATTGAAGGTTTCGAGCCCATATTTTTCGAGTAGCTCTTTGATCTCTTGCTCACCGCGCCAACAGCCTGCTATCTTTGCATCCAAGTCGCCGAGCCATTCTTCTGGCACCCGCACGTTGGCCAGAATAGTCTCGAGGAGAGATTCGTTGCGTTCACCCCCATCATAGAGTTTGAGCAGCGGTAACCGCAGCCCTTCTTCAAAAGTTTCAGTACATTGGCTGCTAAAGCCGCCGGGGAAACGTCCGCCGATATCCGTATGGTGCGAGTAGGCCAGGGTGAAGGCAACTAATTGATCCTGCCAAAACGTCGGCGCAATAATCATCACATCCGGCATGTGGGTGATCCCGGTGTATGGGTCGTTGACCACGATGACATCCCCAGGCTTGAACGTTCCGTAATATTTTTTGAGCACATGGGACATGACGGCAATAAAGAATGCCAGCTGAAATGGCGCGGCATACCCTTGGCCAATAACCCGGCCTTGGCCGTCACAGATCGCCGTCGCAAAATCTCCCGTTTTGACCATAGCCGAGCGGCCCGTTTTCCACACAGCCATGGCCATTTCCTCAGTAATAGAGGCGAGTTCATTTTTAACAACTTCGACCAAGATGGGATCGAATTTTCGTTGCATACTGCTCCCCAGTGTCGTGAGTCTCGTTTCCTCCGATTCCGAGCGTCGAGCGTCTAGCACTCACCAATCACACCACAGGCCTGACCGCAACGCGGCCCTACCGCGGTCCTACGATGACTTACGAACCGCTTTCCATCGTCTGCATAGCTGTATCGATCTGCGTGAGGTAAGACATTGACGATCTCGAACACAGGATAGGGGGTGTCCCCGGGATACACGACCCACAATAGCTCCAGGTGTAGATCCTGTATCACTTGGTGCGTAGAGCGTGTTGGCTGAGGCGCATCGTGATATTTGTACTCAATACCATACCGTTTCCCCTGCAGAGTAAGAGCAGGTCGAGTTCGGGGTCTCTGGAGCAAGACACACTCGCAGTGGACGCGGGTGACGGGGGCCCTTGGCCGGATCTCTAGACAAACGTAGCGGCAAACGGCTCTACGCTTTGACCATGGCGACCGCTTCAATCTCGATCAGTAGTCCATCCAGCGCCAGGGCCTGAACGCCGATCAAGGTGCTGGCCGGGGCATTGTCCTGCGGTAGATACTGACTGCGCACATCACGGATCATACCGAGCATATCGGCCTGATAGTTCACGATGTAGACGTTGGTCTTGACTACGTCTGCAAGCGTAGCCCCACTTGCGGACAGCCCCTTTTTGAGGTTTTCAAACGTTTGCACCGCTTGGGCACGCAGATCACCTTTCCCGACGAGTTCGTTTTTTTCGTTGAAGGCGACCTGGCCTGAGATAAACACGATCTTTCCCTCAGTTGCTGTCACGACTTGAGAGAAGCCGGGCAAAGACGGCATGTCGGCAGGATTCAGAAATTCCCTTTCCATCACTCCCTCCAGAGTATCAGCAGGGTTGCACCTACTCTTTTACACCCGCACTTCGTAGTAGGCGTTAAACGGGTTATCGAAATCGTGCCGGGTAAAGCGGCTGAAACCAACCTCAGCCGTCATGTCCCGCGCAACCTGCTCATTAAACCCCAACGTTCCAAGGCCGGCACCACCAGGTTCGGACAACGCAGACGACATACAGCCCATAACCGAAAAGGCGTACATCAGGCCAGTCATGGGATTCTTCTCTAGATTTTCTTCAAACGTCGGGGCACTTTTAATATCCGCGATAAGCCAGGTGCCATCCGGCTTAAGCGCCGTCCGAATAGCCTGAATCATTTCAGCCGGATGCGCCATATCATGGATACAGTCAAATGTGGTGACAAAATCGAAGCTTGCATCAGCAGGCAATCCGTCTCGACTCGCGTCGTGAAAGACCATATTCGTTAGCGCAGCCTGCTCTGTATTCGCCCGCGCCCGGGAAAGCGCGTGTTGGGAAATATCGTAGCCATGAAAGTTTGTGTGTGGATACGTCTTGGCCATTTCAATCAACGCGATGCCGGCGCCACAGCCCACATCTGCGACTTTCGCTCCAGCCTGGAGCTTCTGAACAACGCCCTCAAGTTTGGGCAGAACGACGGGAACAAGCGCGTGACGATACCACGGCGCAAATACGCGCTCGATGCCCTGCGCACCCTCAGGTCCGCGCGCGTCGTACGGTAACCCAAGACCCGTTTTAAACGCTTCGGGCAGTTTATTGAGAATGGCCATCCGTTGCGGTAAGTCACTGAAAATCCCAGCCGCAAACTTAGGGCTATTCTCATCGGCCAGCACCATAGCCATCTCCGGAGAGAGGGCAAAATGCTCCTCGCCAGTATACTCAACTAATTGTGCTGCGGCTTGACCGCGCAGCCACTCTCGGACCCAGCGTTCGTGCAGGCCGGTTTTTTGGGCCAGTTCTTCGCTGCTTAGGGCCCCTGCCCCGTTCAGCGCTCGGTACAGACCAAGTTTGTCTCCAAGATGAATCATGGCCGAAATCAACGCGCCGCTCAGCAGGCCAAAGACTTTTCGGCCGCTGGCTTTGAGTTTGTCAGCATCAATTGAATTCTGGTCCGCTGGCATATCCGCTTTCCCTCGCCCCTACATCATCGACCTACATTCCGCTGATGAGTTCGAGAATCGTTCCGTCTGGGTCTTTAAAGCAAACCACGCCGATTTCTGCGCCGTCCGGTCCCTTTATTTTGTGAAGCGGAGCGACAAACTGAACATCCATCTTCTGCAGATCGGCATAGGTCTTATCAATATCGTCTACAGTGAACGCGATACGGCAAATGCCAATATTATTGAGCGAAGGATATGGCTGACCTCGCGGGGGCGGGTCAATAAACTGGACCAGGTCGAGTACGGGCAACCCGGCATCATCGCCCAGGCGCATGAACGCACCGCGCAGTTTACGTGCGTCGAGTCCCAGCGCACCACCCACACTCGGATCGTCAAGCGTGAAGTCGTTCACCTTATTAAATCCAAGCTGTTCATAGAATCCGATGGACCGGTCCATATCGCGGACGCAGATGTTGACGTGGAAAAGCTTTTCTAACATCGGGCTTACCTCCTATGCAAAAAAGGGGGGGGCGGTCCGTGAACCGCCCCTATAGTTATCAGGGATGATCAAAAGATCAGCTACGCCTGACCCGAGCGTAATACCTGGCCCGGCATGGCGCCGGTATGCTTACCGTCGTGGAACAGCACCTCGCCGTTCACTATGGTGTATTGCACGCCTTGGGCCGGCATGACTAAGCGACGACCACCACCGGGCAGATCTGCGCGCATTTTTCCGCGCCGAGCCGAACCGATCGTGTTGTAGTCAAAAATTGCAAAATCAGCCGCCATACCCGCTGCGATCTTCCCCCGTGTATTCATGCCATAGAACGCGGCGGGCTCGGAGGTAATGCGTTTGACGGCATGTTCGAGGCTCAGGACCTGTCTATCGCGTACCCAGGTGCCGATCAGATAGGTGCAATAGCCCGCGTCACACAACATATCCACGTGGGCTCCACCGTCTGACAAGCCAACCATCGTCTGTTCGTGCGTAATCAGTTCAGGAATACGGTCTTCATCGGCATTGAACAATTCATACGTGTACTGCAGCTGCAGATCGTCTTCGATGCACAGATCCAAGAACGTATCGAGTCCGTCTTTTCCGCGCTCTTTGGCAACGTCAGCCACGCTCTTGCCAACCAAAGACTGCATGGCCGGGTTCCCAACCTCATGAATGATCGCCCGTTCCCATTTGCCCGAAAAAACTTTGGGCGATTCCATCTCCTTGCGAAATCCCGCCCGGAAAGACTCACCCAGGTAAAATTCCTTCTGCTTTTCAATGGGCTGGTCAAACGCCGGCTTCCAGCACGGCAGGTTGGCAAAAATAAACGGTTTGCGCAGATCAATCTGGATAATGAGTGGCCGGCAGGTCACCTGCGGAATCGCCCCCTTCTTAAACAGTGGCTCGATCGTGCGGAGTGTATTCAGAGCCGCCTCAGGCTGATCATCCCGGTTCAGCAGCGCCAGCCAGGTCACCTGTCGGCCACTTTCGGTCACCAGTAGGTCTAATAAGGCATGCTCTGTTTCATCGACAATGGAGACGTTGTTTGTCAACGCCAGCTCAATACTGCCTTTGCCCAACTCTTTGAGTGCGTTACAGTATGCCTTGAGTTCATCCTGGCTAGCATTGCGGCAAGCAATCGGGCGGCCTTTATAACCAATATGCTGCGCGACGTTCGTGGTTGAAAAACCAAAGGCACCGGCAGCCACAGCTTCTTTAATCAGGGCCTTGATCTGGGCGGTTTCCTCAACGGTGGCCGACCGCTCCATCGACTCTTCCCCCATCACAAAATGCCGAAACGGGGTGAGTGCGGCCATGAAGCCGATGTTGATCCCGCTGCCCCGCTTGTCCGCCGCGTCCATATATTCGGGGAAGGTTTCCCAATCCCAGGTCACGCCTTTGCCCAATACCTCAAACGGAATAGCTTCTACATTCACCAGATCCCAGGCCGCGATGTCACGCGTGTCGGGTTTACACGGGGCCAGTCCCACGCCGCAGTTGCCCATGACAAGGCTGGTGACACCGTGCCAGGACGAGGACGTAATAAGCGGGTCCCAACAAATCTGCGCATCATAGTGCGTGTGCGGATCTACAAACCCAGGGGCAACAATCAGATCGGAGGCATCAACGACCTTCGTGGCTCCTTCCGTCACCTTTCCGTTTTTCTCAATCCGAGCAATTTTGCCATCGGCAATCGCAATATCCGCCCGATAGCGCGCCACACCCGTTCCATCCACAACAGTCCCGTTTTTGATCAATAGATCATACGACATGACGTACTCTCCTCTTGGTTACGACAGCCAATCTTCTGGCTCTGAGCCACGTTGACCCCGCCTTAAATTACACCTTCTTTCTCAAATGCATCCATTTCAGCTCGGGTTAACCCCAACAATTCCTTATACACATAGTCGTTGTCTTCCGCGTAACACGGTGCAGCACGCTCAGTCGGCCCGCCTTGGTTGACCGTGGCATTGGTAAAATGAAACGGAATGTCCTTCACCGGCCAGGTACCTATCTCGGAGTGCGGTAAGGGTATGAGCCAGTTCAGATGCTTGAGCTGTGGATCTCGTTCAATGCGATCCTGGGCAGTCTGGCATACACCCGCAGGTACACCAGCCGCCTGCAAACGCTCTTGCAGTTCAAACGGATCTTTATCTTTAGTCCATGCACCGACGAGATGGTCTAGTTCGTCTTGGTGTTTGACTCGATCTGCCAGCGCCGCGAATTGTTCTCGCTCGACCCAGCTCGGGTTGCCCATCTCCTGCACCAAGGCTTGCCACTCCTCTGCTGAGCTAACGGCGATGACTATCCAGCGATCATTCGCTGTGCCTTCCGCAGCGCAGGGATAGGCCCCGTGTGGTGCTGCAGGTATATGGGGCGAACGATTGCCCGTGCGTTGGTAGTGCCGGCCGTTGACGCCGTGGTCTAAGACGGCGGTTCCCGTCATACCAATCCCAGGCTCGACTTGCGAGCAATCAATATACTGCCCACGGCCGGTGCGTTTCTTATAATACACGGCCATCAGGATGGTCATGGCGCAGTAATAGGCACCGCTCCAATCCATATATGAGAAGCCCCAGCCCGCAGGCGGATGCGGAGCTGGCAGGCCGGACTGTTCAGTTAAACCACTGACCGCCTGGGCAATCGGCCCATACGAGGCATATTTCACATACGGGCCTGTGTATCCCCAGCCAGGTTGCTGGACATAAATGATATTGGGGTTAATGGCTTTAAGGGTGTCGTAACCAAGGCCCCATTTACGCATAGTCTCAGCAGTAAATGATTCAACGACAACATCACTGACCGCGACGAGCTGTTTGAACAGCTCTCGCCCTTTTGGGTCCTTCATGTTGAGACTGATGCCGCGCTTACCGGCATTAATATCGTTGAAGTAGCCCCCGCGATTGACACTCTGGACTTTGTCCTTGTCGAGCCCGGTGAGATCCATTGCCGCCGCTTTTTCCGTCTGCCCTTTTTGCCCCGGTGCAAACGGCGGCATATAGCGCAGGAAGTCCAGTCGATCACGCCATTCCACGCGGACCACTTCAGCCCCGAGACTGGCTAATAGGCGCGGCCCTCCTGCTCCGGCCAGCAACCAGGTGAGATCAGCAATCCGAACGCCTTCGAGTGGTCTCACATTTCCCTCGTGACTTCCGTACCGGCAATTCCAGACTTGCCCCCACCCACCTCTAAATAATGCCCTTTTCTTTGAGGGCTGCCAACTCTTCTGGGCTTAGGCCGAGCTGGCCGCAAAATACGTCTTCATTATGCTCACCGATCAATGGTGCTCGCGGTCCTTCACACCACGTACACTCATGCGCTAACATCGGAGCCCCGGTATACGTGAAAGACTCGCCCAATTCGGGGTGTTCAACCTCAGTAAAAGTTGCCCGGGCCTGCCACTGCTCATCCACAGGGTTTTCCTCCGGGCGTCGAATCGGTGACCACGGGATGCTCCGTTCCTGGGCCTCATGCCAGATTTCTTCCATGCCAAATGCTGCCACACACGCGGCTTGGACGTCGGAAAAATGTTCGGCAAAGGCCCGTTCCTTGCGATTTGCAGGGTCGGTGTATTTCTCCTGGGTCAGATCACCGGCCTGGCCTTTATTATCTAGAAAATCGACCAGGGTTTCATACCCCCCCGGAAACGGGTTCGGCAAGATGATGGAATAGCGGTCGTCCTTGGTTGGAAACTGCACCTCAGGACCGACCGCAGGCTGAGCGTGACGCCCGGTCTGACGATAACACGACGCCTGATTATAAATCCAATACGGCACATCGATCTCAGTGCAAACGCTCACCGCTTGGTGTATGGGGACCTCGATCATGTCGCCAACTCCAGTCGTTTCCCGCCCGATCAATGCCCCCACAGTGGCAATAAATGCCTGGTTGCCAGCAATGTGATAGGAGTGCCACATCTGCGGCGCGATAGGCGGCGTATCGTACACTCCATCCTCTTTTGGATTATAGCCACAGCACATCATTTGCCCACCCAGCGCGAGTTGGACCAGATCGTTGGCTTTATAGTCACGCCATGGCCCGCTTCGGCCAAATGCAGGCAGACTGACATATATCAGACGCGGGTTGAGTTGACGCAGGGCTTGCCAATCAAGGCCCAGCTTTTCGAGTCTCTCTCCAGACTGCGCATCAAGCAGGACGTCAGTTTCAGCAATGAGCTTTTGGAGCAATTCAGTGCCGGTCGGCGTCCGAACATCGAGCGTGGCACCACGCTTACCGAAGTTATAATGCCAAAAGTAGAGGCTGCGCTCAGGCTGCTCCTCGTCATGATAGAAAGGGCCGATTCGACGGGTTGCTTGTCCGCCCGGTGGCTCAATTTTGAGCACGTCTGCACCCGCTCCTGCCAGCAATTTACCGCAGAATTCCCCCTGTTCCTCTGCAAGTTCTAAAACTTTTACATCGAACAGAAAGCCATTCATACTCTCCCCATCGCACCCATAGCCTGTTTCCCCAGAAAAGGAGGGCCTCTCGACCCCCCTCCTCCTTCAGTCCTGGGGGTTCCCCGATGTCTCCACACAGCCCAACTACGCGTTGTGTGGAGATGGTCAGGGAGTCATAAGATGCATAAAAATCGATCTACCCTCTCTACTAGGCCGTCCCTGTTGGATGTGAGACATGGTCCGCATTTTGCGCCTTTTGGGTTGCCAACAGTTTCTGCGCGTACGGTAGCTCGCCCGCGTCGCTCTCCAGGATACTTACGGCCAGGGTCTTGAGCGGTTCCAGGTAGTCGTCCAATTTCGTAAAACTCGTCAAGGCCCAGTGCCGCACAGCCCACGACTGGGCTAATACCAGCAAACAGTGTGCCTTCAGGTGAATACTCCCAGCCGGAAAAGCACCCTGTTCCACTCCGTAAGAAATCATGTCCTCAAAAAAATTCTGAATTCTCTCTTCGCCTTCCAAGAATCGCTCTCGTTCTACTCTAGTGAGCGACTTCGTTTCCTGGTAGGCCAAGACGGCGTTGCGCCGTAATTCGTCAGTGAGCCGGGCATAATCGGCGTAGGCACGAAGAAAGAGATCACGGGGATTCAAGCCATCCCGTTTTAGCCGCTCGAACTCGGCGCGTTGTTCTCGCAGCTGAGTCCCCATGCGTACCTGACCATAGGACAGGAGAAAAAAGAGAATTTCTTCCTTGCTGGTGAAGTAATTAAACACCGAGCCAACGCTGAGACCCGCTTTTTGTGCAATCTCGCGCACGCTGGTGTTGTGATAGCCGTCTACAAGAAAGAGGCTGATCGCCGCAGACGAAATACGGTCCTTGCCCTCCTGCAGCCGCCTCTCATCAGTGACCTGCAAGGTCGGTTTCCGTTTTTTGCGTAAGACCTGCGATTTCACTCGCTCTATCCTTTCTCCAGAATTTGAGATGTGCCAGAAACTGAGTGAGTGATCATTTCGGTTTCATACGATACCGCCTGGTCTTTTGTCAAGGCGGAACAAACTCGCTAGAGTAGCGCCACTTGTTGCGGGTTGGAGGGAGCATCATGAGACTGATTGGAGTCGATGTGGGCGGGACATTCACGGATGTGGTGTTTGTAGACACTGAGACCGATCAAATCGTCATCCACAAACTGCCTACATCCGCACATGATCCATCTACAGGAGTTCTGAGCGGGATCACAGAGTTGTGCCACGCCTCAGGTGTCGCTCCAGCCAGCGTTGACCTGGTCTACCACGGCACTACCATCGCCACGAATGCACTCTTAGAATACAAAGGCGCAACGGCAGGCATGGTCACCACCGAGGGCTATCGGGATATTATCCATATTGGCCGCCACCAACGCCCGCACCACTACTCGATCCAGCAAAAAATTCCTTGGCAGGACCGTCCACTCGTCCGACGCCGGCATCGGAAGACCGTTCCGGAACGGCTCATTCCTCCGCGTGGAGAAGTCCTCATCCCTCTAGATGAAGAGGCGGTGCGGCAAGCCGCGCGGGAGCTCAAGCAGGAGCAGGTGCACGCCTACGGGCCAGACCCGCGTATCCCTCG
>CAZBUD010000006.1:37367-56780 GCA_964495015.1 uncultured Enterobacteriaceae bacterium | reverse complement strand
GTTTTCTGTTCTCCTACCTAAATGCCAGCCATGAGAACCGCGCACGGGAGATCATTCTCGAGGAATACCCTGAGGCTTTTGTCACGACCTCGGCCTCTATTTCGCCCCAGTTCAGAGAATTTGAACGGTTTACCACCACGGCCATCAATGCCTTTATTGGACCCCAGGTGCGCGGATATATCTCACAACTTGAGCAGCGTCTACACGGTGCGGGCCTGGATGCTGACTTGCGCATCATACGCTCAAACGGCGGATTGGCCACCCCGAGCGTTGTCACCGAGAAGCCGGCACTGACCCTGCTGTCCGGACCTGCGGCCGGTGTATTAGGCGGGGCGTGGACGGGAGAGCTTTCCCAACGCAAACGCCTCATCACGTTTGATGTCGGTGGGACGAGCGCAGATATCGGGGTGGTAACGGATGGACAATTCAGCGAGGCAACCGCGCGTGATACGTGGGTCGCCGGCTACCCCGTTCTTATTCCTATGATCGATATCCACACAATTGGGGCAGGCGGCGGCAGTATCGCCCATATTGATGCCGGCGGCGCCTTTCGCGTCGGCCCGCAGAGTGCCGCTTCACAACCGGGTCCGGCCGCTTACGGCAGAGGGGGAGTACAGCCGACAGTCACGGACGCGCATATCGTCCTTGGCCATTTGGATACACACAATTTTCTCGGCGGCGCTATGGCTCTAGACGAAGCTGCCGCCAGACAGGCCATTCATGATCTTGCACTTCAGCTCGGCCTTACGGACGTTGAAGCCGCAGAAGGCATTATCACCATCCTGAACAACAATATGGCTAATGCTATCCGGTCCCGGACTGTTCAAAAGGGTATTGATCCACGCGAGTACACACTCGTGGCTTTCGGCGGTGCAGGCCCGCTGCATGGGGTACAGGTCGCCCAGATGTTGGGAATCCCGGAATGTATCATCCCTGCCTATCCTGGCATTACTTCGGCCGTTGGGCTACTCACCACAGATGTGAAGTATGACACGATACGAACCGCTTTTCAGGTCTCGACTGACGTCGACTATGCCCGGCTCAACACTGCCTTTACCGTTATGGAGCACGAACTGCAAAGCCAGTTCGGGGCAGACGGTATAGACCTGTCCGGCGTAATCTTTCAGCGTTTTGCCGATGTCCGCTATGTCGGTCAAGGCTACGAACTCCGTCTCGGCGTTCCAGACGGACAGCTCGATACAGCGCACCTGCACGAGCTTGTGGAGAGTTTTCATGCCCAACACGAGCAAGAATATGGACATTTCTTTCCTGATAGCCCGATAGAAATCGTCACGCTCCAACTGGTCGGCATAGGCAGCGTCCACAAGTTGAGCCACTTGACCTCTTCGGACGGCGGATCGCTTCAGGCAGCCCTGATCAAAACGCAACAGTCTGTTTTTCGCATCCAGAATGAGCTGCAAACTGTACACACGAAGTTTTATCGGCGCGAGAAACTTCCCGTCGGAGAAACGCTTTCCGGTCCGGCAGTTATTATCCAGACCGATTCGACAACGGTCGTTCCACCAGATTGTTCGACTCAGCTCGACGTTCACGGCAATCTGCTCGTCCGGATAGGAGAGACACAATGAGTGCGACGCGGAGCGAGACAGACACTCACGAAAAGCAAGCGCAAGACGGGGACGGCCGTAATCCAATTGACCCGATTATAGGCAGCATCATCCTTGGCGCGCTCGAAAATATCGCTGTCGAGATGGGCTATAAGCTCATGCGCATGTCGTATTCCAGCATTATTCGAGAATCTGAAGACTTCGGCACTGCCGTGGTCAATGCCCGAGGTGAACAACTGTGCGAGTCCAAGCAGAGCACGCCCTTGCAGTCTGGTCCCATTCCCGGCTACGTACGCGGCATACTGCAGGCGCTCAGCCAGCGCGGTGAGCCCATCTTGCCAGGCGACGTCATTATGCATAACGATCCGTATGGCGGCGCGAGCCATGGCCCGGATGTCGGGTTTTGCGTGCCCACTTTCTATCAGAACAAACTAGTGGGCTTTTCCGTCACCACCGCCCACCACCTCGATATCGGGTGCCAAACGCCAGGCAGTACAGGCATTGTTGAAGCGTTTGACGCGTATGCCGAGGGCTTGCAGTTCAAGGCGATAAAAGTCTACGACCAGGGGAAAAGAAATGCCGCGGTCTGGCAACTCCTGCGGGATAATATCCGCATCTCCGACCTGGTTGTCGGCGATATGGAGGCCCAGATTGCCGCCAGTCGGATTGGGGCGGGGCGGTATATCGAACTGATCGAACGCTATGGACTCGAAACGGTAGAAACCGCGTGTGCCTCGTTGTTTGACTACTCTGAGCGTTTGATGCGCCAGGCGATCCAGAAGATTCCGGACGGCAGCTATTCCGCCACTGGACATATGGACGGCTATATTGATGACCCCAGTCCGACCCGTCGCAATCTCCCGATTTGTGTGACGTTAACAGTGAAGGGCAGTGATCTTACTGTGGACCTGACCGGCACGGCTCCGCAAGTACCTGATCGACCCATCAATATGCCGCTTGTCGGCACGGTTGACGTCGCCATTTGGCTGGTTCTCCGCTCTGTCCTGCTGGACACTGAGATTTACGGCGATTTGCCGCAAAACGCCGGACTGTATCGGCCTATTGAGATCATTGCGCCGCGCGGTACACTGGCCAACCCTATTTTTCCTGCGCCAACCATCGCCCGTTTTGTGACTGGGAATGTGTTGAGCGATACAGTTATGAAAGCCCTCGCCCAAGCCGTCCCGCACCAGGTCAGCGCGGGAATCGGCAATCTGAAGGCCATTGCCTCAAGTGGGATGCGGAGTGAGAGCAGCCCTTGGGTGCATCTAGAAATATTCGAGGGGAGTTACGGCGGACGCCACGGTCACGACGGGATGGACACCGTTGACACCTTGTATGCCAACACCCGCAATAATCCCATTGAAGATGTTGAGTCCCACGTCCCACTCCGGGTAGAGCGCTATGAGCTGAGAGAAGACGCGTGTGCGCCTGGGCAGTGGCGTGGCGGCATGGGGTCTATTAAGGAACTGCATTATCTCAGCGACGGCGGCACGTCCGTGGAAGCCGACGGTTTTGTGTATGGCGCCTGGGGCTACGACGGGGGCGGATCAGGCATACCGGGCACACTCAGTCTGAAAACGCTCGACGGCGAAAATGTCGTCCTGCCCTCAAAAGTGCCCTATCGCAGTGTCAAAGCCGGCGAGCGCCTCATTACGGTCGGCGCAACAGGCGGTGGGTATGGAGACCCGCTGTTGCGCGACCCGCAGCAAGTCCTTGAGGATGTGCTGGACGAATACTACGCCGCAGCCACAGCACAGCGCGATTATGGAGTCATTATCACGCCAGACAGACAGCTCGACCTCCAGGCGACCGAGACGTGTCGTAGAAAAAAGCGGGAACGAATTTCAGAATCTTAAGCCTCCCTTGCTACATCATGCTTCTCATCATGTAAATGAACGATTGACATCTATTTTTAGACAAACGCCTTCACAGGTCTTGCCATTCGCCCGCTAGCACGACAGCGATGGCTTCTAGATATGTTAAACACAGACTGAGGCAATATATAGGAATCCGCAGCCCACATATCGACAATGTATCCCATATCAGCAAGTGCAGCAGCTGTCGTACGGCTCAAAGGCATCCACCACATCCACAAACCCCGTCATCAACTCTCGATCAAAAGTTGCTTCTCTGCAATGGCTGCCAAAGGTTCCACCTCCTCCAGTATTTGCTAGAGGGACCTCAATCAGAGACTTTGAATTTCTAAGATCTGCATATTCCTGTATTGCTCCCCCTCCAACAAATGTTGGGTCGTTTGTGTTTAATCCTTTCACTAAACCCAGCGTTTCCCAAATTGTTCCGATGCCGATCACATGGCCCATTTCGTGGAGAATGACATCTTCTAGCGTTCCATCATTCTCCATATTGCTGAGGTCAGCTGAATCAAATTCCATGAGACCCGTAATCGGCAAACTTGATGCCGTACGAAGAAATACCGGTCCGGCTTGACCAAGAATACCCCCGCTGCCATCAAGTCTTTTACCTTCCGCAGTGATCGCCAGGCTATTGATAGTCCGCCCTGCGAACGGACCACTTGGAACCGACCCGCTCGGCAAGTCGCCGGTCATCACTGTTGCCTATTTTTCCGCGGCACTCTCAAACGTTGTTTGTTGCCTGTCTGTCAGACCACCGAGAATCTCGATCTCGATATTGTATGCCATTTTCCACCCCATTGGATTGTTCAACTGATATTTCCAAAAGTTCACAAGACACTTTGCTTCATTCAAACGAAAGTGACCAAGTGATTACGAATTTGAATATAGCTACTGTCGTCTTCTCATAGGCCATCCTCCTCTCTCGTACAGTCTCACATGTCATCCTTTGTAGGTCTCTTGCCGCTCGCCAGTCTCATGACGCAAAGATAGGCGCCTATCCTCTCGGAGTCAGAGGATTCCTGTAAGAATCTAGCCGAACCCTGGGAGCCCCCCACCTAGCTGGGAGATGACCCATTAAGAGTTAGTTCTTCGTAAGAGAAGGAGAAATGGAGCACGGCTGAGACCCTCAAGAGTAACCAGTCTCTTATGGTCAGTCTTTTCTCGTACTTGGCGCGTACTCAAGAAAAAACGTGCATCATGTAGGGATGGACTTTCTAAAAGTTTCGTACCATGGTTTCCTTCTAAGGAAGCAATCAAGGATGTATCCATGAAAATTGATCACGCCCGTCTGCTGAGTGACCTGCACCAGCTCGCACAGTTCGGCAAAGTTGGCACTGGCGTGAACCGTTTGTCCTTTAGCCCAGAGGATCAGGAGGCACGTCAGTGGCTATTGCAACAAATGCGCGGGGCTGGGCTGGACGCCGCAATCGACGGAATCGGCAATGTGTACGGTCGGACCAAAGGAGTGGAACAAGCGGTTTTGATTGGTTCCCATACGGACTCAGTTCCCAAAGGCGGCTGGCTGGATGGCGCCATGGGTGTGTTGTATGGACTGGAGATCGCTCGAACGCGGAATGAGGCGAGTGTGCTTACTAATCTCGGAGTAGACGTCATCTCCTTTGCGGATGAAGAAGGAACCTATAGGGCACTAGCCGGCAGTCTCTCGTTCTGCGGTGAGTTAACCGATACGGACATAGACGCGGCGAAAAATAAACAGGGTATTCCTCTGAAACAGGCGCTCGACGAAGCGGGCTATATTGGCCAGACACGAGCACGCGTCGATCCCAAACGGCACCTGGCCTACCTTGAAGGCCATATTGAGCAGGGGCCACGACTTGAAGTTGAAGCAAAAAAAATTGGTCTGGTAACAGCCATCGTCGGCATTCGCCGCGCGCGGATTACCTGCAGCGGCCAAGCCGATCATGCCGGTACCACGCCCATGCACCTGCGCAAGGATGCAGGCGCCGCCCTCATTAAAATCTGCGCAGATCTCCTGCAGAGGTTTGAACAGGCAAGCAGCGACCTCAGCGTCTGGAATCTTGGCCATATATCCTTTGAGCCAGGCGCAGGCAACGTCGTGCCCAGTTCAGCCCAGGTTCTTGTTGAATTTCGTGACCCGCAACTCACAGTACTGGATCGTTTAGAAGCGGAAATCCACGCGATAGTAAAAACAGAGAACGGTCAGCAGGGTGTAGGCGTACAGGCGCAACAGCTGATCAATATAGCACCGGCGGATATGGATGCCGGCCTTGTCGACACCGTTGAAGCGGCAACCCAAAATCGCGGCATCCCTACCCTGCGCATGCCAAGCGGCGCGGGTCATGACGCCATGGTACTGAGCCGTTACGTTCCGTCTGCCATGCTGTTTATTCCGAGCATTGGTGGCCGAAGCCACGACATCGTCGAAAACACAAGTGATGAAGATATCTGTCTGGGTGCAAACGTCCTGATTGACACGATTGGATTGATCGCTAAAAAGGAGAGCCTTACATGAAGATCAAGATCATCAACCCCAACACATCCTTGGAGATGACGCGTTCCATTGATGCAGCGGGTCGATCTCTAGCGCGTCAGGGAACGGAAATCGTATCAGTCAGTCCAACCTTCGGGCCCGCCTCGATAGAATCCTATTACGACGACTACTTGAGCATTCCGGGCATCCTTGAAGAGATCCAAAAAGGCGACACAGAAGACTGCGACGCCTACATTATCGCCTGCTATGGCGACCCCGGTCTGCACGCGGCGCGCGAACTCACGACTAAGCCGGTGATTGGCATTGCCCAAGCCTCGTTGTATATGGCCGCCATGCTCGCCGCCCGATTCTCTATTGTGACGGTTATTCCGCGTACGCGAACCATGCTGGAAGAAATGGTCGTCGGCTATGGATTTCGGGATATGGTCGTCAGTATCCGTACCTCTCGGCTATACGTGCTTGATATAGAGAAAGATCCGGCCGGGGCATTGGAGAAACTGCGTCTCGAAGCGCGCGCGGCCAGGGATGAAGACGATGCCGAAGCCATCCTACTCGGCTGCGCCGGCTTCACCCAATTTGCCCAAAATCTGGAACTAGAACTAAAAATACCGGTGCTCGACGGTGTCGTGTGCGGTGTGAAGCTTGCCGAATCCCTCGTCGAATTAGGCAAGACCACCAGCAAGTATCAGACCTACCGTCCCCCGGAGAGGAAGGCGTTCAGCGGAATATTTGAGCGATTTGGGAGTGGGTAAACGCTAGAGCAATTAAATACGTCCGGGTCGACAGCCCCGAGGGAGGCAATACAGAGTTTTGTGAATGGCACTTATACAGGCCTAAGAATGCTGCCCGGAAGTCCGCCTTCGTGTACATTATCTGAGAAGACAATGTTGCCGCCGACAATGGTGTGCTGCACGCCGGTCGCATACTCAATCAGGCGCGGTTTGTCTCCTGGCAGATCATTCACCCATTCGGGCGGGCGGGGGCCTATGGTGTCCGGATCGAATATAACGAGGTCAGCATCGGAACCCGGAGCGAGCCGACCTTTATGGGGTTGATTCAGAAACGTCGCCGGCTCAGAAGTTAGTCGTCGCACGCCTTCTTCAAGCGTCAGTGCCCCACGTTGACGTACCCACTCGCCCAATAGATACGTAGGCACGCCTGCATCGCAATGCTGATCTACATGCGCACCCGCATCAGACAGGCCGATAAGACAGTCGGGGTGGGTAATCAACTCCCGAACTTCGTCCGGATCGGTATTAATCACCGAAAGCGTAATCCCCATCTCCAGGTTTTCATCGATCGCCAGGTCGAGAATCGTATCGATGGGGTCACTATTTGTTTCGGCCGCGATGCGGGCAATACTCTTATTCAGATGTTTCTTGTTGTGCGCTTTTCCCACCTTGACGACATGCACCTGGTCCCATTGGTTAGTGAAGATTGCGCCACCGATTTGTAGATCGCGGCGGAATGCCTTCCGGAATTCCGGTTTTTTGTACAGCGCAATTTGGTCATTAATAGGTCGATTAAAAGCTTCCTTCCAAGACGGCAGGCTGGCAAAGATAAAGGGCACCTTGAGCGTGTAGTACTGCTGGATCGGACGGGGCGTGACTTGAGGCGGAATCCGCAGGCCTTTTTGAAACAGCGGCTCCAGGCGGTCTAGAGCAGAACGATATACGCCGGGTTTGTCAGACCGTCCAAGCAGGGCCAGCCAGGTGACCGGACGCTGGCTTTCCGTCGCAATCGTGACCAACAGTTCCAGCTCTTCTTCGGTCAAAACGCTCACACTGCGCGTGAGGGCAATCTCGATAACACCTTTGCCGAGATCTCGCAGCACTCGGCCCAGCGCGCAGAGTTCCTTTTGGGTCGCCATGCGACTGGCCAAAGGTTTTCCCTGATAACCGATGTGTTGGTCAAGCAGACTCAGTGAATAGCCATACGCCCCAGCTTGCATGGCCTCACGGAAGAGTGCCAGCATCCAGCTGAGTTCGTCTTCATTTGCCTCTCGTTCCGACGCTTCCGCACCCATCACGAAGTAACGGAAACTCGACAGCGGAACAAGAAAGCCAACATTGAGCGCCGTGCCACGCCTTTCAATCGCCTGCATATATTGCGGAAAGCTCTCCCACTCGTCCCAGGCTACGCCATTCAGCAGCACATCGTGTGGCATGGCTTCCACATTGACGAGATCCCACGAGACTATGTCCTTCTCCTGCGGACGACACGGCGCAACACCAACGCCGCAGTTGCCCATCAGCACGCTGGTCACCCCATGCCAACCGGAACACGTCAGCAGGGGATCCCAGGACACCTGAGCATCATAATGGGTGTGGATGTCGATAAAGCCCGGCGCAACCACACAGCCCTCAGCATCCATCGTGTGTTTGGCAGATCCTACAGCCTCGCCAACATCTACAATCTTGCCGTCGTGGACTCCGACCGCCCCACGAAAAATAGCCTTTCCAGTACCATCACAAATCCGAGCGTCTTTGATCAGCAAATCGTAATTCATGGCGAACCTCCTCATTAGGTGGCAGGTTGAACACTTCGTGCGAAAGACCGTCTTAAGGCTTGCGCAGTCTCGCTCGGCACCTCGATCAAGACGAAATCATCCGCTGGATAGAGGTAATCTCCTCCACTTTCATCAATTACCCGCAAATCACCATCCCTCACAGCATCCTCGTCGGGTAATACCTGATCAATCTTACGCAACACCAATGAGGCGGCGTCTTCACATTTGTCCACACAGATAACAAGTCGGCGATCAGCAGCCTTGCCTACAGCCATAGGTCCATCCAGATAGCGCTTACGTTTGATTTCCTTCTTGCGAATTTTGCGCTTCGCACCAGTGCAGTTCTGCATTGCGCATACGGCCACTGCGGAGTCGTGTCATAGCGGTCCCTTTGAGCTTTCGCCAACGGCCAGGGCCATACTGTGTATACAATCGAGCACGGTCTCGTATCAATCACCCAATCGCAATTAGTTCAATGTCAGCAATCTCAATAATAATTTCCAAAGATGGCATTCATTCGCAACCCCCGCCCGCATGGAGCTAGATCTCCGCTGGCATCTTGTATGGTTTAGTCCTCAGTATCAGCAGTATCAGATTGTCCGGCTTGCTCTTGCACATAGCGCGCCACCTGCTCGTGGGTAGCGAACCAAACGCCAGGCTTACTCTTCATATACGTAATGAGCTTATCCAGCATTTGCATCCGATAACGGTGGCCTATGACCTGGGGATGCATGGTCAGGAGATACAGCGTGCCTTCTTCATATGCGCCGTCAAACTCATCTTTCCAAATGGAATACACGTCGTCTGCATTGCGGGCGCTGACATGCTTGCTCGGCCAGCTGATTTGGAACAGCGGCCAGTCATCCAAAATCCACTCGACCGGCAGTTCAATGAGACCGGTCTCCTTCCCATTGGACATAAGACTATACGGCCGGTCATCGGCCATCATACTGCTCTCATATAAAAAGCCCATATCTTTGACAATCTGGATGGTTGCCGGAGTCAAATCCCAAGCTGCCGACCGAAATCCGACCGGCCTTTTCCCCACCCGTTCAACAAAGATCTTCATGGCTTTGGCATACACCGCCCGTTCCTCCGCCTCGCTCAAGGTCAGCGGGTTTTCATGCACATATGAATGAAAGCCGATCTCGTAGTTCGAGTGTTTTTTCAGTTCCTCGATGACTTGGGGATGCAGAACCATGGAAATCGCCGGGATAAAAAATGACGCGGCGATCTTATGCTTCTCTAATAAGGCAAAGATGCGCGGCATGCCTACCCGCGCGCCATATTCTCCGCGCGACATATACGATGGACTTTTCTGGCCCTGAAAGCCCATCCACACCGGCTCCGTGTCAAAATCAAAGGAAAAGCTTACGGCCACCCGTGCGCCGTCGGGCCATTTTTTGGGAGTCAGATCTTTGCCGCTGCGTACGGTAGCCACGTGTTGCTGAAACTGCTCTGGTGTCCATTGCCAGAGCGGTACCTCAGCCGGTGCCGGCACATGGCCATAGGCACTAGTACTAGCCAACACCAGCCCGACCAAACACACCGCTAGCCCTGTTCCCCTCAAAAAATCAGTCCGTTTCATTACGCTTTCCCCTTTCCCCACAATCACGAAATTCAAACAAGCGGCCGGCCTGGAATCGCCAAGAACGCCAATGTCCGCGAATATCGGCAAGATTTCAGAGGACCTCCCGCTTGGATATTATTACGAACGCGCAAAAAACTGGACAATATTCCCGGCAGGATCAACCGCCGTAAAATACTGACCATGCCCACCCATATCCATGATCTCGTTGACCTTCACCCCGTTTTGGGTCAGCTTCTCTCGCATCTCGGACAAATCCTCAACCTCAAGAACCACGGTCGCTCCCCCGCCTGGAGGCACCGAACCTTCACTCGGATCAGCCAGGGCGACTGCCACACCGCCGATATCAAACTGGGTCCAGCGGTCGGCGTCACGAAATTTGACCTCCAGTCCAAGAATATCCTGGTAGAATGCGACTGCTTGATCCATATTATTGACAACATAATAGGCACTCGAGAATTTTTTTTTCGCCATAAGTTTTGCCTCCTCATCCCGACTCGGCAGACCTATCTGACTTAGTAAGCTTGGCTGACGTGGCTGACATGGTATAGGCTACTGATGGCCCAGCTATCAGCTATCATGCGGCAGTGCAACGAACACACCAAACAGGATCATTAGGCTGTTCCTATGCCCGAACTCCCAGAAGTTGAAAGCATTATTCGCAAGCTGCAACGCGGTAAACCGATCGAAGATGGTCAGCCAGTGTACCCTTCCCCAGTCGGCTGCGTCATCACCCAAGCCTGGGCAAATTGGCCGAATTCTATCCGCCCCTCCATCACCCGCGTCACCCGAACGCTGCCTGGCCGCCGCATTCAGTCGCTCTGGCGACGCGGGAAATATTTGGTCTTCACCTTAGCTCCGCACTCAGGCGAACCGCAGCGTTTTCTTATTATACATCTCAAGATGAGTGGACGGATCGAAGTGCTGAGAACCGGAGCACGACGGCATAAACACGTGCATTTCACGTGCACGTTCGACAGTGGTTATACGCTCCACTTTAATGACGCACGCAAGTTCGGCCGGGTGTATTGTGTCAACGATCTGCAAGATGTAACCGGGCATCTCGGGCCGGAACCGCTTGCGCCCGGCTTCACCTTACGTAAATTCCGTCCGTTGATCTCACAGAAGTCAGGCGGACTCAAAGCGTTGTTGCTCAATCAGACTTTTATTGCCGGCGTCGGGAATATCTACGCCGATGAGACTCTGTGGCGAGCCAAACTCCACCCATTCTTCCGAGCAGCGGATCTCGAGGATACCCAAGTCGCCGCTTTACATAAAGCGATCCGGGCCTCGCTACAAGCAGGCATCAAGCACAATGGCGCGGCTATTGATTGGGTTTATCCGGAAGGTAATTATCAAAATTTCTTCCGCGTATATGGGCGAACGGGCGAGCCCTGCTATCGTTGTCGTACCCCGATTGAGCGCACCTTGGTTGGTCAGCGCAGTACACATTTTTGTCCAGACTGTCAGCCGTTGTAAACTGGCCACCGCATGACTATGACGACCGAAAGTCCAAGCCTTATTACAGAGATTGTCTCTCCTCGTCTGTTCTGGTAGCAGTCGAATAGCAGTTCCGTTACGCAAGCGCCTCAAGCGGCTTTTGTAAGCAAACGACTTGTAGTACGAAGGAGGAGTCTATGTCTGGGTTCCGAGTGTCGTGGCAGCAACTGTTCGTTCTCTTCAGTCTCATCTGCATACTCGGTATGAGCACGGTCAGTCGTGCAGATGAGACCTGTCAATCGCCCTATATGCCGAAAATAACCGGACAGGAAGATTACATCTATGTCTGGACATTGGGGGCTGACGGGGTTGGCGACGGCTCAGACAAAGTCGTCACCGTTGGGGTGAATCCGAACCGGCCCGATCTGTATGGTCAGATCGTGTCCAGTGTGTCAGTCGGCGGGCAGCACGAAGCCCACCACGGCGGCTTAAGCGACGACCGGCGTCACTACTGGGTCGGCGGCCTGGATGACAGTAAAATTTTTATATTTGATGTTGCCGCAGACCCGGCGAAGCCGAAACTCGTCAAAACGATCGACACCTTTGTCGAAGATTCCGGCGGCGTTGTTGGTCCGCATACCATTTATGCCCTGCCTGGTCGGGTGCTGATTACCGGCTTGTCCAATTCCGAAGACCATGGCGGAAAAACCGGTATGGTCGAATACAGCAATGAGGGCAAATACATCCGAACGATGTGGATGCCGGACGATGCCCCGTATGGCTACGACGCGCGTGTCCTACCGCGCCTTAACCGGCTCTTAACCTCCTCTTTTACCGGCTGGAATAATTACATGATGGATTTCGGGCAGATGCTGGCTGATCCGGAAGCCATGAAACGCTTCGGCAGCACCATGGTGCTATGGGACTTCCACGCACGCAAACCGATTCAAACCTTTGAGGTGCCGGGCGCTCCCTTAGAGATCCGTTGGGCGCTCCAACCCCAACATAACTACGCTTTCACTTCGACCGCGCTGACTGCCCAGCTGTGGCTGATCCGCCAGAAAGAAGACGGCAGCTTCGAAGCCAAGGCAGTGTCGGACATTGGAGAGCCATCCAAAATCCCTTTGCCGGTAGATATCAGCCTCTCCGCTGACGATACCACCCTGTTTGTGGATAGCTTCTTGGATGGCATGTGTCGCGTCTACAACGTCGCCAACCCTGACAAACCAGCACTCATCCACGAGAAAAAGATCGGTTCCCAAGTCAACATGGTGTCGCAATCCTGGGATGGCAAACGTATCTATTTCACCTCATCATTGCTCGCCAACTGGGACAAGAAGGAAGAACAGGACGAGCAGTTTTTTAAGGCGTATAGCTGGGATGGCGAGAAGCTGCAGCCTCTTTTTACGATTGATTTCTACGAGAAAGGACTGGGCCGACCCCACTTCATGCGCTTTGGTCAGGATCAGTTTTATAAGAATCAGATTTTTACGAAGCAGCAAGAAAGTAGCGCGGCACGTGTCGCAATCGCGCGCTAGCATAAGCCGCCCCTACTCGTATAATTCGCATGCATAGGACCAGGTACGTCGCTGCGTTGATCATGTTCTCCTCATTTGCATGGAGTCCGGCAGCCTTCGCCCAACCTGCTGCTGCAACCCCGCCCTTGCTCTCCGCAGTGAAGGGCACACTGGAACCCCAGTTTATTCCACCTCCACCAGGGACATATGAGCTGCCACGAATCGATACCGTTGCCGACCACACGCTGCTTGACTCCTCAGATAAACGGGTCGACTTGTTCGACTTGGCTGACTGCAAGATCGCCGTTGTCTCTTTTATATACACCTCGTGTGCAGATGTCGGTGGTTGCCCACTGGCTGCGGCAGTCCTGCACCGAATAGACCGAATGTTAAGCGGACGTCCGGAAATCGGGAAGAAGGTCACATTGATCTCCGTCAGCTTCGATCCTGAACGGGATACACCGGCGAGAATGGCAGAAATCAAGCAATCCATGAAGCCCAAGACCGACTGGCATTTTTTGACGAGCCGCACGCAAGCGGACCTCCAACCGGTCCTAGACGATTTTCATCAATCGATCGCCAAACTACGGCAGGAAGACGGGACGTGGAGCGGGCTCTTTCGTCACGTTCTCAAAGTCTTTCTGCTCGATACAGGCCACAACGTCCGCAATATTTACAGCTTAGGATTTTTTAATCCGCAACTTGTCCTCAACGATATCGAGACGTTATTAATCGAGCAGAATCAGCAAGCGACCCGTTCCCCATGAGATGCCTTTTTCTTTGTCTCCTCCTTGCCTGCGTTTTCTTCCCCCCAATCCATCCAACACGGGCTATTTCCCAACCCCGTCCCCCTGCCCCCCACCCCCTCCACATCCCACTCGGCCTTCCAACCGCTCTTCCTATTTCTCAGAATAATCCTTTGACCTTGGAAAAGATTGATCTAGGCCGGCGCCTATTTTTCGATCGTCGCCTCTCGCCCAACGACACCATGTCCTGCGCCATGTGTCACATCCCAGCCCAAGGGTTCACGGCCAATGAAGCCCGCTTGGCTGTCGGCATTAGCGGAAAAACTGGCAAGCGCAACGCACCAGCGCTGTACAACGTTGCCTATCAGCGTCTCCTTTTTCACGACGGCCGCGAGTTCACACTCGAAGATCAGATCATTTCCCCGATCACAAACCCCGTGGAGATGGGGAATCCTTCGATTGGTTACGTAGTTAATAAGATCAAGCAGCTTCCCGGTTATACACAAACGTTTCAAGTCGCTTTTAGCGAGGACCCTAGCGTTGCAACGCTAGGTAAGGCCCTCGCCAGCTACCAGCGGACACTGCTGTCCGGCAATGCGCCATTTGACCGCTGGTATTTTGGAGGGGAAGAACATGCAGTAAGTGATGAAGTGAAAGCCGGTTTTGAAATTTTTTCCGGAAAGGGCAAGTGCTTTGTCTGTCATACCATAGGCGAAGATGCGGCCTTATTTACAGACCACCAGTTTCACAACACCGGTGTGGCCCACTTCAAGCTCATTCCTGAAAGAACGGTGGCTATCGATTTAGGCGGTGGGCTGCTGGTCCAGATACCGCGTACGCAGATTGACGAGATCCTCCAGATACCTGGGAGCGATCTTGGACGGTACGAAGTCACACTCGACCCGACGGACATATGGCAGTACAAGACCCCTTCCCTGCGCAACATCGCGCTCACCGCACCGTATATGCATAACGGGATTCTGCTCAGCCTTGAACAGGTCATTGCCTACTACGACCGTGGCGGCACTGGCATTGAAGGCCAGGACGAACGCATCGGCCCACTCAATTTAACAACAGACGAGAAGCAAGCCCTGCTTACCTTCCTCTGTAGCTTGACCGGAGATAATGTGGACGAGCTGGCTCAGGAGACTTATCCACACGCGGCTTTACCTACCCGACAGCGATAAAAGGTAAAACTGCTTGAAACCGCTCAAACGAAGGAAGGACCTGTGCCCTCCGAACAAGCGTCCGAACGATCTTCGAGAGGGTTAAAACTGAAGTGGGGAACAAGCTCCTTCGCCCAACTTCCAGATCGGCAATCCATATGAGCCCAGCAACATCCGCGACATGGTGACGTCGATAATACGGCCGCCCATCGTCAATGAGGGAGATCGCTGAATATAAGAAAGGCGTTCCCGAGTGGAGCGCTTCCGCCGTGAGTTTGGTGAGTTTTGTGGGATCGCGCCGGAGTTTCTTACGCTCCTTGAGCCGCTGCACATCTTCTTTTGCACAGTGTCGCACTCGTGTCTTTCCACCTACCGATTCGGAACGGACCAGTCCTCGACCGATATAGGCATATCAGGTGGGTGCAGTGATCCCTAACTCGGCACGGACTTCCTTAGTTGTCAGATATTGTTTGCTGGGCATCTCGCCTACAGACATGAAAATCAGTGAGAGTGATTGGTCCAGATTTCTTGAACACGCTGGTGCCACTTTGAAGACACTGCAGGTTCTCCAAGAAGAATATGACGATGTCGTTGCGTTCGTCTTGAGTTTGCAAGACGAGATAGTCCAAGCATAGCGAAACCTTTAACCAGACAAGTTCACTGCCTTTCACCTCCGTTGATTTGCCACGTTAGGCCACACGAAGGACTGATTGTCTACACGGACAGAGAGGGGAGGCCCATGTCTCACAGCGGTGAAAGGTGGGGGGTCGCGATTGCAGCACTTGCCGGCTCTGCGCTGCTATTTGTCGGGATCTATTTGCATCCAATGCAGGCCGATCCAAGCGACGCGCCCGCAGCGTTCGCAAAGTACGCAGCTGATCGAGTGTAGGTGGCTAGCCACTTGACTCAGCTAGCGTGAGTAGCATTGTTGGGCCGCGCACTTGTTCTGGTGTCCCGGATGATGAGACGCAGGCCAGCTGCATCCGGCGCTTTCCTAGGTGCAATCGGCACTGTGGTCAGCCTGACGGTTACAGCCGTACTACAGGCCGTTGACGGTGATCGTGGACACATGGGCAGCGGCAGCTGAGGCAAACAAGGCCACGGTCTTGCAAGCTGTTTGCGGCCCGACAGATAGAGGTCGGGTTGGCCGCCATCATGAGCTTGCTCTTTGGTACCACCGTTACACTGTACGCCATAGCACTCGTAGTTGAACCTAGCCTGCGGAGGTGGTAATCGCCCACTCAGGTTTCTCCGGTCGGGCACTGGCTATCAGCATGCCAGCGAGCTCTTTAATTCTGCTTTGGATGACTGCTTTGTGTGTGATCATAGGCGCCACGCGGGCACTCGAGGGGAGCAGAAGGGTTTGGCCCAACCAATCGCTGCACCGGGTACCTACAGGCGAACCCACGCCAGTGGACTCAAAGTCGTAAGAAATACCACGGGCGGAGCAGTGCTCCGCCCGCTTCGTTCAAGGCAAGGTCTACGCGAAGGCCTATTTAGCAGTCCGCACTTCAGCGACGGCTACATCAACTGGGGCTTTAGCTTGCGGGGTCCACTCATGCATCATGGGACCCACTTCTTTAGCGAATAACTTCATGCTGTCTTCGACTCGATCAAACGGTTGGCTCTGAAAGCTGAAGCAGCCGTTGACTTCAAAGTCGCCGATCTGTCCACGACGCGTCGCGAGCTTCTTGATAATCATGTCTGGCGTTCCCCACAGATTGGCTGCCAGGAAGTCTTCGAGAATGGCCTCATTTCCAGCTTCCTTCATCTGCTTGGCAGCCTCAGCATAATGGGCATAAGAGTTGCCAGTCTTGGCGAAGTGATCGCCCAGCATCTCGTAATGCTCCATAACGCTGAAGTAGTAGCCTGTGATCTTGTCTCGTGCGATCTCTTCTGCCTTTTTTGCATCTGGAGAGCATACAACGAAGTCGGCACAGTTCACAGGAGGTGCTTCTTCACCCTTGTTGTACTGCCGATACATCTCACGATAGTTGTTGATGCCGTCAGCGACCTTGTCCCACGTCACCTGGGAGAACATCATCACACCCAATCCAAGCTTGGCCGCCACTTCAAAAGACTCAGGCGACATGCACACCATGTAGCGACGATTCTTGAAGCTGCCAATCGGCCTTGGCCGCACTTCAACACGGCTCTGCTTGTAGTATGGAGTGTCGGCTTCGACAAATCCGTCCTCTAAGCCATTCACGATAATCTCCGCCGCTTGATTGAACCGATCACGCGCTTCGCCCATGTCTACACCAAAACCCGCATATTCACGTCGGGCCAACCCGCGTCCAAGCCCAAGAACAGCGCGTCCGTCCGACAGATGGTCAAGCAGCACCATCTTTTCCACCACACGCACAGGATCGTGCCAGGGAACAATAATCGCTCCAGTGGCCAGTTCCAGCTTTTCCGTCTTGCCAGCTATATAGCTGAGATACTGCATATTGTCCGGGCAAATTGAGTAGTCAAAAAAGTGGTGCTCCACCGGCCAGATAATATCAAACCCCATATCCTCAGCCTCGATGGCGAGGCGCGTTTCGTTCTTGAACATAACACTATCATCATGATCCTCGTGATTTGGGATCACCATCTGAATACCAATGCGCATAACCACTCCTTTCGCGTCTGACTTTCGCGTGTTACATCCGCGCGGTAAATCAGGGGACCAGTCGCCCTGCCCTCGTCCTCTCAAGAGAAACGCTACGCTTACCGACGGTCTTTGTGCGTAAAGCCGTAAAGTTTCGATCACATTAGCCAAATATCACGAGATCGACAAGAGAAGCCGAAATAAAAATGGCCTTTTCTGTATAGGCCATGAGTGCTGTAGAATACTTGACAGACGACCCGAAGCCAGGGCACTTGAGGGTCGGGGGGCTATGGAATAGTAGGGTGTTCGAGGTCCTGAGACATTTTTCTTTGACACTAGCGACGACGAAAAAATAGCGCAAGACGAGTTGACGCCAAAACGCCTGGTTGAAGAAGGGGCTCTTATGCGCCGGCAGCCTGCGCTCCTGCATCCGCGTTCTGGAGAGGTTCGAAGCACTATTCTTCAGGCCGACCAGTACGGTCCGTCGTTTCGCTGGCGCGTGGCAACAAGCAATTAAAGCAACCTGGACATCTCTTGGCTGGTCGCCATCACGCTGGTACTGGCTATCGTTATCGGACAGACCGAACCGTTTTCAGTGTGCTTATTTGCTGGTCACCACGTTGGTTTGATATTTTGATGAAGAAGTTTATTTCTGGCCGGCGAATGGAGGCACCCAGTACAATGCCATGAGATCGATTACGAAATTTTCGGCGATTATATGCAAGTGGTTGAGGTTGAGCCTGGAGAAACCCTGGTCGCTGAAGCCGGCGCCATGAATTGGAGGGAGGACCGCTTTGGCTTTGATGCGCGGATGGGCGACGGCTCAAAGCAAGAGTCCGGATTTTTTGGCAAACTTTGGGATGCGGGTAATCGGCCGTTTACTGGCGAGTCCATTTTCGTGACGCACTTTACGAATGAGGACAGCGGCAAAAAACGAGTAGCCTTTGGCGCGCCCTGTCCCTGCAAAATCATTACCTTGGATATGGTCCATGTTCACGATGAATTTCTGTGCCAGAAAGATGCCTTCTTGTGTGCCGCGCACGGGACAGAAATCAGCATTACTTTTACGAAACGCCTAGGCGCCGACTTTTTTGAAGGTGAAGGGTCTGTCGTCGGCCGTCTGGGTGCCATGGTCGACGGCGATTGAGGAAACTATGCCACCAATTCAAAAAAAGCGGGCTGCTCTATCTCCGCGGCTCGTAGGAGAACAACCGCCGACAGACTATTCCATCTGGACTGTGGCCTATTGCCAAGCAGATATGCCGTATGATTTTTTCGGTGGCTCAGGACTAATGAGCAACCAGGGAACGATCCAAATTCCTATGGTATACACTGTCATGGTCGGTGGTGAGGTTGGCGCAAAAAAGCGCGTCATCTTGGTCGACGCCGGGTTCGGCAATCAGGACTGGATGTCGCGGTATAATTTTTTTGGCTGGGAAGATCCACGTACGGTTCTGGCCAAGATCAAACTGAAACCCGAAGATGTTGACACCATCCTCGTGACGCATCTGCATTTTGATCATATTGGCAATTTCTCCGCGTTTCCCAATGCGCAGTTGTATATCCAGCTTGATGAATATATGGGCTGGCTACGTACACTCGCCCTGCCGCACGACTTTGGCGGTGGAGAACGAGGCTGGATTCTGTCTTCTCTTGATCCCCAGGATATTCACAACGTCGCTATTGCCATGAGCCAGAATAAAGCCACGCTGATTGAGGGCGATGTAGAGGTCCTGCCCGGCATTACGGCCCATCTGGCAAAGGACTCGCATACATTTGGCACGCAGTGGTTTGAGGTCCGCACGCGTAATGGCCTGTTCGCCATAGCCGGGGATGCGGTGTATTGGTATTCCAACGTCGAGAAGATGTGGCCGCCAGGCTACAATCAGGGGAATCCTTTTAATCAACTCTTTACTTATGATGCTATTCGTAAAGC
>CAZBUD010000006.1:24424-37357 GCA_964495015.1 uncultured Enterobacteriaceae bacterium | reverse complement strand
GCGGTGAACTCGAACGCCTCATCCCTGGTCACGACCCTGTCCTCTGGCAACGCCATCGCACCTGGACGGTCGGGCCAAACGAAATTGCCGAGGTGAATTTGGCCAAAGGCCAGCGTTCACGAAAGAAGACATGAGACTTTCGAGCATCCTTTGCTTCAGCCTGACGAGCTTCGTTTCGTACACCGGCTCAATACAGGCGCAGCTCTTACCAGAGCGGGAAGACAGCCTGCAAGGTCCAGTCAAGTCCATCCAGATTGAGCAAGCAATCCTCGCCCGCCACCTCGATCAATGGGCAGCGGGCGAGCGGAAGAAAGTTGACGCAACGACGTATGATCAACACTGGCGCAAGACCCTACATCTGCACTATGAGATAGACGGGAGCCTGAAAAAAAGACCGTGTACACCTACCGCTCAGAGAACACTACTTAGCAGAGAGTCTACTCGCGTGAGGGTCTCCCCTGTGAGCGGACTCTGCTTGTTACCCATCGGAAAGAACAGCGTATCACGCACAGTCTCTACACGACAGATGGCAGCATACCGCGCAAAACCGTCTCAGTACTAAACGAGCAGGATCGTATTCTTGAAGAAGCCGAATATAATGCAGCAGGCATTCTGTTCCGACGTCTTGTCCATACGTATGGGAGCGAAGGACGGAGAATCGCGACTGCTCGCTACGGTGCACCGGATGTTATCGTCGGCCCAGTTGGCAAATCTGAGTATGTCAATTCGGATCAAGGCCAACTCCGCCAGAACCATGACTATGGCACTTGCAGGCTACTCATACAAAAGCGGGAGTATACAGACGAACAAGGCAACTGGACCAAGCGCACTGTCTCGCCCTGAGTAGAGCGGTTCGGCAACGCCTATTTTGAACCAAGAGAAGCGACCTATCATGCTATGTTTATTATCCAAAAGAGACAGAAGAGCCTACCGCTCCAGAGACAGCTTCCTCGCGAACCTCTCCCGCGCAATGATTCATTTGCAAACTACGAGCGGCTTACACATATTGCACATCTTACGCGTCTTGCGTGACACGCATCACTTCAGACACTGTCGTGCCGCCTTCGGCTACTTTGCGCCAGCCGTCGTCCCGCAGGGGGCGCATGCCACCACTCACCGCCTGTTCTTTAATAATGTCAGCCGATGATCGTTTGAGAATCAATTGGCGTATGCTTTCGTCAACGGGCAAGAATTCGAAAATTCCATCGCGGCCCCGATAGCCGGTCATGGCACAATCTTCACATTCCCCGGCTTCATAGGTCGCCACCGGCTCCGGCGAGTGCCCTTTCGTCTGCTGATTGGTTTGCGGGAGAGAGGCACCTCCTTCGACCGGCCGTCGACAACTCGGACACAAGTTCCGCACCAAACGTTGAGCCATAACGCCAAGGAGGGACGAGGCCAGCAAATAGTCTTCAACGCCCATTTCGAGCAGACGAGAGACCGCGCCAGAGGCATCATTAGTATGCAGTGTTGAAAACACCAAGTGTCCGGTCAAGGCAGATTGAATAGCAATTTCTGCGGTTTCGTAATCCCGAATCTCTCCAATCATGATGACATCGGGATCCTGACGGACGATGGAGCGCAAGCCGGCGGAGAAAGTCAAGCCAATCTGCGATTTGACATGAATTTGGTTGATCCCATCGAGCTGATACTCAACTGGATCCTCGATGGTAATAATCTTTTTGTCGGGTGAATTTATCTTGTCCAGCGCCCCGTACAACGTCGTCGTTTTCCCACTTCCCGTGGGCCCAGTCACCAGAATCATTCCATACGGTTGCGCAATAAGCTTCTCAAAGTCCGACAAAATATCGTGGGGAAAACCCAGTGACTCCAAGCTGACATTGATACTCGACCGGTCCAGGATACGCAGCACCACACTTTCCCCGTACAGGGTGGGCAGCGTCGAAACACGCAGATCGACCTCGCGGCCCAACATGCGCAGCTTGATTCGTCCGTCTTGGGGAAGACGACGTTCAGCAATATTGAGTTTGGCCATGAGTTTGACCCGGGAGATGAGGGCAGCCTGTAGCTTGCGAGGCGGTGCGTCTATATCGTGCAGAATACCGTCGATGCGATACCGGACACGGAGCTCTTTTTCAAAAGGCTCGATGTGAATATCGGATGCCCGCTGCTCCATCGCGCGTGCAATGAGCATATTGACCAGCCGAATAACCGGCGCTTCGCTCGCCATGTCCCGCAGATGTTCGACATCTTCTTGATCATCTTCGATGTAATCAACGTCGCTGACCTCCTGGCCTTCCGCTCCACCCTCAGTGTAATAGGCATGCAACGCCTCAAGGATCTCGCGTTCACGCGCGATCCGAATCGTCACTTTGAGTTTGGTTGCTTTCTCGAGCGCCTCGATGACGTAAAAATCACCGGGGTCAGCCATAGCAACAGTCAACTCACCATCCTGAGCAGTTAAGGGACACACCCGCGCTTGGCGCAAGAAGCCAGGATTGACACTGCACCGCGCCGGCGGTTGCTGCGGGAAATCACGCTCACTCACCAACGGAGCTCGATAATATTCCGCCAGTACGGGTAGGAGATCGTCTTCAGACATAAATCCCAACTCGACGAGCAGGCGCTCCAGCGTTTCTCCACGTTCTTGTTGCACAAGCTGGATTCTACGCAAGTCGTCCTTCGAGACTTTACCGCTTTCAAGTAACATCTCTTCAAGCCGCGCCACGTCGCCGTCTCCTTCGCGCTAATAAATGAGCGACCCCAACCGCTCCCAGCGTATCCAGCGCTCACGCCCATCCCATGACCAGTAAATCAGGAAAGCTTTGCCTTTCACTTCTTGTATATCCACAAAGCCCCAGAAGCGGCTGTCGTGGCTATGGTCGCGATTATCACCCATGACAAATAGCTTCCCCGGCGGAACAGTGATTGGCTCGACCGAACCGTCTGGCAGAGGCTGAGGATAGTTATCGCGCAGACCGGGGATAACACGGCCGGGATCCGCATACCGGGCATAGGTATTCTCGGCGGCCTCACCATTGACAAACAGTTGCTTGTCACGAATATGTAGCCGATCGCCTTCAACCGCCACGACACGTTTAATAAAATCTTTTGTTTCGTCTTTTGGGTAGATAAAAACGATGACATCATCGCGTTCTGGCTTTGCCCATGCAAAGAGCAAGGTATCGAACGGATACGGGAGACGTAGAGCATAGGCAAACTTACTCACCAGAATATGGTCCCCGATTTGCAGAGTAGAAAGCATAGAGCCGGATGGAATCTTGAAGGCCTGGACGATAAAACTCCGAATAAACAAGGCAAGGAGCAAGGCGACCAACAGCGCTTCTGCATATTCGCGAAATACGGATTTGTGTTTCTCCTGGGTTGTCGATGCAGACGGCGTGCCCGTATTCGATCCCTGCCCTGCCATACCCACCGCCCCTTGGACCGACGTTTTGTCTCTGTCCATATCTCCTACTTACTAGCCACGCCGTGACGTCTCGGAATCGCCCACCTGCAAAAGGGCGAGAAACGCCTCCTGAGGGATTTCCACCCGCCCAACCTGCTTCATCCGACGTTTACCTTCTTTTTGTTTTTCTAGCAGCTTTCGTTTACGGGTTATATCCCCACCATAGCATTTTGATGTCACATTCTTACGCAACGCTTTGACTGTTTCACGGGCTATCACTCGACTGCCGATGGCAGCCTGTACCACGACATCAAACATTTGGCGCGGGATGAGTTCACGCATTTTCCGCACCAGTTCACGACCCTGAGCACGGACGTGCTCCTGATGCACGATCAGCGACAAGGCATCTACGATATCTCCGTTAATGCGTACATCAAGCTTGACCAAGTCGGCCGGCCGCCTATCCAAAAATTCATAGTCCAAGGACGCATACCCACGACTGATGGATTTCATCCGATCATAGAAATCAATAACGACTTCGTTGAGCGGGAGTTCATAGCAAAGCGCGACCCGCGTGGAACCAAGGTATTTCAGCTCCCGTTGTATCCCTCGGCGCTCCTGGCAGAGTTGTAAAACATTTCCCACATATTCTACCGGCAGGTGGATCGTCGCTAGAATAAACGGCTCTTCAATATGCTCTATTTCCTGCATGGGAGGAAAAAAAGAGGGATTCTCGACCTGCAGTATTTCGCCACCGACGGTCAGGATTTGATATTCAACCGTCGGCGACGTCGTAATCAACTCTAAACCAAATTCCCGCTCCAAACGCTCCTTTACGATCTCCATATGTAACAAGCCGAGGAACCCACACCGAAATCCAAAGCCGAGAGCGAGCGAGGTTTCTTTCTCATACGAAAAGGCTGCATCATTTAAGCGGAGTTTTTCAACCGCATCGCGCAGCGCCTCGTACTGCTGTGATTCGACGGGATAGAGTCCACTAAAGACCATCGGCTTCGCTTCCTGAAAGCCGGGAAACATATCGCTCGTCGGACGGCGGGCATGTGTGATCGTATCGCCCACTCGGGCTTCTCGCACTTCCTTGATCCCCGCCATAAGAAAACCGACTTCCCCGGGCCCGAGCTCTGTGACTGACCGTGGGTGCGGAGCAAAGATGCCAATCTGCCCGACCTCATACTCCTTGCCACTCGACATGAGCTGAATCGACATCCCTGGCTGCAAGGTCCCCTCAAACACGCGCACAAGGACCACGGCGCCTTGATAGGGGTCGAACCAGCTGTCGAAGAGGAGGGCTTTCAGCGGCGCGTCCGGATCGCCCTGAGGAGCCGGTATCATCCGTAGGATACCCTCCAAGACATCCGAGATGCCCCGTCCCTCCTTTGCACTGGCTAACACCGCATCGTTTCCATCCAGGCCGATAATATCTTCGAGCTCTTGTCGCACCCGTTCAGGCTCTGCACTCTGCAGGTCGATTTTGTTAATGACGGGTAAAATTTCAAGCTGGTGGTCAAGGGCCAGATAGGTATTTGCTAGCGTTTGAGCCTCAACTCCTTGTGTCGCATCGACGACCAAAATAGCGCCTTCGCACGCATACAGGCTGCGTGAAACTTCATAGGAAAAATCCACATGACCAGGCGTGTCGATCAGATTCAGATAATACTCGATACCGTCCTCCGCACGATACTGTAAGCGCACGGTTCGGGCTTTGATTGTGATTCCACGCTCCTGTTCCAAGTCCATCGTGTCGAGGAACTGAGCCCCGCTCTCCCGCTCACCAATCGTGCCGGTTTGTGATAAGAGCTTATCCGCCAAGGTCGACTTGCCATGGTCGATATGAGCGATGATGCTAAAATTTCGAATCCGCTGAATATCCATATTATTGTCGGAAGAAAGCCACCGTTCTTTTAAGTCCCTCGTCTAATGGCGTTGTCGGCTTCCAACCCAAGATACGAGCGGCACGATCCCAGGCCAAGACGCTCCGGCGCTGCTCGCCCCTCTTCGCCGAGCCATACTCCGCGCGGTCCGGCCTACCAGGGATAATACGCTGCAAATGGGCAGCCAGGGTGTTCACATCGATTTCTTTTGCTGTGCCGATGTTTATTGGACCAGTATAGTCCACGGACAGCGCGGTCATGTTTGCCTGAGCCACATCACCGACAAAGACATAGTCTCGCGTTTGTTTGCCATCGCCGTTGATCGTGATGCCTTGTCCTGCCAAAAGCTTCCGGGTAAAAATAGCGACTACGCCAGCTTCTCCGTGCGGATCTTGGCGTGGCCCATACACATTGGCATACCGAAGCGCCACGTAGTGGAGACCATACGCGACTCGATAGAAGTGCAGATACAGCTCCCCTGTTCGTTTGCTGACCCCGTACGGGCTAATCGGTTGTGTGACATGGTCCTCTGAAGCAGGGAACGTCTCTTGTTCACCATATACAGTTCCACCCGAAGAGGCGAAGATCACACGCTGACAAGATGCCTGTCGCGCACCCTCAAGAACATTCAACAAACCAAGAATATTCACCCGTGCATCAAACAAAGGATCAGCGACAGAGCGACGGACATCCAGCTGGGCAGCGTGATGATTGACCACTTCAATGCGTTCGCTCACAATGAGCTCACGGACTGTCGCATCTTGAATATCGGCCTGCACGAAATGGGCGTGCGCCGGGATGTTGGCTGTCCTTCCCGTTGATAAATCATCAACAATCCAGACCTCATGCCCGGCTGCGAGGTAGGCATCAGCGATATGGGATCCAATAAAGCCAGCCCCGCCTGTCACCAGCGCTCTCATAGGATTCCTCCTGTGCGGTCTTTTCCTCTGCAGCGCTGAAAGGCCCGACTTACTCGATTTCCAGTTTCTTTCGGAAATATGCTATCGTTTTGTCGAGTCCATCTTCCAGCGACACCTGGGGTTCCCAACCCAGGATATGGCGAGCGACACTAATGTCGGGTTGGCGCACTTTGGGATCGTCAACCGGGAGGGGCTGAAAAACAATTTTGCTCGGGCTGTCACTCAAACGCAAAATCGTCTCAGCAAATTTCAGCACTGATAATTCATGCGGATGCCCCACGTTGACCGGTTCATTCCGATCGGAGCGTAGGAGCCGCACAACGCCCTCCACAAGATCGTCAACATAACAGAAGCTTCGCGTCTGACTTCCATCGCCATAGACAGTGAGATCCTCGCCACGCAATGCCTGCCCGATGAAGTTCGGCACCACCCGCCCATCTCTCAACCGCATACGTGGGCCATATGTATTGAAAATCCGTATAATCCGCGTCGCCACACCGTGACCCCTATGGTAAGCCATGGTCAAGGCCTCAGCAAAACGTTTGGCCTCATCATAGACGCCACGTGGTCCGATAGGATTCACATTCCCCCAGTAATCTTCTTGCTGCGGATGAACCAACGGATCGCCATACACTTCTGATGTTGATGCCAGCAGGAAGCGAGCGTCTTTTACCCTGGCAAGTCCGAGCCCTTTATGCGTCCCGAGCGAACCGACTTTAAGGGTCTGAATCGGGAGTTCGAGATAGTCTATCGGACTGGCTGGCGATGCAAAGTGGAGAATCGCGTCGACATGACCACTCACATAAATGTAATTGGTGACGTCCTGAGGGATGAATGAAAATTCGGGCTTGGCGAAGAGGTCTGCTACATTATCCGCATCCCCGGTGACTAGATTATCTAGGCACAATACTTCATCGCCTTCAGCAAGGAAACGTTCACATAAATGCGAGCCGATAAAACCCGCCCCACCAGTGATTAATATGCGTGCGATGGCCGTTCCCCCTTCTCATTACTCGATCAGCATGACCGCGTTGTGGGAGTTATGGAAATTATGACTAGCCACAGTGCGTCTTTGACTATTGACTATTCTAGCACGTCCCTAATCCAATAGGCGTGCTTATCCTGGCTTTCATGGTAGGTTCGGACCAACAGTTCGGCTATCAGGCCGGTGGTCACAAACTGCAGGCCCGTGACCAGGAGAAGAATGCCGAGCAGCAGTAATGGTCGCCCGAACAATTGGACATTAAAGATGAGTCTTTGCAGACCCAAGATGGTGGTGATCCCACCGCCGACCAGCATGGCAATCAGTCCAAGAAAACCAAAAAGATGACTCGGCCGGGTAGCGTAGCTTGAGAGAAATTTGACGGTTAATAAATCGAGTACGACCCACATCGTGCGCGCCAGCCCGTACTTCGAGGTGCCATGTTTCCGGGCATGATGAATAACCGGCAGCTCAGTAATCCGTGCGCCCATGTCTCCGGCCAGGGCCGGGATGAATCGGTGCATTTCACCATAGAGCTTGAGCCCTTTTGCGACTTCCTTCCGAAATGCCTTAAGCGTGCAGCCATAATCATGCAGCTTCACCCGTGTCGTTAAGGAGATAATGCTGTTCGCAATCTGAGACGGCAGCCGCCGGGATAAAAAAGGATCTTGGCGATTCACGCGCCAGCCGTTGACCAGATCGTAGCCCTCATCGAGCTTGGCGAGTAAGCGCGGAATATCAATCGGGTCATTTTGCAAGTCCCCATCAAGCGAGACAATCACTGCACCGTGCGCATATTCGAACCCAGCCGCAAGGGCCGCCGTTTGACCGAAGTTGCGGCGAAAGCGTAACACTTTGAGCTTGTCATCTTGCGCGTGCAGTTCAGCCAAGAGCTCACTACTGCCATCAGAGCTGCCATCGTCAACGAGAATGAGCTCATACGTACAGTTCGTCGGAGCAAGCGCCTCGTGCACGCGTTTGCACAGCGGACGGAGATTCTCCAGCTCATTATAGATCGGTACGACAACAGAAAGGTCCATGGGAAAACTACTCAATCGGTCGTACGCTCAAAACTTCATCAAGCTGACTAACTGACGGTAGCGCTGCTCGATGTCATTACGAGTGAGAGACTGCAATCGGCGCAAGCCGAAATCTTCGACCGTAAACGAAGCCACAACACTGCCGTACAGGATTGCTTTCCGCAGCCCCGCTGCAGACACATCGTTGGACTCAGCCAAATAGCCGAGAAACCCGCCGGCAAAGGAATCGCCGGCCCCTGTCGGGTCGCTGACATCTTCCAAAGGATAGGCAGGCACGGCAAAAACCGACTGCGGAGAAAAGAGCAGCGCCCCATACTCTCCACGCTTGACCAATAGCGTTTTGGGTCCCATGGTAAGGATTTGACGCGCCGCCCGAATCACATTGTGCTCGCCGCTGATCATCTGCGCTTCTTCATCATTAATGATCAATACATCAGCGCGCTTCAGCACGGCTTCCAGGGCGGGACGCTCATTCTCAATCCAGTGACTGATTGTATCGCAGGCGACGAGGCGCGGTTGGGCGAGCTGATCCAATACGCGGCTTTGCAGGCCAGGGTCGATATTACCCAAAAAGACAAATGGGGTCTGGCGGTACTGCTCAGGCAGCTGCGGTGCAAAATCAGCCACCACGTTCATTTGCAGGTCAAGCGTATCACGCATATTGAGGTTTTCATGATAACGGCCTGTCCAACGGAACGTGCGCCCTGGGTACACCTCAAGCCCAGCAAGATTAATCGTCGGGGATACCAGGGTCGCCTTCGCCTCTGCGGGGAAGTCGTCGCCAACGACGGCTACCAAGTTAACTAGTGCAAAATAGCTGGCCGCAACCGCAAAATAGGCGGCCGATCCACCTAAGACTTCATTGGCTCGGCCAGACGGTGTTTCAATCGAATCAAGGGCAACTGAGCCAACAACGACAATACTCATGACATCCACACCCATATTTACCCAACTTCGCCTTCGAGATACTTGCCAATAATCGGCTCAAGTTCGGCTTTCACACTTGCAGGAATCAGAGACCGATCCGTAATAATGGCGTCCTTCACTGCAGTTTCGCACGAGCACACGTGATCTGGTGAGAGCCGTCGCGTTGACCTATGCACAATCCGTTTGGCCGTTTCAACATTCTTGTTCAATACAGCCAGCACGTCCTCAATCACAACATCCCCAGCTTCAGTATTCCAGCAATCATAATCCGTAGCCATGGCTAACGTCGCGAAGCAAATCTCAGCTTCGCGGGCAAGTTTGGCCTCTTGCAAATTCGTCATGCCGATAATATCAGCGCCCCAACTGCGGTAGAGAAAAGACTCGGCACGTGTGGAGAATTGTGGGCCCTCTATACAAATATACGTCCCACCTTGGTGAACTGTGATATCAGTTTCTTGCTCATGCCCTTGCTCTTCAGTCGCCTCGAATAAAGCTTGCGACAAAAAAGGACAAACGGGGTCGGCAAACGCGACATGCGCAACAATGCCTCGGCCAAAGAAAGTGTCTATGCGTCCACGCGTGCGGTCAATGAACTGATCCGGAATCACCATCTGCCCCGGCACAATCTCTTGTTTCAAACTCCCGACCGCACTTACTGCGATCAGTCGTCGGACACCTAGCTTTTTCATGCCATAGATATTGGCCCGAAAATTCAGCTGTGAGGGTAGAATGCGATGCCCCCGGCCATGACGCGGCAGAAACACCACGTCTACGCCCTCCAACCCGCCAACAAAATACGCATCGGATGGTGCACCAAACGGCGTATCCACACTGACCCACTCGCCGTGCTCTATGCCCTCCATCTGGTAGAGGCCACTGCCACCAATAACACCCAGCGTAATCATAGTTTCCTTTTGTCGCCTTTTCTTACGCCGCGTGTTTCACAGAAGCAGCAAGCTGGCCACAAGCAGCCTGGACGTCTTGGCCCCGACTCTCACGTATTGTGGCATGAACCCCGCGGTCAAGCAGGATTTGACGAAAGCCTTGCATCCGGGCGCGCGGCGAGGAACGGAAGGCAGTGCCGGGAAAGGGATTAAAGGGAATCAAGTTAACTTTCGCCCGGAGCCCATGCAGCAGCGTAACCAATCGTCTGGCGTCTGCGTCAGTATCATTAACCCCGTCAAACATCGTGTAAGCAAACGTGATGCGCTTCCGGGGAGCAATCGGAAGCGTTCGGCACGCTTCAAACAACACGGCTAAGGGGTAGCGGCGGTTAACTGGCATCAGTTCGTCCCGCAATGTATCGGTTGTCGCGGTTATGGACACCGTCAAATTGACGTTCGTGTCCTGCAGCAGGCGTTGCATGGCCGGAGCCAGGCCAACAGTTGAAACCGTGACGCGTCGAGGCGCAAAATCAAAACCCCAGGTTTGCGTCAAATTAGTTAGCGCCTTGACCAGCGGTTCATAGTTCGCCAACGGCTCGCCCATACCCATAAAAACCACATTGGTGATCGCGTCCTGCGCCGGTCTACGCCGCTGCACTTCCCAGATTTGGCTGACCATTTCACCGGCAGTGAGATCGCGCACCGGTCGGACTTGAGCCGTAGCACAGAACTGACAGCCCATGGCGCACCCAGCTTGGGATGACACACACAGCGTACGGCGTTTCTCACTCGGAATAAACACACTCTCAATCCGGCGTCCGTCCGCAAGAGTAAACAGATACTTTTCTGTCCCGTCAGTCGCGGGCGTTTGCTGGGTACACGTCAGCCGCTGAATCACAAAGTTCTGCTCCAGCATTTGCCGTAAAGCAACGGATACATCGCTCATATCCTCAAATGTATCAACCTGCTTCTGATACAGCCACTTGAGAATCTGCCTGGCCCGAAAGGGCTTGTACCCCTGTTCGGTGAGCCAGCTCTCAAGTTCGTCTTTGGTCAACTCCTTAATGTCCATAGCTTAGACACCCTGAACACCTGCAGATAGGGTCGTTTTCCCTAGCGTTAGTCGGACATGGAAGAACAAGAGACGGCTAGGCGAGATCTACTCTACTAAAAAAATAGGCGATCTCCCACTGAGCGGTTTCTGACGCATCAGAGCCGTGGACAGCATTCTGCTCGATATCCGTTGCGAAATCTTTCCGGATCGTACCCTCATCCGCCTCCTCGGGGTTGGTCGCGCCCATGATCTTGCGATTGACCTGAATCGCCCCCTCGCCTTCGAGCACCGACACCAGAACCGGGCCGGAAGACATGAACGAGGTCAGGCTACCGAAGAACGGGCGTTCCTTGTGCACCGCATAAAACCCATCGGCTTCAACTTTGCTCAGTGTGACCATTTTGGTCGCCACAATCTTCAGCCCGGCTGCTTCAAAACGGCGTAAAATCTCACCAATAACGCTCCTTCCGACCGCATCCGGTTTGATAATCGAAAGTGTACGTTCTAGCATAACAGTCCTTTCTGTGGGTAATAGTCTAACGACACGCCCAAAAGGGTCAATGTTTAGGGCGTATTCAAAGGTGGCGGAAGAGGCGTGAAATGTAGGCCACAGCGTCGGTATGCCTGTTTGACCGCTTTCCAATCCGGCTGAACCTCCGTCAGCGTACGACAGGCCATCGCATGGCAGGCTTCCGCGTAATATCCGAAACGCATGGCCCGGTCCTGGCACAGTACGAACCTTGCTCGGGCCGCTTTTGGCTTTCCTTGTAAAAAGGCCAACTCTCCCATGCCTAAACCGCAGTATACCGACCCACGTATATCTCGCGTCTCACGGAACAAGTGCTGCGCTTGCCTGAAGATGTCAGTGCTCCGTTCATAATCGCCCAGCATTTTGTGCACCGTGGCCATGGCCCAAACGGTATAGGCGAAACTTGCCTTATCGCCTATACGCATATAGAGGCGCTCGGCTTTACCAAATAGTCTCAGCGCGACTTTGTATTCCCGACGCATCCGTGCGGCATTACCAAGGCCGCAATAGGAATAGGCACGCCCATACACGTCATTCTCTACCTCAAATACCGCATTGGCTTCGGCGTAATAGTGTTGCGTATCGGGGAACCGGCCCATAAGCCGAGAGGCGCCGCCTAAGCCACATAGCGCATAGCCGGCACCGAGCGTGTCGCCCTCTCGTTGCCCTAGCTTGAGCGCCTGCTTGAAATGAGACAAGGCTTTTCTGAGATCGCCACAAAAGCGATACGTGCTTCCAATAGCCCAAACAATAAAACCTTCCCGACTGTAAACCTTGGTACGGCGATACAGAGAACGCGCCTCAGATAAGTAGGCTAACGCCCGCTCCGGATTTCCCCGAGCACGCTGGCTGAGCCCAATTCCGGCCAAACTCTCTGCCCTGCCCTCAGTATCAGAAATCTGAGCGGCGACTCGTCCCGCCCGCTCATAGGCCTGCCTCGCCTGACCATACTGCGCCATCATCCGTAGACAATCACCAACGCCGAGCTGCGCATACAGTTCATACTCAGCAGAATGCGCAGTTTTTGCCGCTTGCCGAGCCTGGCGGTATAACTGTAGCGCCTCCGGAAAACGACTTTTCTGGCGGGCGCGTTCGCCTTGCAGGAATACGCGTTCAGGCGTATGAGTCGAAGCAGTTTGGGTTGGCATAGAACTCGCGGGGACGGTTTATTAACCGCTCCCACCCTATAGAGCGAGATGTTGATTGGACTTCGGTACCTAGCCTAGCGCCGTAGCCATGGTCGTGCCCATCTCCGCCGGGCTGGAGATAATGGACACGCCCGCGTCCCGAAAGGCCTGGACCTTCTCAGCTGCCGTTCCCTTACCACCGGCAATG
>CAZBUD010000006.1:0-24414 GCA_964495015.1 uncultured Enterobacteriaceae bacterium | reverse complement strand
GATGGCGCCCGCGTGGCCCATCCGTTTTCCTCTAGGCGCGGTCTGGCCGGCAATAAACGCAGCCACAGGCTTCGTCATGTGCTCCTTGATAAACCCGGCAGCGTCTTCTTCGGCAGAGCCACCAATCTCGCCGATGAGTACCACCCCTTCGGTTTGCGCATCATCTTGAAAGAGGTGCAGCACATCGATAAAGCTCGTGCCATTTACTGGGTCGCCGCCAATACCGACACAGGACGACTGGCCGATGCCCAACTGGGTGAGCTGATGCACCGCTTCATAGGTCAAGGTGCCACTGCGCGATACCACGCCTATCGATCCGATTTTATGGATATAGCCGGGCATAATGCCTATTTTACATGCCCCCGGCGTGATCACGCCGGGACAGTTGGGGCCGATCAAGCGGGATTTTTTCCCGTCCAAGTAGCGTTTTACCCGAACCATATCCAGCACGGGAATGCCTTCAGTGATGCAGATGACTAACTCCACCTCAGCATCCACCGCTTCCATGATGGCATCCGCGGCAAACGGTGGCGGGACATAGATAACGGTCGCATTCGCTCCGGTTTCCTGAACGGCTTGCACAACCGTATCAAAAATAGGAATGCCTTCAAAGTCCGTTCCACCCCGACCGGGAGTAACGCCAGCCACCATTTTGGTGCCGTACTCCTTACATCCTCGGGTATGCAACTGGCCGGTAGCACCGGTAATACCCTGGGTCAGGACCTTTGTATTTTTATCAATAAGAATGCTCACCCGAGTACTCCTCGATTTCTCCTACTGGGAACCCTCCAGCTGGCTTGGAAACTACGCAGAGATTGCTGCTACGACCTTCTTGGCCGCATCAGCCAGGTCGTCTGCCGCGATAATATCCAACCCGGATTCGGCTAAAATCTTTTTTCCAAGTTCCACATTCGTCCCCTCTAATCGCACGACCAGAGGGATAGCCAGATTGACTTGCTTGGCGGCTTCCACCACACCATTGGCAACCACATCGCAGCGCATGATCCCGCCGAAAATATTGACGAGCACGCCCTTTACCTTCTCATCCGACAGAATAATTTTGAAGGCCTCGGTGACTTTCTCTGTTGTGGCACCACCGCCAACGTCCAGAAAGTTGGCCGGCTCGGACCCGTAGTGTTTGATGATATCCATTGTCGCCATGGCCAGTCCGGCGCCATTCACCATACAGCCGATGCTGCCCTCCAAAGCAATATAGTTGAGGTCAAATTCTGACGCCGCAACTTCTTTGTCGTTCTCTTCCGACACATCTCGTAGCTGACGAATTTCAGCATGCCGGAAGAGCGCATTGTCATCAAAGCCAATCTTGGCATCCAGCGCGACCAGATCTCCAGATTTGGTCAACACCAACGGATTGATCTCCATCATGGAGGCATCGCACTCGGCAAATGCTTTGTACAGCCCGCGCATAAAAGCCACCGCCTTATTGACGGACGCTTTTGGCAAGCCAAGGCCATACGCAAGCTGGCGGCCTTGAAAGTCGCCAAAACCGACAGCGGGGTCTATGGTCGCTCGCAGAATCTTCTCTGGTGCCCGTTCAGCGACCTCCTCGATTTCCACTCCGCCCTCTGAGCTGGCCATTATGGTGACCCGAGAAGTCGTCCGGTCTATGACTATGCCAAGATAAAACTCTTTATCAATGTCACACCCTTGCTCAATAAAGACCCGATGAACCGCTTTGCCTTCCGGACCGGTTTGATGGGTCACCAGAGTAGAGCCGAGCAGCGCCTGCGCATGTGCGCTCGCTTCTTGAGGCGTTTTCGCAAGCTTCACCCCACCGGCCTTGCCTCGGCCGCCGGCGTGGATCTGGGCTTTGACCACACACAAACCACCACCGAGATCCTGGGCCACAGCTTCGGCCTCGTCCGGTGTGGTGACCACCTTGCCTTCGAGAACGGCAACCCCGTATTTCCGCAGAACGTCTTTCGCCTGATATTCGTGAATATTCATACGCGCTTACCCGTTGCTCCGCTTACGCACTCTTCTCCAAGATGGAGTCCATGGCTGTAATCAACTCACCCACATGGCCCACAGACACATCCATCTCTTCCTTTTCTTTTTCATTCAGATCCACTTCGATCACCCGCTCGACGCCACCAGCGCCTATCGATACCGGCACGCCAAAATATACACCGTCAATCCCGTACTCGCCCTCAAGATAGGCCGCACAGGGCAAAATTTGTTTTCTATCCTGGAGATGCGCGGCGGCCATTTGTACTGCAGCGGAAGCAGGCGAGTAAAACGCAGAGCCTGTTTTGAGCAATGCGACGATCTCACCACCGGCATGCCGGATGCGTTGCTCGATTTTATCCAGACGCGCCGACGAAATCAGCTTTTCCACAGGGACACCGCCAACCTGGCAGTAACTGCGCACGGGGACCATATCGTCCCCGTGACCGCCTAAGACCATGGCCGTAACATTCAGGACGGATACATTGAGCTCTTGGGCGATAAACGTCCGATACCGAGCGGAATCTAACACACCGGCCTGGCCTACTACTTTGTTTTTGGGAAAGCCGGTAACCCGTTTGGTCAACGTCACCATGGCATCCAAGGGATTCGTGACAACGATGACAAACGAGTCCGGTGCATACTGTTTAATATTTCCGGACACATCGCTCATGATTTTACATTTAATCCCGAGCAGATCGTCCCGACTCATGCCCTGCTTGCGCGCAAGGCCGGCGCTCACAATACACACATCCGCGCCTTCGATATCAGTGTAAATATTTGTCCCCGTAATCTGGGCATCATATCCTTCAATGGGGCCACCTTCGAGCATATCAAGGGCCTTGCCATGCGGCAGGCCTTCAACCACGTCAAAGAGGACAACGTCGCCAAGTCCTTTCAGCACACATAAGTGAGCCAGGGTTCCGCCAATATTGCCTGCACCAATGAGTGCAATCTTCTTCCGGGCCATAGTATCTTTACGACCGAATTGTCAGGTGCAGCTGCTTAACGAGGATAGTCCATACGTCTGTCCTTCGCATTCCGCTGGTAGGTAGACCTTTATTCGGCGTGATTCTGGGGCAGGATGCCAAAATTCACCGGGCCTGTCTAGGCCATAAGGTCTCTGAAAGACTCACATTTGTCGCCAAGAGAACGCATATACGGCCTATGGGTGTTCATCCAATTCCGCGATTCCGCTCAGCGTCTGAGCGGCGGATGTAGTATGGAACGAGTTGAGACACATCATCCTGCGCACCACGCCGGAATCGTTCCCAGGCCAAACGGGCGACCACGCTCCCGCGCGGTGGGCTATCAGCAAGAGCAACCAATTGAACACGTGTTCCGCAGTGTTCCTGGATCATGCCCCGGTAGCGATCAACCCCGTCGCCAATAAACAGACACGAGGAAGAAACCTGCTCGAGCAAATCGCGGGGAGAGAGCACTGCGTCCTCCGTCAAACGACGAACAGAGCCTGCGTTATCACGCTCAAAGCAGGCGCTATAGACCTCACGTTTACGTGCGTCTAACACCACGCAGATGCGGCCAGTCCAACTGTTTACAGAATGCGCAAGCGCTAAAAGCGTCGAGACGCCGGCAACACGCTGGGACAAGGCATAGGCAAAGCCCTTGACCGTACTCAACGCAATGCGGAGCCCCGAGAATGCGCCGGGGCCGATCGTCACACCAATGCCCTCCACGTCCGACAAGGGGACTTGGGCTAGCCTGAGGACCTGCGCTATCAGCGGCAGCAGGTTTTCGGCATGGCTGGACGTGACGGTATAGGACCGTTCAGCCAGAACGGTTTTCTCTCGAATCAAGCCAACGCTCGCAATCGGCGTAGCTGTGTCGATGCCGAGCACAAGCATACCGTCATACTAGCTGACGAGGCGCGAGATGTCGTTGTAAAAGACAAGGACAATCAGCGCGGCAATCACCAGAAAGCCAACGCGCACGGCCATTTCTTTGGACCGATTGCTCAACGGCCGGCCAATCACCAGCTCAATCAGGAGAAGCAACAGGTGACCACCGTCGAGCACGGGGATAGGCAGCAGATTAAATACAGCTAAGTTCACATTGATAATTGCAGTGAAGCGGAGTAAATGTTCCATACCCAGACGCGCTTGTTGACCGGCAACCTGAGCAATGAGAATGGGACCACCTAGCTCTTTGGTCGAGACCTCTCCACTTACCAGCTTGACCACGCTGCCAAGGATAAGTTGTGTCCAAAACCAGGTTTGCTCGACCCCGAGCGTTATTGCCCGCCCGAGTGCAACGTTCTCCGTCGTAAAAACGCGCTCGATGCCGATCACATAGACTTGTCCGCCTACTCGGTTATCATGGAGCTGGGGCGTAACCGTTAATTCAACGACTCGGCCACCGTTCGCCTTTTTGACCACGAGGGGGATGGCATTGCCTTGGCTGAGTTGAATATGCTCGGCCAACTCTTCCCACGTCTGAATAGCGGCCCTATCGACTTTAAGGATCTCGTCGCCCTGTTCCAAACCTGCGGCTTCAGCAGGCATGTTTACGACAACCCCACCAACTGTGGGTTGATCGACGGGAACCTTCATACCAAATTGGGCAAAGGTCAGGCTAAAAACAACAAACGCCATCAAGAAATTAGCCAACGGGCCGGCACAGATAATCAGGAAACGTTTGGGCAAAGACTTGTGGTTGAAGGAGCGTCGGATCTGTGTTTCCTCAACCTCCTCACGCACTTCTTCGCCTATCATTTTGACATAGCCCCCAAGCGGGATGGCACAGAGTAAATATTCGGTCTCGCCGATTTGACGCCCGATCAATTTTGGACCAAACCCCAAGGAAAAACGTTCCACCCCGACCCCGACCCATTTGGCAGCCAGAAAGTGGCCAAGTTCGTGAACAAAAACAATTACACCAAAGACAATAATGACTCTCAGCGCAACATCAACAGTCGATAGATCCATGCCCAGCTACTCCTCGTTTTCGGGCTGACTTAAAACAACAGACTATTATAGTAATAGATAAAGGCAACCGGAAAAAGCAAACTATCAATACGATCAAGTACACCACCGTGGCCAGGAAAGAAGTGGCCCGAGTCTTTCGCTCCACACGCCCGTTTCAAGGCGGATTCGCACAAGTCGCCAAGCTGGGCCAACAGTCCGGCGATCAGCGCCAGAGTCACCAATTCCGCCCCTGATCTTTCGGGCAGCAGCCAGTACCACGCGATCAGTCCGGCTGCGCAGTTTCCAAAAGTCGCTCCCACGCTACCTGCTATCGTTTTGCCGGGACTAATATGTGGCAAGAGTTTCCGTTTTCCCCAGAGACGCCCAACCGCATAACCAACACTATCGCCAAGCATGGCGACGAGAAAAATGAAAAAAACCCACACCGGCCCGTTCGGCCCACGATGCACCCATAGAAAATGCGGAAAAAGAAAGCCAATATACACTACCCCAAGCAGAGTCAGGCCGAGCGCTCGGATCCCCTTCTCCGGCTGGCGATCGCGTAGACTCGCAATAAACACCAGTATGACACCTGCGGCCAATGCCGCTCCAACGAACACGGAATTGGACGTCCAGATGGCTAAAGCGACTAGCAGACCCCACAGGATGCCAATAGTCGAAGGTAGCGAATTTTGAGTACCGGTCAGCAAAAAATATTCGTATAATCCAATACCGGTCAGGCTCAGAATTGCGAGCGAGAAGCTCCATTCCGGCGCAAAGCCCACGAGATAGACGAGCAAAGGCAGCACAACCGCTGCGGTCAGCAGCCTAGCGCGCAGCACGTTTCAGCTCAGTCTCTCCCCGCTGTTCGGCCGTTCGACCAAAGCGACGATCTCGCCTCTGATATTCGGCTAATGCCTGGAGAAAGGCATCTCGGTCAAAATCCGGCCACAACGTCTCCGTTACGTAGAGCTCAGTATAAGCCAGTTGCCAAAGCAAGAAATTACTGATACGGAACTCGCCGCTCGTCCGTATCAGGAGATCAGGATCAGGAATATCCGCTGTCCACAGCGTTTTGTGAATGGCTTGTTCATCAATCTCTTGCGGGTCAAGTTGTCCTGTACGTACCGCCTCGGCCAGAGCCTGTACCGCAGCAACGATCTCTTCCCGCGCACCATAACTGATTGCCAGCACAACCGTCAGGCCGGTATTCTCTTTGGTCGCCGCAATCACGTCCAGCAAAGACTTGCGCACATTTGCCGGCAAGCGTTCTAGGTCACCAACCGATTGTAACCGGATATTATATCTCATCATTCGACGTAATTCGGTGCGCAAATATCGATTCAGCAGCCCCATCAACGCGCGGACTTCCTGCGCTGGACGCTGCCAATTCTCGGAGGAGAAGGCGTACAGAGTAAGATAGGAAAGGCCTATTTCTCTACTCGTGTCGACGATGTTTCGAACCGCTTCTTTACCCCGCCTGTGGCCTTCTAGACGGCTCAGGCCGCGCCGTTGGGCCCAGCGGCCGTTCCCGTCCATAATAACGGCGACATGACGGGGCAACCGATCTTTCTCAATAACTACGCTCACGCACTTGAATCAAAGGTTAGAGTAGATCTCTCGTTGGGATAGTCGAACGAACACGGTCGCGATTATACCGACATCAAGTCTTCTTCTTTGACCTTGAGTATCTTGTCAAGTTTTTCTATATACCCATCAGTCGTCTTCTGGACTTGATCTTGAGCAGTGTGCAATTCGTCTTCCGTAATATCTTTTTCCTTCTGCATTTCCTTGAGATAATCATTGGTATCCCGGCGATGGTTGCGCAACGAGACCCTGTAGTCTTCGGCGTTTTTACGGATCTTTCGGACCAACTCCTTGCGTCGCTCCTCCGTCAACTCAGGGATAGGGAGCCGAATAATTTTCCCATCATTGACTGGGGTCAGGCCTAGGTCAGCATGGTAGATCGCTTTTTCAAGATCGCCCATAACATTCTGATCGTAGGGTTGAACAATAAGGAGACGCGGTTCTGGGGCAGACAGAGAGGCCAATTGGTTGAGCGGTGTTCGAGCACCGTAATAGTCGACCAGGACGCCTTCAATTAAGGAAGTTGAAGCCCGACCAGTACGGACTTTGGCAAGCTCCACGCGGAACGATTCAAGTGTGTGTTGCATCTCTTGCTTCAGCTGTTCCAAGGCGGCGGCAATCATATCTGTCCTCCGTTGACCACGGTTCCGATTGGCTCGCCGCGTACGGCCCTCTGGATATTGTCGGGCTCAATCATGCTAAACACGATGATGGGGAGATCATTATCCATACACAAGGAGATCGCTGTGGCATCCATCACTTTGAGCTTTTGCTGCAAGACCTCGATATAAGTCAAATGCCTATACCGCTTCGCATCCCTGCTCTTGAGCGGATCTGCACTATAAATACCGTCGACTTTCGTAGCTTTAAAGATCGCCTCGGCTCCAATTTCCATCGCTCGCAGGCAAGCCGCAGTATCAGTTGTGAAATAGGGATTCCCCGTTCCGGAAGCAAAGATTACGACGCGCCCCTTCTCAAGATGGCGTGTTGCCCGACGACGAATATAGGGTTCTGCGACTTGGGATATCGTCAGTGCGGACATTACCCGTGTGGGAACATCAAGTTTCTCCAAGGCTGCCTGCATGGCTAAGCTGTTGATGATCGTCGCCACCATACCCATATAGTCGCCCGTAGCCCGTGCGATACCCCGGGTACTCGCCTCCATTCCGCGCAAGATATTCCCGCCGCCCAATACCAAGGCGGTTTCACAGCCGTGAGCGTGTACCTGCTGCACTTCGCCTGCAATACGAGCTAAGACGGTATCGTCAATCCCATACCCCCGTTCTCCCGCAAGCGCTTCCCCTCCTAGCTTCAGTAATACACGTTGGTATGGTGTCGGCTTCGTCGCCATGAAGCCTACTCGTTTGCCTCGCCTACTGTCCCTGCCTCTCCAATTTGGAACCGAGCAAAACGATGGACCACAATATTCTCACCAGTACGTGTCACGGCGTTCCGCACGACCTGTTCCACCGTCTTGCTCGAATCTCGGATAAACGTCTGCTCAAGCAAGCACGCCTGACTGTAGAATTTCTCTAATTTGCCTTCGACGATCTTTTCAACAATATTCGCCGGCTTTCCAGATTCTTCCGCTTGTACTCGATACACCGCACGCTCACGTTCGCGTTCCGCCTCGGTGACTTCTTCGCGACGAACGCAACGCGGGCTAGCCGCAGCCACTTGCATGGCAACATCTTTTAGCAGTTGCTGAAACTCCTCGGTGCGGGCGACAAAGTCTGTCTCACAATTAATCTCAACTAAAACGCCGATCTTTCCACCGCCATGGATGTAGGAGCCGACGATCCCCTGCTCGGCTGCGCGCCCGGCTTTTTTTGCTGCAGCGGCAAGCCCTTTCTCTCGCAAAGAATCGATGGCCTTTTCGATATCGCTATCGTTTTCGGCCAATGCCTTCTTACAATTTACAATCCCTGCGCCCGTACGCTCGCGGAGTTCCTTCACTTGGGCCATCGAAATAGTACCACTCACGCCACACTCCCCCCCTCCACGCTCGGCGACTCTGCCGGCGCTTCTGGCGTGGCCTCTTGAGTTGAGGCTTCCGGCATCGCAGCAGTTTGCTCAGCCACTTGTAGCTCTGTCTGTCCCGTCTGTTCTTGCTGTTCTCGCTCCCCTTGCAGTTGCTCTTCAAGCACTGCGCGTCCTTCTAGGGCGGCCTCAGCAATAGCGCTGCTAAAAAGACGAATTGCACGTATGGCATCGTCGTTGCCTGGCACTTTGTGGGTCACAAGATCCGGATCACAATTTGAATCAATGGCAGCCAAGACCGGAATGCCGAGCTTATTCGCCTCGCGCACAGCTATTTCCTCCTTCTTGGTATCGACAACGAACATGGCATCCGGCAATTTGCGCATGGTTTTAATGCCGCCCAACACACCCATCAACTTATCGCGTTCGCGACTCATCCCCAACAACTCTTTTTTGGTGAGGGCTTCAGCGACTGCGGGCGTCTCAAGCATTTCCTCCAGACGTTTAAGCCGATCAATGGATTTTCGAATCGTTTCAAAATTCGTCAGCATTCCGCCCAACCAGCGGTTATTGATATAGAACATGTCACACCGCTGGGCTTCTTCGCGAACCACTTCTTGGGCTTGTTTCTTTGTCCCCACAAACAAAACTTGCCCGCCCTCCGCAGCAAGGTCCCGGACGAAGCCACACACATCGCGCAGCATGCCCACGGTCTGCTGCAAATCAATAATGTGGATGCCGTTACGGGCACCAAATATGTAGGGCTTCATCTTCGGATTCCATCGACTCGTTTGATGGCCGAAGTGTACCCCGGCTTCAAGCAATTGCTTAATGGTGATCTCAACCATGCATATAAACCTTTCTTCTCAGCAATTCGCAGACTCTTGTTGATCCTAGAGAAAATTTTTGTAGCAAACCGAAAAAAGCTTTGCAATACGCTTACCCGTTCATCGATTCCAGAAATTCCTGATTGTCCTTCGTGCCCTGAACTTTGTCCATAAAGAATTCCATGGCCTCAACCGCGTTGAGCTGCGCCAACAACTTTCTGAGTATCCATACCCGGTTCAGCACATCTCGAGAGAGGAGTAATTCTTCTTTCCGCGTTCCGGATCGACCGATGTCCATAGCAGGAAAAATACGCTTATCCATGAGCCGCCGATCCAAGTGTATTTCCATGTTCCCGGTGCCTTTGAACTCTTCAAAAATCACCTCGTCCATACGGCTCCCAGTATCTACGAGCGCAGTCCCGATAATGGTTAAACTCCCGCCATCTTCAATATTCCGCGCGGCACCAAAGAATTTCTTCGGCCCACGGAGCGCATTTGCATCAACACCACCAGAGAGCAGTTTTCCGCTGGGTGGAACGACCGCATTATACGCCCGAGCTAAACGGGTTACACTATCTAACAGTACGACAACGTCTTTCCCGTGCTCGACTAATCGCTTCGCCTTTTCCAAGACCATCTCTGCCACCTGGACATGTCGCGTCGCAGGTTCGTCAAACGTCGAACTTACGACTTCGGCTGGGACCAGGCGCTGCATATCAGTGACTTCCTCAGGCCGCTCATCAATCAACAAGACAATCAAGATGACCTCTTTATGATTGTGTACAATTGCGTGAGCGAGGTTCTGCAGCATCATGGTCTTCCCCGTGCGGGGGGCCGCGACAATCAGACCGCGCTGACCCTTCCCGATCGGTGTCAGCAGGTCGATGGTTCGTGTCGTATACTCCTCCGGGTCGTTTTCGAGCCGCAGGTGTTCCTCCGGGTAGAGCGGAGTGAGATTATCAAAAAGAATCTTATCTCGTGCTCGCTCAGGCTCTTCGTAATTCGTTGCCTCAACCTTAAGGAGCGCAAAATAACGTTCGCCTTCTTTCGGAGGGCGAATTTGCCCGGCGACAACGTCACCGGTTCGTAAATTGAAGCGCCGAATCTGGCTGGGAGACACGTAGATATCATCAGGTCCGGGTAGATAGTTGTAATCGGGAGAGCGTAAGAAGCCGAAGCCGTCCGAGAGAATCTCAAGCACACCCTCTCCATAAATAAACCCGCTTTTCTCAGCCTGCGCCTGTAGGATGGCAAAAATCAAATCTTGTTTCCGTAAACTTGACGCGCCTTCTACATCAAAGTTCCGAGCAATCTGCGTCAGTTCTCCAATTTTTTTTGACTTCAATGATTTGAGATTCAGGCCACCATCCTCATCCACTCCATTAATACGCAAATCCTGCGTGCCATTTGTATCGTTAGTTTTTGTGGTCACTCGACCCATACATTCCTCCCAATTCGTCTATAGCACTTGACCGGGGAATCAGTTCCTCATTGTCGAGAACCGTAGTGGCAGCTCCAGTCGCCTCAGGGGCCTGTCGTGCTGTGACGGGAAAAGCCATCAAGAAACAGAAGACAATGTGGTTGGCGAGAGGTTCTCTATCGGGGTGATCTACAGAAGATTATTCATCCTCTGAGGGTACTGTCACCATAATACATACATCTCAGGCTGTCAACGAGCAGGGCAAATCGCGCCAACCAGTTACCGTCGAAAGAAGATTCGCAAAGTCATCGGGGTATGGGGCACAGATCGTCAAAGTTGCCAGGTTTTCCGGATGCGCAAATCGAATGGCCTCGGCATGTAATGCCTGACGAGGGAAGTCCCTGAATATGGGAGGAAGATTATGCTCCATCCGTCGGGAACCATACAAGCGGTCTCCAATAATCGGATGATTGAGTGCGGCGAGGTGAACGCGCAATTGGTGTGTTCGCCCGGTTTCCGGAAAGAGATGAACCAATGAAACATTTTTACAAGAATCGACCACCTCGTAACGACTGACGGCAGGTCGACTTTTGCGCGCGTGGATAGACATTTTCTTGCGGTCAATGGGGTGCCGTCCTAGAGGCAGCGCGATGACGCCGGCCCTTTGATCCCATCGTCCGACCACAATCGCCAGATAGGTTTTGTGAACCTGTCGGGTTTTGAATTGAGCACCCAGATGCTCCAGTGCGGCTCTGTGTTTTGCGACCAGGAGAACACCTGAGGTATCTTTGTCGAGCCGATGTACTATCCCTGGTCGGAGTGACGGCTCGTCCGTCTCCCACCCCCAACGCCCAAGCAAGGCGTTGACAACAGTACCATGCCACTGGCCCGGAGCCGGGTGGACGACCATTCCAGGAGGTTTATTAATTACAGCCAAACTACTGTCTTCGTATAAAATCTCGAGTGGTATAGACTCTGGTCTAGCTGTGAGGGGCGGTGGTGGAAGCGGACGGATCTCAATGGCCTCTCCAATCTTGGCCGGATAACTCGCTTTTTTGTATTGACCTTGGACTAAGACCCGCTTGTTCGCTATGAGTCGCTTCGCATGCGAGCGGCTAACCGCCGCGATATCAGCAATCACGACATCCAAGCGCTGGCTGACGTGGGACAGGGGAACTTTGAAATGCTGAATCGTCACAAGCCACTCTGTCCGGCTCTAGAGAGGAGGGTACGAGCGCGGCCCGCATCCTCTCGAATCTGACTGACTAGATCCTGGACCGACGGAAATTTGCGCTCTTCGCGTAAGCGTTCGACAAATGCTACCCGAATCCGTTTCCCATACATGTCGGCAGAGAAGTCAAACAGATGCGTTTCAATGGTCCGCTGATTTTCGCCAAAGGTCGGGTTGACACCAACATTCGCTACAGCATGATACTGATCGTCACCAACATCGACGCATACGGCGTACACCCCGTTTGGCAGCAGCACTGGAACCCGAGGGCGAAGATTTGCAGTCGGAAATCCAATTTCTCGACCACGCTGAAAGCCCTTCACGACCCTCCCACTGAGCGCATAGGGCTGTCCAAGGAGTTGGGTCGCCTCACTCATATTCCCCGCCGTGAGCAACGATCGCACCGCCGTGCTGCTGACCGCACGGTTTCCGACCGTAACCGGTCCAACAACTTCGACCTCAAACCCCGACTGTTTTCCCAATGCGACAAGACGTTCAGCGTTGCCGGCTCGATCCCGACCGAAGCTAACATTATGACCGACGATGACTTTTTCCACCCCGATCGCCTCGACGAGGTAGCGTTGAATAAACTCTTCTGGGGTCAAGCGTGCAAAAGCAAGCTCAAAACGCTGAAGGATAATCCCATCGACGCCCATCGCCTCAATCCGTTGGAGCTTCTCGCGCAAACTCAAGATAAGAGAAACCGGGCGGTCAGGTCGAAGAACCGCCAATGGGTGCGGATGAAAGGTCATCACCAGGGCCTTGCCCTGTTGCGCCGCAGCTTCGTCAACAAGCTTCTTGAGAATTGTCCGGTGTCCGATATGGACACCATCGAAATTTCCGAGACCGATAAGGGAATGTGGTGATGAAGGTCGCGAAAGGATAGTACGGATAATTTTCATGCGTAGCCCACCGCAGATGCCAGAGGGGTGAAAAGGCTAGCGGCCGAGAGTCTGGAGCATGGTTTGCGCTTCTGCCGTTTGCATAGCACTCGGATAGTCACTGACCAACTTCCTGAGGATCAGTCTAGCATCAGTTTTATCTCCAATAGCAAGAAACGCCTGCGCTTGCCGGAGTAACGCAGCAGGAACTCTGTCCCCACGCCGATAGGAGAGTACGTCATTGAACTCGAGAATCGCTCGATTGTAATCATTTTGGAGATAATGACTCTCTCCAATCCAGTACTGTGCATCGTCTGCCATTTTTGAGTCTGGACACTGCCGTTGGAACTTCCGAAACTCCAGAATCGCCGGATTATAGATTTGTCCTCGAAAGAGCCGCAATGCTCCCCGATACAGACCCTGACACTCTGGAGAGTCATCTGTCATCTGTAAATTCGAATCTGCTGACGGAGCCGTAGGAGGAGATGAGACTGGTACGCCGAAGGGGAGTGATGGCGTGCCCTCTGCCCCGGCTCCATGCGGATGGGGCAGAGGCGGCTCTCCTAGCCGATACTCAGGACTCCGTCCAGCGTACAGCGTACGTCTTTCAAGACTCGCCAGCCGGTCTTCTATTTTGCGTAGCTGAGGCGCCGTCCCTCTGTCCGGCTTACGAACACGACTCAAACGATGCTGGAGTTCTTCAAGCTCACCTTGAACGCGCTGAATTTCCTTGCGCGTACTGGCCAGTGAGGCGTTCGTGTTCGCCACCTGAGCCCGTATTGCGCTCAGCTCGCCTTGACCCTGTTGCAGATCAGCTTGGGTCGCACACCCATTAATCCACACACTCAGGATCAAGCAGGGTAGCCAGGCAAAGCGGAGGAATTTCACCGATCGTTCGCGAAGCCCAGGATTATTGAGCGCAGGAACATCTAGCGCAGGACAAGGAAATGGCTGCGTCGATTTTGCTGCCAACATGATTCGTTCAGATCCGTGCACTGCGGCAACTCTTCTCCATAACTGATCGTTGACAGCCGTTCAGGAGGAATCCCCAACGTAATGAGATAATCTCGCGCCGTGCGTGCACGTTTCGCTCCTAGAGCGAGGTTATATTCGACCGTTCCTCGGTCGTCACAATGCCCTTCGACTTCCACTTTGGTCGGTGTGTGGCTCTGCAGCCAGTCTGCATTCGCTTGCAGAACCTGCTGAGCCTCAGCAGAGAGTTCAAACGAATTATACGCAAAGAGGATGTCTTGCAACGGACCATCGTCAGCACCGTCGCCCGGGTCTTGGACTCGATCTTGAATGCGTTCGCCAATATTGGTTTCATTAACCCCGGTAGCTGAACCAGGACCCCCGCTATAACCAACAGAACCAGCAATATTTGGTGGAGCCTTTTTCGGACATCCAGCCATAACAATAGAAGCAAAAAGAAGGCTGATCAGCCACCCACTGCGGAATGTATTGTGCCCCATTTTCCTCTGCTTTTCCTCCAGCCACACGATATTATTGGAAGCGTGGCGACCACGACGGACTAGTATCATTTCCCCTACCTCCAGTCAATTGTTTTATACTCCGGCCGTAACGACTCAGCATATAAATACGACCACGCCGCGTCACAGCGAGATAGCGCCCATCCGGTGACCAGGACGGATGCTCTCCACGCCCGACTTCGGTCGCCTCTCCGCCGGCCGGATTGATCGACATAATGCGAAAACCACCCGATCGGGCAGTATAAGCAAGACGATCGCCTTTGGGTGACCAAGCGGGGTCCGTGTTATAACGTCCTCGAAAGGTGAGCCGCCTGGACCGCCCAGTTTCAACGTCCATGACATAGATCTGCGGACTGCCACTCCGGTCCGAACAGAAGGCGAGACGACGACCATCCGGCGACCAGGCCGGAGAAACGTCAATCCCGGCGTGATTCGTCAAGCGTCGAATTAGCTTTCCTTGCGGCGTAATAAGAAACAGGTCAGCATTCCCGCGCTGCTCCACATTCACCGCTACCATCTTGCCGTCGGGCGACCAATTTGCGCCGTAGCCGACCTTCGCATACACACGGGACGCTTTCCCACTGGCTAAATTCAACCGATACGGATAAGGGCCGCCCCGCTTGTACGAGATGAACAACAGCTCTTCCCCTGTCGGGCTCCAGCTCGGCCCGAGGCTCAATGTCCGGTCTCGTGTCACCCGGCGGACTACCGTCCCACTCACATCCATGCGGTAGACTTCCTTTGCACGGCCATCAGCACGGTTTGACACAAATGCAATCTGAGAATTAAACGGCCCTTCTTCACCGGTCAGGAATAGCATAATTTGGTCGGCAAACCTATGCGCCATACGTCGCACATCGGCCCGGACGCCTTGATAGCGCTTTCCACCCAACTGTTTGCGCTGGGTCACATCAAAAAGCCGCGCTTCAATAATCAGCCTCTCGCCCTCAATCCAGAATCCACCTTTCGCCAATGCCAAGGCGTTCAAAACCGACCAATTCCCAAAGTTGATCTGTTCCAGCACAAAACCGTCTGGACCCTCAATATAGGCAAGCCGATCGAGCACTCGAAATAATCCTGACAGCTCCAAATCTCGCGCAATAACTTTAGCAAAGATCTGACCAATTTCACCGTCTGCATGAGAAGCTGGATTTGACAATGGCGCAATGGCTATGGGTACCCCTGCCCCCCCGGGTTTAGGGATCTCGATCCGAATTTGCGCTTCTAGAGACACGGCGGAACAGAACATCCACAGTACACCTACCGACCTCACCCATCCTTTCCAGCCTGATCCCATCCAGCTCCTCCCGTCATTGACCACGACTAGGCCCCGGACGCGTCTCGCCAAAGACCACCTCGACCTTTTGCCTAGCAAATTCGTATCGGTATGCCATAGGTGGAGGAGGCAACGGGCTAGCTTTTATGACGGCCCGTACAGCAGACTCGTCAAAGACGATGTCACCAGATCGCTGCGCGAGTTCCACATCAAAGACATCACCGTTGGCCTGAATACCAAAACGAACGACCACCGTGAGACCGGTCTTTAGTTCGGCAACAATCCAGCTCTGTTTGACCCGCCGTTTCACTTGTTCCGTATACAAAATGAACTGCAAGCCGCGGACGGTACCCGCGCTACGGCCGTCACCTTGCGGCGAAGCACCACTCGAAGCTCCTCGCTTGAAGTAGTCGGTTTTGGCTGGCCGGGCTTGATCACCTACCCCCTTTACATGCCGCCGCACCTTTTCTAACGCGGCTAAGATTTGTTGGTCTCGCTCCTGGGCCGATATTTGTGTATCCTTTTGCCGACCTCGTTGTTTTTTCGCAGGAGTGGACTTTGGCCGTACTTCTTTTTTCGGCTTTTTCGCCGTTTTCGCTTGGACCTTCTGGGTCGCTTTGAGTTTCTGAGACGGGACTTCCTTCTTTGCTGGCGGAGGCTTGGGACGTCGTACAGCCGCCTCAGACTTTACTTCCTGATCGGAAACCCCAGGCTGCGCAGGCGTAGGCAGACCCAAGGCTTCAGGCGAAACAAGAGCTACGGTGTACGTTTGTAAGACGCTGGGCTCTGACTGCCCCCGGCGTACAGACGTTACCAGATACACCAGCACAATCGCATGGATGAGCGCCGAAAGGAGGACCATACGACTCAACCCTCGGTCTTGCAGTCTGTCTGGCAGCTGAGCCTTGCGCGGTTGCCTCTTCTTTTTCATTATAACGACTTGCTAGCTCTTGCTCTTCGACCCCTGTGACGGAAGCGGCCCAGTCACCATGCCCAGCTTCACCACGCCAGCGTTTCGGACTGCAGCCATGACGGCAACCACCTTTCCATACACAACGTCTTTGTCCGCCCGCAGATACACCGTCCGGTCCGGACGAAGTTTAACAATTGCTGCTAACTTCTCTCCCAAGTCAGCGACGTCTAGCGGTGTATCGTTGAGGTGGATCGTTCCGTTTCGATCGATAGCCACTACCAACTGATCCTCAGTCTCAGAAGTTAAGGGCCCGGCCTCAACCATAGGCAGCTCAACATCCATCCCTTGCTGCAGGATAGGCGCGGTCACCATGAAAATCACTAAGAGCACCAACATCACATCAACAAAGGGTGTGACGTTTATCTGGGAAATACTGCCCTCATCCTGCTGATCAAAAGCCATAGGACATATCCTCGGACTTTCTGCTTATAAAAAATGACGTTCTGCGATATTGAGGAATTCAGCCGAAAAATTCTCCATATCAGACGCCATAACACGCACTTTACGGCTGAAATGATTATACGCCATGACTGAAGGAATCGCGGCCGCAAGGCCAATAGCCGTGGCAATAAGCGCCTCAGCAATCCCCGGGGCAACCGCCTGAATCGTTGACGTCCGGGTGAGACTCAAGCCCAGAAACGCGTTCATAATGCCCCAGACTGTCCCAAACAGACCGATAAAAGGCGCAGTACTGGCCGTGGTGGCCAGAAATGTCAGTGCCCGTTCGAGCCGGATGATCTGTTCACGTGTGGCACGTCGCATCGCCCGCTCAACAATATCTATACCGCCTTCTTCAGGAATCGTCAGCGGAACGGGTTCCGCCAGATCAGGCTGTTTCCGCGGACGCCTCACCCGCACGAGTTCCTGATAACCGGCTCGAAACACCTGCGCGAGCGGACTCGCCTTCATTTCTAATGCGGCGGTTTGAATAGCCGGTAGATTCTTAGTCTTCCAAAACACGACAGTGAAGCGTTCAGACTCACGCCGCGCTTGGCGAAGCTGGCGGAGCTTATAGAGCATGATCCCCCAGCTGATAACCGAAAAACTCAGCAAGACATACAGAACTGCCTGCACCACCGGCCCAGAGCTGCTCACCATATCAACAATGTTGTGTGATTGCCGAAGCGGTATGTCGGCTTGAACGCCAAAATTCCCGAGAAAACCGTCCATAATCCGATCTCCACCCCTCCACAAACACGCGTTGGTAGCCTTGGTTCCTATCACTATCAACTCATGGCCACCCATAGGTAGCACTAATACACGCCGGGAACGGAGTCAATCGTTCAGCCACGTTTCCTCGCGTTTTCACGCGACGGGCTTTCACCGGACAGGAAAATATGAAAAGAAATCTGACGGCCCTTGCTACTGCGAAAAAAAGAGGAACTATGGCGATACGTGTTGGAATCAATGGCTTTGGTCGCATCGGGCGGAATATCCTTCGTGCCAGTATCAAACAACCCGGCCTTGAATTTGTCGCTATCAACGACATTACTAACGCTAAAACGCTCGCCCACCTCCTACGGTACGACTCGATCCACGGGCGGCTCGACGCAGACGTTGTGGCAGAGGGCAAAGTGCTAGTTGTCAATGGGAAAAAGATTCAGATCATCCAAGAACGTGATCCCGGTAAACTCCCATGGAAAGACCTTGGGGTCGATATTGCGCTTGAATCTACCGGCCTGTTCACCGCGCGCAACAAATCCGAGCTGCATCTATCAGCTGGAGCCAAGAAGGTCATCATTTCTGCGCCGGCCAAGGGTCCAGACATCACTCTGTGCTACGGCGTCAACCATACGAGTTATGACCCGGCCAAGCATCACATCATATCGAACGCCTCGTGTACCACCAACTGCTTATCTCCTGTTGCCAAAGTGCTACACGAAGCCTTTGGTATTAGGCGTGGCCTGATGACGACTATACATGCCTATACAAATGATCAACGTATCCTGGATCTGCCCCACTCCGATATGCGGCGTGCCAGGGCAGCAGCGCTGTCTATGATTCCAACCTCAACCGGAGCAGCACGGGCGGTAGGCGAAGTCCTGCCAGAACTCAAGGGCAAGCTCGACGGCATGGCCGTTCGGGTTCCAACCGCCAATGTCTCGGTCGTTGACCTCGTTGCCGAGCTAGGCAAAACCGTCACGGCAGAAGAGGTCAACAACGCAATCCGTACCGCCGCCGACGGGCCGCTCAAAGGCGTGTTGCAGTATTGCGAAGAAGAGCTTGTTTCCGTCGATTTTAACGGTAATCCACATTCGTCCATTTTTGACTCTCTGCTGACAAAAGTCATGGACAATAATTTTGTGAAAGTCTTGTCCTGGTACGACAACGAATGGGGCTTCTCCAATCGCATGCGTGACCTGGCGCTCTTCATCGGACGGCAACTCGATTAATCCCATGTCCACCCGTTCTCCACTCATTGCCGGCAACTGGAAAATGCATAAAACACTGGCCGAGACAGCCGAGCTGCTGTCGGCCTTGGTCGTGCAGCTTCCAGACACGCTCTCGGATCGAGAGGTCGTTGTTGCCCCGCCCTTCCCTGCACTGGAAACGGCAGCTCGGACACTGAGCGGCTCAGCCATTCGTCTAGCCGCTCAGAATCTGCATTGGGAAGCGCAGGGCGCATTTACCGGGGAAGTCTCAGGTTCCATGCTGAAAGCCATCGGCTGCCAGTATGTCATCATCGGCCATTCCGAACGGCGCCAGTATTGTGGTGAAACCGACGAACAGGTCGCTCAAAAAGTGAAAGCCGCTCAACGTGATGGTTTGACATCGATTATTTGCGTGGGAGAAACCTTGGAAGAACGGGAAGACCAAGAAACGCTCCAAGTCATCTCACGCCAAATCCGTAGGGCTTTTGAGGGGCAACCCACTAGCGCTATTGCGCCACTCGTCATTGCCTACGAGCCGATCTGGGCAATTGGCACGGGAAAGACAGCGTCCCCCCAACAGGCCCAGGACGTCCATGCGGCTATCCGTACCACGCTGGTTGAACTATCTGGTCAGCCCGGCGCGGATGCTGTACGCATTCTGTACGGTGGGAGCGTCAAACCCGATAATGTTGACGACCTTATGGCCCAAGCCGATATCGATGGTGCCTTAGTCGGTGGAGCAAGTTTGCAAGCCGACGCATTTGCCCGAATTGTCCACTTCGCGTAGAATTCGCCTTATTATGTTGTACACAAGCTTAATTGTTGTTCATATTATCGCCTGCGTTTTCCTAATTGCCGTTGTGCTTTTGCAAACCGGGAAAGGAGCGGACATGGGAGCCGTTTTCGGGGGCTCCAGTGACACAGTCTTTGGCAGCTCCGGCGCCGGCAATTTTTTGACAAAGCTGACAACCGGAGTGGCTGCTCTCTTTATGCTCACGTCACTGGTGATGACCTATGGCTCAGCCCTTCAGACCACGCAAAGTCTGTTTGATGACGTGCCTGAGGCATCCACCCAGGAAGACGAGGCCCCGCCGGTGACAGATGCGGAAGAGAGCCAGGGCTCAGAGCCCCAAGCCACTGCCCCGCCATTGATCGAAGGTTCGCCTGCTGGAGTACCCCCGCCGGATTCAGAGAAACAAACACCGGGAACAGGCGAGCCCCAGGCAGCAGCGCCGGTGGTTGAAACGCCAAGCAGTTAGTACCTTATTTGACTTGTCGCTTGCTGCTTGGAGCTCGCCAACAATCCATATCGTTCAAGGCCAGCACCCCCTGAGGCCCAGAATCTCTCCAAGGGTCTCCCCAGAACATCGCCGTGTCTCTGCTTTTACGAGCGAACCCTGTATAATATGTATTGGTCCATCCATCTTCTCTTACTTACCTCGCCTACCTTGAAATGAACTCAGTCTTTTATTAGACTGTACTTCCAACATATGTCACAAACTGTTCAATTCATCACTGTTCAGCTCAGGGCGAAAAGCCCTTCAAGTTCGCGCCGCGAACGTCCAAAAGAATGCGCCCGACGAGAGATTTACACTGCAGCTATCCAGTTATTCCTTGACAGCGGGTTCGACGCGGTCACAGTTGAGAATATTTGCCATGCTGCTGACGTTGCCAAAGGAACGTTTTTTACACTTCCCAACCAAGGATTCCTTGCTCCTGGAATATGGGGCTCAGGTTGCACGGGAGCTGGGCGGGCTGCTCCTAACTCATTGCGGGAGTGCCGTCGAAACCCTGAAGAAGGTCCTGATATTTCTGACAGAACGGGCTACAGACCATACCGAGATCGTGCGTTTGGTTGTCTGCGAGGTGATGGCTCACCCGGTCGTCGTGGCTGACGCCACAACACAGAGCCGCGACCTACCGCATCTGATGTCGGCCGAAGTTCGACCTGGCCAGAACAAAGGCGAATTTCTACCGAATGTCGAGCCACTCCCGGGCGCCGGCATTATTGTCTCTGCGTACTTCGCCATAATCACTGAATGGGTGCGGTGCGAAGGAAAATTCGATCTTGCTGAAGCCGTTCAACAGTCCCTGGACATTGTCCTCAACGGTCTTGTCACACAGAAAGAGAAAAAATAGGAGACCCGCATGTCCCAAACTCACGCTGTTGTCATTGGCGGAAGTATGGCTGGCTTGTGCACGGCACGCGTGCTGAGTGATCATTTCGATACCGTTACGGTGATAGACCGGGATAGCTATCCTGATGGTGCGCTTGAGCGTGCAGGCGTGCCGCAGAGCCGCCATGTCCACGCCCTCCTTGTGCGCGGCAGGCAAGAGCTCAACCGCTTCTTCCCTGGTTTTGACACCCTGATGCTGGAGCGTGGGGCACATGACATCGACTTTGGCAACGACTTCGCAACGCTGCGTCCGTGGGGTTGGGAGCGTCGCCACGTCACTGGCATGATGACACTGTTTGCCAGTCGGAACCTAATCGAGTCTACAGTTCGAGAACTCTTCCGCAGGCTGCCTAATGTGAAACTACGCGAGCAGACTAGCGTCACCGGGCTGGGCATGACGGCCAATGGTCGTAAACGCATCGACCAGGTCTATCTTGCTTTACACCAGGATGGCCCACCCACCACGATACGGGCCGAGCTTGTTGTTGATGCCAGTGGCCGCGCCTCCAAGGCGCCCGACTGGTTGCAGGAACTGGGCCTTACGCCGCCACAAGAAACCATCGTGAATTCCTACTCAGGCTATAGCTCACGCTGGTTCCAGGCCCCGCCGGCAGATCAGTTACCCGCTGAGTGGTGGTGGAAGGGCATCTGGCTCGAACCGGAAATTCCGGGTGGCATGCTGGGCGGAGTCTTATTCCCGGTCGAACAAGGACGCTGGATTGTCACATTAGGCGGAGTGGCCAAAAACTATCCGCCTAAAGACGAAGCAGATTTTATGAACGCACTGTCCCAGCTACGTTCGCCGATATTAGCCGAAGCCATCCGCATGGCAGAGCCGATCTCTCCGGTCTATTGCAACCGAGCCATGGCTAATCGGTTTCGTCGGTATGAGAAGTGGGATGAGCGCGTTGACGGATTTATTGCTTTGGGTGACTCGACCTGCGCGTTTAACCCAATCTATGGACAAGGCATGACGACCGGAACACTTTCGGCCGGGGCGCTTCAAAAGTGTTTAAGAAAATACGGGCCGACGCACCCGGAACTTTCCCGGCATTTCTTCCAAGCCCAGGCGCAGGTGCAATCCGATCCGTGGGGGTTGGCAACCGGCGCAGACTTCAGCTATCCCTCCACAGAAGTCGAGCGGCCGGTCGGATCGCGCATTTTTGCACCCTATATGAGGGCACTTTTCACAACTGCCATCGAGGACATGGAGCTGCATCACCAAATTGATGAAGTCTTTCAGATGCTCAAGCCCCCGTCGCACTTCTTCACCCCAGCCGTCATGGGACGCGTTGCTCTGGGAACCCTGCGGCGATGGCTGCGCAGGAAATCCGAACAGCACGTTACCCCGGCTATGCCGCCTACTGCTAAGCCAGTAGGCTGAAGTTTGCATGGCCAGAATACACCCCGGCGCCTCTATTGCCCCCCTAGACCAGTCCGTAGGAGCCCGGTACCATTCCTGTCCGCAATCTACTCCATACAGTGAGAAAAGCAACGTATTTTTGCGAGGATGGCGGAACTGGTAGACGCGCTAGTTTGAGGGACTAGTGGGGTAACACCTGTGGGGGTTCAAGTCCCCCTCCTCGCATATTCCTTTCGGGCAGGGGTCACTCTGCCCGTTGTGTTTCGTGGGCAGTTTCGGCTTTAATAGAAAATGGGATCGTTTAACATTGACTCCCGTATGGGGTTGTGAGACACAGGAGAAATATGTCGAACGCAACGCAGCTTGAGACGTCGATCGAATCAGAACACCCGGAGCAAGCAGAGCACACAGGGCGGAAAGACCGGCTTCTCTTTACACTCGAGAACGGCCTGCGAGTAGCTATTCAAGAAGACCATTTCGCACCGGTTGTAGCCATCCAAGTATGGGTCAAGGCCGGCAGCGCAGATGAAACCCCAGATGTGGCCGGCGCTGCCCACGTCCACGAACACATGCTCTTTAAGGGCACGACGCACCGACCGGTTGGCGCGATTGCGGCGGAAATCGAATCATCAGGCGGCAATATCAATGCTTTTACGACCGCGGATCATACTGTCTACTACATCGTATTAGCGTCTCGCCATTTCTCAACCGGACTCGAAATTCTGACTGATGCCATCCAAAACTCAACGTTTGACCCCAACGAGCTGGACAAAGAACTCCAGGTCGTCATGGAAGAGTGGAAACGCGGTGAGGATTCGCCCACGACCCGGGCGGCAACCGAACTCTTTGAGGTCGCCTATAAGCAACATCCCTACGGGCGGCCGGTCATCGGCTATCGGGAAACGGTTGAGGCCCTCAATCGGGACCGTGTCGTGCACTTCTACCAACGCTGGTATCACCCCAACAATATGACCTTGGTCATCGTCGGCGACATCGACCGAGAGGCAGCACGCCAAGAAGTCCTGCGCTTTTTATCCCATAAACCGGAAACCACCCTGCCGGTCCGGCCGCGCCCCGTTGAGCCTGCCCAGACCGAGCTACGCCTCTCGGTCATCGACATGAACGTTGAGGAATTCTATTTCTATCTGGGCTTTCCTCTGCCGCCGGCTGAACATGAAGATATCTTTGCCCTCGATCTGCTCAGCTTTATCGTAGGCGGAGGAGAAAGCTCACCGCTGGTACAAAAACTGCAAGCAGAACAAGAATTGGTGAATTGGATCACAGCCAGCGCCTACACGCCCGCAGACTCCGGCCTTTTCATCGTAGCCGCGGCTCTTGAACAGGAAAAACTCCAACTCGCTCTTGAGCAAAGCCTGGCCATGCTGTTTCAGTACAAACACACGCTCGTGTCTCAAACCGAACTCGACCGAGCCCGCACCAATCTGGCCAGTGATTTCGTGTATCGTCGCGAAACCGTTCAAGGCCAAGCCCGCCAGCTCGGCTATTTCCTCACCGTCTTCTCTGATCCTGATTATGAGCAGCGCTATCTGAGTGGCTTAGCCGCTGTCACAGTACAGGACATTCAGCGTGTCGCACGTCGGTATATCGTCGCCACGACAGTGAATACAGTCATCCTAGGCAAGACAGAAGGGGCGACACTCCCAACAACAGAAGACATGACCCAGTTGTGTGAGCGGCTCGACCAGCCGCCAACTCAGAACGGCACACCAGCTTCTAACGAAAATGGAGTGACCGTCACGCGCCTTGATAATGGCGTCCGCATTCTGGTGAAAGAACATCATGGGGTACCCGTGATGGCGATTCAGGCCGCCACGCTCGGGGGTTTGCTCTTCGAGCATGAAGGAAACGCAGGTATAAATAATCTGATCGCGGGCATGCTGACGCGAGGCAGCCAGCGATTCTCACGCCTCAATCTGGCGGAAAC
>CAZBUD010000005.1:82547-118069 GCA_964495015.1 uncultured Enterobacteriaceae bacterium | reverse complement strand
TTTCACGTGGGTGGGCAATCGAGTGGTGGACACGCAGCCCCTCAAGCTTGGCCTTCGTCTCCGCAGGCAGCGCATCATACCCCGCTCGCATGTCAGCATATTCTGTATCTGCTGCAACAGGCGGGACGACTCTTGCAAGGAGCATGGAGTAGCGTCCCGGTGGATCTTGGAATGACGCATCCGTGTGCCACAATCGATTGCCTAGTCCGTACATGCGTCGGCGATCGTCGGACTTCTGGACTTCCCCATTCGCGTCAAGGTTGGAGACATCGGCCAACGCTTCATTGCCGAGACGACTCTTTTGGAAAGCGCTGATCCCGGTCTTTGTGTGCAACTGGCCGTCTAGTCGCTGGGCAAAAGCGAGATGTTCGTCGTCGCTAAAAGCCTGGCCACGGAAAACAAGCATGGCATATTCGTCCATACCGGCTTGTATCTGAGTCAAGGTCTCGTGGTCATGGACTTGGCGAAGATCAATTCTACTAACCTCGGCCACGAAATGTGGGTGCAATCTATGAAACGTTAGAGCCATATGAGCTGGTCCTCTCTTGAATACGATTTAGGACATAAATGCGTTCGCAGCTTCTTCCAATTGCGCCAGCGTCTTATCCGTATCTAAGGCCGTCATAAACAGCACCATCTCTCGCACACCGAGTTCGCCCAGTTCGGCCAGTTTACCTGGATTGTCTTGCAAGTCTTTTACATCGCCCAGCATAGAGATAGACAACTGCGAAAAATCTCGATCACGTTCAGCCATGAGCTCCTTCAGCTGGCCCATGCGCTCTCGCAAGGTCGCCACTGGAATGGGGCCGGGCTGCCAGCCGTCACCGAGGTCGGCCACGCGTTTAAGGGCGGGCATGCTCTCGCCACCAAAGATGATAGGCGGATGGGGCTTTTGAATCGGTAGAGGCATGGCGTAAAGGTCGGGAAAAGAAAAATACTTGCCCTCAAAGCTGGCGGCTTCCTCCTGCCAGACGGCTTTCATGACCTGCAAATACTCTCTGGTGCGGCCACCTCGTTCAGAGAACTTTTCGCCTAACGCTTCAAACTCTTCCGCCATCCAGCCAACACCTACGCCAAAAAGATAGCGCCCGTGAGTGGCCATATCGACGGTCGCCACAGCTTTGGCCACGGGAAGCGGATTACGATACGGAACGACGATCACGCTGGTGCCGAGTTGGATTGTTGTAGTGTGTGCGCCAATTGCTGCCAGTAAGACAAAAGTATCTGGAAAGGGAAGACGGCGCGGAAAGCTGGCTGAGCCATCGGGTGTATACGGATAAGTGGATTCGATTTTCTCTGGGATGACAATATGGTCACCCAGCCATGCCGAGTTATAGCCGAGCGCTTCCGCCTTTGTGGCTACGCTGACATAGTCGTCGATGGTTGGATTCATGCAAACGCCAAGAGAATAATGGATACCGAATTTCATGCGTCCCTCCCTTAAGTGTTTCTGCTGGATATCCTACTGCTCGTTGCTATAACACATCCCGACAAGCGCTGACGAGAGTGATGGCCGCTAAACATTGACAGTCCAACAATGCCCGGCATATGGTGCGGTTCGTTATGAATAATTGATTTGTGCGTAAGGAGGTCCGTATGGATATCGGAAAAGTAGGCGTGTGGTTTTTTCTTGACGGAATGCCGGCTCCGGAAAGTGCCCAGTTTGCCCAGACGGTCGAGAAGGCCGGCTATAAAGCGCTGTGGATACCTGAAGCGGTCGGTCGTGAGCCGTTCGCGCACGCCGCATATCTGCTGAACAACACCGAACGCCTATCCATCGCAACCGGGATTGCTAATATCTGGGCGCGTGACGCGTATACTATGGCGACCGCGACGAATACAGTTGCAGAGCTGTCAGGCGGCCGTTTTGTGCTTGGGATTGGCGTGAGCCACAAGCCGATTGTGTCCAACCTACGTGGTCACAGCTACGACAAGCCGTACAGTTATATGAAAGAGTACCTGCCCAAGCTGAAGGATGTCTTCTATCAGGCGCCCAAGCCCAAGGAGCCCGCACCTATCGTTCTTGCGGCACTGCATCCCAAGATGCTGGCGTTGTCTGCAGAACAGGCCCATGGCACGCATACATATTTTGTGCCGCCGAAACACACGGCCAAGGTGCGTGAGCAGATCGGTTCCGAGCCGTGGATCTGTGCCGCCCAAGCCGTGATTCTCGAAAGCGATGCAACCAAGGCGCGTGACGCAGCACGTCGATATATGAAGACCTATGTCCCCCGGTTACCCAACTATACGAACAATCTGAAAAATTTGGGCTGGGCAGATGCGGATTTTGACGATGGCTGTAGCGATGCCCTCGTCGATGCCATCGTTGCCTGGGGCAGCGAAGAGAAGATTCAAGATCGTATCGACGCGCATCTCAAAGCTGGAGCTACTCACGTGTGCATTCTGCCGATCCGAGCGGATAATGAGTCGTTGCCCGACCCACGCGCAGTTGAAGCCTTCGGGCCAGCCGCGTAGACCTAGATTATCAGTGGGCTTTGACCAATTTACACGCGCGTAAGGGGATTGTTACTAGTCCGCCGAGTACGCCGAGCGATCTGACACCCGTGGATGTCAATGGAACCCAAGCCACCCTCTTATGGACGGGCGCAAGCGATGATGGAGAGGGAGTTGCGTACCGTGTGTACCGCGATGGCGTGCGGGTCGGGGGAACGGGGAGTCTGCGCTTTACTGACCATGGGCTGAAGCCTACGACGGAGTATGTGTACGAGGTGACTGCGTTAGATGCTGGCAATAATGAATCCGCCCTTTCTGCACCGTTAAGAGTCACGACGACTGGTGAATATCGGATAAATTTCAAGTACGGGATGGAAGAGTCCCTTGCTGGCTATCAGATTGATGCCAGTTCCACATATGATTTCCGAAAAGGATATGGCTGGGATCGGAAGTTACATGGCCGCAACCGAACGAGTCATGCTGATCCACGCTTGAATACCTTTGTGTTTAGCTCAACGTTGGCGATGTGGCGGTACGATATTCCCATTGGTAACTATCTTGTGAGTCTGGCCAGCGGAGATGCTTGCTACGGGCACGGACCGCTTCGGCTCGTGGTCGAGGCGGTCGTAGCTATTGATGGGGTATCAACCGGAGCAAATGAATTTGCCACCGTGCAGGGTATTCCGATATCAGTAAACGATGGCGACATAGCTATTGCAATCGGCTCGGGCAGAGGCAGTACCGCACTGAACTATGTCATCATCGAAAAGGGGCAGCAATCCAGGTAACGATTGCGGAGGGGGCCTCATTCCCCCGGGCGACAACCTGCCCCCCGAGCTGGCGATCGCATATTGACCGTGTGATGCCGGAAGTGGGGATTTCGTACTTCTCGTACTTGATGAACGAGGCAGCGTAACGCCTGGTCTTCCTTTCATTGAGAGACGACTCATCGCCGCAAAATCGCCAAACTGCCATCTCCAAAATCCCCCCAGCCGGTCACAAGCCCGAGTTGTGCGTCTTGGACCTGCCGCGCGCCGCAGTCATGGCGCAGCTGGCGGGTGGCTTCGACGATGTGGTTCATGCCAGATACGTGCGCTTCGGAATGCAGCCCGCCATGCGTGTTGATAGGTAGCTCACCGCCGAGCTCCAACCGCCCGCCTTGTACGTAATCGGCGGCTTCGCCCCGTGCGCAGAGTCCGAGCGCTTCGAGTTGTAGGAGAACGACATAGGTAAAGCAGTCGTAGACTTGCAGAAAGTCGAGGTCATTAAGAGCGATGTCGGCCATTTGCAAGGCTTTAGGTGTGGCGAAGCTCAGACCAATTTTGAAGGGGTCAGGCCGGGCGGGAATATCATCCGCTGGGTAGGGATGTCCTTCGGCAAGACCGGACAGATAGATTGGAGTCTGCTGCAGATCTGTAGCCCGTTTGGTGGAGGAAACAACAACCGCACACGCCCCATCGGTTTCCAAACAACAGTCAAAGAGACGAAAGGGTTTGGCGATCCAGCGTGCATTCAAATAGTCCTCCATGCTGAGAGGACGGCCCCGCATATAGGCTTTGTCATTCAGCTGGGCGTGCTTGCGAGCGGCGAGGGCGATCGTCCCGGTCGCCTCGTCCGGTACGTTATAAATCTCTTTATGCCGCGTGGCGAGCCAGGCGTACCACTGTACCGGAACCGATGCCCCAAAAGGCAGATAGTACTCATTAACGGTGTTCATAAGCGTGGCAAGCGCTCCTCCGATGTTGTCGCCCTCGTCGCTACCTAGACTCCGCACTCGCGCGCCCGAATAGCCTTTCCAGCCAAAGGGAATCAAGACGTGGTTTGCTACTCCGCAGGCAACGGCTAAGGCTGCGCTTTGCAGTGCGGTGACCGGACTCGCGCCGCCCATATGAACCGTGGTGGCGTAGCGCAGGTCTTCAATACCCAAATTGGCCGCAAAATGCTCAGACGTGGCAGAGGGCACGGGCGGCGGAATGACTCCGTCGATGTCGTGCGGGCTGAGGCCTGCGTCGGCAATGGCGTTCACAGAGGCTTCCAGCATAAGCGCAAATTCTGTTTTATCCGTACCGCGTGTAAATGCCGTTTCGCCAACGCCGGTGATACAGGCTTGATCTTTGAGTGAGTGCATTGTTTGCTCCGAAACTTTGAGGACAGCAGATAAAGTGGCGATGCGAGGAACCCACGCCACCGCTACGCGGTACCCCGCCAGGGAGGGGGTTCTTTCTAGAAGCCTTTGACGCCCTTGTCTAATTGCACGCCAAAGGTGTTGAGGGCCATGGACACCATATTGTACTGACCGACGGTGAAGACCACATCCATGAGCTGCTGGGTATTATACCGCTCGCCCAGGGCTGCCCAGGTGGCATCGCTAATAAGCGCATCAGCGTGCAACTCATCAGCTGCGCGTAAGAGAGCGGCGTCGAACGGGTCCCAGCCATCAGCGTCCGGGCCCTCTTTAATCCGCGAGATCTCTTCGTCGGTCAGACCGGCTCCTTTGCCGAAAACAACGTGCTGACCCCATTCATATTCAGCCTGACATAACCAGCCGATCCGCAATATTAATAGCTCTCGCTCTCGTGGCACTAAAGTCGAGGTGTCTCCCATGATGTGGTACGCCCAGACTTGAAATTTCTTCGAGGCTTCCCAATGTCGGGCCAGCGTACCCATCACATTGTAAACCTGGCCTTCACGATAACGGGATTCCAGCGTCTCGCGTTGTTCGACGGTCCACTCGTCTTGTGTCAGCGGCGCAATCCGTGCTTGTGAGAGTTTCATAGGCATTCCTCCTTTGGAGATGTTCTATAGAAGGGAGTGGGACAGGTGCAAGTCTCGTGTCACCCGTGACAGCTTGCCTTTCGTCTTACGCTTGGTTTATAGAAAAAGGATGCAATACGATTTGATTATCAAAAACGGCACCGTTGTTGATGGTTCTGGACTGTCCCGCTTCCAGGCTGACGTGGGTATCGTCCAGGGTAAAATCGCCGCGATTGGGAGAATCCGCGACAGCGCTGAAGGGGTCATTGACGCCGAGGGCCATGTTGTCGCGCCGGGATTTGTGGATGCCCATACCCATATGGATGCCCAGGTGTTCTGGGATCCGCTCGGAACGTGTTCCTGCTGGCACGGCATCACCAGTGTCGTGATGGGCAACTGCGGCTTTTCTCTTGCGCCTTGTGCTGCGAAAGACAAACTCATGGTGATGCGTAATCTTGAGCGGGCAGAAGACATCGCGCCTGAAGCAATGGAAGCGGGTATTCCGTGGACGTGGACGACATACCCGGAATATTTAGACGCTGTCGATGCGCTGCCGAAGGGTATCAATTACGCTGCCTATATCGGCCATTCTGCGCTGCGTACGTATGTCATGGGTGAGCGGGCATTTACCCAAGAGGCGAGTGCTGAAGATCTGGAGGCGATGAAGCGCGAAGTGTACGACGCCATTCAGGCTGGTGCGATCGGCTTTACCACCTCACGCACGCATAACCATCAGACTCCAGATGGAAAACCGGTGGCCAGTCGGCTAGCGACCTGGGACGAAGTTCGGCAATTGGTCGGCGTTATGGGAGAATTAAACGCTGGCGTATTTGAAATTGCCAACGAAGATGCCCGATTCGACCCCGAACGAATTGACGAATATCTCGGTCGGCTGAAGGCGCTAGCAGTCGATACTGGCGTGCCCGTCACATTTGGCATGTTCAGTAGCCGTCAGGCGCCAAATATGTGGCAGCCGTTCTTTGCCTTGGCTGATGACACAGCCGCAGCCGGCGGGCGGATGTTCGTTCAGGTCCATAGTCGTCCGCTGAACGTCGTACTGTCATTCGAGACTGCTACGCCGTTCGATAAATTGCCCGTATGGCGCGACATCAGAAAATTGCCATTAGCAGAACAGGCGGCCGCCCTGCGTCATCCAGAAACACGGAGGAAGCTGGTTGAGGCCTCTCATCATAAGCCGCGCAATCCGAACAGCGGAGTTGGCACGGAGCCCCGCGCTGCGAATTTCAAATGGCTGTTCGTCATGGACTCCGCCGTACCACCACACCGCTCGATTGCCGAAATTGCCGATGAGCGTAATCAAGATCCGGTCGACGTGTTTATTGATCTCGCGCTGGAGAAGAACCTCAAACAATTCTTCCTGCAACCTCTAGTCAACCAGAATCAAGACCACGTCCTGGAAATGATGCAACATCCGCGATCTGTCGTGACCTTTTCAGACTCGGGTGCGCATGTGTCGCAGATCATGGACTCGTCTCTGCAGACGCATGTGTTGAGCCATTGGGTACGAGAAAAGCAGGCACTGACCCTGGAAGACGCTGTGCGGCAGCTTAGCTTTGTGCCAGCCTCCCACTGGGGATTAACTGGCCGAGGCTTGTTGCGCGAAGGCTGGAACGCGGACGTAGTGATATTCGATCCCGAGACAGTTGCACCGCAGTTGCCGGAACTCACGTATGATTTACCCGCCAGCGCCCGGCGGCTGAAGCAAAAGGCTGATGGCTTTCTCGCCTCAGTCGTCAACGGTGCGGTTGTGTTGCGTAACAATGAACACACCGGTGCGTTGCCTGGTCAGCTGCTGCGGGGTCCGTTGGCCTCTGGCTAAGACCGGATGTGTTGGCTGCAGTTGAATGAGATGCGGCCTAGGCGATCCGGGGCGCTGGAGTCATCGTAGCGGCACCTGCGCCCACGAAAAACGCGCCAACGCAAGACACAAACGCCCAGTCATAACTACCAGTGTTATCGTAAATCGCGCCGGCAATGATGGGCCCGAGCGCTCCGCCGATACTCAGTCCCAACGTACCCAGTACACCGGCAATCGCGCCAAAGGACTGTGGACCGAAGTTATGTCCGACCGTCAAAGGCCACATCACGATCATGCCTCCGTACCCCAGTCCAAAGAGCGGCACGAACAGCGCCAGCGCCCAAAACCCCAGACTATCCAGATAGGGTAAAACGCCGATACCGACTGCCTGCAGGCAGAGACACCCAGCCAGGATAGAGTGCGGCTGGCGGACGTGTTCGCTGACCCAGCCTGCCACAAACCGCCCAGCCATACTCATGCCTAAGGAGATTCCAGTAATCGTTGAAGCGTACTCGAGGGTGTAGCCGGCATCCTGCAAAAATGCGACCTGGTGGGCGTGCACGGCCCCAGCCGCCATCAGTCCCAGACCGAATGCGACCCCCAATAGCCAAAAGGTCGATGTGGATAGCGCTTGCCCGAGTGTCCAGTCCCGCGCATCCGGTTTTTGCTCTGACTCTGTCGCCATCGGCGTGCGGCTGTCTGTCGGGCTGTCCTGCCCCAAGGGATTTAGACCTTTTTCCGCTGGAGTGTTGACGACGAAGAACCACACCAGGGGTAACATCCCGCCCAGCGATAAGGCGGCCAGAACCTGGTATCCTACCCGCCAACTAAATTCAGCGATCAAAAAGCCGCAGAGCGGCACGAGTACTAACCCGCCACCGCTGGCGCCGACCAGGGCGATGCCCATAGCGCGGCCTCGCTTGGCCACAAACCATTGAGTAACGACCTTACCCACGGGCATCGGCCCAACCCCCGCCAGTCCCACGCCTAAGAGCAGGTATAAAGAATAGAAGCTGGTCAGGCTTTGCACTGTGCTGAGCAACAGTAAGGCTACGCCGTCAATGAGAGCGCTCAGTAGAAAGACCCAGCGGGCACCAACATGATCAATGAGCCAACCCCAAAAGGGCAGGACCAAGCCGGCAACGAGGAGGTATAGGGAGAAGGCCGTAGCTGTCTCGGCCCGTGACCACCCAAACTCCTGGGTGAGGGGTTTGAGAAAAGTCGAGAAGGTATAGGTAAACCCGCCGTCGATGATGGAGATAAAAAACAGGACGCCGACAATCAGCCAGCCGTAAAAGAAACGTTGTCCGCGGTCTGCTCGCTCACCATCCCTATCGACGTCGTCCAAAGGATCTGCGTCTTTCATCAGCCGCGATTAGATAGGCGAAGACTCGGTCTGTCAATCTGAAGTCATATACCGAGTGATCCGCTAGGTCGGTTCAGACATAATTAGTTATAAAAGGGCCGAGTGAGAGCAAGCAGTAAACGCGTTTGATGCCGTGCTCCTGCATATAGGCAACCCTTTACACTTTTTTAAACTCCATAAACTCCAAGACGGTGCCGTCGGGATCGTAGCAGCAGAAAAACGTTTGCCTTGTGCCGCCCAAGCCGGTTTCGTGTGGTTCGGTGAACGGCTCGACTCCGCGAGCCTTCAATTCTTCATACGCCTGCCAGGCATTTTTTACTTTGAAGCAAATGCGGGCAATACCGAGGTGGGCGAGGTGGGGATAGGGGTTGCCTTCGGCTTTGGGCTCGATCCACTCAATCAAGTCGAGCCGCGTTGCGCGTGGGTCATCGCCCAAGACGAGCAACCGCGCCCGCCCACGACTCTCTTCGGGCAGATTCAGGGCTGGGCCTAACCCCGGCTCAACCGGCGCGTTCTTCTCGTCAACTTTTTTGGTTGCTAGTGCATTCGTCTTTTTGTTGAAATCCAGCAACTCCTTGAACCCGATCGCTTTGTAAAACTCCAGCGACCGATCCAGATTGGAGCAGTTCACATTGACATGAAAGATTTGCAGATTTTCCATTATGATACCCTCCTTTTTGTTTTTCTTATCTGTCACAACGTCGTCAATACAAGGGCGATATTTTTGCCGTGCTTCAATTTGACAGCACAGCCGAAGCTGGCTTAGAGTACGTGTCTCTCTATACGTGCCATTTTGCAACATAGGAGGACGATCAATGAGCAATCTGACCTTACCGAAAGATAAAACCGCGATTCTGGTGATGGACTGCCAAAACGATATTGTTCATAAAGACGGCAAATTCGGTGGGCACCTCACCGGCGGGGCGATGCCCAAGCTGATTAAAGAAAAGAACATCCTGGGAAATATTAGCGCCTTGGCTACAGCGGGCAGGGCGGCCAGCGTACCCATTATCCATGTTCGGCATGCCTACCGGCCAGATTACTCTGACCTCCTAGGGCATGTAAAAGTCTTTCAAGGGATTAAGAAAATGGGAGCATTGCAGGATGGGACATGGGGAGCTGCGATCCATGTCGATCTTACTCCTCAGCCAGAAGACATCGTTCTTACTAAAACCCGAGTGAGTTCTTTTTACGCCAGTCCTTTGGAAGCCATTCTCAATTCTCAAGGCCGCACCCACTTGGTCCTCACCGGAATTGCCACCGATGGCGTTGTCGAAGGCACTGCGCGAGATGGGACTGACCGTGGCTATCACATCTTCATTCCCGAAGACTGCTGTGCTGCTACGACCGAAGAGGCCCATGGGGTAATCTTAGGCGCAGCACTGGGTGGGCTGACGACGGTGTGTACGTCCGGTCAAGTGATCCAAGCCTTAGGGTAGGGAGGCAGCGACAGGGCGAGGGGACCTCGCCCTAGTACGGGTTGTTACAGTTCTGGTGGGGCAAGAATGGTAAAGCCAAAGAACGACTCGTTGCCCGTACGCAGTGAGTGCGGCGCGCCAGCCGGAATCATGAGTACGTCGCCTACTTTGAGATCCTGCTCTTTGCCGGACACTTTGGCTGTTACGCAGCCTTCGATGGCATAAATAATCTGATCGCCCTTGTGGGTGTTCTCCGTGTCGTTGCTATAGCCTGCCGGCAGTGTGAATGCGACCGTCTGGCTCATAGGAGTTTCTTGCAACTTTGCTACCTGGCTACCTCGATGCTCAAAGACATTGGCAACATCGAGCCCGCCGGCCGCTCCATTTCCCCCAAGTTCTTGCATCTGTTCTGCAAATAGTGCGTCTGAGATCAGCCCCTGCCGATACGCCTTGAGGATTTGTTTCACTTCAAAATCTTTGCTCGCCATAAGCCTGCTGCCTCCTTTAACGAATTTGCGATGCGTCTCCCTTTGCCCATAGCGCTGGGTCGTCTGAAAAGCAAGGCGGTGGCGATGTTAATCGGAAGTGTTGCAGGCGGCAGGACCGGCGCGTATGCTCTGGGCCTGTATGCAGTACAGCACCTTAGGACGGACTGGTCTCAAAGTCAGCGTGGCCGGCCTTGGTTGTGGCGGTCACAGCCGGCTGGGGCAGAGGACTGGCAAAACTGAGCAACAATCTATTGGAGTCGTCCACCAGGCGTTAGATCTTGGTATTAATCTCATTGATACGGCCGAGGCATACAAGACCGAAAAGATCGTGGGCAAGGCCATTCAAGGCATTCGGCGCGATCAGATCGTCATCTCAACAAAAACCCTGTGTCCCTCGCCTGATAGCAGGAATCCAGGTGGTGCACTCCAGCGTGGAGTCGAACAAAGCCTCAAGCGGTTACAGACAGACTATGTGGAAGTCTTCTATCTCCATGGCGTGCGGCCAAAGCAATATCAGTATGCACGCGACACGCTTGTGCCGGTGCTATTGAAGCTGCGCGAGGAGGGGAAGATTCGTTTCATTGGTGTGACCGAGGCGTTTATTCCCGATCCGCAACACGCCATGCTCAAACAGGCTCTCAAGGACGACTGCTGGGATGTGATGATGGTGGGGTTCAATCTGCTCAATCAATCAGCTCGACAGCGCGTATTTCCAAAAACCCAAGCAAAAAATATCGGCATCATGGATATGTTTGCGGTGCGCAATGCGCTCAGTCGGCCGGATCACCTTCAAAAGCTCTTAACCGAGTTGAAAGACAATAAACAGATCGATCCGGTGCTGTGTGATAGGAAAGACCTCCTTGGCTTTCTAAATGACAACGCAAAAACCGAGACGATTCCCGAAGCCGCCTATCGGTACTGTCGGCATGAACCAGGTATCGATACGGTCTTGATCGGAACCGGCAACGTAGATCATCTCAAGGAGAACGTTGCTTCTCTTCTGAAGGAGCCTTTGGTGCAAGAAGATAGGCAGCGGCTGCGAGAGATATTTGGGCAGGTGGATTCGGTGTCAGGAAATTAATCTAGGGGCGAAGCATTCTCGGGTTTTGAGTCATGGGCTGATCGTTTGCATCAGTAGAACGTTTCGCCCCTCTTGTATGTCGACTTTCCGTACAGAGAAAAGGAGACCCCTATGGGCGAACCAACCCTCGTTGTTGAAAAAGACGTAGCCGTTCCCATGCGGGACGGTGTTGTACTGCGGGCTGACGTGTTCCGTCCTGCGGCGTCAGGCACGTATCCGGTCATCCTGCAGCGGACTCCGTATAATAAGAGCCTAACACTGATCTCCATGCTCATGCTTGATGTCATGCGTACCGCTAGCGAGGGATACGTTGTCGTGATCCAGGACTCTCGCGGACGATACGCCTCGGACGGAGAGTTTTACGCCTTTCGAGATGACATTGCCGATGGATATGACACGGTGGAGTGGTGTGCGGTGCAGCCGTGGTCGGATGGCAATGTCGGTATGTACGGCGCGTCTTATGTTGGCGCTACACAGTGGTTGGCCGCCATAAGCAAACCCCCACATCTCAAGGCTATTTTCCCACTGATTACGGCGTCTGATTATCACGAAGGGTGGACGTATCAGGGCGGAGCTTTTGCGCTTGGTTTTAATGCAAGCTGGACTATGACCGGTCTAGCGCCGGATACGGCCATGCGCCTTGCCGGAGAGAATCCGGAGCTACGAGACGACGTGGGACAACTGCTGACCGGGATTGACGATATGTGCGATGTCTTTCGGCATCTCCCGCTCAAAGATTTTCCTTTCTTCAATAAGTCTGCGTCGTACTTCTATGACTGGGTTGCGCATCCGGACGATGACGACTACTGGGCACAGCTCAATATCGAAAACCGACATGACTCGATTCCCATTCCGGCGTGTAATGTCGGTGGCTGGTACGACATTTTTTTGGGCGGTACGATTCGAAATTATGTCGGTATGCAAGAACGAGCGGCCACCCCAGAGGCACGAAGCGGTCAGAAACTCGTCATAGGTCCGTGGCACCATACACTGCCACTCAATAATATCGTGGGCGAGGCGAATTTCGGGCTATCGAGTACGCAACTGGCTGCTGACCTGGATGGTCTGCACCTTAACTGGTTCGATTACTGGCTCAAGGGAAAACAGAACGGCCTGTTAGAAGAGCCGCCAGTCCGTATTTTCGTGATGGGTGAGAATGTGTGGCGGAATGAAAACGAATGGCCGCTGGCTCGGACCCAGTACACGAAATACTACTTGCACAGTGATGGGAAAGCGAACAGCCTGCGTGGTGATGGAATACTGAGTCCCGAGGTCCCGCGTAGCGAGCCCGCCGATGTGTATGTGTCTGACCCGCGTAACCCCGTTCCGACCAAGGGCGGAGGGTTATGCTGCTGGCCTGCAACCGTACCCGGCGGCGCATTCGATCAACGATCTGTAGAAGAACGGGATGACGTCCTGGCATACACCACTCAGGTATTGGAACAGGACACGGAGGTGACTGGCCCGATCACGGTTACGCTGTACGCGGCCACCAGCGCAGTGGATGCCGACTTCACGGCTAAGCTGGTGGATGTTCACCCGGAAGGGTACGCACAGAATCTGACTGACGGTATTATTCGTGGTCGCTATCGTACATCGAAAGTGCAAGCAACGCTGCTCAAACCGGATGAGGTTTACGAGTTTACGATAGACCTGTGGGCGACCAGCAATGTCTTCAAAGCCGGTCACCGTATTCGTCTCGACATCGCCAGCTCAAATTTTCCGCGTTTTGACCGCAATGCGCAAACGGGTGAGGCTAGTGGTGAGGCCTGTATCCTGGAGCCTGCCCTACAGCACGTCTTTCATGACGAAGCGCATCCTTCGCACGTGGTGTTGTCAATTATTCCGAAATGAAATGGGTGAAGGCGTGAAGGAGAAACCATGTCCTTGAAAGTTGAAGATCATGGCCGAGTCCGAAAACTGACGCTGAATCGTCCCGAGCAATTGAATGCGTTCAATAATGAACAGTATGCCGCGGTGCGGGATGCGCTGAAACGAACCGAGCAGGACTCTGGCATCGCCGTTGCGGTTTTGACAGGCGAAGGGCGCGCGTTTTCTGCCGGCCAAGACTTATCCGAGATGCAGCGGATGATTGACAGTGGCAGTGAGGGGTATCAGTTTCCGAGCTTTCTTGCTCAGCTGACGTCCTTCAAGAAGCCCCTCATCGCCGCAGTCAACGGTGTGGGTGTGGGGATCGGTATGACCATGCTGTCTCACTGTGACCTAGTCCTGATATCGAGTATGGCCAAGTTGCGTACGCCGTTTCCGCAACTCGGCCTTGCCCCGGAAGCGGGCAGTAGTGGTCTTTTTCCCATGGGTATGGGCTGGCAGAATGCAGCCTACACCTTGCTGTCCGGCAAATGGATGTCAGCAGAGGAAGTACATCACGCTGGCTACGTCTGGAAAGTATGTCCTCCTGAAGGGTTGATGGATCAGGCCATGGCCACGGCACAAGAGATCGCCGCCAACCCCATTTCATCTCTTATCGCAACCAAAGAACTCATGCTGGCGGGTGGACGGCTTGCGTTGGCGAAAGAGTCTCATGCGCGTGAGATTGAGGCGTATAAGGACCTGGTTGGCGCGCCGGCCAACCGTGAGGCAATTGCCGCCTTTCTAGGGAATCGTAAGCCGGACTTTTCGAAAGTCCCTGGGGCGTGAATGTTATGGAGGCATACAGAATGGGTCGAGGTGGTAGTAGGAGATCGGGTGCTCACACTCAACTGATTTGCAGATCCGAGAATTCTATAGAGGCGGTTGTCTTGGTTTGACGCGCTTCAGAATAACTCTTCCAGCAATCCCTTCGCAGCCCGCAAATCCGCCGTCTCAAAACCTTCAGTGAACCACGTAGACCTGCAAGGCGAGCGCGAGCATCCCGGGGGGAGACATGTTCCAACATAAAGAAGGCAGCCAATGAAATTTATCCTGCATATCGGTCCCGTCATCCCGGCTTCACCAAACGAACGGGAGGAGCTCCGGCCTATTTTCCATCGAACAGACAAAGTCCAGCTCATGTTGAATGAAATGATCGAACTGGCCCAGCTCGCTGAAGACAGCGGCTTCGATATTATGACGTATTCCGAGCACCATTTTTTCTCGGATGGATTGATCGCTGGGGCGAATCCGACTCCGCATCTGCTCAATCTTGCGTCCCACACGAAGCGGATCAAGATCGGACCGCTCGGATACGTACTCCCGACCTGGGACCCCATTCGTCTTGCCGAAGATATTGCCTGGGCAGACCAAATCACCAAGGGCCGGACAGTAGCCGGATTTGCCAGAGGGGTGTTCCCTCACTGGGTAAATACCCTCGGACAGCGCTATCATGTCGAGCCTTCCGTAATAGGGAAAGATGCAGAGCTACACAATCGGGAAGTGTCTCAAGAACTCTTTCACATCATGAAGCTGTGTTGGAAAGATGAGCCGTTTTCCTTTGACGGGAAGTACTACAGAGTGCCTAGCCCACCTGAAGGCATCAAATGGCCGGCAGCTGAGGCTGCGCGCCGCTATGGGGCACCGGGTGAAATCGATGCGGATGGCTGGTTGCGCAAGATCTCTCCCGTGCCGAAGCCATTCCAAAAACCGCACCCTTTGCTCCTGCAAGCGATGACTTCGACCCAAGAGACAATTGCTTGGAACGCGCGGGAAGGCGTTGTGCCGATGATCTTCTTGCCGTTTCCAGACGTGGCAATCAAGGGGGCAGAATTCTACTGGCAGGAGGCGCTCAAAGCTGGTCGTTCGCTCGAACTGGGAGAAAGCGTCGGGCTCGCCCGTGTCGTGGCATTAGGCAAGACAAAAGAAGCGGCCATGGAAGTGGCGCGGCGGGGGATTATGTATCTTCTCGGCCTCTACCACTCCCATTTCTACCCCAATATTCCGACGACCGTGGAACCAGTCATTGATTCTGGTATTGCGTTTGTCGGAACCCCGGATGAAGTCCGGCTTCAACTGGCCGCTGTTAAGGAAAAGCTCAATCCTGAATACTTCTTGGTGTTCTGTGACCAAGGCTTGCTACCGCTTGGCGAGGTGAAGGGGCAGGTTGAGATGTTTGCTGAGTTGATGCCGGAGTTTAGGGACTAGGGCGGGGCGGTCATGTTTGCAGACTAGTGGTGTGTCGACCTTAAAACTCGGCCTTGTGTCGTCATTGTTCCCCCTTCGACAGGCTCTGGCCCCTGTCAAGATTTCCGAGAATTTCACCCGCTAGACTCTCCTGCTGGATCCGGGCAGATGAGAGCAAGAAATGGGGGAGGACAACTCCATGGGCAGCACTCCGGACTGCCTACTTTCCTACGTGAACACCCGGGGGCGAGAATTACTCAATGAGGTAGGACGCTTCCGATTCGTCAAACACCTCTGCCTCTCAATCGATGCTTGGCGTATGCACGAGGACGAGCCTGGCGGACTGGTCACCCATATTATGATAGGCAAACCGTTGGCCTTGCACAATAATACAGGTGTCCCCGGCAGCGAGATCAAAGACTTCGGCTTCAATCGGAAACTGCACGCGGCCAGAGACCACATTGTAGTATTTTTCCGACCGCCTCGACCACGCCCTTCTCTGTTTGACGCTTGGGGCTACAGTGATTTCCGCTATGGAAGTGCGAGTCTGCTCGCCTGCTGTGTAATCAATAATTGTTAGGCATTCGCAATCGATCGGGCTGAGTGTGTCCTTAGGAATCTTCATGACGGATCGCGGGTATACCTACAGCTAATGGGGCGCCGTGGAATGGGTGAGGCGTAATTTCATCCGCCCGCAACCGGCGGGAAGATACTGACTTGATCTCCATCAACCAGCGCCCTCCCAAACTCGCGCGTCTGCACTCCGTTGACCAGCACCATTTGAGCCAGCTCAAGAGGTATATCCAAATGTTGGATCAGATCGTTGATGGTCACATTATCCGCCAAGTCCAGTGTCGCCTTGCCCCTGGACGAACCCGGCGGCAATTTTTTGCGCAGTGTGGCAAAGAGCTTGAGATTGATCTGCATAGATTGGTTGCCCGTAGAGTCGATCCGAATAACGGTTTCACGGTGTCATGCTGAGCGTAGAGAAACATCTCAACTTCGCGACAAGGGTAGAGATTCTTCACTTCGCTCAACATGACAGAGCCGGGCGACCCTGTTTATTCGGATAGGCGCTTAGTCAGCCTTTCCAATGCCCGGAGTCGGGGTCCGAGGGAGTTCGTCAAGTTTATCAGGACGCGAGCCGATGAGCGGAGCGTACGATCCCTTTTGCCATGCTTGTGGGGTTCTGCCATTCAGCCGATAGGCGCGATCTTTTGCGGGTACGCCCAACAGCGTCTGGCTGATGAGTTTCTGGGCGATGCCCGTCGCCACATAGGCCCGGCGAATGTCCGTCGGATTTTTCTTGATATAATCAGCCCAGTTGCCGAGTATCTGTTTGGTCTGAATCAGTCCTTTGACCATGCCCACGTCGTTGAGCATGGTCACATCATCAATCGGCCCAACGAATAGCGCGCCGACCATGCGGTCGCCGTCCCAGACGTATTTGCGATAAATTGGCCGCGTAGGGTTCGACACGATTGTGGTCTCTTGCCCGTCCTCAAGCCACTGGCCAAAGCTGGCACAGTGCAGATTAATGACATCGAGTACGTTCAGTAGCAGGCTGCCTGGATAATGAGTTTCTTTGCCCGCCATATTGACGCCGGCAATACGGCCATGATCGACAGCTGTTGGCTGAATGGCATGCACGGCCGATGAGCCATTCAGTAGATCTGGTCCAGCCGCAACGTCGCCCGCTGCATAGATGCCGGGAATATTGGTTTGCAGGCAGTCATCTACGACAATGCCGCCATCCACGGTAATGCCGGAGCCATCGAGAAAGCCCAGATTAGGTTGAATGCCTGTGGCGAGAATGACAATATCCGCACTCAGGCTTGAGCCTGTGCTGAGGGATAGGCCGAGCTTGTCGCCTTGGCGCGTAATACTCTGCACTTGCGCTCCCGTGTGAACGGCCACATCCCGATTGGTCAGCCAGCCTTCAACTGCTTCGGCGCCTTTTGGGTCGAGCATGCGCGGTAGGACTTGGGACTTAGTTTCTACAACTGAAAGATTCCAGCCCAACTTCGCCATGGCGTTCAATACAATGAAGCCGATAAAACCCGCGCCAATGAGCACGGCTTGTGGGGTACCTTGGGCTTTTGCCATGACCTGCTTGGCGTCGTCTAAGGTCCAGAATGTATACACGCCTTCTTGATTAATGCCGGAAATAGGCGGACGTTGGGCCGAAGACCCGGTGGCAATCAGCAACGTATCAAACGAATGGGTAGAGCCGTCACCGAGGGTCACCGTGTGTGCTTGGGTATCGACCTTCTCGACTTGGCCGGACACAGATTCGATGCTGTGCCTTTCGAAATACGACTGATCACCAGTCAAGACATGCTGCTCTGGAATCTCATTGGCCAAGTAGTACGGCAGCACCATGCGCGAGTAGGCTGGTTCGTTGGAGATCAGTGTAATCTGTGCATCCGCTCCAGCCGTGGCGCGGATGGTCTCAGCCGCGGCCACGCCGGCAGGTCCGGCGCCGATAATGATGTGTTGTGCCATGGCTCTTCTTCTTTCTGCCTATGAGTCCAATCCTAACTCTTTTTTCTTCTCGGCAGTGATGATGCCGTTTTTGTCCCAGCCGCGCAGTTCATAATATTCGGGCAGCATTTCTCCCAGCCGATTGACCTCGCCTTTTGCCGGTCCGGATGGAATAGGCTCTTCCCGAATACGTTTGGGCAATGTATCGTCCTTGCCCGTGAAGCCGGCACGCTCGTTCCATAGCCGTTCCAAGTTCCAAATACGTTCGCCGATTAACATCAATTCTTCAAGCGTGTAGGGTACGCCTGTGGCTGCGGACAACTGGGGCAGCATTTCCCCAAGACCCACCCCAAAGGTGAGGAATTGACACAGGCCGAGAGCATCCACGGTTGAGGTGGCGTCTTGGAAGATCTTGGTGATCTCAGCTTTCTCTTCTGTGGCTCTGGGGTCCATCTGACGCGGCAGACCCAGGATTTCAGCAGCTACGGTATACGCCTTCAAATGGCACGCGCCCCGGTTCGAGGTCGCATAACCGAGGCCCATGCCCTGAATGGCGCGGGCTTCATACGCGGCAAATTCCTGGCTGCGTACACCCATAAAGAACTCGGGCCGGCCAAGCGTCTCCGTCATGCGTCTGGAGCCCTCGGCGATTGTATCCCCAAAACCCTGACGGTAGGCGGTCTTTTCGGCCATAACGATCAGGGCCTTCGCACTGCCAAACTCAAGCGGAATCTCGGTCTCGTTTTGGGTGATCACACCTTTTTCAAACAGTTCCATGGCGGCGGCCACGCTGGCGCCAAAGCTGATCGAATCCATGCCGAGATCGTTGCACAGCCAGTTGGCTTTGATGAGGGCATCCAGGTCACCGATGCCGCACTCGGCGCCCATGGCCCAAGCGGCTTCATATTCAGGGCCTTCCCCTGCGATTTTCCAGTTCTGCGGATTCGTTGTGACGGAGTATTTCGAGGATGCATCTCCAGGCAAGGTGCTGACCCGGCCGCAGGCTATGGTACAGGAAAAGCAGGCTTTGTTGGCAACCAAGCGCGTCTCGGTCAAGGTCTCGCCACTGATATTTTCGGCCTCTTCAAAGACGGTTTCTTGATGATTGCGTGTGGGCAGCGCGCCGTGTTCGTTAATCACGTTGACCAAGACTTCCGTGCCGTACATGGGCAGTCCCTCGGCCGTTACAGGAGCTTCGCGTAATTTTGCCTTCATCTCCCACTGGCCTTCCATATAGGTTTGTGGGTCGGCCAAAGACACACCGCCCGTACCCCGCAGGGCGATGGCTTTAAGATTTTTTGAACCCATGACGGCGCCTACGCCGGATCGGCCGGCGGCACGATGCAGGTCGTTCATAATGCAGGCGAAACGAACGAGTTTTTCTCCCGCCGGACCAATGCTAGCGATGATAGTGTCGGGCACGCCCAATTCGCTACGTAACTCTTCTTCGGTTTGCCACACCGTTTTGCCCCACAGATGCGTAGCATCACGGAGTTCGACCTGATCGTCATAGATCCACAGATATAAGGGTTTTTCTGCTTTGCCCTCCACGATGATCATGTCGTAGCCGGCGAATTTCATCTCCGGTCCCCAAAAGCCGCCCGAATTCGAGGTGGTGATGGCATTGGTCAGCGCGCCTTTGGTGACGACCATATATCGCGAACCGCACGAGGCGTTAGTGCCGGTGAGTGGGCCGGTGGCAAAGATCATTTTATTGTCCGGGCTGAGCGGATCGACTGTGGGGTCCATCTCTTCAGACAAGTATTTGACTCCCAGCCCGCGACCGCCGACGTAGTCTTTGGCCCATTCGGCATTGAGAGGCTCTTTGGTGATCGTACTGGTGGTGAGGTCTACGCGCAGAACTGTTCCGATCCAACCGTTCATGCCAGTCTTTCTAGTTTGGCCGCTCATGAGTTCCCTCCTTCGCCGTCTTGCATGTGTTGATATCCTGTATCAACTTTTTCAGCCCAGCTGGCCAGCCAGTCGGGTTGATTCATATCCACGTATTCCAGCGCACCTGTCGGACACGATTTCACACAGGCCGGATCACCGCCGCAGAGGTCACACTTAAACGCTTTATGCGTATCGGGATTGTAGAACATGGTTCCGTAGGGACAGGCAACCGTACACACGGCACAGCCGACACACACGTCGTCCATAACGACTTTTGCGCCGTTATCTGGGTCAATGGCAATTGCGTTGACCGGACACGCAGTGAGACACCAGGCTTCGTCGCACTGAAAACAAGTATACGGTGCGTAGACGGCCTGCTCGTCAAAGATATGGACTCGAATAACCGAACGGGACGGCTGAAAGGTCCCGGTTTGGACAAAGGCACAAGCCAGCTCGCATTGGACGCAGCTTGTGCATTTGTCGGTAATCACGCGTAACTGCTTCATAAGCGTTTCCCCTTCTCTGTGTCACCTAACAGATTCAGGCACAGAATTCCAGAAAAGCAAGCAGCAAGAAGAGAGAGGAGACAGCGTGCACTGTCTGAAAAACGTTTTCCCAGCCGGAAGGGAATATAAGCAGCAGCAAAAAATGGACTGGACTGGTCTGGGTCCTGCTGCTGGCTCCGGCCAGACTGCTCGCAGCGCAGGATCAACCCCTGCGTATCACCCGTGTGACGCCCTGTGGCGTGGATGTCCCGCCCGGTAAGCAAATCGTTAACCGGTTTGATCAGCTGGTAGTGCCCGTGGGACGTATGGCCCGCTCGGCTGAGGAAATTCCGATTCGTATAACTTCTGTCTTGACGTGCCAATGGTGCTGGCTGCATACAAGTGCACCCGCGTGTCAGCTTAAAGACGCGGCCGCTTTGCGGCCGTCCCAGCAATATCATCTCGCGATTCAACCCGGTCAAACTGACCAAGTTGTATTGAAGACGACGGACGGCAAAACCCTTACCGATGCGTATGAACGCTACTTCACAGACGACCGCGCCCGCGTTCGCTCGGCCTATTTTCGGACCTAGCAAGCGCCCGGATGGCCGGTTATTCGGCTCGTTTTCAACCTGCCAGTCAGTCAAGAGTCGGTTGCCTAACATGTGTTTTTGACCCCAGATCAAAATATGACTGACCCGGCTGAGAACAGAACAACGCAACGTTATTCCCTTACGGTGCAAGCCGATCCCGAAGATCAGAAATTGCCGCGCTTTTTTCGTGTTCCTGGTAAAAACTATTGGCTGGACTTTTGTGATGATGAGGACCGGAAAAGTCGGAAGTGTAATGACGATGTGACTGATATGAGCGGCCAAAATGCCCGGCGGGTATGACTGGTGAGCCCACAATCAGAGCTACCGCTCGATACTGGAATGCGGTTGTGAACTAAACTAGGAATAGAATCTGAGCTTGGCCCGGAGAGGAGTATCGATTCCAGAACAGTCGTGGAGTTTCACGCGCTTCCTGGGTTTGTTTTTCGTGGGATCAGATGCTGGGACACAGAAGACGACCGGCGGGTCCTATGCGTGCGCAGTCCAACGTGGGTTCCATCGGCTCCGGGCTCGGATTTATAGCGGTGAGACTATCGCTGAAGTGCCGGAGATCGAGTTTGTCGTGAAGTGAATGAATAAGAAGGCTTGCAGTCACCATAACGAAGGCGCTACGCTACGGGCACTAACAACACAGGAGGTATAATCATGGAGGTCAATTGGGACGAGAACGTCTGCACCCACTCTGCGAATTGTGTGAAAAGCTTGCCCCAGGTTTTCAAAGTTGAATGCGGAAAGTTTGTCATCGATACGAGCACCGGCACGGAGGACGACATCCGGGCTGTGGTCGCCAAGTGTCCGTCTGGCGCGCTGTCTGTTCAGGAAGATTAAGAGGACCGACGTTTGAAACTCCGATCGTCCCGGCCTCTCCCGCCTGGATTCCCGTTTTCACGGGAATGACAGTCTGTGTTGTGTCATACCTGCGCAAGCAGGTCTCCAGGCCTATAGAATAAGACCGAGTTTTGTTCGTGGCTTTAAGAGCCTATCCGAATAACGGTTTCTAGGTGACATGTTGAGCGTAGCGAAACATGTCACCTCCACGGCAAACACAGAGATTCTTCGCTTCGCTCAGAGTGATAGAACCAAACATTCATGGTTATTCGGATACTCTCTAAGTGGACCTCATCTAGGTTAAGGAATTATATGGCTGAACATGTCTTCCTCAACGGTCGTGTGTCTGTCCTCGTCGGTGACATCACCCAGCAGCAGGTTGATGCGCTAGTCAACGCGGCCAATTCAACTTTGCTGGGTGGCCGTGGTGTGGACGGGGCGATTCATCGAGCGGGCGGGCCGGAAATTTTGGCTGAATGTCAAGAGCTGCGGCGTACGCGCTATCTCGATGGCCTGCCCACAGGCGAGGCGGTCATAACGACGGCGGGCCATATGCTGGCTCGGCACGTGATTCACACAGTGGGGCCCATTTTCAGTGCAGCAGGAGAGCAAGCTGCCGACCTCCTATCGGCGTGTTACCGAAACTCGCTCTCGCTCGCAATTCAACATAACCTCAGCACTATTGCCTTTCCTGCGATTTCAACTGGAGTCTACGGTTATCCACGCGAAGAGGCCGCTGCGGTTGCCTCACAATCAATTACCGACTTTTTGGCGACTGGCGCGTCTCTCAGCCAAGTCTTCCAAGTCCGTTTAGTCTTTTTCGCCCCACAAGACGCAACGATTTTCTTGACCCACCAGACGTTCTGATCCATAAGTGTGTTTTCAGCTCAAGCAGATCGGTCCTACTGATCCGCCCTACTAGGGTTTCCCAACCCGAACTTGGGAAGACGAAAAAAAAGAAAAACTAGTCTTACACTTGCCTGTCGTGTACAAGGACACTCTAGCTCCTTGTGTATCTCTGGAGGACGAGCATGCTGGTCGGAAAAAAATTGCAGAGCTTTGGAATCATTGTAACGGGCCTGCTCATATGCACCTTTGCTGCATTGGCGGCTACGTCCGAACATAATGACAATCGTACTGAGCGGACCTGGCGTACAATAGACGAACTCTCAGAAGAAGAACGGGCGCGTATGGACTTTGCGACGGACGCGCCCCGGGATGCAAACATCTCTTATCTGCCGGCTGAATCGTATCCGTTTGAAGCGCCCTATACGGCGGAGGAGATGGGCTATCGGATCATGGAGTTCCCGCACATGCCGCGCTGGAACTGCGTACAAATAGAAGACTCCGGAACACTTACGCCGACCGGTTATCTCTACATCAATCAGATCATCACGCTTATCCAGCATAGAGACCCGGAAGGGCTGGTGGGCCAATTGACGGCAAAACCTGGTGAGGTCTATTCGCGCTGGTTAGCCCAAGATGTCGCGCCCCCGGAGAATCGCGGCAACCAGTTACTGTTCATCACTTCCCGCACCGATCAACAGACCACAAAAAAGGCAGACCTTTTCGGCTACTCGCCGGCGCTCCGCCGGGTGCGACGTTTTCCCCAGCCACGCCGCCAGGATAAATTCCCTAACCAGCCTATGGCCTATGACGATTTTCTCGGTCGTGATGCCTGGGAGTTTTCGTGGCGCATCATTGGTACGGACGTGTTGTATGAAACCGCTCGCTTTCCGAAAACGCGCCAGTCTATTACCCTCCGCAACGACGACGGGTCTTTTCGCGATGTGCCTGCAAGCGAGCTGAAACTTATGGGCGATGAGTACCCGCACTACAGGGAAGATGGTGGCGTAGCCTGCTACCTCATAGAAGCCACGGCCAAGGACGACTGGATTCCGGATTATTACGCGCCCCGTCTACTCTTTTGGGTAGATCAGCACTATTTCTTTCCGCTTCGGACGGAGCTGTATGGCAAGGAGGGCGAACTCGTCTTACTTGAAGAACGTATGGGGAAACTCCTAAATCCACGCCTGAAGGAGCGCGGGTATCACAATCTCATTACGCTGTGGTGGGATCCCCAGCAAGACTTTTACTCTTATGGGGTGCATGACGGCATGCAGCTTCGGGACTGGTCTCAAGAGGACAAGGACGTGTTCTTTAATCCGGATTTTATGCGTCGAACTTGGTTCCCCGCTCCGCTCAAGACGCAGTCCGGGATCAGGTTGCCCGAGGAATTCTTTCTCCGTCCGCACCTGTATCGGGACAAGTTCCCTGGGGAGCGCAAAATCGTTTTATCGGACGACCTAGAAGAGCGTATCAAGGCTCAAGAAGAAGCGGGCCATATTGTCTTCACGGGGGAGACCGTCGGTGCCGAGTAGTGTTCGTTGGTACTCCTAGAGCGGTTTGCCGTTCACTTGCTTTCTCCCTCCGACAATTCAGCGTTAGCCGCCTCCACTGACTGCCGCACGGTGTTCCGGCAAACCCCATGAACGGCAATCTCCTTAATGTCAATGAGTTCTTCTTTAGACGAAGAAAAGAAAAGGGCGATCACACAGGATCGCCCCTACAAGGAGACAACTTGGGTCTCTACGACCTGCCTGATCCATTTGTCCCAGTGGCGCCGTTCCCGTGTATGGCCCAGAAGACGCGCTCGGGATTCATGGGCAATTCATACAGCCGTTTGCCTGTGGCGCGGTAGATCGCGTTTGCCAGGGCCGCGCCCGGTGGCACGATGGGTACTTCGCCCACCCCGCGCAGTCCATACGGACCTTCTGAGGCTGGGACTTCGGTGAGTACGGTCTCAATCATGGGCAGGTCGAGGGCAACCGGACAGCGATAGTCCAGCAGACTCGCGTTTTTTAGCTCACCATTGTCAAAGATATATTCTTCATTCAGCGCCCAGCCGATGCCCTGCACCGCTCCGCCCTGGATCTGGCCTTCAACCTGCTGTGGATTGATTGCTTTGCCGACATCTTGGAAGCAGGTGTAGCGTAGAATTGTCGCCTTGCCCGTGTCTGGGTCGATCTCAACATCCGCCACATGTGCGGCATAGGAGTGGGCCGGCTGCATGCGGGTTGTGCTGCCCTTACCTACGATCGGCCCGCTGCCCCAGGCTACACTCTCGCGCGCTAGGTCTCCCAGGCTGACTTCGTTCTGCGGGTCGTTTTTCGCCCAGAAACGCTTTTGTTTATATTCAACGTCGTCTCCCGAGACCTTGAGCTTTTCAGCGGCGCGTTCGCGCAGCTGGGATAAAACGTCCTGGCTGGCCTGATGGGCTGCAGCGCTCATGGTGTAAGTAATCCGACTGCCGCCACTCAGATCGGCAAAGGGTGCAGTGTCGGTATCGCCCACGGTGATGGTGATCTCTTTGGGATCAAGCTGCAGTTCGTCCGCCACCATCTGTAAAATAGTGGTCCGAGTCCCGGTCAGATCAACCGTGCCAACAAAGATAGAAGCCGTAGCATCTGGATTGATTTTGACCTCGGCACTCGAGGTAAATGAACCCCCGATCCAGTAACCCAAGGCTAACCCACGACCACGATTGGCGCCTTCCAGCGGGGTTGTCCAACACGGATGCTTTTGGATCTGGCTCAACATCTCGGTCAAACCGATGCGGTTGAGCGGCATGCCGAGTGGCAGCGTATCGCCTTCTTCAGCTGCATTTTTCTGGCGAAACTCGAGTGGATCCACACCGATCTCCTCGGCCAGCGCATCCATCAGGGATTCAACCGCAAAGGCCGCCGGCGTTCCACCAGGAGCCCGGTACGCCTGGACCCGAGGTTTGTTGGTCAGGACGTCATACCCTTCGGCTCGCATATTGTCCAGCTTGTACGGAGCTAAGCCCACGAGTAGGCCGCGGGCGACTGGCGAGCCGGGGAAGGCTCCTGCGTCATAGCGCATGGTCGTAGAAATCGCGGTGAGCTTGCCGTCTTTTTTTGCCCCCGCTTTGACCGTAATGACCGCAGGAGCACCTGGACCCGTCGCACGCAGGACTTCCTCGCGAGAGACGACCAATTTTACCGGTCGGCTGGTCTTTTGGGCCAGGACGATGGCCGTGGGTTCAAACAGCGCCAACGCTTTTCCGCCAAATCCGCCGCCGACCTCCATGGGGATAACGTTGAGCCGGTTCGCCGGTAAGCCCAGCAGGGTGACAAGCTGGGTCCGTACAGTGAAATGCCCCTGAGCCGAGGTCCACAACGTCACCTTGCCGTTCGGTTCGACCCGCGCAGCACAGGCTTGGGGTTCCATATAGCCCTGATGGACCATCTGGGTCGTATACGTTTTCTCGACTACTGCGTCAGCGGCTTTAAACCCGGCCTCCACGTCCCCTCGGGTATAGACCATATGCGTGGAAATATTGCTGGGCTGGTCAGATTTTTCTTGTGTGGCCTCTTCGATTGTGTGCAGGTCCTCGTGAACCAGAGCGGTACCGGCCTGCATGGCCTGCAGCACGTCTTCCACCACAGGCAGGACTTCATAGTCGATTTCTACCAGTCCGGCTGCCTCCTCAGCGATAAATGGATCAGTAGCAGCCACAGCAGCCACGACTTGACCGTGATAGCGGGCTTTATCTGAGGCCATAACAATCTCTTTGATGGCGCTCATGTCTATGCTGACTTCGCCTACCAGTGGTGCCGTCGCGCCTTTTGGCAGGTGCGGCAGGTCGCTGGCGGTGATAACGGCCTTCACGCCGGTCAGGGCTTTCGCTTTGCTGGTATCAATCTTCTTGATGCGCGCGTGCGCATGCGGGCTGCGGACTAATTTGGCCCACAGCATGCCGGGCAGATCGAGGTCTGCACCGTAGGCAGCTTTGCCTGTGACCCTTTCCGGGGCATCGACCTTCGCCAGAGATGTTCCGATCACATCATATTTAGCCATACTGTCCCTCCTTATGCATGCTGCGACAGCGCCTGTGACGCGGCCTGAATCGAACGGACAATTTTGTCATAGCCTGTGCAGCGGCACAGGTTGCCGGAAATCGCCAAACGAATCTCTTGTTCGCTCGGGTTTGGTTTACGCTCCAATAATGCCTTGGCCGACATAATGAAGCCCGGAGTACAGAAGCCGCACTGTAAGCCGCCGTGTTCGATGAACGCTTGCTGCACGGGGTGAAGATTACCCTCGGCCGCCACGCCCTCGACCGTGGTGACGTCTGAGCCTGCGGCTTCGACTGCGAACACGAGACAGGCATTGACGACAGAGCCGTTCAGGACGACGGTGCAGGCTCCGCAGTTGCCGTTTCCACAGCCTTCTTTCGGGCCCATAAACCCCAGCTTGTAGCGGAGGGTATCGAGCAGCGTTGTGCGGGTGTCTACGATCGTGGTGTGCGGTTCGCCGTTTATGTTCATTTCGATAGGCTGTTTCATTATGGTTACCCCTTAATTCTTTCTAGCGCCTTTGTCAGCGTTCGGCGCGTTAGGACCTTCACCAATTCAATCCGATACGCGGCTGAACCACGCACATCAGAGATTGGGCTGGCGGCCTGAGAGGCGAGTTCGCCGGCCTGAGTTATAGTCGTTACATCCAAGGCTTTGCCTGCTAAAAACGCCTCTGCCATTTTTGCCCGGACGGGAGTAGGTGCAACTGCGGCCACTGTGATGCGGGCCTGCTCACAGGTCTGCTTGTTTGCGCTAAGCTGGACAAAGGAACCAACCCCAGCCACAGCGATGTCCATCTCTTCGCGGGGAATAAACCGCAGATAAGCGGCACTGGAGTTCGATGCGGGAACAGGCAGAATAATCTCAACGAGGACTTCTCCTTTTGTGAGCACGGTCTGCCCTGGCCCAGCAAAAAAATCTTCCGCCGGCAGTTCGCGTCGTCCGTTTGGTCCTTCGAGTAGCAGTCTTGCACCATATGATAGCGCCGGCGGGACGGCGTCAGCCGAGGGTGCCGCATTACAAAAATTGCCACCCAGCGCCGCGCGGTTCTGTATTTGAAACGATCCGACTAAGGCGCAGGCTTCCGCCAGGGCGGGGTAGTGGACGCTGACCGGCTCAAAACTCACGATCTTGGTGCATGAGACAGCGGCGCCAATGTGTAGCCCGGAGCCGTTGTAAGCAAGAACGTTTAATTCTGGGATTTTTTTGACATCAACGACCAGGGAAAGGCTGCGGCGGTTTTCTCTCATCTGGGTGATGAGATCTGTTCCGCCGGCGAGTGGGCGGGCCTCGCCATTCGCCTCAGACAGCAAGGCGACGGCTTCTTGTAAACTTTGGGGAGCCGCGTATTCAAATGCGTGCACGATTCTAGCCTCCTTTTCTCAGACAAGAGTATTTCTACCCCGCAGAGCAGGGGAAGATCAAGGGAAAGGGAGTGTGGACAAGTTGGACCGGGCCTGATTAAGTACTCCGACTCTTAGCGAAATCCATGGATGGGGGCGCCCGGACGCGCAGACTCTGAATAGGGGGGAAATATCTTTGGCGAACACGACTGAACAAAAGATTAATGTAGCCGAATCTGAATTAACGCTCATAAAGGGCGGGGCAGGTAAACCCCTATTAATGTTGCATGATGAGCTGGGATTCCCGGGTTGGATGAAATGGAATGACGAGCTAGCTGCGGAGCATGAATTTGTAATTCCGCTTCAGCCGGGTTTCGATAAAACACCCCGCATAGACTGGATTCGCAGTTTTCGTGATTTGGCTAGCTTTTATAGTATGGCGGTCCGAGACATGGGTCTTGGCCCTGTGGCGGTCATTGCTTTCTCAGCTGGCGGATATATTGCTGCTGAGATGGTTGCGTCTGACCCCAGTATATTTAGCCATATGATTCTTGTGGGGCCGATGGGCATTAAACCTGAAAAAGGGGAGATTTTCGATATCTTCCCGGTGACGATTCGAACCCATCTGCGGGCAACCGTAGCAGACCCAGGTAATCCAGAGTTCGGCACGATCTACGGTGGAGATATGACGCCGGAGCAGTTCGAGGCGTTTGAAGAGGCACGGGCCGAGAGCGCGCGGATCGGTTGGGAGCCGTATATGCACAACCCCAGCTTGCCCTATTTGCTGCGTGGAGTGAAAAACGTGCCAACGCTGCTAGTCCGAGGGGCTCAAGATAAGATCGTCCCGCAGAGCTGTATTAATGCGTATAAAAAGGCCATTAATGGATCCAAAGCAGCGCTGATTGCCGATGCCGGTCACCGCCCAGAAGTAGAAAAATCGGCTGAGTTTGTGAAAATCGTCACAGAGTTTCTGGCATCCTAGGAGCACAAGAGGAAGAGCCACCATGCAATTTTCATATTTTACCGAACGCCCTTACCGCGGGGTTGATGAAGACGAAGTCCTGAAAAATAAAGCCTTCTTTGCCCTCCCCAACGAACAGTTCAATCGTGAGCTCGCGGCGAACGATTACAACTATTATCTGGACGAGAACTGTTATGCGGAAGAAATCGGCTTTGATGCGGTTGCGCTCAATGAACATCACGGCAACCCTTTCTGTATGGGTAGTGTGATGAACGTTGAGGCGGCGATTCTGGCCCGAATTACAAACAAGGTCAAAATCGTCCTGATTGGCAATCCGCTGCCCGTGCTGAAACATCCTCTTCGGATGGCAGAAGAACTCGCTGAGATTGATCTGATCTCGCGTGGTCGTTTGGTCACTGGTTGGGTGCGCGGTGCAGGCAGTGAGCAGTTCTTTAATAACGCCAACCCCGCCTATAACCGTGAGTTATTCAATGAAGCCCATGATTTTATTATTCAAGCCTGGACCAAGCCTGGGCCGTGGCGTTATGAGGGAAAACATTTCCACTACCGACATGTGAACCCATGGGCACTGCCGTACCAGAAACCGCATCCGCAGATGTGGATTCCGGGCGTGTTGAGCCCAGAAACCGTACGTTGGTGTGCGCAGCATAAATATCCCTACATAGGTCTTGGCACTGCCTTGGGACCAACGTGCGAGCTGTGGAATGTCTATGCCGATGAGGCGGCCAAGATGGGTTACCAAGCGAGTTCGGAGAACTTTGGCTATCTGATTCCCACCTTTCTGGCTGAATCAGATGAAAAGGCCCAGGAAGTGGGTAAGAATTTTGTCTTTGGCGGCGGGCAAAATGCTTTCTCCCGACCTGAGCACACCCTGCCGCCGGGCTATAATTCTAAAGGCGCGATTCGCATGTTGGCCAAGCATCCGGGCGGGAGTTGGTTGGGTGTGAGTCCCGAGAAGCTGCGTGAGCAGCGGGAGGGTCGACCCGATGATGCCGACTATGATGAGGTGCGCCTAAAGTTGCTCAAGGGATATGAAAAGACCCAGCGCAACCACCAGCTCATCATCGGCTCGCCCAAAACGGTCATTCCAAAACTCAAGGTCCTGCTGCGCATCCTGCGGCCCGGAATCTTCACCTTCTTCAACATTCAGGGCAAGGTGAGTAATGAAGACCGGATGACGAGCATGCGGCTTATCGCTGAGGAAGTCATGCCTGAACTGCGCGAGTATGCCAAAGAGCTGGGCCTCAAGGACCCGTTCGAGCGTACGCCAGGGTCAGTCCCGTATCGGAATGGCGTGGCGCGTGATCCTGTGATTGACCGAGGACCGTTGGAAGAGTTGGGTCTTCGCTAGACCGTATACACAGAACTGGCTGTTTCTTAGGGGCGGGTTTTAAACCCGCCCTTTTCTTATTCCGTCGACAGTTTACGTAGCGTAAGCGTCGATCATCACCTTATACAAATGAACCTCTCTGTCATCCGCCCCTCTTGAGCCGCCATTTATCCCCCTATATTTCTATCCTTAGGGTAGAAAATCACGACCAGAATTTCCTAAACCATTTGCGACGGAGCCCAGCGTGAAGAGATCCTTGCTGCAGCCGCGGAGATACGACCCGTCAAACGCATAGACCGGCCGACGAGATAGCCGATACTGTCCTCTTTCTGATGAAAAACGAATATGTGGCGGGTATTGCACTGACTGTGGATGGCGGGGGATTGCTCGTTTAAAGACTCCACCTGTGTATGAACTGACCGCAGGATTAAAAAGGATGGGAGCATGAGCGACCAACACGGCGAATTCCACGGTCACGATGCCGTTGAATCTTTCGACCAACGAATCCTTACTGATACAGAAAACCGTGAACGAGAGATCAGGGTCAAAGCAATCGAGGCATTGTTCGTCGAAAGAGAGCTCGTTTCCGATGAATTGCTCGATTCCGTGCTGGACTCGTATGAGAACGATATAGGCCCACTGAACGGCTGCCGAGTCGTTGCCCGGGCTTGGACTGATCCTGCGTATAAAATACGCCTGCTTGAGCATGGTACTGCCGCCGTAGCAGAGCTTGGTTTTGGCGGCTTGCAGGGTGAACATCTTGTTGTTGTGGAGAATACCCCCGAGATGCACAATGTCATCGTGTGCGCCTTGTGTTCCTGTTACCCCTGGCCTGTCCTAGGCCTGCCGCCGTTTTGGTATAAGAGTAAGTCGTACCGATCGAGAGTGGCTGGCAAGCCGCGCGAGGTGTTACAAGGGTTTGGTCTCGATCTCGATGAAGATGTGCAGATTCAGGTCTGGAACAGCAACTTCAAGACTCGCTATATGGTTCTGCCTGAACGACCTTCAGGCGCAGAGAACATGACCGAAGACGGGCTTGTGGCCCTGGTCACGCGGGACTCGATGATTGGGGTAGCGCGGGTCGAGCTTGAGAAAAAACAGACACCCGGTCTCTCTCAACGACAAGTGTCTGACATGCAAGGCAACGCCGCTCTCCCTCGAAAAAGCGGCGAGCTGCTGTTTCAAGACCCGTGGGAAGGTGAGGTCTTTGCTATGACTGTTGCCTTATGCGAGCAACGGCACTATGAGTGGCCCGCGTTTCAATCTCGATTGATTGACGCGATTGCCATAGCGGACAAACAATCATCTGAGACAAGACCAACGTATTATGAAAGCTGGCTGGCGGCATTTGAAAATCTGCTCGACGCAAAGAATATTCTGGCCCAGACATCAATCAATCGACGCGTCCGACAAATCCGGCGTGGCCTGTCCATACGCCGCACTTCTTTGCCATTCGGTATCGTCATGTGGGAGGGGGATGAAGATAATGAGGAGGAGTGAGCGCTGTTGAGAGCGGGTACTCCTTCCGGCTTCACTGTGTAACAAAAGCGCGTCCAAGTACCGCAAGGATGAGGAAAACCCATCCTTGTGATATCACCACGGTGGAGTGGTGGCAGGAACAGCAGGCTTTCGAGGCTCCCGCTTTTCGCCTCCTGGGGTTGTAACATCGGTTGTACTCATAACCTGACTCCTTTCGTCTCGTTCTCGCCGCTTCAGTGCGACGGACAAGACTAGAGTAGGAGCGTGCTGTTGCTGTGGTTTGTCGCGACTGTAAAGTTTTGTAAAGTTGCGTGCGGGTGGCAGGGGTGTGGGCACCTTGCCCAGGTTGAGTGGGCAGGGCGTAACGCGACCTGGCAAAGACAGGTGCGGTATTTGCCGTGCACATGGCGCACAGCCTTAAGGGGGACACGGCCCTACAGGTTTCACCAACTTTTAAGCGTGCTCCCGCAGACGAAAATATTCATCACGAGATATACCCTCCATCTTTAGGTTATTCCGCACTGCCTTGCCTGAGTTCGTAGCCAGTTTCCTGCAGGACTTCTTCCAGAGTACCCATATCGGCCGCTGTCGCTAAAAACAGGGAGACAGCTTCGTCTCATGCTCGTCTTGCTGCGTCAGGGGACTGGCCCGCGCTCATAACATCGAGCGTCATGGCATGGGCGATTAACTGATTCCCCTCCTTCCAGATTTGCGTGGTGAAGTCGATTTGCACTAGCTGACCCATACCTTTCTTTTTATCAATTCATCAATTACAGACGGACCTACCTATACTGAAATCATCCTACCGACAGTGCGGAATGACTTCTTCGGCGAACAATTCCATTGAGCGTTTGACGATAGTGTGATCGACCAAGCCACCTTGGTTGAAGTAGCCGATATATTCGGCCATGGGAAATTCTTGCTTGAAGTGCTGAATGCGTTGGATGCAGTGATCTGGATCGCCAAACGCGCCCATGGTCCTATCCAGCCCTTCGTAGTTCACGCGGTCCAGTCGTTCTAACACCTGCTTGAAGGCTTCGTAGCTTTTGATGGTTGTTTCTCCTAGCGGACGGAGACGCTCCCCGGCCGCCTTGAAGAAATTCATTAGACTGGCTTCATATTCTTCGCGCGCTTTCTCTCGGCTGGTTGAAACATGAATGGGAAACATGAGCGCAACATCAGGTTGCACTCCGGGTTTCATGTTTTCCTGATAGTCCGCGATATAACCCTGGAGTTTGTCAGGCGGATTAATGAGCGGTGAGGCAAAGATGGAGAGACCCAGCTGGCCCGCCAGCGCAAAGGTATCCGGACTGTTGGCCGCCATGCGTATAGGAGGGTGGGGCTTCTGCATGGGGCGCGGGACGACGGCGAGATTTTCGGCCTGGAAATACTTGCCCTGATGGGATAGCCGATCATGTGTCCAGGCTGTCCGAATCACATCGAGTGCTTCTGCAAATCGTTCGCGACTTTCTTCCATGGGTATATTGTAGCCGGTGTAATGGATCGGAGCGCTGCCGCGCCCCACGCCAAATTCAAGCCGTCCACCGCTCAGAATGTCCGCAGTAGCTGCTTCTTCTGCAATTTTCATGGGGTTATGTAGCGGCAAAAGTGTGACTGCGGTTCCCAGCCGAATGCGCTCGGTATGTTGTGCGGCGGTTGCTAGCACCATGAGCGGCGAGGCCATGATCGAAGTGTTCGGCCCAAAATGCAGTTCACCCAGCCAGACGGTGTCGAAACCGACTGCATCGCCGAGACGAATCTGAGCCAAAATATCCTGGTAGCGCTGCGGCGCCGACTGCGACGACGCGCACGGCAGCTGATCGAAAAACCCAAAGCGCATGTTTCCCTCCTTTTGCTTGGGCGTATTATCTGCTCTTTTTATTGGGCCGTATATCCTCCGTCGATAATCAATTCTGTTCCGGTCACATATGAGGATTCATCCGAAGCAAGGTAGAGCACGCCATACGCGACTTCTTCGGGCTTGCCGTCTCTGCCCAGCGGGGTGAGGCGTAAGACCATCTCGCGTCGCTCAGGAGCGAGCGGGGCAGTCATGGGTGTCTCGATGCGGCCCGGATGGATAGAGTTGACTCGGATCTTATCGGCGGCATATTGCACGGCGGCGTTCTTGGTCAGCAGCCGCACCGCGCCTTTGCTGGCTTGGTAGGCGGGAATATTGGGCAGTCCAATGAGACCAGCAATAGACGAAATATTTACAATCGCGCCACTGCCTGCCCGACGCATGGCGGGAATCGCGTGTTTCATACCAAGAAAGACGCCGGTTTGATTCACACTAATGACTTCATTCCAGTCTTCGAGGCTGGTTTCATCAAGTGGGGCCATGCGGACTATGCCCGCATTGTTGACCAAGATGTCAAGTCGGCCATAGGTCTGTTCCGACGTCTCAACCGCCTGCTGCCAGTCGCTTTCTTTAGTGACATCAAGGGGCACGAATGTGGCAGCTCCACCTTGCCGGACAATATCCTCGAGGACTGCCAGGGCCTGCTCCTCAAGCACATCGCCCAGAACAACCTGTGCCCCTTCGCGCACAAATAATCGTACTTCGCTTTCTCCCATGCCTCGGGCCGCCCCCGAGATGAGCGCGACTTTTCCTGCTAAACGTCCTGGCATGTCCGGCCTCCTTTATGTGCTCTCCCTATCTTTCCTTACCCTTGAGGGGAACAGATTCCCTTACTGGCGTAGCTTCAGGGGACCTGCTTGGGGATAGCACTTCCCTCGCCCAGTCGGGGAGAGGGCTAGGGTGAGGGGAATGGAATTAAATTTCAACCACAACTGAGATCCATACTACGCAACACATCTTAACCCAACGTTAAGGCGTGTGAGGCCGGGACTCGTGGTAGTGAATGACTTTCCAGGCTCCGTTTTGGCAGCGTAAGATAAAGGTATTGCGCCCATCAGCGACAAAGGTCTCAGCCAGTCTCTTGATATCACCCTCAAAATGAAAATTACAAAAGGCATACGCCGTATCGCCAAACACGTCGATGGTGATGTCACTCAGCCGCATGGCTCTCACACGGATAACGGACTCGGCCGCGTGGCAGAAATACGCCTGGACTTCGGCCCAGCCGCGGACGGGCTGAGCCCGCTCTTCGGGAATGTAGAGGATATGCTCGTATGCTGAGTCCCAAATACTTTTGAGTCCTTCCCAATCCATGGCCTCCCAGCTTTTAGAATATTGCTCAAGGACCGCCTTAATGTGTTGTGCGTCTTGTTCTTTCGTTGGCATAGTCGTGTCCTCCGTCCATCACTCTCCATTGCTAGCCGGTACTATCTAAGCTGGGCAACGAACTGCTCTAGCATTTGATTGAATGCGAGCGGCTGCTCGATTTGGTACATATGGGCAACGTCTGTGATGATCTGTAACTCCGTATTGGGAACCTGTTTTGCGAGAAACTGGTTCGCTTCAACCGGCGTGGCATCATCCTCTTCGCCAACCATAATCAGTGTGGGCTGGGTAATCTCTTTGAGCCTGGTGGTAATATCCCAATTCCATACGCCGTCAGGGTGTTCGACTAACGCGCACGCCACTCGCTGCGGAAAGGCAACACTATCAAGAAGATTGTTTTTGAGTAGAGTGCAGATCTCAGGCCGCTCTTGTCTCGTCCGCTTTGAAAAACACCGTCGTACAAACTCGTCGGTCATCTCCTCGTATTTGGTCCGTAAGTCTCTCAGTAACTCGGCCGAGTCCACATATTGAGTCAGATTTGTTGCGCTGCTGATAATGACATTAGCTGTAACGAGATCAGGCGTATC
>CAZBUD010000005.1:35783-82537 GCA_964495015.1 uncultured Enterobacteriaceae bacterium | reverse complement strand
GCCGTATCTAAGCAAATTTGCATGGCCCGCATGCCACCCATGGAATTCCCAACGAGAATCGCTCGGTCTATTCCTAAGGATGCAATGACAGCTGCATCATCTGCTGCCATATCTTGAATAGAGTAACCGCTCAGGGGTTTGCTCGAACGTCCATGGCCACGGGCTTCAATAACAATGCAGCGATATTTATGGGCTAAGAGTGGGACTTGGTAGCTCCATATCCAGGCGTTACACGAATAGCCGTGAAGAAAAACAAGAGGCAAACCCTGCCCGTAATCGTCATAATGAATTTTGACCCCACGTTCTCTTTCGATGTATGGCATGCATCCTCTCTTTGATAGCTCGATTACTGTCCTATTACTGTCCGATAAGTGGTTTCTTCACCCAGCCGTCGCCATATGGGGTAAAGAAGAAGATAGACGCTGTGAAATCTTTGAATTTCGACTCTCCCTCATACTTCACGCGCGTCCGTGCGAATGGCAATACGGCAAAGCCCTCTTAGACGAATTGGCTCTACAAATTTTCTGCGGGTGCAACTATCTGTTCGGCGAGTTTCCCGATGTCGTCTTTCACTGCCTGGAGATCAGCCGGGTATGAGCCCACAATAATCTGAGCCACACCAGCATCTTGGAGCCGCTTGAGGTCATCGCGCGAGATGGAGGACCCCATACCAGGCGAGATAGAGAAATGGAGCGCATCCGGATTGCGGCCGGCCGTTCGGGCATAGTCCTTCACCTTATCGATCTTCGACTTTGCATCTGCGACGGAGACGTTCATCCCGAACCAGCCATCCCCGACCTCACCGGACCGCTTGAGAGCCGGTTCGCTTTCGCCGCCAAAGATAATAGGCGGATGCGGCTTTTGAATGGGCTTAGGATATGAACGGATGCTGGGAAAGCTGCAGAACTCTCCCCGAAAGGCAGTTTTTTCCTCTGTCCACAGCTTTTTCATCACCTGCAGATATTCACGCGTACGTGCGCCTCGGCGTGACCAGGGAACCCCTAGGGCCGTGAACTCTTCCTCCAACCAGCCAACCCCCACCCCAAAATCGAACCGTCCGCCAGACAGTTTATCCAGGGTCGCGACCTCCTTCGCTGTGGTGAGTGGATTGCGCTCCGGTACCAGGCAAATCCCTGTACCGACACGGATCGTTTTGGTTTCGGCCGCCACGAATGTTAAGGCCGAGAACGGATCGAGGATATCGACCTGCATCGTGGGCGAAGGGAATTTGCCGTCTGGAGAATAGGGGTATTTAGACGCGTACTGGTCGAGCAGGACGATATGTTCGGGTGCCCAGATAGAGTGAAATCCTGCCTGTTCTGCCAGTTGCGCTGCGAGGCTGATTGCCTCTGATTCCGCCATCAAACCTATGCCGACTGCGATAAATCCAGTTTGCATTTTTCCTCCTTTTTACGGTGGGCATAGCACTCTGATCCACAACAGAAAAGACTGGATGTTGATTGGCCAGGCGACGACGCCGAAGCCGAACCGGCAGTCCCTGTCTGGTCTATGCCGCTAGATGATTTGTTTCTCTCGCCTTCAGGCCAACTCAATGCCATACAACTTCGCTGCGTTGTCGCACACAATTTTTTGCGTAATCGCATGCGGGACTCCGGCGAAGTCTTTCTCTATCACTTTGCGTGAATTGGGCCAGGTCGTATCCGTGTGGGGGAAGTCGGACGCCCACATGCAATTGTCTTCGCCAAACACGACTGCATTTGCCGCGCCAATCGGGTCGTCCTGAAAGGTCGCCCACACTTGGCGACGAACGTATTCGCTGGGTTTCATTGGCAACGGATGCTCGACCATCACCCCGAACTTCTCATACGCATGATCGAGGCGCTGCACATAATGGGCCAGCCAGCCGATATCACTTTCGGCCGCCACGATCTTGAGTCGTGGGAAACGTTCCAATACGCCGCCCAAGATAAAACTGGTCAAAGACTTCTGCACTTCATGAATGAGGTGTACGAACCGAATCGCGGTTCGATTTACCCAGCCACTTGAGCCACCGTCCATGACAACTCGGGTACTCGCATCCCGGCTGGAGACGACGTGCAAAGAGAGCGGCATGTTCAGTTCCTGCGCTGCGGTCCAGAATGGATTGTAGATATTATTGAAATATGGCCGGTCTTCGGGCGGAGCGCCCCAGATCATACCGCCTTTGAGGCCCAATTTTGCCGTACGTTCAAGCTCTTTGACGGCCGCAGGAATATCCTCAAGCGAGATCATCGCTACCGGATGGAGCCGCCTGGGGTTGTGTGACCGAAACTCGGTAACCCAGTCGTTATAGACCCGAAAACAGGCCTGCTGGAGTTTCACGTCTGTGAGCTGGAACAAGGCCAAGCCAAGCGTGGTGTAGATCACTTCAGCCTGGACCCCGTCGATATCCTGGTCCTTAATGCGTTCGACTGGGTCCCAGCCACTTGGTCGGGCCGCCTCATAACCACTTTTGAGATGTTTTTTTAGCTCTTCTCCACTGCGCCCGGTGGAAAATCCGCCTGCGACCGGGAACGGCGTAATACCCGGGGCAATAAAAAAATGTCCGGGTTTTTCTTTGTCTTCTACAACATGCGGTGCTCGGTCCTGGAACTGTTTATCAAGCCGGGTGGTCCACAGGTCTGGTGGCTCTGTCATATGCGAATCAGCAGAAATAACGCGCAACGGCTCCATCTTTCCCCCTCTGTGTGGTCATCTTTGCGCAGCACGACGGCACACCGATCGAGCAACACCCAGCATTTTCGTTTCCATACTATCAAACCGTAGGGGCGAAGTGTAACGTTCAAGACGTGCGATGCGGGACGTAGATTGGAGCGGGCGGTATTGTAGCGCTGCTCTGTTTTGCCGGCTGGCCAATGACTTGGTTCCTTCCGGGTGGCACGCCTGTGGTCGCTGCGCTTTACGCAGCTGACAGTATGGCGGACGCCTTGCTCGATAAAGCCAACCAACTCCGGGCTGTGGGACAAACCGATCAGGCCCGGAGTACGTATGCCGAAGCGCGCAAGCATTATGAGCAACAGACAGACCTGCTTGGCCAGGCCTACGTCTTACTCGAACTGGGGAATTTAGAGCGGGCGGCTGGACAGGACGAACAAGCGTACGACGCCTATACGCAGGCGGAAGCGCTGTATAAACGCAGGGGCGACCGTCGGGGTCAGGCGAACGTGCTGCTTGGCATAGGCGATCTCGAACGGCGGCTGAAAAATACGCCGAAGGCGCGTGGATTTTATGCCCATGCGTATAAACTCTACCAACTTGAACGTGACTCACTCGGTCAGACGCACGTCTTGCTTGGCATGGGCAATGTCGAGCGGAGTCTTGATCGTATTGATCAGGCGCATGATTTTCTTTTCCGGGCGCTTAGCCTCTATACCAAGCAGGGCCAGGATCTGGGCCGAGCTCAAGTGTTTTTTGTGCTCGGCCAGCTCTATTCCAGCACTGACGGGGCACTAGCCCAACGCTATTTTGAGCAAGCGGCTGAGCAGTACCGCCTAGTACACATGTCTGACTGGGCACAGCGTGCGGAGCAGCGCGCGCAACGGGTGGACGCACAGTCCAGCTTGGCCTCGGGGTCCGTCGACCCAGAATGACCTATCTTACTGAAGTGCGGGACTCAGCCAGTCAACTTCGACTACTGGCTCCTGCCTCGCGCGGCGATGGGCCAAATCGCCTCCACCTGGCCATTCCGCAGGCAGTAGTAGGCATCGTGTATATTCAGGGTGGTGTCGCCATGCGAGGGGATGAGCTCGAGTTTATCACCGGGCTGCAACCGAACGGACGGGTCCGCAAGCCGTACAGTGCCGTGTTCTTCTGATAGGCCGAGCAGCTCCAAGTCGTCTCTATTTTTGAAACGTGGCAAACCAAATTCATGCGAAATTGTCTTCATCCCAGCGTCAAGGATAATCCGGTCTGGAGCGGGACGGCTGACTACAGTCGTCAGCATACTCAGCGTACACACAAACTCTAGCCCTTCAATAGTTTGATAGCGGCCATCCATAAACACATACGAGCCGGCTTGGATTTCGGTAATCCGAGGGAGGGTACTCGTTATCATGGCTGTGCCGGTTCCACCCGAACTCACAATTTTAACTGGGAGGCCGTTGGATTCCACAAACTCCACGGTGTCAATTAATGCCTGCAAATCGTTGCGTACGCGTTGGGCGCGTTCCTCAAGGCTGGGCACAAAAACGAGATGGCCTTCATAACCCATGAGACCGGCGAAGGTGAGGTGAGGAGCTTGGTCGACTGTTTGGGCGAGGTCTAACGCCGGTTGTCCTGGTTCGACCCCGCAACGATGCATGCCGACGTCGACTTCGACAAGGACGCGCAGCGAAGCTCCAGCAGCCTGTGCAGCCTGAGACAGCGCGTTAACATTGCGCGCATCGTCTACGGCCACAATCAAATCCGCATGGCGGGCAAGACGAACCAGACGTTCGATTTTTTGCCTGCCAACGATCTGATTAGCGATCAAGACGTCTCGCACGCCGCCGGCGACCATGACCGCGGCTTCCCCAAGCTTGGCGCAGGTGATGCCGATGGCACCTGCGCCAAGCTGTTTATGGGCTATGATCGGGGTCTTATGTGTCTTGGCGTGGGGGCGGAGTGCCACAGGGGTTCGACGCACCAGATCCGCCATGGCGGTAATGTTTTGCTCCATGATATCTAGGTCGAGCAGGAGCACTGGCGTGTCGATATCTTCTCGGATCATCCCGATTTGCGCGGCTGCTATCATAGGAGTTCCTTTTTGAAACCAAAGGCTGGAACTAAATTGTGCGTATTGGAATTATATATACCGAAACACACGGAGATAGTGAATCATGAGGACTCGTCTCTCAAAATGTACGGACCAGGAGGGTGCTGGATGCCATTACACATAAAACACTACCTTGCCGCTCTACTTGCGGTTGTTGGACTTTTGGTTGGGAGCGCTGCCCAAGCCACCGAGCTGAATTATCAACACTTTGCCGCTGCTCTTGAACAGTACGTGGATGACACCGGACTCGTCTATTACCAAGGGCTGAACGCCAACCCAAAGGAACTGAAGGAGTTTGCTACGCAGCTGGATCGACTAGACCGGGCCGTTTATGAACAGTGGAACGATCAAGCAAAGATTGCTTTCTGGGTCAATGCCTATAACGCACTTACGCTCCAAGCGATTATCGATAACTATCCGATTCAAGCTTCTTTTTGGAAAGCTGCGATCTATCCTACAAATAGCATTCGGCAAATTGGCGGCGTGTGGGACGAGCTGCAGTTTGGCGTGATGGGCGAGAAGATGACGCTGGATGGGATTGAACATAAAGTCCTGCGTGCCGAATTTAATGAACCGCGCATTCATATTGCGCTTGTCTGCGCAGCCATAGGCTGCCCACCACTGCGCAACGAACCCTATAGCGGAGAACAACTTGATGCGCAGCTCAACGACCAGGCCCGCAAGTTTCTCAACAATCCGATCAAGTTTCGCCTTGATACACAGACCGGCACCGTTGCGCTGTCTCCGATATTCAAATGGTTTGGTGCTGATTTTGTGAAAACATACGGAACGGACAAGAAGTTTAGCGATCATAGTAACGCTGAGCGCGCCGTCCTGAATTTTATCAGTACCTATCTCGGCGACGGCGACCTGCGCTATCTCACTGCCGGCGCCTATAGCATCGATTATCTCGACTATGATTGGTCCTTGAATGAACGTTGGTCTGGGTTGAGCTGAAAAACGGCTGTGTCGTTTATCTTTGCGGAATCCTTCGAAGAATCCCGCCCGAGGGGCGCCAGCGCATGTTTGGTGCTGAGTTACTCCAAGACAAAGCGGTAGTATTCGCTTTTGAGGCGCCGGGTTGGACGCATGGCCATTAATTCGCTCCCACCGGTGCGCTGCACAAGATCATCAGACCGTTTCCGGCCGTTGTTATCCAGGCTCTCGCTGACGTCCAACACGCGCTGGAAATGGTACACCGCGTCGATAAATTTTACGCGCTGAAAACGTCCGCCTCGAATTTCATATTCATACTGGCCTAAGGGGGGGGATGGGCCAAGGGTTGGTCCGGATTGTTAGGCACGATAGTCCCTGCAGGAAGATTCATCTTCGCTTGGGCCCAGACATTATAGGAGGCCAGCGTCCCGACCATTTCCGGCCCACAGTCGGCAAACAGGTAGCGCAGGAACGGGTCGAGCGCTTCGGGTAATTGGTCGCCACGGAAATATTCGGGTAGGACCTCTGGAAATTCGCCGTCAACAAAGCCCGCCAGATTCATACGCTCCGTCCAGCGAAAGACGCGGGGCGCGCGCGCTTTCATAATTGCTGCGGGATGCGGGTCGCGCGACAGGTGGGCAAAGAAGCAGGCGACCGGGCCAAAGCCGGCCAGAATGGGTGGGCCACCGAGCAAAGAGGGATGCCGTAAAAAATGGGCGTCGAGGACATCCATGGATACCTCAAGCGAGGCCTCGGTCGCCGGGATCGTTTCCGCGCTCATCCCCAGGTTGGGTAAGAATCCACTAAACCGGGCCAATGCTGGAGCAATGTCTGTGCGTTGGCGCTCCAGATCCCGGTGGGGCGACATGACTTCAGCAAACAGGGCTTCTGCATACGCACGCTGCTCCTCCATATAGGTCCAGCGATAGTTAATGGCTGGCTTAAGAAACAGCACGCAGCCGAAAAAGCCTAACAGCCAAGCGACCGCCTTTTGGAGCGGCGTATGCGGAATGAGCTTCGGATCGGCAACGTGCTGCTCGAAGTGTACGATCGTATCGGTGGTGTCTTGAATCAGCGTGCCGTCGGGCATCACAAAATATCCGACCAACAGCATGATTTCATTTTGATAGCGTGGGTTCGCCGGAAAGATTTCTTCGTATGCGAATCCTTTCTTAATAAAATAAGAAGATGTCTGTCCGGAAAAGGCGGACCCCCGAGCGCCCCACAGGATTGGCTTCTCGTGCCTCTTGCCAGTATTCTTGTGCATGGATTTTCCCTTCACTGCTTCGAGGGGTCCCTGTGGGCTGAGCGTAAGGTTTCGGCGACACAGATTATATGCATGCTGCTCGAACATGTTTCCGGCTCGGATAAGGTTCCGGTTATCTGCCAGTCGCATATTCTCTTGACAGGACGAACAGCATGGGATTAGGCTTTTCCAGCAGTAGCGAGTGTATCGATGGCTATAATATACAGGGGGGATAAGCGTGAGTGCATATGAGAGTAAGAAACTTGTCTTAGGTTTTATCGAGGATCTGTCAAACCGTAACATCGAGGCCGTGCAAGCGGCGTTCGCAGAGGATGCGAGCTGGTGGTTGCCGGGTTCACTGCCCGTCTCGGGCACGTTCAAGGGGAAGAAGGCCATATTTGAGGATTTCTTTGGCAAAGCGTTCCCCTACTTTGAACCCAATAGTATGGCTATCCAGGTGAAAAGCGCGATTGCAGAGGATGATGCCGTTGCGGTTGAATGGATTGCACGTGCCAGAAGTGCCAAAGGTAAGCCTTACGAAAATTATTATCACGTCCGGTTCGATTGCAAGGACGGTAAAATCCAAGCCGTGCGCGAGTATGTGGATACGCTCTACGCAAAAGAGACCGTGTTTAGTTAAGGCAGTGCCAAGGATTCTTTCGTTTACCGGAGGAGCGTGAGATCTCGCGCCCTGTCTCGTGTAGTAGTATTCTTTGCCTTGCGCCTGCAACGAATGGCATTGTGTGCCACCGAGGGTTAAATCCGCTTTGCGCCAAAGAAGCAGCTTAGGATCCGACTCAGATTAAACGCATCGGCAGTACCGGCTGTCTCCCTGATTGAATGCATAGCCCATTGGGGCACGCCTACATCTAGAGTCCGTACACCAATTTCAGCTGCGGTGAGTGGCCCGATGGTGCTGCCGCAGGCCATGTCACTACGCACTACAAATGATTGCACTGGTGCGTCTGCATCTGCAGCCAGTTTGCGAAATATGGCGCTGGTCTCACTGTTGCTCGCGTAGCGCTGATTGGCGTTGAGCTTGATGACGACGCCGTGGTTGAGAAGTGGTCCGTGGTTGTCGTCGTGCCGGTCAGAGAAATTTGGGTGTACGCCGTGGGCATTATCCGTAGAGATCAGCATGGAGCGGGATATGGCGCGGCCGCGTTCTTCCGAATCAGGCAATACGCGTTCCAGCATCTGTTTCAGCATGGGGCCGCTTGCTCCAGAAGCCGACGTACTGCCGACTTCTTCATGATCGTTACACACGAGTAACGCGGCTTGTTCGGTATCAGTCTCGAATAATGCCTGCAGGCCAATAAAGCAGCTCAGTAAGTTGTCTAACCGTGCTGAAGCGATAAATTCGTTAGCGAGTCCGACGAGACTCGGACGCTGAGTGGCATAGAAAAAGAGTTCATAGTCCAGCACCTGACTGACATCGGACACGCCGTCCGCCTCAAGCCGTTGAGACAACAGTGCTTTGAAATCCGGCTTGTTATCCTTCTTCCCGGTTTGTCCTAAAATGGGAGGCAGATAAGTCTGGGCGTTGATCAAGCGGCTCTTGTTTGCATCACGGTCGAGGTGAATGGCCAGACTGGGAATGATTGCGACGGCCTGAGAAAAATCGATCAACGCGTGTGCAACATCACCGCCCTGATTCAGATAACTGACGCGTCCAGCAATCGACAAATCGCGATCAAACCACGGGTTGAGCAAGGCTCCACCATAGACTTCAACACCCAGTTGTACATATCCGTGTCGATGCAATTCGGGCTGTGGCTTAACCTTCAGGCACGGCGAATCGGTGTGGGCGCCGACCATGCGAAAACCACTCTCGGCCAGGACGCTCCTCCCTGGCATTCGCCAGGCAATAATGGACGAGTCGTTGCGGGTGATAAAATAGCGCCCGCCTGTCACTACCTGCCACGCATCGGCTTCGTGTAAGCGTTCAAACCCCTCGCCCGACAACTGGGTTGCCATCTGATCGACGGCGTGGAACGGGGTGGGCGACGAGGCTAAGAAATCGGTCAGCTTTTGGTTGAATTTGTGTTGATCCATCGGTACTCCCATATATGTACTGTCTCTCAATACCATGAAAACCGGCAGCGCCCAATTCGATCAGCTGCTACAATTGGGAATCCTTACGAAGAGAGGCTGGCATGCGAAGTATGACGACGAAGTTAGCCTTGACAATATGGGCGTTGCTTCTTCCGTCCTTGGCTCCATCTTTGGTCTATGCGCATAGAGGGTTTGGGCCGGCAGAGTTGGGACTCCCTATCTGGACGACAGTCGGGATCGCCGTTGTCTGCTATTGGGTGGTGATGTTGTGGCCTGCGTCTAAGAAGAAGGGCTCTTCGCCTTCTGGCTACGTGAATAAGAACAATGCGGACAACGTTTGACGTTTTGTCTTCGTTTCAGACCGGTATTTCAACGTAATCGCCAGGGTGGATTGTATTTGTAAGTCGTGCAATTCCCGGCGTCTGGAGCTGAATACGTGGCCAAGGGGTCGAAAGGAAAATGACGACTGCTAATTGTCGCCCAGATAGATTCTGTTGATATCTGAGGTTTGGTCGGTTGCGATGAGAAGGTCGTAGCTCTCCTGCTCGGCCAAGGAGAGAAGCTCGTCGTTTTCAACCGCCGACCAGCCGCGCTCGAAGGCGGGGTCTACCGTATGTTCCTAGAGAGCACGCCGGAGAAGGACTGGCGTGCCTTGGTCAAAGAGAATTTTCATCCTCTACGGGGTGGGGCCAAGGCTGCAACTTCATGCTCAAGAACAGCCTCAACCTGAGAACGAGCTACGCCAGGGAACCATTCGAGAAATTCGTCAATTGATGCGCCGTTCCTAACGTTTTCGAAAAGTGTCGAAATCGCAACCTGTGTTCCTCGAAATACCCAAGCACCAGTTACCTTATTGGGATTGCGTACGACGGCATGACACTGTGCCCAGGGATCCATATAAATTTGCGATACGTCTGAACCGCTGAAAACACAATCCTATAGGTCTTTAATGAAACGTTCCGCCTTCTTCCGCAAGTTTCTTGAGCAGCGGCGCAGGCTTCCAGGACGCCGGATCCTGTTTGGCTAAGCGACAGACTCCCTCATAGACTTTCTTGAGACCGACGGTGTCAGCGTAAAACATGGGACCGCCAAGGTAGGCCGGGAAGCCATAGCCATATACATAGATGACATCGATGTCGCTGGCGCGTTGGGCAATCCCTTCTTCCAGGATCTTGGCCCCTTCATCAATGAGCGCGTACATCAAGCGCTCAACAATTTCCTCACGACTGATGGTGCGACGTTCGATGCCTTTCTCTTTGGAATAGTTGATGATCAATTCCTCGATTGCGGGATCGGGATATGGCGTCCGATCGCCTGTCTCGTACCTGTAATACCCGGCGCCGGTTTTCTGGCCGTAGCGCCCTAGCTCGCAAATGCGATCGGCAATAGCGTTGTACCGCGCGCCTTCGGGGAGGCTGTCTGGTAGGCCCTTCCCTTGTCGAATGCGCCAACCCACGTCGAGTCCGGCCAGGTCGCCCATGGCCATGGGCCCCATAGCGAGACCCAATTCGTACACGGCCCTATCAACATCCTGGGGCAAGCAGCCCTCCTCAAGCAAGTACTGCGCTTGGGAACCGTATTGATGCAGCATACGGTTGCCGACAAAGCCGTCACACACGCCAACGACAACGCCGACTTTCAGGATGGCTTTGGCTACCGCCTGGGTCGTCGCCAGCGTTTCGAAGCTGGTCTTCGCGCCGCGCACGATCTCAAGCAAGCGCATGACATTTGCCGGGCTGAAGAAGTGTGTACCAATGACCTTGTCCGGACGCTTCGTTACTGAGGCAATTTCGTCAACGTCGAGTGTGGAGGTGTTGGTTGCCAGTATGCATTCGGGCTTGGTTACGGTGTCCAGCTTGGCGAACACTTCTTTTTTAACGGCCATGTTCTCGAACACGGCTTCAACGATGAGATCGACATCGCCGAGACCGGCATAGTCCAGCGTCGATGTGATGACGCCCATCCGTTGTTCGACTTGTTCCGCGGTAAAGCGGCCTCTCTTGGCGCTCCGTTCATAATTGCCGCGTACAACGGCTAGGCCCTTATCGAGAAACTCCTGGCTGGTTTCGAGGATCGTGACAGGGATGCCAGCATTCACAAAGTTCATGGCAATGCCACCGCCCATAGTCCCCGCGCCTATGATCCCAACTTTTTTGATGCCGAGGGTCTTGGTGCGCTTGGGCATGTCGTTCACTTTTGCTGCGGCCCGTTCAGCGAAGAAAATATGGAGTTGGGAAGCCGACTGATTGCTGGTCAGCACTTGTCTGAAGAATTCCTGCTCCTTGGCCAAACCTTCGTCAAACGGCAAGGTGCAGGCGGCTTCAATGCAATCGATGCAGCGTTGCGGTGCTTCGAATCCACGCCGCGTTTTGTTGGCTTGCTCCCGGGCGGCCTCAAAGATGGCGAGGTCTACGCCGGTTACCTTGTCATTCAGGTCGCGCACTTTATTGAGCTTTGCACCTTCGGCAACGAGTTTACGAGCATAGGCTTTCGCACCTTCAAGCAGATTGCCTTCGTCTGCGATCTGATCGATCACACCGATGGCATAAGCCTGGTCGGCTTTCATCGGCGTTCCTGACGTGATGGCCGCAAGTGCAGCCTCAGGACCAATCAGACGCGGCAGGCGCTGCGTACCACCGCCGCCTGGTAAGAGTCCGAGAGTGACTTCAGGTAACCCAACCCGAGCGGACGGAACCGCGATACGATAATGGCAGCACAGCGCGGTTTCTAGTCCGCCGCCCAGGGCGGTTCCGTGAATGGCGGCAACAGCTGGCTTGGACAGGCTCTCAATAATCTCCATAGTTTCGAGAAAGTCCGGTGGCTGGAGCGGTTTACCGAATTCAGTAATGTCCGCACCCGCAATAAAGGTTCGGCCATCACAGATGAGGATAGTGGCGATGGTGTCGTCGTTATTCGCTTGGGTAAAGCTCTCAAGTAGCCCCTCCCGTACGTGCTGACTGAGCGCATTCACGGGTGGATTGTTTATTGTGATGATGCCGATATCGCCGTCTTTGGTGTAAGTGACTGAATGACTCATAAAATAAACCGTCCTTTATCGCTGTTTCTCTCGGGGTGAGGGTTCTGGCTGATCGTACAAGCTAACGTCGTGGAGTGTCCTGTGTCGATCCCCCAAACTCGTGCTCTCATAACTTGGGCGGTAATGAAAGCGCCGACTCTAATCCTTAATTTGAGGCAGCTCGAATGGCTCGGGATGGGCGAAGCGGCGAACGACATTGGTAGTGATCTGAGCGATATCGTTATCATAGCTGTTGCGAGCGAGCGCGCCGAACCACGAAATCGAGCCGACCGAAAACACGGCTCCGCCAGCTGGTGTCTCAAAAAACACGATGTCGGCACGGACAACTGGGTCGGGCGCAGGCACGACGGTTGCCGCTGTGAGTTCTTCCTTGGTGCGAGTCATGTCAGGCCCGAAGTCGGTGGCCGAGGCGAGTACGACGGCGTGTGTAGGTGAGCCGAGGGCTGGGTTATAGCGGTCGACTTCTTGGCCGGCTGCGCCACCGCCGAGACCTGAAGTGCCGATACTATCGTCCGTCACGTTCTCAAAGATCCAGGCAGCGCGGGAGGTATAGCTTTCTGGGTTACGTTTATACCCGATAGCCCGTTCAAAACCTTGGGCTGCAAACCCGACACCTACAAGCGTATTCGGCGCCCGACCAAGCCGCCGCCACAGTCCGCCGTACTCGCCGTTAAAGGCGTGATAGGATTCGCCCGGTTTGGTTTGCCAGTTACGCACGCCGTCTTCAGCCCGCCGCAGTTCGATTGCCCCAGGCCATGCGTCACTAAACGCCACGCGCCAGTAAAACCCGTTACCGCCCAGATACATTAACCGCCCTCCGCGCCGCAGCCATTCTTCAAGGGCGTCGAGCATGGCTGTTGACCAGTACTCGGGGTGGGTACCTGTCACGATGAGCCGGTACGGCGCTAGCGCCTCAATGCCTTCGGTATGCACGTCCTCATCGGCGATAATGTCGTGGCCAATTTTAAGATGGTCGAGGAAGGCATTGAGGTCTGTATCCGGAGTAAAGTTCCACCCGTCCGCTCCTGGCTGTAGTTGCAACACCGGACGGCGTCTGGAGCTGAACATCACCCCGCTGCGATCGGTGTGTTTTTCATAGGTAGATCGACCTACTTCGGGATGTTGACGTAGATATTCATGCTCGGGACGCAGCCGAGAGCGGGTGCCGATAAAGTCCGCGCCTTCGAACAGCATCCGGTGGTTGGCATAGGCCATATACGTACACGACGGCATGAGCAGCGCGATCTCGGCCGTTGGCGCCCCTTTGGCCGGGCGAACGAAAAACGGCACGCGATCCTCGCCGTGTTCAGTCCGCAAACGAAAGGCGTAGATACCGCTGTCGAGATCGGCAGGCAATATGAGGTCTGCGGTGGTGGGCCAGCCGGCGTCATACAAATCGTCGCTGTGAAAATGCACGGCGTCGTAGTGAGCGGGTTTTGCCGTCCAGGCCTGGTGGCTGCCGTCCCAGTCGGGGCCGGTGACCGCCCGGGCGGGAAGCTGATGCAGCAGCCCGTGACGTTCATTGCCGCTGATGTCAACGATTTGTCTACCCGACATGTCTTTGGAGAAATCCCATTCCAAGGTTACATCGTCCACTGTGAGCACCGGCCGGGCTAAGCGCCCGTCGAAGTGTTCACCGTCCAGCGAAGCGGCAAGCAGACAGCATCGTAACGATCCCGCTGGTGCTTTGCTTATCTGTGTACTGGCCGTATGTGGGACGAACCGTTCGAATACATCCTGACCTGGCGAACGGGTGGGCTGTGCAGTAAGCGTTCCTGTCACGATCCCGGCATCCGTCAGATCGGCGTTTACCTCGACTTGATACCAGCGCTCGGCCTGTAAGGGCTGCTCCCGCAGCGGCAGTTCGGTCTCTTCAACACGAGCAACAAGGTGGCCATTCGACACGGCAAGCGCCAACATCGGTCCGGATTCACCGGTAACTGAGAGTACCGTTTGATCCTGATCTGGCCGTGTGGCAAAGAGGTGGACCTTGACCTTGATATATCTCGTCGCCGAGAGCCCAGACAGATCAATCTCACCGTAAGAGCCTGGCAGCAATGGCTGCTCATCGAGTATGACTTCGGTAGGAAGCTCGCTTGGTATCTCAACTTCTTGAAACCCCGGCCCACTGCGTGTTGGGTCGCCACAGATAATCCGAACGAGGTCAAGCTGAGCCGGGCCAGGTTTATGGCTGGAGGCCATCAAGTGAATCGACTCTCCCGCACGCAACGAGAGCGGCTCACAGTAGCTGGTGACGGTCTTTGTGTTCTTGGCAGCGTCCATTTAGCGCGCTTGTCCCACTATGGTGGCTTCAGAGATTTCTTCAAGCTTGCCCGTTTTTACATCGTAGATATAGCCATAAATAGGGATGTCGTCGGGAACCAGCGCATGGTTCCGTATGCGTGCAACATCTTCGATAACACTTGTGACGTTATCCGAGATCGTCAGCCAATCAATAGAGTTCCCTTCGGTCGAGCCAGGCCCTTCGCCTGAATCCTGCCAGCCCGAACTATCTATACTCGCCGTCTTTAAGCTACTGGCCAGAAGACTCCGCATCATCTCATTGGTGAAGGTCTCCATGCCGCAGCCCGTATGATGAATGACAAACCACTAGCGGGTTCCCAGTAATTTGTAGGAAATCACTAATGACCGGATAGCGTCATCACTTGCGCGCCCGCCCGCGTTTCGTATGACATGTGCGTCTCCTTCAGCCAAACCCGCGTATTTCGCAGGATCGAGCCGCGCATCCATACAGGTGAGAATAGCAAGACGCCTGCTGGGCGGCGGCGGTAAGTTTACTTTATCACCAAAATCATCTGCATAGGCGGCATTGGCTGCCATGACTTCATCGCGAACCTGACTCATAAGTGATCTCCTCTGCTAATACCCCGTTGGTATAGAAGGTCATATTACTCATGTTGTAGTTCCGTGTGTAGAAGGACGGGAATTCCGTTGCCACTGACAATACGGGAAACCGGCCGTCGCCGACAACGATGCAGCAACCGGGCTCCTTGGCGGGCGCTCATTTCATGGGGGCGTAAGATGCGGGGTGGCAGATTCACTGCGGAGTCAAGAAAAGCAAACAGAGGGAGTAAGGGGTGAGCCCGCACCGTCGTCTATTCTGTCTTTTGTCGCCAGTCCAGCATTCGCTCCCGTGCCTCCGCAATCTGAGCGAGCGCCATCTGCGCTTCAACCATATCCCGGGCTTGAGCTGCTTGAACTTGATCTGTTCCGGTGAAGTGGCCCTCAGCAAGGCTGAACCATTTATGCGCCTGGACGTAGTCCTGCACCACGCCGTGGCCCTCGTAGTACAGGCTCCCTAGGTTGAACTGTGCCCTGGCATCTCCTTGGTCCGCCGCTTTGTGGTACCACTTCGCGGCCTCTTGGTAATCCTGTGGTACGCCTCGTCCGTGTTCGTACATCACCGCCAAGTTGAAGCGTGCTTGAGCATAACCTTGGTTTGCGGCTTTGCGGAACCACGTCACCGCTTTTCTATGATTCTGCGGCACCCCTCGGCCCTCATGGTAGAGGAGGCCTAAGTCGTGCTGTGCTTCGGCGACGCCTTGCTCGGCCTGGGCTTGGAGCTCAGTGATTTTGTCGGCCTGAGCAAAATCGACCGGCAACAGCGCCGTGCTGATCAGCACCAGGAAAACAAACGTTCCCATTCGCCCTTTTTGCAGAAAATAACCGACTTGTTCCATTGTATTAGTCACTCGAATGCTTCGCTCGTTGATAGGCGAGCCATCTCCTTCGCCGTCCCTGGCGAGTTTGCTTGGCTTTCACCCCGAGTCGAAGGAGGCAGCTCACAACTCGCCCAATGCCTACGCCGCGCGTTTCGCTTCGATAAATTTATCGAGCTCTCCCGTCTGTTGACCCATTAAGCCTTGCACCATTTCGACCACCTCTTTCGGCGCAGAATCAGGCGAGCCCGCGTTGAACGGAGGGGAGGGGCGGTATTCAAAAACCAGTTGCATGGCCTGTGCAACTGGCGGACCAACAACTTCAGCAATCAGTGTAAGAGCAAAATCAATCCCAGCTGTTACACCGCCACCAGTGATGCGATTGCGGTCGACGGCCACTCTTTCATCAACAACTTCAATATGAGGATAAGCGGAGAGGTGCTTGATCCAGCCCCAATGTGTAGTTGCTCGGTACCCGTCGAGCAGTCCTGCTTCTGCTAATATCAGCGCACCCGTACACACCGACGTGACATATTTTACATTCTGCCCGACCCGTTTTAGAAATGCCTGGACGTCCGGATTCGTCATTTGCGGCAGGACATCTCCGCCACCGGGCATGACAAGAATGTCCAGTGGCGGACATGATTCGAGATCATAGTCCGGCGTGAGCATTGCGCCACTATCCGATGGTAGTGGTTGCTTGCTCTGCGCAAAAGTAAACGTATTGAACTGCTCGACAAACGACAGGATTTGCAGCGGCGCAAACCCATCTAGCATGGTCATATTTTCGAATAGGTAAATGCCAACATTCATTCTGTCTGCCATACTGACTCCTCCATATTCCGTAGTCTGCAATCGATTCAATAGACTGCGACGTTGTTTCCAATCGTCTGCGCGCTGCTTCGATACGGACGGTTTCTAGAAACTTTGCTGGAGTCACTCCCGTTTCAGTCTGAAAGACTCGTGCGACATTCCGTGGACTGTAGCCTATCGAATCTCCTCATGGTAGGCTTCGTTGTAGGCCCGTAAGATAGAGTTTATGCGGTGGAGCGCTGTCCGTGATCTTTGGTCATGAGGGCTCCGACCGCCAAGTTGGCGTAGATGCGGCCAGCCGCGTCGATCCTCCTACACGCCCATGTCGAGTAGGTTATAGTCCTCGAGGCTTGCCTTGGCGGCGGCGTTCCACTGGTAGGTCTCCCCGGCTTCGGCGAAGGGCCGATAGACGAAAGGGGTTTCTTCGGGGAAGCGCTGGTGTCGCGCGTCGATGGCGTAACCAATAGTCCGCGAGCGTTGTTTGATGTGGTCTTCATCGTAGACCGTGTCCTTGCCCAGGAGGCCGCCCCCTTGCACTCCGAGCACCGACGCACGGCGGTGGAACCCCATATTGACGGTGACCCGCCAATCTTCGCTTGTATTCGCAAATGAGCCGTGCAACAGCTGACGGTTGCTGATCACGAGGTCGCCGGCTTTGCAGACCATAGGCACAGCGTCGGGAAGCCGCTCGGTTCCCGCTTCGGTCACCTTCGCCTTGATATCGATCCGACCCACCTTGTGGGATCCCGGCACTACCCAAACCCCGTTGGCGGGCGTGCAACCATAGAGTTGACCCATAAAGTTGAAGCCGTGCGAGCCCTGATCCCAATTGGAGCTCTCCCAGTGAGTGATACCGTCCTGATGCCAGGAGACAGAGGCGCCGAGACCCGGCGCCTTGATAAATAACGCATCGGTGTACGGTACGAAGTCCTCGCCGTTCACGGCCGCGGCTACTGCCAAGAGGTCTGGATGTCCGTAGGTGCGCAGGCACGCTTCCGAGAATTGAAGCGAGCCGAGGATCAGGTAGACTATCTCTTCCGGCGCGTCGTCCGCCGGAGTGGGCTCGACCATTTTGACCGGATGGCGACCGTTGCCGAACTTCGTTGCGCCAAACGGATCGCCAAGGGGTTTCGACCAAAACAACGTGTGCGCCTGGCAACCGTGGGCGAGAGCGGGACGTCCGGCAGCATCGACCGGCGATCCCTTTTCGCTGGGAAGGCGCCCCAGGATCTCCTGAAAATCCGCCTCGATCTCCGTGAGCTCTTCCTCACCGAGTACCCCTTCGAACACATAGAACCCATAGTGCCAATAGGCGTCGAGGATGGCGGGCACGATCTTGCCGTCCGGCGTGTACCGGATAGGCCCGCGGTTCTTGAGGGCGAATGCCTTTCGTCCACCCTCCGCGATATAGGCTTGCATCGCCGTTTCCTCTGAGCCGTAGTCTACGGAAATTGCCGTGGCCGCACTGTTCATCCTGCCACCCTTTCTCCCCGTACGGAGATGTTATGAACACTGAAGAGCATATCAGATTGTCGATGTAAATCTCGACTTCTACCTTATCTCGCAAATTGCGTCGAGTCACAAGCAATGCTTGATACGCGAGATGCTCAATCCGTGGGTATCGTGCAGACGTCTGCCACGCAAGATGGTACTCCATGACGTAAAGAAACAGAAAGGAACGCAAACATGGCAAAACTAAAGCTGTACGGTATTTCCGGCTCGCGCGCGATACGTTCGATGTGGGCTATTGAGGAAGTTGGGATTGAGTATGAGCATGTCTCGGTCAATTTCATGGGGGAGTCGAAAAAGCCTGCGTATTTGGCGGTGAACCCGAATGGTCGTATCCCTGCGCTACAAGATGGTGAACTCACCCTATTTGAGTCCATGGCGATTAATCTCTACCTGGCCAAGACCTACGGCGGTGACCTGTATCCGCGCGATCCTGCCAATGAAGCCCTGGCGTGGCAATGGAGTGTGTGGGTCATGACTGAGATCGAGCCGCCGCAGATGGACATCGTTGTCCAAAAGTTTTTTACGCCCGAGGAAAGGCGCAGTGCCGATGCCATTGCCGCTGCCGAGAAAACACTGGCTCGGCCCTTGCAGGTGATTGATGATGCGCTGGCCAACAAAGACTGGCTGGTAGGTGATGCTTTTAGTATCGCTGATCTGAACGTGTCTGGGGTAATGTTGCTTTTATCGATGGTGAAATTCGATAGCTCAGCCTACAGCAATGTGAAGCGATGGGCTGATGCATGTTATGCCCGGCCTTCGCTCGATCGAGCGAAGGTGGTCGGGAAGTGATACGAAATGTATGAGGGCGGTGGGTCTGAACGACTCACCATGGCAATATTTACAGCTCTTGCAAAAAACGCAGGATAAAGTCATTTGTCTCCTGTGGCTTTTCGGCTTGAACCCAATGGCCTGCGCCTTCAATGATTTCGAGGAGGCGTAGGTCCTCAAACGCAGCCGGAAACGTGTCCCGCCAGTCGGGATTGTAGAGCAGCACGTCATCTTCAGAACCCGCAACGAATGCCGCAGGCTGGGAAAACTTTTTGCCTTCGAGTTCCGGTGTGATGCCATTATTGGTTGGAATATTGCGGTACCAATTAACCGGCCCTCTGAAACCGCTTATTCGGTACTGTTCGACGTAATAATCTAGATCAGCTTGGGTAAGCCAGGTCGGAAGCTGCTCTGGCTCTGGCAGTACATCGAGCAGGCCACTCGACTTCGGGTGTTCCAGTTGCTTCATCCAGCTCCGCGCAGGCGAGTCGGCACACAGCCCGTAATACAGGATGCGCAAGCTGCGTTCCAAGTCTTTTTCCAGCTCCGCTTCAACACGGCCTTCTTCTTGGAAGTAGCGCATATACCAAAACTGGTCGTCCATGCCAGGAGGATTCACCGCCGCATCCCCCATGCGCCAAAATGGCACAGACAATCCCATAACCGCCTTGCACGAATCTTCATGGAGTAGAGCGGTATTCCAGGCCACAGCACAGCCCCAATCATGGCCGATCAGATTAAATTCGTCGTAGCCAAGCGCCGGGGCAATTCCGGCAACATCAGCGGCAAGAGTACGAATATTGTAATCGGACACTGCGGGTGGGCATTCGCTGCCGCCATAGCCACGTTGGTCAGGAACGGCGACGCGATAGCCAGCCGCAACGAGCGGATCGATCTGATGTCGCCACAAATACCAACACTGCGGCCAGCCGTGTAGCAAAATGACCAGAGGCCCATCGCCTTCCACCACTGCGCGCAGCGCAACACCGTTCGTTTCGATCATTTCGAAGCTGCGATTCTTCAGCCTCTTTTCTCCCCCTCAAACCCGCAAAGCCGGTGCACCCTTTTGTGAGGCAGGTTTCTTCACCTTGGGCGTTTGCGCTTTGCCGATCATCACGAGCTACATGACAGCATTGAACAGCCCGCGCGCTGGCGCGCCCAGTCAGGACGTTTTTTCGCATACTCTTCTTCGCCCGGCTGTTCATCATATGGATGGCGGAGGAGTTCTAGTAAGCCATGCACCATCGAGTTGTCGCCTTGTTCGGCTTTATCGATCGCAAGTTGGGCCAGATAGTTACGCAGTACATATTTCGGGTTGACAGCGTTCATCCGTGTCCGACGTGTCTCGTTATCCGCACCATCGTCTCTGACGCGCTCTTGGTAGCGACGTATCCAATTGGCGATACGCGTCGTATTGTCCTGCGTTAACTGCTCCGGGACATAGTAGGCGTCCAGCAGAGGCTCAATGAGGGTGGTATTGTCTGTTTTGTACTGCGATCCGACGTTGCCATCAATTGTAACAAGTCTCCGATAGAAGATGGTCATATCCGTCTCGGCCAATTGTAGAATCTCAAGTAGGCCCGAGAATAAGGTATCGTCGAGGTCAGGCTTGAAGGCTAGCAGTCCCAGTTTTTGGGCCATCATGGATTGCCAGCGATGCTCAAATTCTTTTTCATAGCCTTTCAATACTTCTTCTAGTGGTTCAGTTTGTCCGATCAATGGATAGATGGCGTTGGCAAGCTGGACGAGGTTCCAATGCGCGATGTGTGGCTGCTTGCCGAAGGCATACCGGTGGCCGGCCGCGTCGGTGGTGTTCGGGGTCCAGTTGGAGTCGTAATCTTCCAGCCAACCATATGGGCCGTAGTCAATTGTGAGGCCGAGGATAGACATATTATCCGTGTTCATAACGCCGTGGACGAAGCCGACGCGCAGCCAGTGCACGATCATCTGGGCTGTTGTGCGACAGACTTCCTCGAACCAGGCCAGGTAAGTGTCGCGAGAGGGCTCTCCCAAATGGGGGAAGTCCGTGCGTATGCTGTAATCTGCCAGCTGTTTCAATACGTCGATTTCACCACGCGCGGCAAATAGCTGAAAATTCCCAAAGCGCGTAAATGATGGTGCGACCCGACACACAACGGCGCCTGGCTCCGGCTTGGGGTTGCCATCGTAAAACATATCCCGGACGACCTGCTCGCCCGTCGAGACCAGGCTTAGCGCGCGTGTGGTGGGTACACCGAGATGATGCATCGCCTCGCTACACAAGAACTCGCGCAGCGACGAGCGTAGGACGGCCAAACCGTCGGCCGTTCGTGAATACGGCGTAGGGCCAGCGCCTTTGAGTTGCAACGCCCACCGCTTTCCGTCCCGATTGACTATCTCCCCCAGGTTGATGGCCCGGCCGTCTCCGAGCTGCCCGGCCCAGTTGCCGAACTGGTGGCCACCGTAACAAGTGGCGTAGGGATCCATGCCTGTCAGCAAACGGTTGCCCGAGAAGATCTGTGGGAAATCGTCTGATTCGCAAAACGCAGGCGTAAGATTCAGCTCCTGTGCAACTTCCCACGCGTAGGCGACCAGCTGTGGCTGAGCGACTTTCCTGGGCTGTACACGAGAGTAACACGCTTGCATTACCTGCCGGCGAGAGTTTTCGGTTTCAGGATCGACAGGCAACTCGCGTGTAAATCGATTGTCGAAGGTTAAAGTCTCCAGCGTCGGGGACGTCTGTTGGGCGTTCATCTAGATACGTTAGCGCAGCGCGGAGCGGCGCTCAAGGCGTGTCGCGTGCCTGGCCGCCTCTCCCTGAGCGGAATAGAAGTTCTCCTCTTCTTCCTTGAAAAGATCCGGATGTTTGCGTACTCTGGGCCGGAATAGTGTTCTTGTCATCGTCGAGCTTCGGAGCGGCATGCCCAATATGTAACGGGAAACGGAGAGTAAACAATATGATGCCAGAGATACCAGTAGGGATAATTTCAGCCGATGGCCACGTGTGCGAGCCGCCCAATTGCTATATTGACTATATTGATCCGAAATATCTCGACGTCGCACCGCGCATCGTTGAACAGCCTGACGGTACGGACGCCTTTGTCGTGCATGGGATGAAGCGTCCGATTCCGCTGGGGTTTATTGATGGCGCCGGCTTCGGCGTCACAGAACGCAACGAGCGCGCAAAAAGAGCCAAGTTTTCTGATATCCGTGAGGGTGCTTATGGCGGCCATGCACGTATTCCGTACATGGATCAGGACGGGATTGCAGCCGAAGTCATCTACGCCTCGATCGGTATGGGTCTGTGCATGCACCGTGACCCGGACTATAAAAACGCATGCATGCTGGCCTATAACCGTTGGTTACAAGCGATGTGCAGCGAGGCTCCGAACCGAATCCTGGGGCTGGCGCAGACGGCGGTCTTAAGCGTTGATAGCGCTATTGAGGATTTTCGACGCGCCAAGGAGATGGGTATGGTCGGCATGATGATGCCAGGCCGGCCCATCCATGAGGACTATGATCACGCCGATTACGACGCCTTGTGGGAGTGTGCCACAGATCTCGGTCTTCCCATCTGTTTTCATATTTTGACCTCACGCGACGGCAGCCTCAATATGCCTCACCGTGGACATGCTATGAATAATTTTCTCGGTATCATCCGGGCGGTCCAAGATGTCGTGGGCCTCTTAGTGCTGGGCGGTGTCTTCGAGCGTCATCCGGAACTGAAACTCGTGTGCGCCGAGGGCGACGCCGGCTGGATGCCGCATTATATGTATCGTATGGATCACGCCGCCAAGTTCAACGCTGAGGGGGGCATTCTCGACGGCCTGTCAAAACTGCCCAGTGAATACATACAGAGCAACGTGTGGATGACCTTCCAAGACGACCTGACCGCGTTTAATTCCATACACATGATGTCTCATCACCAACTTTTGTGGGCGAGTGATTTTCCTCATACGGATTCGACCTGGCCACGTTCCCAGCAATTGCTGGCCGAACACACAGTCGACCTGACAGAGCAGCAGCGCCAAAACATCATGCGGGAGAATGCCGCTAAGCTTTTTAATTTACCGGCAGGGAACAAGTCGTGGCGGATGCATGAGGCACCGGTATAGAACACGGCACTTCCAACGGTCCGGCAGTTATAATTGATAACAGGGGGCTATAATCCCGTAGAACTGGTTGTGTGTATTGCTCACACAAAGTGCGGCATGACTTTGTCGGCGAAGAGTTCCATGCTGCGCATGACGTTTTCATGTGGAACGAGTCCGCCCGCATTAAACCAGCAGATCATGCGGCCCACGCCAAACTCTGCCTGTAATTGCTGAAGCTGTTCAACGCACACTTCCGGCGTTTCATAGATGGCCATTGTCTCACACACCTGCTTATATGTAGTGTGCCGGAGACGATCTGCCGCTTCCTGGAGCAGCTTGCCTTTTTTCGAACCGTCATTATTGATTGCTGGAAAAGCCTTAAGAAGTGATTGAATAAATCGACTCATGCTCGGCTCAGCCTCGGATCGAACCCGGTCTGCAGTTTCCCCAACATAGACGGGGGAGAGCAGGCTGAGTGTTTCAGCATCTCCATTGGTATGTCCGGCTGCTTGACGTGCTTGGTAATAGAGCGGAATCAGCTCGCGTAATTTGGGAAACGTATTCACCTGAGAGGCCGACAGGATTGAGTGTCCGAGTTTCCCCATCAGCTCGAACGTCTCAACTGTATTCGAGGCCACGCGTACCGGCGGGTGCGGCTTTTGGATCGGTTTGGGAACAACCGACAAATCTTCCACGTTAAAAAACTTGCCGTGAAACGAAAAACGCTCTTCGGTCCATGCCTTGAGAATAATCGCTAAGCCTTCCAGTAAACGTTCCCTGCTCTCTGCCTGGTCGATACCAAAACCAGCAAAGTGAGAGGGAAACACCCCACGACCAATACCGAACTCCACCCGTCCATTACTCAAGACATCCAGGGTTGCGACTTCCTCTGCCACTCGCACCGGGTGTGAAAGCGGCAACAAGATAATGCCAATGCCGAGACGCATCCTGTGCGTGCGTTCCGCCAGAGCAGCCAGCCACAGCAGGGGAGAAGGCAGCAAAGAGAATGTTGCATTAAAATGTTGCTCGACCGGCCAGACCGACTCAAAGCCTAACGTCTCCGCGTGAGCGGCTTGGTCCAAAGAATCGCGGTAGAGTGCTACGTCAGATTGATGCGGAGACTGGGGAAGCTGAAAATGCAGTCCAAATTTCATACCGCGTCCTTTACCATCTAATACGTTTCTGTTCACCATGACTGACAATATAGACACCGGTGGGTGTGTTGAAGTGCGTCCCCAGGACCATCGTGTCGGTATCGCAGTGCTGGTCGATAAATTGAATCCGGGTCTCAATGGCCAGGGCTCTGTCCGTATCCGCGATTTGACTCCAGTGCGGTTCGGCAACCTGAACTGGGTTGACCATCACGTCTCCAGTAAGAATGGCCCGCCGACGGTTGGAACGGAGCTGGACGCTACAATGCCCCGGCGTGTGACCGGGCGTTGGCACGAGGGTGACTTCATTATCTATGCCCCACGCGTTGTCCACCCATTCGACCAGCCCAGCTTCAATGATCGGTGTTATATTCTGTTCAACAACGGCTTTATCCTCTGGGCTGGGTTCATCTTTCCAGTGTTCCCACTCCTGTTTGTTAAACAGGTAGGTGGCGTTTGGAAATGTGGGCGTCCAACGGCCGTCTCGCAAGCGGGTATTCCAGCCGGTATGATCGAGATGCATATGGGTGCAGAACACATAGTCTATGTCTTGTGGAGAGTAGCCCACGGCAGCAAGGTTCCGTAAGTAGACTTCTTCTTGGCGTCCGTTCCATTGCGGGAAGGCGAGCCCCTGCTTCTCGTTGCCGACACAAGTATCCACGAGGATGGTGTGGTGAGCGGTTTGAATGAGAAAGGTATGGATGCTGAGCAGCATCCGTCTGCCTGCGTCAAGAAAGTGTGGTTGGAGCCAGTCCAAATAGGGCTGAAAGTCTTCCTTGCTCTTATCAACATAGAGAAAGCGGGGACTCGTTGGCTCGATACAGTCTAACACTTTTGAGACGCTGATATCACCGATGGAAAATGATTGAACTTCTGGGGATGAGGATGTTGCCATGATGTTCTCCTGTGTCTGTTGTTTCTGGTAGCCAAGTGGTAGCAATGTTTGGCGTGCTTCTCAAACTCTATGGGAGAGAGGGATCAGACCGGTATCGTCATCGGCGGCGCACGGCGGGGTATGTTTTCTTACGTTATGACGTGACCTCTCATCGTGTTTGCCCCTCGTACCTGCCTCGGAAGAGTGAACAAATCGATGAACCACCACATCCCAATAACAGGCAGCGCGAGCAGCCCAATCACAAAGAGAGTACTGGGAGAGGGGATGGTGACCACGTATGTCTGCCATAGCCTCGGCAACGCCGGCCCAATCACAACAGGGATACTCGGAGAGGGCAGGATGAGTGCAGTTGTGAGAGCGTAGAGACCGGCCCATGTCGCAATCAGAAAAAAGAAACCCTTAATCGGTTTTCCTAAGTAAATCGTATGCGGGCCCGCAAGGCCAAAAAGGCTCAAAGCAAACAATATATATGCTGAGCTGAGCGACTTCTTCATCTTGATTATCCATGCATAGACAGTGAGTGTATTCTAGGGCATGTCATCAGTTAAGAAGGATAACGGAAGCGGCGAGGTGGATGGCTCCAAGAAAGCTGACAACTCGCTCGTGGTAGCGGATAGCGATAGCGCGGCATTGCTTGAGTTTGGCGAAGAAGTTTTCAATCAGATGCCGCGCTTTGTAGAGAAAACGGCCGGCTATCCTTTGCCGTCCCCCTGACGTGGCCCTCCCGGCCCGGCAATGCCTGCTGTATTCGCTCCCACTGATCATCCCGTAGCGCATACCGTTTCGGTACCCTGTGCTCCTCCTCGCAGCCGCTGAAAAGTGAACCACACCGCTGCAACGCTGGGCAGCCGGGTCAGGGACTCTGTCTAACTGATGACACGCCCTAGTCGGTCGGAGGATGACGGCAAATATTTCTCTGTGTACTGCGGCCGGTTCGGCGTTTGCGGTTGACGGGGGGTATGTAGCCTAATAAGTCATTATTGTGAGGACAGTGAAAGGAGAGACTGCATGCGGAGCGATGTGAGACACTTTCTTGGCCACGGGGTAGGACTTGTCAGTTTTATTGGTTTCACCCTCGTATTTTGTTTGCAGCCTCTCTGGGCTGCCGGGGACCAGAATGGGTTACCGGGGAGAACGTGGAAGGCGCTTTCTGAGCTCTCCGAAGACGAACGGATTGGTATCGATATGGCGAAGGATGCGCCACGCGATGCGAATACCCCGTATCTGCCGGCTGAAGCCTATCCATTCAAAACTCCGTACACCGCCGAGGAAATGGGCTTTCGTGGCATGGAGTTCCCCCACATGCCACGTTGGAATTGTGTTCAGATCGAAGACACCGGAATATTGACACCCAGCGGCTATCTGTCCAGTTCACAGATTCTCGTCCTGGTCCACTATCGGAAACCCGAGGGATTGATTGGACACCTGACAGCGCAACCGGGGGAACTGTTGGCTCACTGGCTGACGCAGGATTTATCTCCGCCTGAAAATTATGGCAATCAACTGCTCTTTATGACCTACCGGACTGATAAGGAGAAGCGGACCAAAGCCGACCTGTTTGGTTATTCGCCTGCAATCCGCCGAGTCCGCCGCTTCCCGCAACCGCAACGAGAAGACCGATTGGCTACGTGGCCGATGACGTTTGATGACTCGCTGGGTCGCGACGCTTGGGAGTTTTCGTGGCGCGTATTGGGAACTGATACTTTGACAGAGACGGTCCGCTTCCCCAAAACACGACCGATTATCACCTTGGCGACGGCAGATGGGTCTTTCACGGACGTTTCTGTCGAAGACCTGAAAATAATGGGAGACGAATATCCGCATTATCAGCCAGATGGGAGCGTAAGGTTTTACGTTGTTGAAGCCCGCCCAAAGGCGGAATGGCTGCCAGGTTATTACGCCAGTAAGGTGGTGTATTGGCTCGATCAACACTATTTCTATCCGCTTCGGATGGAGGTGTACGGCCAGCAGGGTGAGCTTATCTTTCTTGAGACGCGGATTACCAAAATGATGAATCCGAACCTCGGGGACCGTGGCTATCACAACCTGATTGCTGTCTGGTGGGACGCTCAGGCCGACTACTATGGATACACTTTGCATGATGCCATGCAGGTTAAAGAGTGGTCACAGAAAGACAAGGACGTGTTCTTCTCTCCAGACTTTATGCGTCGAGGTTGGTTCCCTGCTCCTTTAAAAACCCAAGCGGTGATCCGGACTCCTGAAGAATTCTTCCTGCGCCCGCATTTATACAAGGACAAATTTCCCACAGAGCGGAACTTGCAGATATCAGCCACGATCGACGCGCGTATTCGAGCGCAAGACGCGGCTGGGCAAATTGTCTTTGGGACCGATCCTGAACGTGCTCAGGCGGATACCACATTGAACTGAGGCTGGCCCACTCACTACATGGAGGTCCCCTTAGCGTACGGCGGGTCCTTCAGACCCACCAGTTCGTAGGTCGGGTTAGCGGAGCGTAACCCAACACCCTATTGGGCGAGGTAACCTCACCCCTACAGCCATACTGATAAGGGGGCGGATCCAGACAACTGATCTATCAGCATCTTGGCCTCCTTCAAATCTGCCGTCTCAGAGCCTTCAGTGAACCAATTGTAGACGGGAGCGACTGGATCATGGGCTTCGGCCGTCTTGCCTCGCTCTTGCTGGAGACGAGCCAGACAGGTGGTAGCGCGTAGTTCCAAGGATTTAGCTTCTTGCTTTTGTAGTGCAGCGACAATTTCCTACCCGGCCCGCACGGCTCGCGCGGCGTCATCTTCATGGGCAGTCGGATAGCCGAAATACACCAGTATGCCTTCGCCCAGATATTGGGCGATATAGGCCTCTTAGCGTTCAATGACTGTTGCACTGGTTTGTTGGTAAGCGCGCACTACCTCGCGTAGCTCTTAGGGGTCGAGTTGTTCCGAAAGGGCTGTCGAGCTGATCAGGTCCCAGAACATGAACGTCAGGTGTCCCCTCTTCTTCCGTTCGTGCTGAGCTTGTCGAATCCTGTCCTGAGCAAAGCCGACGGGGGGAACGACGTCAATACGACGCACATTTTCGACTTGGACATGGCAGTAGGGTGCGCTCTGCGCACCCAGATCAGGAGGTCGGGTTACGCTGCGCTAACCCGACCTACGTACGGGATTGGTTAATGAATACGCATCAAAAGGAAATGGTATCAATTGTATCGCGCGATTAGTTGAGGTGGTATGAAGCATAGCGAGGAGGAGCCAGTATGATTGTTCCAGCGCGCAAACAATACAAAGTCACCACCGAAGAAAATGTTCCGATGAAAACGCGGGATGAGCTCACGCTGTATGCCGACGTAGTGCGGCCGGACTCAGACGAGCGTTTTCCCGTTCTGTTGAGCCGTACTCCATACGGCAAAAAGGGCTCCGCCGATCCCAATGGCCTGAATGCCTCGTATGCTCAGTATGGCTATGTCTGTATTACCCAGGACTGTCGTGGCCGCTTTGAGTCTGAAGGAGAATACGACACTATCTTTCAGGAAGCGCCTGATGGCTATGATGCCGTGGAATGGGCAGCCCGGTTGCCGTGGTCAAATGGTCGGGTGGGGACGACGGGCCAATCCTATTTGGGGCTGACGCAGTATCTGATCGCCTGTAACGACCCTATGCCGCCGTCCCTGCAGTGCATGGCTCCAGTCTCAGCCTCGGCTGACTACCATGCCAGTTGGATCTACCAGACCGGCGGGGTGTCAAAGTGGGGCTGGCTGGTGCCGTATGCCATATTCAAGGGCTTGGACGCGCTCAAGCGCAAAGGGCGAAGAGATCTGATGGAAAAAATGAAGGAATATGTCCAAGACGGTGAATTAGCGGGTGTACGGAAGACCCGCTGGGGCTTAAACGCTTTCACTCCCCTGACCGACGAGTGGTATCGACACCTGCCTATCAAAGACTGGAGTGAGCTGCTGAAAGAAACCGCCCCGTACATGGCTGATCACATCGCTCATGCCGACGACGGTGAGTATTGGTACCGGGCCAACGTAAACCACTTCGCTGAGACTATTAGTACGCCGATGCTGCACGTCACCTCGTGGTACGATACGTTCGCTGAGGGCGCGCCAGCCGCTTATCAGAGCATCACAGCCAAAAGTCAGTTTGAAGAGGCGCGGGTCGGCCAACGGTTGATCATTGGACCGTGGGGTCATCTGCTGCCCTATACGACGCCGAGTTCGCGCGGCGCAGGTGATATTGATTTTGGTCCGAATGCCCTGATCGACCTGAATGAAACCTTGCTGCGCTGGTTCGACTATTGGCTTAAAGATGTGGACAACGGCATGATGGATGAACCGCCGGTTAGCGTCTTCACTCTTGGTGAGAACCGGTGGCAGCATCTGTCTGATTGGCCACCGCCCAATCTGCGCCAAGTGCGCTACTTCCTGCACAGCGGTGGCGAGGCGAACACACGGAACGGCGATGGGATACTCTCAACCGTCCCGCCCAGCCAGGAACAGACAGACTCCTATATCTATGATCCCGGAAATCCAGCTCCATCGCTAGGCGGCAATAATCTTACGGTTGATATGGGTGTCCAGGACCAACGCCCGGTCGAAGAACGCAACGATGTGTTGGTCTACACTTCTGAGGCGCTTAGCCAACCGCTGGAAATAACTGGACCAGCAACGGTGACGTTGTGGGCATCGTCTTCCGCCGTTGATACTGACTTCACGGCCAAACTCATTGATGTCCATCCAGACGGTTATGCTCAGAATCTGCTTAATGGCATTATTCGAGCCCGCTATCGAGACTCGGCGACCACGCCCGAACTGATGGAAGCGGGCAAGCCGTATGAATTTACGATTGATCTATGGGCGACGAGTAATGTCTTCTCGCCGGGCCATCGCATCCGGCTAGAAATCAGCTCTAGCCATTTCCCCGAGTTTGATCGTAACCTGAATACGGGTGAGCCGTTTGGTGAGGGAACACAGGGAGTGTTAGCCCAGCAGACGGTATTCCACCAAGAAGACCGCGCGTCATATGTTCTACTGCCGATTATTCCCAGGTAGAGCGAAACGAATAGGGCACAACGAGCAACACTCCGCTTGGAGCTTCGCCCGTGAAAAGTGGGGTGGGAGCCTGCTTTAGCAGGCTTGGTAGACTGAGCCTCAGGCTTTAGCCTTGGGCGTGGTGGATGAAAGGATGAAGGATGCATTACAACGCCATCCTTTACTCCCCGGTGGTCTTCGTGCATTAGGCAATCTGAAGAGAATACTGGAGCGAAACAATAATGCGGGCTTTAGTTATCGGTGGGACCGGGCCGACGGGGCACTTTATCGTCAATGGGTTGATCAAGCGCGGATTCCACGTGTCTATTTTGCACACCGGCAGGCACGAGGTGGGTGAGATTCCCGAATCTGTGGTCCACATTCATACTAATCCGTTTGATGACCAGTCATTGATTGATGCCCTTGGCAATTCCCATTTTGATTTGACTGTAGCCATGTACGGCCGCTTGCGCCGGGTGGCTGAGATTATGGTCGGTCGGACTGAGTGGTTTATCTCGGTTGGTGGGGGGCCCGCCTACCGGGGCTATATGAATGCCGACATGGTCCATCCGCCTGGGCTTCCGGTGCCTACCGTGGAGGATGCGATCAAGACTGCGAGCGAAGCTGAAGATGGGAAAGGCTACCGGGTGTTTCGCTCGGAGGAGGAAGTCTTTAAACACCACGCTAACGCCGTCCATTTTCGGTATCCCCAAATCTACGGTGCGTATCAAGTCATTCCACGCGAATGGCCCATTGTCCGACGTATAGTTGACAAACGTTCTTCCATCATCATTCCCGATGACGGTTTATCACTGAACCACTCCGGTGCTGCCGCCAATGCCGCTCACGCCATGCTGTTGGCTGTGGACCAACCCGAGGCCGCCGCTGGACAGGTGTACAACTGCGGGGATGATCACGTCTTAACACTGAAACAAGTGGTGCAACTGTGTGCCGAAGCTCTCGATCATGCGTGGGAGATTGTTTCGATGCCGTACGATATAGCCATAAGCGCCAGACCGTTAATCTCTCAGCCCTGGACGACCCACCGAGTATTTGATCTCACCAAAATTAAATCAGAGCTTGGCTATCGAGACATTGTTTCGCCAGTTGAAGGTATCAAACAGGCGGCGCTGTGGCTGCGTGAACATCCATTAGAACGTGGAGGAAGGGAGGAAACGATGCTGCAAGATCCGTTTGACTATGCAGCGGAGGATCGATTAGTTGCAGCCTGGAAGCAAGCTGTCGATACGATTCCGAAAGATCTATTCCAGCGTGAGCCAGGCTATACTGCATCCTATAGCGGACCCGGCGGCTCTCACCGCAAATGTACGTGGTAAGGGCGCATAGTAGCACGGCCCATATGCAAGGAAGCAAGGAAGACTAATGGCTTGGCCTGTTCGCTACAACATGATTGGGCTGCTGTTTTGCAGCTCGGTGATCAATTACATCGATCGGGTCAATATCTCCGTTGCGGCTCCGGTCATAATGGCGGCCACAGGTTGGGATAAAGACCTGTTCGGCTGGGTATTCTCAATCTTTTTGATTGGCTATGCCAGCGGACAAATGCCGGGCGGCGTGCTGGCGGATCGATGGAGTGGCCGCAAGGTTTTGGCTCTCGCTTTTTTCGGCTTTTCAGTGTTTACCTTGTTGACTCCGTTTGCCGAGCGGGCGTTTGCTCTGCTGCTAGCGTATCGTTTTTTAGTTGGCGTGTTCGAGTCAATGACATTCCCGGCGATGGCATCGATCAACGCCCGCTGGATTCCACGCTCCGAGTTTGGGCTGGCTCATAATATCAGTATCTCGGGTATTACGGTCGGCCAGATGGTGGCCTATCCGCTCACGACCTGGATTATTCTGCACAGTTCGTGGCAGATGGTCTTTTACGTGAATGCCATCCTGGGGATCGTGTGGATTTTTATCTGGCTCTGGTATGCGACGGATTCTCCTGAAACCCACACCAGCGTCACGACTGAGGAACAGCATTATATTGCGGCGCATGTCAGCCCCAAGCCGAGGGTGCCGCTACCGCTTGGGCTTCTCTTTACTAATGGGCCGCTGCTGGTGATTGCGCTCGGCTTTATGTGTTTTGCCTATATTGGCTGGCTGTTTTTGTTTTGGTTTCCGACCTATTTGGTAGAAGCACGTGGCTTTACACTCATGGCCATGGGCACGCTCGGTATTTTTGTGCATGGGGGCGGTTTTATTGGCCTGGTTGGCGGCGGTGCGCTGGCAGATTATCTGTTGCGGAATGGCTGGAGTGCTGAGTTTGCCCGTTTGCGACTAGGGGGAATAGGCGTTGCATGCGCAGTCCCCTGTTTATTAACCGCCGCGCTGACCCCATCAGCAGTCGTATGTGTCGTCTTTCTGGTCCTGTTCTATACCTGTTTTACGACTGCGTTGTCTGGCTTTTCGACCGTGGCGATGGAATTTAATCCGAATCTGGCCGGTGCGATATTTGGCTTTATTAACACCTTGGGAACATTCGCTGGATTTCTGGGACCGCTGAGCGCGGGCTATATGGTCGCGGGTGATGGTAATTGGCTGCTGCCGTTTTTTGTTTCTGCAGGCGTCGGCGTCGTCTGTTCGATCATTCTGTTGACCGTTCCGATTCGGCCGATTGTGTGGGAACCTGAAAGTATGCCAGCAGAGGGCGTAGCTGAGTGAGCGTGGGTAAAGTAGGCCGGATCCATTTGGCAGTAGTCAGAAAACCTTTGCAAGTGTCAACCTCAGCCGTAGGCGAAGGATCTAGCCGGGGGTTAGATTCTTCGCTCCGCTCAGAATGACGGTAATCGGTACATTACGATTCATGGATCACCTGTCCTACGATCCACCCTACGAAACTTCTTCTTCTGAATCTGGGATCGACCAGGGAACGTCTGCCCACGTAGAATCCGTCCAGCCGTCGAGATCGTAATGACTCATGCACTCGTCGACCATGGCTTTCATCCTAGAATTCAGGCCCGAATGCTCTCCCGCCTGATAGGTTTCGACCCGATTCGCTTCGTAGCCGCCGGCGAAATTGCGCTCATGGGCTTCTGTGCGGCCAGCGAACTCTGTCAAAAATAGATCCCAGATCACGCGCAACAGTTTCACCCGTTCCTCCGCGGTGGCAGTCGCCCCTTTCCAGTAACGATCAAGTAACGGCCGGCTGTCCGGATTCTTGAAGTCCTGAGCCGAGGAAGGAATCTGGATCAAGTTGCCGGAGAGCAGGTTGTGAAACATGGTCCGAGCCCGGCTAAAGGTGTCACCGTAGATGTTGCGCCACTGGAGTGCGTACTCTGTCTTTGGCAGCAAATACCCTCCTGGCCCAGGCTCGGCATCGGCCGCCATTGCCGTGGATAGGGCCCAGATATTGTGCCGCATACCGAGCAACTCGCCGATCACCGCTTGTACCTCGCGGAAGCCGGTCTTCTGCTGCATCTCTGTCGCCCGGAGGAGTAAGCCGCAGATAAAATCGAGCTTGACTGCAGTCCGTGCAGCAGCGTGGAAGGCAAACCGTTGGGCAAAGCCCCGCGGGAAGAGACCGTTCACAACCGCAGGGTTGCGGTACACAGTCACATCTTCCCAAGGGATAAACACGTCGTCGAGCACGATACTCAGATCAGACTCGTCAAACCGGCTAGAGAGCGGGTAGTCAAAAGGAGAGCCGATCTTTTTAGCCAGATATTCATAGGAGTACCGGCCCATGAATGTGAGGCCTGGGACATTGAAGGGCACGAAGAAGCCGATCGCGAAGTCTTCTTCGTGCTCAGCCAGTCCAGCGGGCTGGATATACTGACTCATATAGGTAACATGGCTGAAGGCGGCCCCAGTGGAGACCATGCGAGCACCACGAACAACAATGCCATCGTCGCGCTCTTTAACGACATGCAAATAGACATCGCGCTGCTCAGCCGGTGGCTTTGAGCGATCGCCAGCCGGATTGACCAGACTCAGATTGACGAACATCACCTCATCGGCGATCTTTTCATACCAACGCTGTACGTTCGATGCGTACTCACGGTAGAAGTCGACGTCACAAGCTAGGGTCCCGACTAACGCGGCCTTGTAGTCGGGCCCGCGTGACAGCGTGCCCCAGCTGAGTCGTGCCCACTCGGCGATCGCATCCCGCGCCTCGAAGAGGTCTTGGTGAGTACGTGGCAGCTTGTAGAATTTATGTGAACGGGCGCCCCGCTCGGTCACGTAGGTCAACACGTCATGTTTCTCTGGGTCATGTAGCGTGTCGTACATGCGGGCATACGAACGCGCGCTGGTGGCAAAGGCCGGATGGGTGGTGACATCTTTGACTAACTCACCATCAAAATATATGACGCGCCCGTCGCGCAGCCCATCTAGAAATTCCTTGCCCGTTGGCGCCTCGTGTACTACTTTTGGCTGTGTCTCCTTGGATTGATGTGGTGCCTGGCCATTGCCGGTATGACCTTCCTGCGCTGTCATACCTGGGGCTCCGGGCGTCGATTTTTGCATGGTTTTTTCCTTTCGAATCGATGGATAAGAGGAGAGTGATTCAGAAGTCGGCTCGGAGTGTCCGTAGGTCGCCCATGGTTGCACCATCCCAACCTTTCCGACAGTTGAGCAGCGGTAATATACGATCGCCAAAAGTTTGAATCCCTGCGACCCAGTCCGGCCAGCTGAACAACATACCCTCAATGTTCTGATCCTTGGAAATATTGTCGATCTTTCGGGCGATCGTCTCATATGAGCCGATTAGGACGGGCACGTTCATAAAAACCATATTACCGGCTTCAATGTCTCCGGCCAATAAGTCTGCATCAGCGCCAGCGTCTTCGTTTCGGAACTGGCCCGAGGTGCCACCCTTGACCGTATCCAGACTTGCGGAATAAACCAGCGACTTGATTGCATCTATATCGCCTCCGGCCACTATATCGGTGGCCGTTTGCCAGGCTTGGTCGTTGGTTTCTGCCGCGACGATTTGAAATAGCCCGTAAGTGCCCACCCGCGTCCCGTACTTCTCTCCGGCGTGCTTGAGGCCAGAGGCGATAGTGTGCAGCCGGTCGGGGGAGACCATTGCAAAACTGTGTCCGCCAACCTGAGAGACAAAATCTTGGCCGGCATTTGATTGCCCCGCAGAGACGAGGGGAATTTCGTGAGTGGGAGTCGGCAAACATTGACAGTCGTCCAGATCAAAGTAGGGGCTGTGGTGGGTCATCGTTCCCGCTTTCCACAGAGTCCGGAGTACGTGTACGTAGTCGAGCGCATATGCATAGCGTTGCTCGTAATACTCATCGCCGCGCCACAGACCCATCTGGGCATATTCGGGCTTATTCCAGCCGGTGACAATGTTGAGTGCGACGCGACCGCGGCTAATGTCGTCTAAGGTTGCCATGGTGCGCGCTACATAGGCAGGGTGCAGCGCCAAGAGAGACGCGGTCGGAATCAAGCCGATCCGTGTCGTGGCTATGGCCAAAGCTGAGGTCAGCGAAAACGATTCCAGGCAGCCATCCCAATACCCGGTCGCACCTCCGAAACCTCGAAATTTCATCATGGATAAGACGAAATCGAATCCGATGCGTTCCGCTTCAAGGGTGATGTCTCTATTCAGTTCCCACGTCGGCATATACGGCGCAAGCGCCTTGCTCATGATATAGCCATTACTACCGTTAGGCAGAAAGACACCGAACTTCAAAGGACTCCTCCTTCCTGAGATGCTTAGACGGCCAACGTCCTTCTCATACAACGAAAACCCCGGTTACTCCTTTGCCGGAGCAAAGGCGAGGAGAACGTTGCCTGGTAGCCCGCCCCATTTGCTGTAGCCAGAGACCACGTACATCCAGCCGTCTACTACGATTGGCCCGGTAGCATCGAGTGCGCCTCCTTTGCCCTTGGCCTTATTCACTGTCTCGTAGGTGCGCACGGTGTCGTACTCCCAAATGACCTTGCCATCGCGTGTATCAAATGCTCGCAGGTGTCCGCTGATCGAACCGGCAAACACCACACCGGGGATGGCGGTTACGGCTGCGGTTTGGGCGGGGCTGCATTGCGGTCGATGTCCACAGGTGATCGCTGGTGCTTCCCAGACGACGTGTCCGTCTGTCAGGTCGAGAGCAACCAGGCCACCACCTGCATTTGGATTCATCTGGAGCGCAGGGTCGAGCAGATCTTCACTATCCCAGCGAATATCGGCGATGGCGACATAAAGGTTTTTGCCATCAGTCGCCGGACCCCACTCGATCCCACCGAGAATCCCGCCTTTAGCGACTTGGCGTTGCCACAGAAGTTGGCCGTTGGCGTCGGGGTCGAGCGCATGCACCACACCGGACTTTTGGGTTGCAATCAGCACGCGCTTCCCATTGGCAAGCGTGGATAAGCTCGGCGAACTGCCCATGTCATAGTCAGGTCCAGCATCTGTAGGACAATTGACTTTGTCCTCTGTGCCGCACGACATGTTCCAAGCATCGCCACCTAGGCCCTGATAACTCCACACCACATCCGAGGTGTCAACGTTGACGGCCAGCACCGCATCGCTAGTCTTTGTTGGTGGATTGACGGAATTTTCGCCCGTACCGATATACAGCAGACGTTTCTTCGTATCAAAAGTCGGCGCGGTCCACACCGTGGCGCCAGCGGGGCCATAGATATCAGTGCCGTTTGCGTTCTTGCCGATCTGTGTCGGTTCTTGGTCAATAGTGTAACGCTTCCAGCGTTGTTCTCCGCTGCCGGCGTCATATGACACGACGCTGCCACGGAACGTGCAGCAGATGGCGTCAGACTCCGCAACAAGGGTAGATTCAAGAGAGGTGACCGGGACAATGAGCTGGTCCCCAATCAACTGAAAACTGCCCATGATGCGCACCGCCGGGTGGTCGTCGACTCGTTTGCGCCAGAGTAAGCTGCCGTCATGTGCATTCACGGCATAGGCGTTGCCGCCAAGGTCGCCGAAGTATGCAACCATCTGGTTTGTCTCGCCTACGGTCGCTTCACCAACAAGGACTGAATTTTTGACAGGTCCGTCCGCTTGGTAGGTCCAATGCACGCAGGCTGATTTAGCGTCCAGCGCATAGACGACGCCGCTCCGACTGCCAACAAACATCCGGCCGCTTACGATGGTCGGCTGTGATTCGGCAATGGTTTCGCCAGGAAAGGCAAAGGCCCATTGCAGCTTTAGATTTTTGACACTTTCGGAATCAAGCTTTGCGTGTTCGGCATTCTGAAAGCGCATGTTCTCAAGGCCGTTACCCCAGCCATTCCAGTGTGGAGCGGTAAAAGCTTTTCCTTCTTTTGCCTGTGACCAACTTTGGTCCGTACATTGGTGCTGCTGCTGGGTGTTCCAATTTGGATCGTACGTTTTCCCAGTGATGTACTCGGCAACGGCAACGCGTTCCGGCCCATTGAGATTAAAGGTCCCAATGATCCGCATGGTGCCGGATTCTAGGGATTGGACAATGGTTTCGGTTGGCATCGCTCTCAAGGTTTGCAACGTCGGCATACGCTCCGTGCCGCTGGCATGACAGGTTGTACACTCAGCCTTGTAGACGGCTTCGCCATCCCGCGACGCCCAGGTCTCAGCGCTCGCGAACAAGCAGGCTGAGACGAGGAGGGGTCCGATATGTATTTTCGATAGCTGGTTCGACATGGTATGAACCCTGCCTTTCAATTGTGGGAAGTATAGTTGCAAAATACGTGTTGTTTGAGCACGGTCATTCTACTTGTAGTCCGTAATCGGTTTTTTCTAAACAGGAGGAGAAGGTGGCCATTAAATTCACCGAGTTTTTTCATTGCCGTCCGGGCATGACGTTGGCTGCATTTCTGGAGCATTGGCAGCAACAACATACTGGAGTGGTGTCGGCAATCGAAGGACTGCGGCGCTACATTCAAAATCCAGCCGTCGGCCTTATCGACGGTGTACCGAATCCCTACGACGGTATGGTGGAAGTGTGGGTCGATGACCTTCAAGCCATCGACCCACCCCGCAAGAGCGACTATTGGGACACTATTGTCGAGGACGAGTTACGCTTCTTTGATCGTCCAAGCCTCCAACTATTCCTGTCAGAAGAGTCTATACCTGAGCCTCCCGAGGCGGCTTTTAAGCAGGTGTATCTCCTACCCCGACTCCCAGTACAAAGTCGAGAAGCATTTCAAGAATGCGCCGCTGCCGAGGACCCACTAACTGCAATCCCTGGCTTCCTTAGTCTACAGAGAATGTTACCTGTCGAAGCTGATACGAATGCGGCTTGTGCTGATGCAGTTGAGATCTGGCGGTTTGAAACCCTTGCCGCCCTTAATGCGGGCATGCAGAACGAGGCGGTCGCGAACGCCTGCTACGACCGGGAGAGCTGGGCGACGGCGCAGGAGCCGCTGACGACTGAAGAGCGTGTTATTCGGTAATGTGTTCCTCGCCCCGTAGGATGCGTCCTGCGCGCCAGAAGTGTCGGGTTAGGCTTTGCTAACCCGACCTACGAGATTGGTCCTACTTCTCTTATCCTTTTACAAACGTCCATGGTGTCCGGACCCACATCGTTTCGTCTTCCGACAAATGGAGAATAGCTCTGCCGACTGGACCTAACGCGCTTATGATGCCTTTCAGTTTAAGATCAATTTTGATCCAAGCTCGTAGGGGGACGCCGGATTCAGGTACGTATTCGGCAATGCTGCCATCCTCAACCTGCAAGCCTTCAGCAGTTTCTTGGCTCACAAGTAGCAGGCGGCGACCTTTCTTGTCGTAATTGTCTTTGTCTGACGCAGTGATGCTGACGTACATGCGCTGCTCTCGTAGTTGTTGGCGTACCTCTTCTGTCGCTTGGGTATCAATCTCATTATCGGTAATGACCACACCGTGATCCGCATGAGCCCCAGCGATACTGACGTAGCCACTCTCGATATCGTCTTTCACCCATTCGACCGGTCGGGTGAGCGGATCACCATACCCACCGCCACCTGAGCTTAAGGTAATGATCTGATCACCTTGCTGAAGCGGAAAACCGCCTACCTTACCGGGGATATCTGACATAGTCAGCTCTTTGCCATCGCGCTGGGCAGTGATTGAATTTAATGCACCACCGTAGCCCATCGACATGCCGGGCCGGGGGAGGATGGCATCCGAGGTCAATACCGAAATGGCTCCAGTTGGGGCCGTTACCTCCCACATACGTTTGAGGCCCAGGCCCCCGCGTCGATAGCCAGGCCCACCGCTATCCACATACATATCGTTGTACTGCGCCTTGAGGGGACGGATCTGTTCCATGCGCTCAAACGGCCAGATGGTCGGCAGGTCGCCCATGTCCCACTGGTAGGTATTCAGGTTGCCACCATTGTCTTTGCACGCCGGCCAGCCACCAGAAGCAAACTCGAAGAGATGCCACAGGGCTTTGCCTTTGGTGGGATCTGTCCCAGAGGCATTGACTTGGTTTGCCCCGCTTCGCAGCGTCGCGCTCAACTGGTCCGGAATGAGTTGGCCCAGCACGCTTAGCATGCAGCCCTGGACCGGGCCAAACATAATGTCGGCAAACCCACCAACCGGGGCTGGCCACGTGGGGTTCAGGGTGGTGCCTTCAGGAATCTCAACGTTGATCGGTCGCCAACCACCGCTGTTCATGAGGACGCCTGGATCAAGAAACGTCTTCAGGACGTTGAACACGCCGCATAAGCTGCAGGTATACGGAGTGTTGGTCGGGCCAGCCACTTGCGGACTCGTCCCGGTAAAGTCGACGTTCATAGTGTCGCCGTGGATTTCGGTTTTGCACCGTACGACAACGGGATCGGGACTGGTGCCACTATTTTCCAAATAGTCTTCGGCGAAATAGACGCCGTCAGGCAGAGCGGTGATGGCATTGCGCATACGTACTTCGGCCTGGTGTAAATACGTACTCAGGCACGCTCCAATGGTTTCCGGACCGTAGCGCTCGTATAACTCGATGATCCGCTTTTCTCCTAGCCGTGCGGTCTGGAGTTGGGCCATGAAATCGCCTCGCGCCTCAAAAGGCATGCAGACGTTGGCCAGGAAGGTATCGAGCAGCGGTTCATTCAGCTTGCCTTGGTCGCAGATTTTGACCATCGGAATCCGCAACCCTTCATGAAACAGCTCTGTGGATGTGCCGCTGACGCTGCCCGGCGTTAGGCCGCCAACGTCGCCCCAATGGGCGCCCGCAGTCGTAAAGTGGACCAGCTTGTCTTCATAAAAAACGGGCAGCAGCAGCGCAATGTCGTTCAGGTGGGTGCCGCCGATGTAAGGATCATTAATGTAAAACACGTCGCCTGGATGAATGTCCTCGCCATATTTGTCTAAGAGATACTGGGTGCAAAAGACGAGCTGAAAATTATGATGCGGCACGTCGACATACATGCCCACGATCTCACCGGTATGATCCAAAATCGAGCACGAGAAATCGTGCGTCTCATAGAGGATAGGTGCATATGAGCTACGCATCAGCGTCGCTCTCATTTCACGCACGATATTGTTGAGAGTCGCTTGAACCAGTTCGAGGGTGATGGCGTCTATACCGCTGGCACTTGTAACTCGCATGAAACGTCCTTGGCCGAAACCCCTCTTACCCGCTTGGAGTTAGAATAAGATTGTCGAACTCGTCTACCGTTGCCTGCCAGTCAGGATGGAGTGCAGTCGTGGAAGCATACTCTTCAATAATCGCTGGCCCGTTAATCCTTGTTCCCTGCGGGAGCATGGCTCGATCGTAAATGGAACAGGCACTGACCTGGCCAGCAAAGCGAACGTTCCGGGTCTCTTTCACGCCATCTCCAGACGTTGGCTTTCGTGGGATTTTGACGCTGGGCTTTGCAACTCGACCGATTCCAATCAGTCGTAGATTCACCAGCTCTATCATTTCGGCTGCGCGGTGATAGCCGTAGCGTTTTTCATACGCCGCAGTAAACCGCTCTGCAATGTCCGACAGGCGTGTGTCATATCCTGGCACTTCGATATATTCGACAAAGCTTTGCTCAACATAGCGCACGTCGATAGTAAAGTTCATGCTGATCTGATCGCGCTCGATGTTGTCGCTCTGCAACGCTGCCCGGACTTCCGTTTCCATATCCCGATAGAGGGCTTTGATTTCGTCGATATCCGCTTCAGTCAAGGCTTTGAGATACGTCCGAACAAAGTCGTGACGTAGATCTGATACCAGCATACCCATAGCAGAGAAGGTACCCGGAGCAGAGGGGACAATAATAGAATGAACGCCCAGCCGTTCGGCTAACGGAATGGCGTGCAGCGGTCCGGCTCCGCCACTGGCGATTAGGCTGAATTCGGCAGGATTTTCTCCGCGCTCAATAGTGATCTCACGGATCGCACCATACATATGTGTGGTCGCAATCTCGAGGACGCCTTCAGCGAGCTGACGGATATCGGCGAGGTTGGTTTGCTCAAGCAGGTGGGTTGCCGCGTTGGTCGCTAGCTCCGGCTGCAGACGCATCGCACCGCCAACCAGCGAGTCTGGGCCGATCCTGCCTAGCAGTAAATTGGCGTCGGTCACGGTGAATGCCGTTCCACCTCGGCCATAACACGCTGGCCCTGGCTGCGCTCCGGCGCTTTGCGGGCCGACTTTCAGCGAGCCATCTGGATCAATTCAGGTAATACTCCCGCCACCTGCACCAATACTTGTGACATCCACCTCTGGGACAATGATCGGAAACGCAATAATGACTTTACCGGTTGATATGGTCGGCTTATGGTCTTTGACCAAGCAGACGTCCGTGCTTGTGCCACCCATCTCAAAGTTGATAACCCGATGCGCCTGGATCACTTGGCTCAGAGCCGCAGTCGCGCTCGCCCCACCGGCAACTCCAGAGCCGACGATACGAATCGGAGCTTCAACACTGGTTTCCTCACTACACATGCCACCAGCGGAACTCATGTACAGGACTTCGCCCGTGTAGCCTTGTGCTCCTAATCTGTCAGAGAATTGCCTGACATAATTACCAAGAATCGGTGCGACATAGGCGTTGAGCACAGCAGTCATAAAACGAGGATATTCGCGATACTCAGGAATGAGTGACGAGTGCGTTACCCATGCTCCAGGGATATATTGCTTAAGAAATGCTGCCGCTTGGAATTCATGCTCAGCGTTGACGTAGGAATTAAGAAAGCAGACGGCAATAGCTTCAATTGACCTAGCTTTCAAAGTCTCAATAATGGGCAGCAGATCGTTGGTATCAAGGGGGGTAACGACGTCCCCTGTGGGCGCAATGCGCTCACTCACTTCGAAGCGCAACGAATGTGGGACCATGAAGGGCTTTTCTCGGACCCAGCGATGGTCGTGGAGCCCTCCTGTATAGCGGCGTGTATCACCGATTTCGATTTGATTGCGTATACCTTGTGTTGTGATTAGGGCAACCGTTGCCCCGCGTCTTTGCAGGATCGCATTGGTGGCAATCGTTGTGCCATGAATAATACGGTCTATATCGGGAATGCTGTTCCCTAGACCGTCAAGGACACCTTGTACCAAATCGTCAGGCGTGGTCGGCACCTTGCGCCAGGAGAGGGTACCCGTCGTATTGTTGAGATACACAAAGTCCGTGAACGTCCCGCCGACATCGATACCTACGTTAAACATGGGGTCGAGCCTCTTAGACGGAACCAGCCGGAAATGCTGTAGCGCGGCTGATGGGTTGGTAAGACTCGGTGTGGAACTGTTTCACTCAGGAACAGGACCATCGTGCACAAGGCAGGTAAAACTGTCTCTCGGACACATGCCCCGGATTGATCGAAAATCTGCAGCTCCCCACCATCGGCGCTTTCCCAGCCTTCATTCAAATAAAGGACTGATGAAAGGACGCGATTCCGTTTCCCTCTCAGAGAGTCAAGGTGCTTCCTATAAAACGTTCCCTGAGGATAAATGGCGTAATGGCATTCAAAGTCAAAAAGACCGAGATGGAGGCTTTTGCGAAACCTTTCCATAAACGCGAGATATGTATTGTCTACTTCATGACGGGCATTAAGCCAAAGAATCCGATCTCCTCTAATACTTGTATCTTCCTGCTTGTTTTCCCTTCGACCTATCTTGGCGGGAAAGAATTCAGTCTGTGAGCAGATGCATCTTTCTTTGAGTTGAGCCAGGGTGTGTTCCGACAAATCAGCTTCAAAGATGGTATATCCACTATTGCTAAGGTCATGTTTGACACGTTGAAGGTCCATCTCGGCACTCTTATGAGCAAATATGCGTATCTGGGGCTAATAACCTTAGGGGAAGGTCGTACTGACGAAGATCTTGGCGCTGATCTGGCTGCTCGCTATCAGCGCCAAGATAGTCGCAGGTGGTTCTACATATAATGTGGGAGCACTTCTTCTCCGACTTTCCGAATCGTCTTCTTGAGCTCTTCGATCGGTAGGAGGCCTTGATCGCCCTGCCAAATAAACCATTCAGGATTGCCCGCTTCGACCAACTTATCCATAGAGCGGCGAATGTCACTGGTCGTCCCAGCCAGAGCGAAGTTCGAGTCGATCATCCGATCAGGGGTGGCCTCAGAGGCGGGCAGCGGGTCCTCTCCGTATTTTTTATTGTCGGCTTCAGTTCGGAAGGCCTCTAGGAAGCCAAAGTGGTAGAAGAAATTCTGAAAGCCATAGCCGCAAAAGCCAGCTGCGAGCACCTTCTTGGCCGCACCTTGGGTATCTCCAGGGTAGATCGCTCGCAGCACCCCCAGCGACTCACCCAACTTGAGATCACGGCCTGCGGTCTTGGCCTCTTCGACGTGGGTCTCGGCGAAAAAGCGGACCTGGTCATGGTCGGCAATGAATAAGGTCGGAACGATGTTCTCTCGGGCACACCAGCGGATTGTTGCCTCACTCATGGAAAAAGCTTGGAAGAGAGTAGGGTGGGGTTTCTGATACGGCTTGGGCACGATGTCGATCATCTGGACTCGGCTGTTTTCACCGATCTCACCTGGAGAGCCGTGCTCACGCGTCCACTCATGTGCCAGCCAGGGCGTTCCCTCTTCATATGGATACGGATACTCGTAGTATTTCCCTTTGAAGCGAAACGGCTCATCTTTCCACGCCAGCTTCAAGATCTGAAAGACTTCCTCAAACGCCTCGCGGTTACGAACGTCGATGTCGCTCTGATCGCTAACAGTGGCACCGATGTGAATCTTCTGCGCCATTTGATTGAGCCAGCGGGATTGATAGCCACGGGCGAACCCGACATGCGTTCTACCTTTGGTGAGCTGGTCCAGCCAAGCAATTTCAAGGGCGAGTCTCAGGGGGTTCCAGCCCGGCAGGACGTAGCCGATAGGGCCAACCTTAAGCGTTGAGGTCTGATTAATGACGTATTGAGTGAGGACAGGTAAACTCCCGATTTCCATGCCTTCGGTATGCAGATGGTGCTCGGGGAAGCCGACTCCGGTGAAGCCTAGGTCTTCTACCATTCTCGAAATTTCAATGACTTCGTCGAACATTTTTTGCCACCGCTCGGTGTGGTGGGCAATAGGACGTAGGGCTTTACGCTCTTCAGGAGTGGCCGGAATTGACGGCAGAAAAAAGTACATAAACTTCATAAGAAATCTCCTTCTTGCTAGCCGTCTCTTTACTTATATGACCGCCGGGAAGACGGCAATTCCTCAAGCGTAGCTCTTCGTAAAGAAGCGAGTCTTGACGCGAAATTTATTCTCCGACAGGATGCGAGCACTCTTAGGTAGGTGTTTGATGGAGAGACGTTCGCCACGGTAAATGCAGACTCCGTGAGCTTTCGCACCGCGGTCAACGTGATGAAAGGGGTAGGAGTATGACGACTCGAAAAAATATTTCTTCTGGTTCTCCGTTTGAGCCGACCTTTGGTTTCTCGCGGGCGGTGAAAGTGGGAAACCAAGTCTTCGTCTCGGGTTCCACCGCGATTCAACCCGACGGCAGCGTTGCCGGCGTGGGTGACCCGTACGCGCAGGCAACCCAGGCGCTAAAGACGATTGAAGCGGCTTTGCAACAGGCTGGGGCTTCCGTGAAAGACGTTGTGCGCACCCGCATCTTTTCCACGAATATTATGGATCATCTCGACGCGCTCGCGAAAGCGCATTCCGAGGTCTTCGGCATGATTCGTCCCGCCTCGACCGCAGTCGAAGTCAGTCGTCTGGCCCATCCTGATTTGCTTATTGAGATAGAAGCCGACGCTGTTATCGAATAGGGACTTATCCGAACAACTTCAAGAACTTCAGGTGTCCCGGAACGGGACAGGGCGTTGAAGTAAAAGGAGACTGTGACATGAGCTTTGCTCCTAGCGACAAAGTGTTGGAAATGAAGGCGCGCCTTGAACGTTTCATGGATAAACATATTTATCCAGTCGAGCACGCGTATTATGAGTTTGTTGAAGACCAGAACAATCTGTGGCAATACCCGCCATTCTTCGAAGATCTCAAAAGTAAAGCCAGGGAGGCTGGCATTTGGAATTGGTTTCTGCCGCGTGAGTATGAGCCGTGGAGTCCGGGGCTCACAAACTTGGAATTTGCGCCGCTCATGGAAGTCATGGCGCAGGTGTTCTGGGCACAGGAAGTGTTCAACTGTAGCGCCCCCGACCGAGGGAATATGGAGGTCTTGTCGAAATACGGGACTCCTGAGCAGCAAGAGCGGTGGCTTAAACCTTTACTTAACGGTGAGATTCGGTCTGCCTACGCCATGACCGAACCACAAGTTGCCTCGTCTGACGCAACGAATATGGAGTTAGCTATTGTTCGCGATGGGGATCAATATGTTCTCAACGGGCGCAAATGGTGGATCACGGGTGTGTTGGGCGAACGCTGCAAGGTCATGCTGGTCATGGGCAAGTCGAATCCCGATGCCGAGCGCCATTCGCAACACTCGACCATCCTCGTCCCGGTTGACACACCGGGCTTTCAGATTGTCCGCTCGCTCAAAGCCTTTGGTAGCCATCACTCACCGGGAGGCGAGGGTGAGTTGGTATTTGAAGATGTACGCGTCCCTAAGGAGAATCTGATTCTGGGCGAAGGACGCGGATTTGAGATTGCCCAAGGTCGGCTTGGGCCGGGCCGCTTTCAGTACGCCATGATGTTTGTTGGCATGGCCCAGCGCTGTCTCGATTTGATGTGCCAGCGGGTGGGTGAACGTGTGGCATTTGGTGAGACGCTGATCAAGAAGACGAGCATTCAGCACGAAATCGCTCGTTCACGGTGCGACCTTGAGCAGTGTCGGCTGCTGGTGCTGGCAGCGGCCGACAAAATGGACCGCGAAGGATCCAAAGGCGCCCGCGATTTTATTTCAATGGTAAAAATCGTGGCACCGCAGATGTGCCAGACCGTTACCGACCGGGCTATCCAGGCATTCGGTGGCAAAGGGGTTGGGAACGACACCCCAATCCAGCATGTGTTTTTAACCAGCCGTTTTTGTCGCATCGCCGATGGGCCAGACGAAGTGCATATGTCACAACTGGGCCGATGGACCCAACGCGACGCCGCCGCTCGGGGAGCCAAGTAGTTTATTCAGTGTTGAACCTATGCAGAGAATTTTTCGAACGCGCTCGCATAATCGGGATGCCAGCGTGATAACGCCGGACGATTGTCGGCCAGATCGCCGGCAGCCCACAGAATGCGTTTCCTGTCCATCTCGGGTGTCACGTCATCATCCGGACAGATGATATAGAAGTCTCCGAGCTCCAAGGCGTCGATTAGCACGTCTATCACTTGATCTGGCATCCACGCGCCTGGCTTGTGCTCGCGCTTGCCCGTTGTCGTCCAACCTGGCACTAGGAGATGGGCTGTAACCTGGCAGCCGTCCGTATTCCGCAGCTCATGCTGTAAACCTTCCGTGTAGGCTTTCACCGCTGCTTTGGCGACATTATAGGCAGTATTCCCGGGTGGGTTAGTAATACCTTGCTCCAGCATAGCGGGTATAAAGGTATGCACGCCGTTGATCACCCCCCA
>CAZBUD010000005.1:10133-35683 GCA_964495015.1 uncultured Enterobacteriaceae bacterium | reverse complement strand
TACCTTGCTCCAGCATAGCGGGTATAAAGGTATGCACGCCGTTGATCACCCCCCACAAATTCACATTCAGCGTGTCCTGCCACTGGGCGTAGTTTTTCCACGGACCGCTGCCCAAACGGGTCGCAGCGTTGTTCATGAGCAAGCCGACCTCGCCAAAAGTGTTGTATACCGCGTCTTTTAACGATTCGAGATCTTCTTTTTTGCCCACGTCGGTGGGGTGAACGAATACGTCATTAGAGCCGTTTTTTGCGAGCGCGGCAACTCCTTCACTGGCAACACTCAGTCCGCCCTCAGTAATGTCCGCCATACACACTTTCATGCCGAATGACGCAAAGCGTTTGCAGGCGGCTAGACCAATGCCGCTTGCCGCTCCGGTCACCACAGCGACACGGCCTGGAGCTAATACTGTTTGGGGCATCGTCGCACTCTCCTTAGTTGTTATGGATAAACAGACGGCCGTTTATCTGAGTTTGGGAAAATCCGGACGCCGGTCGCCGCCGTGCTTGAGTCCGTCGACGTCGGCTAAGCCGTTGTGGGGCAGGTCCGAGCAGAAAGTGTGATCGCCAAAAAAAACGGAGCGACAGCGTCCGGCGACGCTGGCCTGCGTAAGTGGGCGCGCCGCCGTGCAACAGGGCGGGGTGGAAGATGATGACATCGCCGGGCTCCATAGCCCACGAGACAATGGGCCACTCGTGGCGAGCTGCCTCGATATCCGGCAAGGGCGGCAGTACTCCTTCGTCGAACAAAGCGGCGTTCACGTCGTCCGCGCTAAAGGCCGTAGGATTAAATACTGGGCCACGATGTGAGCCTTGGACGAGTTCCAGTGATGTATCCTGCGTGACCGGATCCAAGTTTGTCCACAAAACGCCGAGATCATCTCCCTCGACATGCAGGTAGGGGATATCCTGGTGCCACGGTGTACGCCGCGTATTGCCGCCGTCCTTAAACCAGATCTGCTCATACAAGAGCCATACGTTATTACTCTCCCACAGCCCGGCTACGAGATCCGGGATGCAGGTGTCCTGTAAGAGTTCACGGTAGGCGTCGAAACACTCCGGGTTCGCCTGATCCTGGTAAAATGTGCCTGGGGTGCCAATGAGAAGATCCCCAGCACCAGGCCCCGGATTATTGAAGGTCCAGTGAAAGGCTGCCTCGGCCAGTTTCAGCGTGGCGCGGTCCAGTGCGCCTTGGATGAATACGACACCGTCTCTGCGGAATTGTGTTTGCAGTTCGTTCATATCGCGAGAATATAAGATCTCCGCATTTTCTTCGTCCGCCCGATAGGGTGGGCGGAAGTTGTCTATTCCGCTGCGACGGCCTCGATCTCGACCATGAGTTCAGGTAGCACGAGCTGCTGAATGCCAAGCAATGACCCAGGCGGTCTAGTCCCGGCCTCCGCGATCCAATTCGCGCACGCGTCGTAGTTCTCCAGAAAACCGTCGATGCTTTAGAAGAACTTGAGACAATAACTGATCAACGCGGCAGTATCGTAATCCGCGTCGGCTGCCGCCAGCTGTTTTTCTCGCACGATGGTGCGGAGCTCTTGGTCGACCACACTTGAAAACACTTCAAACCCCCGCTCGGTATAGGCTTTGACAGACTGTCCACCCATAAAAGACATGACGGCTCGTGGGGCAGGTGTGGCCTTCGCAACGACTGCTTCAAACCCGGTGTGTTCGGCCCAGTCCAAAAAATGATCCAATAGCCGCAGCCCAATGCCGCGCCCCTGATAGCGCGCATCGCGCTCGTCGCTCTCGTCGAGTTGACCGACGTGGTAGCAGAAAATCGAAAGCGTACGGTCAGGCAAGGACGGAGCATCAGTACCGAACTCTCCCCAATACAAAGGATGCCACAGCCCCTTAGGCGAGCGTGTGTCCGCGGCGTAACGACGAAACTGGAGCTGGCCGACATGTTGGTTGCCGTCAAAGGCTAAAATCGCGCTTGATCCTAGGTCTCGGATGCGCGTTCTCACTTCGTCCTGATCTCCCTGGTGACCGATCGGAACCGTCCCGATATCATCTACGGCCATCGTGCGGAAGTGAATTGTGTCGCTGTCTTTGCTCATTGCCCTGGTCCTTCGTTCATACCACCCGGCGGCGGACTATCAGTATCTGGTTCTGGTTGTTACCTCTGTTGTGATTCCTCGCGGTACGCGCTCGGCGTGTGGAGCGTACCAGTTAGACTGGACAGGGTGCAACATTAGATGTGAGAGAAAGGTTAGGCATGCACGTTATTGACGGGGCGCGGTGTTTCCAAGTGATGCTGCCAATGCGTGATGGTGTTCGATTGAATACGTTTGTCTTCCTGCCCGAACGCGGCGAGCCTCGTTATCCGGTCATTGTGCAACGCACGCCCTACGGCATTACCTCACCTGAAGGCCAGAGCGTAACAGATTGCACCAAGGGCTGGCTGCCGGATGCAAAGGCCCCTCTGCGAGGCTCGCTGCTACGTGGCTGGCGCGAGATCGTGCGCCGTGGCTATGCGGCAGTCTACCAAGATACGCGCGGGCGCTACGGTTCAGAGGGAGTAGACCATGTCTATGGCGATGATGCGTTCGACGGATACGATAACCTTGAATGGGTAGCGAGTGAGCCGTGGTCCAATCAGCACGTTGGGCTATCGGGATCATCTGCCGGTGCGACCACGGCGCTTGCCGCAGCTTCGCAGTGTCATCCCAGTGTGCGTGCGTTTTTTACCCAAGTCGGCGGATCAAGCATCTATGACGATGTGGTCTATGAGGGTCAGTCGATCCAAATGGAACGTTTATGGCTATGGGTGGCGCGGAATATTCCCGGCCTTTCGCGCTCTCACCGCGAGGCCATGATGCAGCAGCAGGGACTGAGTGAAGAAGAACTGGACGCGGCAGCCGAGTCGGCTAATGCTCGGTACACAGCACTCGATGAAGCCCGACATGCAGATCCGCCTTTTATCGATTCAGACGAATGGATGCGTTTGCCGCTCACAGGCTATCCCGACTTCTCCGTATGGCAGCCTTATCTTGACGAAATTATTAGTCATCCCGCCCCTGATGAGTTTCGTGCCCGTCATAACTTCCGCGCTACGATCGACGTTCCAGGTTTTCACGTCACAACCTGGTTCGATATTTTCCAGACCAGCGTGCTAGCCGCCTTTACCGACATCCAGTCCCGAGTGGGAAACCAGCGGCTATGGATCGGACCAAACAACCATTACTTTGTGTATGAGCGCAATTTCTGGCCGCGCGATCCTTACTTTGAGTGGTTTGACTACTGGCTCAAGGGATTACCCTCTGCAATAATGGATGAGCCGGCAGTATACTATGCGCCGTATGCGTGGGTTGCAGATCAAAAAGGCTATATGGCCAATGACTGGCGCCATGCGGACCAATGGCCGCCTTTGGGGGCTGTCCAACAGCGCTTATATCTCACTGGCGACGGACGCCTCAGCGCTGACGGTCCAGGCGGCGGCGAGAGAAGCTATCTGTATGACCCGAACCGTCCCATGCCAACGCTCGGCGGCCGTAATATGTTAATAGCGAGCGGGCCGTATGATCAACGCCCAGTACAGGTCTTGCCGAACTATGGTTTGAGCTATCAAAGTGAGGTCTTGACTGAGGATATGATGATCGCGGGAGCGGTCTCCGTCACGCTCCACGTCCAATCGAATTGCCGCGATACGGATTTCATTGCTAAGTTGATTGAGCTCCAACCAGACGGCTGCGCTCTGATGCTCATGGACGGCGTGGTGCGTGCAATGTATCGTAGCGCTACGGCGGAGCCAGAGCACTTAGAACCTGATCAAATTTACCAAGTCCAGATTCACTTGGCTGACATCCATCACACCTTTCCGGCAGGCAGCCGTTTGCAAGTGGACATTACCAGTAGCAACTTTCCCCGCCGTGCCCGCAATACGAACAGCGGCAACGCGGTGCCCGCGAATGACACCGAGGCGGACATCTACATCGCCACCAATGTGGTGCATCACACTGACGAGCGGCCGTCGTTCATTGAGATATCGGTCCTGTCTCCCTAATCTGCCAACTCAGGAACATGCTTGGACGGCCTGCGATGCATGGTTGCCTGTTCAAACGCGTAAGCTCACGAACGCAGGGCGGCTTCACGATACGGTAAGCCGACGATCTCCAGACCCACGGGCAGGCCACCGGGCGTGAATCCGGCGGGCACGCTCATCGCCGGCATCCAGGTTTGGGCTGCGATAAGCGTATTAGTCGGAAAATCTAACATGGGCCATTTGCCGCCATCGAGTTCGGCTCTGGATGGTGAGGGTACTTGTGTGGTTGGAAATACGAGCGCGGCTGCCCCCACTTTGGCCATCTCATTGATCACTACCCGTTGGAACTGCTCTCGCGCGGTATAGCGCTGATAGTACTCAGGGTCGGAGTACGGATCTTCCGGCCCTTCGACCAATGCGTCTATGAGTTCACACTTGGGATGGTATTTTTTGGCATCGACGACCTCTTTTAGCGTCCGCATTGGGAGCTGGGGGCGAGCTGCTAAAAAGCTATCGATGTCGTGCCGCGAATGAATGACGTACATCGAAGACAGTTCAATATAGTGCTGCAGATCGGGGATTGTTATATCGACTAGAGTTGCGCCGGCTGCTGTCATGGCTGCTAACGAAACTTCGATCACCGCATTGACCTCAGCGGCCTGCGGATCGGAAGCATCTCCAAAGACTTCACGCACCACGCCAATCCGCGCACCGGAGAGTGCCGTCTGGTCGAGTAGTTCCGAATATTTCACCTCGCCGGCGATAATCGCCGTCGCGGTGTACGGATCGGCCGGGTCGAACCCAGCGAGGACATCAAGCATTTTGGCGGCATCTGTAACCGTGCGACACATAGGTCCGGCAGAGTCCTGGAACACCACGAGTGGCGACATGCCAGCCCGGCTGATGAGGCCCGGCGTGACCTTGAGACCGACTAAGTTATCAAACGAGGACGGTAAACGGATCGAGCCGCCGGTGTCCTCACCCAGCCCAATAGCGCCCAGATTGGCGGCAACCGCAGCGCCTGTACCACTGCTTGAGCCGCCTGGGTCATGCGCAAGATCATACGGATTCTTTGTCGTGCCGGACTTGGACGAGTATCCGAACCAGGACGTGGCAAAGTCCGGCAGTGCGGTCTTCGCCAGAATAATCGCGCCTGCCGCATGGAGCTTGGCTACGGCAGTGGCGTCTGTGTTGGGAATATAACCGTCCAAGGCAATCGAGCCAAAGCACGTCATAATCCCGGCCGTTTCAGCCTGATCTTTCACCACAATGGGCACGCCGTGTAAGGGGCCTGACAACTGGCCGGACGTTGCAAACTGAGCATCAAGCCGGGCGGCTTCGTCCTGAGCGTGCGGATTCACGGTCACGATAGAATTAATCGCTGGGCCGCTGCGATCGTAAGCCTCAATTCGGACAAGATACCCAGCCACGAGTTCGGCGCTGGTTATCTCACCAGCGCGTAAGGCGGCGTGAATTTTGGAGATGGTGGTTTCCTCTAGCATGAACGCCATATCTTCCTCCAATATTTTTACGCTCTATCAAGCCGGGGCATACCGCGTACCGTTTCACACCAGAAGCCTATAGCATGTTTTGTCGGGTTAAGCCTGCTTACCTGAAGAGGGCTTGGCAAAGCGAAAGGAACTTCACCTCCGTACATGCAAGCATCCATGTGCCTTCTGGGCTTTTCCCTTGAATCGTACGGGATGGCTGGGTAGAGTTTCGTCTATTCTTAGAACGCGTTGTCAGAGGGAGGGCCAATATGAAGCTCGGTTTTTTCAATTTTAACACTGCATACTCAATACGGCCTGATGACCTTGCTCGTGCGTGTGAAGAGCGGGGCTTTGAGTCATTGTGGCTAGGAGAGCACTCGCATATCCCCGTCAGTCGCCGGACACCGTATCCCGCTGGAGGTGAGCTACCCAAGCCATACTGGCATATCATGGACCCCTTTATCTCGCTGATGGCGGCTGCCGGCGTGACCAAAACGCTCAAACTCGCAACCGGCATTTGTCTTGTGATTGAGCGTGACCCCATTGTGACAGCAAAAGAAGTCGCGACCCTGGATGTGTTATCAAACGGCCGAGTATTGTTTGGGATCGGAGCGGGATGGAATGCGGAGGAGATGGAGAATCATGGGACGCCGTTCTCGCGACGGTGGAAAGTCCTGCAAGAACGTATCCTTGCCATGAAGCGGATATGGACTGAAGAGGAACCCGCTTTCGAGGGAGAGTTCGTGAACTTCGAGCCTATCTGGTCCTACCCCAAACCGGTCCAGCAGCCTCACCCGCCCATCATCATGGGCAGTATAACCTCCAGGGGGTTGCAGCGCATTGTGGACTATTGTGACGGCTGGTGTCCGCTGGATATCGCGATTGATGATTTTCCGGGCATGATTGCAGAACTCCACGCGCGGGCCGAGCGGGCGGGACGAGATCCCCAGTCTATTCCCATTTCTATCTTTGCCTGGGGAAACCCCGAGGAGGCGTTACTGGCGCAGTATCAAGAGCTCGGCGTTGAACGGGTCGTCCTCGGGGCCGGGCGTGAGGATGCCGACGTCGGGGAAGCCGTCCTCCCTTTCCTGGATCGGTATGCGAAGCTCGTGCCTAGGTTGGCCTGAATTACATAAAATTTAGGGGTCCGAGGCTGTCTCGTCTCCAGTCCCATCGATGAGGACGAAGGCGATCCGGCAAGGGAGGTCTGAACGATTACTAAAGGCGTGATTGGTGCCGCGTTGGATAATGATATCTCCGGCTGTGACGAGTATCTCCGAGTTATCGAGTAGCATGTAACATTCGCCTGAGAGTACAATCGCGTAGTCGATGGTTTCGGTCTTGTGCATGAATGGGTGGCGCGGCTCTTCAGCGTCATCCAGGGCCTGCTCCGCCCCAAACGACGCAAAGCTCTCCCGCGCAGCCTGACGGTCGACCTGCTCGATCCAATCTTTCTCAGGAGAAAACTCAACAATGCGGAAGACCGTCCCGTGTGAGGGCGGTGTCAGTGCTACCTGTCTCTGCACACGGTCTGGTGTGTCGGTCAGCTTTGCCGGAGTCTCAGTCGTAAGCCATAGATTGGTCACCTCCACACCAGGTCGGTTCTTAGGCAGGAACACCGGTACAGCCGTGTCGTGTAGAATTATCGCTTTTCCGTTTGCGTTGTGCCCAGTCACGATGCGACGTGTATTGGTCGGCATAATTGAGACCTCCTACCATCTATGAGCGACCGGGTTTCCAAAAAAATGGGGCAGAGGGAAAACGCCTGCCGCTCTTTTATTTAAAATGCGAGTTGGTATAGCCTGCATATACCTCAACAGTGATAGGGCAAGGGAGGGGACATGCAAGGTAAAGTGATGACCGTTCTTGGGCCAATTGAGCCAGAAATTCTGGGTGTAACGTTGACGCACGAACACTTGCTCGTCGATCTGCGCGTGTGGTGTGAGGAACCAGAAGAAGAGGAGAAAAAGGCGTTCGTGAAAGCCCCAGTTGAGATGCCTACTCTCGGTGCGATTCGACGCGAACCCTTTGGCAACCTGGATAACTGTGTCCTTGATGATACGGCCCTAGCCGTTGAGGAACTCCAAAAGTTTAAGAAGGCTGGCGGCAGCAGCGTGGTGGACTGTACGAATAATGGCCTCGGGCGCACCCCGCTTGCGCTGCAGGAAGTAGCCCAGGCGGCCGAAGTCAACATCGTTATGGGTTCAGGGTACTACATTGGCCGCTCTCATCCGTATGACATGGCAGATCGTTCAGTCGAGATGATCGCCGATGAGATTGAACACGATCTCATGCAAGGCGTCGAGGACACGGGCGTGAGATCCGGTTTGATTGGCGAGATTGGCACCAGCTTTAAGGTTCGTGAGAATGAGCAAAAAGTCTTACGCGCTGCGGTTCGCGCCCAGCGTAGTACCGGAGCACCGATTAGTGTCCATCTATTGCCATGGCAGAAAAATGGAATCGAGGTCCTGGAAATTCTTGAAAGCGAAGGTGCCAATCCGAACCAGGTCATCCTGTGTCATCTCAGTCCAACAAGTGGGGATGTAGAATACCACACGACTTTGGTCAAACGTGGAGCCTATGTAGAATACGATTTCTTTGGCATGGAATTCTATGTGGACAGCGTTGGCCGCTACCTGGGTTCGGATGCCGCGAGTGTCGCCGCGCTGAAACGACTGATTGACGCAGGCTGCTTGGAGCGACTGCTCCTGTCTCACGATATCGCCATGAAGATCCAGCTCACGCGTTACGGTGGGTGGGGCTATGCCCACTTAGTCAAGAACGTCGTGCCCATGCTGAGTCGAAGCGGACTCAGTGAAGAACAGATCAGTACTCTGATAGTAGAGAATCCGAGACGGGTGCTGACGTGGGGCGCCCCAGTGTAAGCTCTGGGATACATCGGCATACAATCCTGAGAAGGTATGCGTTCAGTTTTAGACCGTTCGGACAAGAAGAGCGGCAAACCTTGAGAGGAGGCAAAAGATGGCCGGCAGACTCACCGATAAAATTGCTATTGTGACCGGGGGCGCGTCAGGCATTGGTCGTGCCACCGTACTCCGCTTTGCCGAAGAGGGTGCCAAGGTGCTGGCTGCAGACCGGAACCCGGGCGGTCTGCAGCAGACGAAAAGGCTGGCTCAGAAGATCAGTCCAGATACTGAGACTGTTACGGTGGACGTGTCCAAACTGGATCAGGTGTCGGCGATGGTTGACCGAGCGGTTGAACGCTTCGGCCGCCTGGATGTATTGGTCAACGCGGCTGGGGTCCTCATCCTAACGCCGCCACTTGCAGAAGTAGACGAACGGCACTGGGACCTCATTATGTCGACGAATCTCAAAGGGCTTTTCTTTTGCTGCAAAGCCGCAATTCCGACCATGCTCAAGAATGGCGGCGGATCGATCGTAAATATTGCGTCTATGGCCGGTGTCCAAGCTTATAGCCAGTCTCTGCCGTATGCGGTCAGCAAAGCTGGAATCATTCATCTCAATTCCGTCGCGGCCAGCCAATACACCTCCCAGGGCATTCGGGTGAACTGCATTGCGCCGGGTTTTGTGGATACGCCCCAGGCGCGAGGCAGTACGCAGAGTACAGAAGCCATTGAAAAAGCGGCCCGCTATCATCCCATGGGGCGGATTGGCCAACCTGAGGAGATTGCCAACACGATTCTCTTTCTTGCCTCTGACGAAGCTTCTTACATCAGCGGTTCGACTTTTATCGTCGACGGAGGGTCGTGGTCGGTTGCGAGCCGGCTCTAGAAGCTCAGGAGGAGATATGGACAAGTTAATTGAGATTACCAATAAAGCGGTGGCCGATTATGGATTCCGACAGATCGTCCAGTGGAGTCCTGAGGATATCGTTGCCCAATGGCAGCTCTCGACTCGTGAGGCAGAGATGCTCGCAGGTGTCATCAAAGATGAGATGGACCGACTGCCGATCCCGGTAGAGCCCACGGACGTTCCGAGAGAGCAAGAGCGTTTGGCGGGCGTCATTCAGAAAGTGTTGGGCTAAGCGTCGACCTTTTTCTGCGATTGAACAGACTCTTCGGCTGTCGTTACCACAACGTCGCCCGGCCCGGCGCTAACCTCGCCGCCGTCAACGACGTAGGTCATGCTGGTAGCGAAGGCCCCGGCTGGACTGGCCAGGAATACGGCCATGCCGGCGATTTCGTTTGGTTCACCAACGCGCTTCTGTGGATTAATCGGAGATCCACTGGTCTCAACAGCATCGACTAATTCCTTTGCCAACTCGGTGCGAATAAGGCCCGGCGCGATACAGGTCACGCGGATCTTGTCGCTCGCCCATTCTTTGCCTAAGAGTTGAGCCATATTGATTAACGCAGCCTTAGAGAGGGCATACGTTCCGATACCCATAGAGGGCCGAAGGCCTTCATTGGACGTGATGTTAATGACAGCGCCACCGCCGCGTTTGCGCATAGACTCCCGACACAGCCGGGCTAAATGAAGCGGTGACCAGACATTCGTCTTCATGACCCGGAGGAAGTCTTTCTCATTTTCTTCGGCTAAGGTTACCAGCGAGACTCCGGCAGCGTTGTTGACGAGGATGTCTACCCCTCCGAATTCTTCAATTGTCTTTTGATATAATTTGTCGCAATCTTCACTCTTCGACATGTCGGCCCGCACGGTCAGAACACGACGACCCGTCGCTGCAACGTCTTGTTTGGCTTTCTCAAGTGCTTCAGGTCTACGTGCAGCAAGGACCAGGTCAGCGCCATGTTCGGCAAAGGCCAATGCAATCGCCCGCCCTATGCCTTTAGAACCACCCGTCACAATGGCGACTTTGCCTTCCAGCGAAAAATCAACGATACCCATGCTGCCCCTCCTTAAGATGGTCGTCTGTATCCATGTCTCTTAGCATGACTTGGAGCGGGAGCAGAAGTTCTCTTTCTCTTGACTCGGGTGTGTGACGGGGACTAGCATCCGACCAGAGAAAAGGGGGCGGCCATGAATTTTGAGCTGACGGCAGAACACAAGCGCATTCAAGCTCGGTGCCAGGAACTGGCGACAGACTTTGCCACTCGGGCGGCTGAGCATGATCGTGAGGCGACCAATCCGGTTGAGAATTATGCCCTGCTGCGTGAAGCTGGCTTTCACACCTTAAATATCCCCAAAGACCTGGGTGGGTGGGGCGAACAGCTGTTCGGTCACTCGCTCGCGGTTGAACAGCTCGCCTTAGGCTGCCCGGCGACTGCTCTATCTTTCAATATGCACTTAGCCTGGGTCGGCTTTCTGATGGAAAACACCGAGATTGCGCATGATGTGAAGGAACGCGTGGCGAACTGGGTCGTGAAAGGCAATAATCTGGTTGCCGGCTCGACCTCTGAGGCCTCAACGTCAGCGCTGTTGGCTTCGTATGCCCCAGCCACACAGGCCCGGCAGGTTGACGGGGGCTTTATCATAAACGGCAAGAAGATGTTTTCTTCTATGGTCGGGGTGGCTGACTTCCGGGCGGTCCCAGCGCGACGTGAGGACGCAACAGCTCCTGGCGCGGCGATCGTCTTTCTGGTCCCGAGTGACGCCACGGGTCAAACTATTGAGCACGTGTGGGATGTGTTGGGGATGCGGGGGACGCGGAGTGATTGCTTGCTTTTAGAAGACTGCTTTGTGCCTGAAGAGTCGGTTGTGCTTGATACAGATGATTTCTTTCCGTCGATTGCCCGCGGAGCGAACTGGTTTTGGGCATCGTACACGGCGGTCTATTTGGGCGTAGCTGCTGCTATTTATAATGAAATCACGAAAGTTGTTCAGGACCGGGTGCCGCGCGGCTTCAGCCAATCTATGGCCTACCATCCCGATGTGCGGCGGAAGATCGCGGAGATGAGTGTTGACCTAGAATCAGCGCGGCTGTGCGTATACCACTCGGCCTGGTTGAGCGACACCGAAGGGCCGACGCAGAATGCCATCGCTGCTCTCTACCGCGCGAAATACCTGGTTGGTGAAGCCGTAGCGCGAATCGGACGCGCTGCTCTGACACTCGGCGGTGCGCATACCCTGTTTAAGACCTCAGCGCTTGAACGGCTGTTTCGTGACGGCACAGTCGGTGCGATTCAGTTCCCACCGAGTGATTTTTGTTTATCGAGTCTTGGGTCGTTAGAGCTAGAGCTCGATCCACACGAGATCCAGCCGCCGATGAAGTAATCCCGTAGGGGGGTCACCCTTCGTTAACACGCCCTACGATTCGGTTGGTGTTTCCCAGTATTCCTCGAAGAACGGGTTGTCGATTAGCGTGCGCCAGGTGCCGTCGGGCTGACGACGAACGACATTGATGGCTCGGCCGGAGACGGTCTCTTCCGTGCCGCCGGCTCGTGTTCGCTTCATGCTCCACGGAATCCAGGACAGGGCAACATCTCCGGCTTGCACAACGTGTACGACCTCGGTTGATAGCTCGGGATGCGCATCGGTAAACGTGCGTAGGTGTTCGCGTAAAGCCTGCTCCCCCTGGACAGGCGCCTGCCCCGGTTCGGGGACGAAAACAGTGTCTGACTCGTAGAGGGCCATCATCCCATCAACATCTCGGGCGTTCATCGCTTTGGGGAAAAGGTCTTCGACTTCCTTGGGAGTTCGAGCCGACATACGGGGTCCTTTCTACGCGTTGAGGTGGAAAAAGTAGGGTAGGGTGGGCCTGAATGGCCCGCCCTACGATTCCGCGATTTTGATACAGGACGCGCTTTACGGCCGAGCCCGTGTTTCTTCCGAACGGTCTGCTCGGGTCGGATCGGGTTTGTCTCCAATACTCGCACCCAATATACGGATCGGGCCGGTTGACGGAGTTGCAGCCCAATGCAGCGTGTTGGCCGGCAGATCGAGTCGATCGCCCGGCTTGAGCACCCACTTCTGATCTCCTACTCCCAACGTGATCTCGCCGAGGACAGAAACCAGAACTTCATCGTTCGGGTGGGTGTGTGCCTCGTAGGAATGATTGGGCTCATCATCTTCGACGTAGGCAGCGAGCCCTTCGGATTCCATTGCTTGAACTAACGCTGACTGTGTGGGTGGTTCAGGCTTATCCCAACGGGTGACTTTTAGCTCCATAGTTTCCCTCCTCATAATGTTGATCCCTGAGACTCCGTGTAGCGCCAAACGGCGGACAGGTCAATGAAGAAGCTAAACTAAATTTCCGTCGCTTTTGATTGACAACTTTCGCATTCCAGGAGGATAATGCGGGCACTCACCTTTACCGTCATTAAGGAGGCGCTATGCAGGCAATTGATGGTGATAGTCATTTTATGGAGCCGCTTGATCTGTTTGAAAAATTTACCGACGCAAAATACCGCGAACGAGCCATGCGGGTTGAGAAGGACGTGGACGGCGAACGAAAGCTCGTGGTTGACGGTCAAGTCATGCAGGTTCTAGACGTCGACGAACTGCTCAGCGCTGTTGTGGCCTATGGTCAAAAGGAAACGGGAAGAGACATCGACCATTTTGACCAATACCTGGTGAGTAGTGCGGACTGGCAGGATATGGACAAACGTATCGGCTTTCTAAATGCCGAGGGAATCGATGCTCAGGTGATTTACCCGACCCTGGGGTTATTGTGGGAAGGTGAGGTCGCTGATCCTTTTCTGGCCGATGCTCTCTGCCGAGCATACAACACCTGGGCATTTGAGCTCTGCGCGTCCCATAAGGATCGTCTTTTCCCTGCCGCACATATCTCGATGCGCGACCCACAACTGGCAGTTAAAGAATTAGAGCGGGTGGCCAAGCTTGGCTGCCATAGTATCTTCCTTGCCGCCATGCCGATTAACGGTCGGAGTTGGGGACATCCAGATTTTGACCCGATATGGGCCGCCGCGCAGGACCTTAATGTCAGTGTCGGAATTCATCTAGCCTCGCACTCTGAATATACGGGCAGCCAGTTTTATCGCGACCGTGACCCCGGCTTTATGTATGTGACCATGAGTATCATCCAAGACCCGCGCCAGTGTCTGACGACCATGGTCTATGACGGGGTGTTTGAGCGCTTCCCCAAACTCCGTGTGGGAACCATTGAGGCCATGGCTGGCTGGGTAGGAGAGTGGTTGGAGCGCTTCGAATATCGCTACAAATACATGAAAGCGACATCGCAGATGAAGCGCTCGCCGCGAGAGTACTTCGCCCAAAATATTTGGATTAACGGTGACCCGGAAGAACAGATGTTTCCGCTCATTGTGCCCTTTGCCGGAGACGATAAATTCTTTATCGGCTCCGACTATCCGCATGCCGAGGGTTTTGTTGACCCTATGAGGAAGGCGCGCGATTTACTATCGGCTTTGTCTGATGAATCGGTTCAAAAAATTCTTGTTGACAACGCCAGAACCTTCTTTGGCATATAATGCGAACCTCGCAAGGAGGGGGATATGATGCAAAAGCCCAAGGTTATTTCATCAGACGATCATATTATTGAACCGCTTGATCTGTGGACCAGTCGGCTCGACGCGAAGTTTCGCGACCGTGCTCCACAAGTGATCCCAGAAGAGGGTGACGACTGGTGGTATTGCGAAGGAATCAAGATCCAAACTGCGGCGGCTGGCGCCCAGGCCGGCTTGCGGTTTGAGGACCCGGATCGTCTGAGTTTTAAGGATAAAGTATGAGAATATCCGACCGGGTGGTTACATCCCTGAAGAGCATATCAAAGATATGGATGCCGATGGCATAGACATGGGTCTGGTGTATCCAACCGTCGGCCTGCAACTGTACCAGCGAATTCAGGATAGTGAGTTGTTGACAGCCCTATTTCGGGCCTATAACGACTGGTTGGCCGAGTTCTGCGACACCTTTCTGGACCGTCTCCGGGGGATCGCCATGATCAACCTTGACGATATCCCGTCAGGGGTCCAGGAAATGGACCGCTGCGCCAAACAGGGGCATCAGGGTATTATGATTACGATTCAGCCGCTGAAAGGCCTGACTTACGATAGACCAGAATACGAACCTGTCTGGGCCGCGGCCCAGGAATTGGCCCTGCCCATCAGCCTGCATGTGACGACCAATCGGCCTGACCCGGACGACCCAGGAGCTCTCCTCTTGGATGCGGCTAAGCCTTCCTTCTTTGTTAATCTGGATCACTGGCCACGTGTGTGCCTGACCGATATGATCTTTAGCGGCGTGTTTGAGCGTTATCCTAAACTCCAAGCTGGTTCTGTTGAGATGGAACTGTCGTGGGTGCCGCACTTCCTGGATCGCATGGACTATAACTACACCCAACGTGCACGCGAGATCGCCGGGGCGCGATTCAAAGAGGGTGTAATGCCGAGTGAGTTCTTTCATCGCCACGTCTTCTTGAGTTTTCAGGAAGACCAAATGGGTATTCGCGACCGAGAGGTTATTAGGGTGGATAGCCTTTTATGGGGATCGGATTATCCGCATCAAGAATCGACCTTTCCGAAGAGCCAGGAGTTCCCGCGGGATCTTCTAGGGGACTGCACCGAGGAAGAGTGGGCCAAGATTGTCGGCGGGAATGCCGCGCGAGTTTATAATCTGAACTAAGAAAAAAAGACGCACCTTACTGAACTTCCTTAACTCTCCCTTTGTGTGAAAAATGGATCAACCATGACGAGCCATCCGTTCATTGCTGGAATGATCATCACCTGTCCCTCTCTGACGTGTGGCTATGCACTGTACGAGGTGACCCGCTGGGCTCTGACTGAGGATCTGTTGGATGACAACCAGAACTTCATGAAGCCGCTTCATGCTACGATTCGACCGCGTTCGGTCTGGTCTTCGCTACGTTGCGGGTTCTGTGGCACCTCTCTATACGACTATCAAAAGAAAGCGATCCACACGTTTCAGCTAGGATGGTGGTAGGCGGTGCCCAAGCAGATTCACCTATCCGGCTTCGCACTCTTTACCCCCGCCCCGCATATGCCGCTGTCCTGGGTCTATCCACGCGATAAGATTCGTTACAAGTGGTATGAGGGTGAGTACTGGGAATCAGTCGCACGCACGCTGGAACGCGGCAAGTTTGACATGCTGTTCTTTGCCGATGGGCTTGCTGGCGGCACCCAGCCCGACCAGGTTCGCTATGCGATCCAATTCCCCAGCCATGATCCGGTTTCTCTTGTGACCTATCTGTCCGCTGTAGTCAAAAAGCTCGCCTTTGCCGTGACTATGTCCACGACGTTTTATCCTCCGTTTTTACTGGCTCGGACCTTATCAACCCTGGATCATCTCACCAAAGGCCGCATTGGTTGGAATATCGTGTCTTCGACGTCAACGGCAGAGGCAAAAAATTTCGGCTTAGACGGCCTCCCAGAGCATGACGAGCGTTACGACCGTGCAGACGAATATATGGAAGTCTGTCACCGCCTGTGGAACAGTTGGGATGACGATGCCGTACAGATGGACATGGAGCACCAGGTCTTTGCCGACCCGTCCAAAGTCCACCGGGTGGATTTTGACGGCAAGTGGTATAAGATCCAGGGGCCGTTTACCGTTATCCCTTCTCCTCGCCGTCGTCCGTTCCTGTTTCAGGCCGGTCAGTCAGACCGTGGCCGAGCCTTTGCTGCTCAGCACGCGGAGGGCATTTTCAGTGCAGCCCGTGGTACGAAACAGATGCGTTCGTTTTGCGACGATATCGCCAGCCGGACGGAGCAGTTGGGACGGAACCCGAACGACATCCCGATCATGTGGGCCGGGCAGCCTCTTGTGGCAGAGAGTGAGGCCGAAGCACGCGAACGCTATGCTGCCATTCGTGCCCGGATTCCGCTGGAAGCCTCCCTGGCCCAGATGTCCATGCACTTTAATTTGGATCTGTCGCAGTTTGATATTGATCTGCCCGTTCAAAATTTAGAGGTGCCTGGCACCAGAGGCTTGTTTGAGATGTACCAAAAGTACGATCCGAATATTACGTTGCGCGATATTGCGAAAACGTATCTCGCCGGAAGTGATACAAATCCATTGGTCGGTACCCCCGCGCAAGTCGCGGATGCCATGCAGCACTTTATAGAAGAAGGTGGCGGCAACGGTTTCCAGATCACACCTCCGTTTTATGCTCCAGACTATTATGAGGATCTGGTGAATCTCTTAATCCCGGAACTCCAGAAACGCGGCGTGTATCGGCAGGACTACGACGGCACTACCTTACGTGAGCATTTGTTGGGGTAGGCTGCAAGTCCTAAAGCGGTTTGGGGTGCATGGGTGTAAAGCTAGAGCAAAGAAAGCCCCTCACCCGCGTCCGCTCGCGCGGCCGACACCCTCCTCCAGTAGGAGAGGGAAACTGAAGCGAAGCGACTGTAGGTGAGGGGACGCAGACTTGGGACAGCTAAAAGAAAAGCGTAGTGTCTATTTCCGTTACCCTATTCAGCTTCGCTTGAAGTAAGCTGCATATACGTGGCCCGCCACTCACCAGTTGCATCCCACTGAAACGGCGTCTGAATAGTGGTGCGTGGATAACGCGCAGTCTCAAGCAGGTTGAGTGCCATGCCAACAATCTCTTGTTGCATGGTGGCATCATCCGGTTTGCCGCACGGATTGCCCAGGGGAAAGTCGGTGAATACAAAACGGGCAACGCCGCATTGCTCTACGATATCCCGCGCAGAGCCGAGTACCACCGTTGGCAAACCGTTCTCTTCAAGGTGTCGAGCGACCAGACTCACGGTCTGGTGACACACCGGTCAAAGCGCAACGAGCAGCACGGCATTGACGCCATCCGCGCGGCACTGGTCGAGGACTGCCGGGGCATAGCCATCGACCGTCTGACGCTGGCTGTAGTCGGTTTTTACGCCGTAGAAGCGTGGCGAGAGGCTGCCGATACGGCCGTCTGCGGCATACTCCTCTAAGCGACGAATCGGCAGGAACGATTCCACATCACGTGTGTGAGTGGCCTCTTTGTGCCACGACAGGTGGTTGGTATACAGAGATTCCGGCGCTGGTTGGGTCGGAACGGCATACACTTCGCGCGCACGCCAATTTTCTGAGGAGCGGCTCGCAGTCGTGACCAAGGCGACCCGGCTCTCGCTGAGCGGCTTTGCCAGCGATGCAAAGGGCGTGTCCGCGTGGGTCGCCCAGCGGTAGGGGTTGGCGTGGCCACGCCGAAGGTAAAACTCGCGCGATTTGTCTATATAACTGACGGGGACGCGATGCGTCGAATCGAAATCACTCATGTGTATCCCTCCAGATTTACGACTCCTCTTATCACACGTGACTCTAGGGCAGCAATCTGCTACGCAAGCCGACAAAAGAGAGGGCAACAGCACAAACCCGTCCACACATGACAGGAGGAGCGTATGGCGCAAGGGATCTTGTCCGGGATTCAGGTGATAGACATGGCGACCTATATCTTTGGTCCGGCGAGCACCACGGTGATGTCCGATTTTGGTGCGGAGGTGATTAAGATCGAGAGCCCTGGTATTGGGGATCCGTACCGCTATGCGCATAAGGTACCGCCTTTCCCGCCCAGCGAACTGGACTACATGTTCCAGCACGATAACCGCAACAAGCGTGGGATGGTTCTGGATATGAAAGTTGATGCGGGACACGAAATCTTGCTCGACCTGATCCGCACAACTGACGTATTCGTGACCAATTTTCCACCTCGCGTGCTGGAACGGCTGAAGATTCGCTATGAGGACCTGGCGCCGGCAAATGAGCGCCTGATCTATGCCCAGGTCACGGGCTATGGAGAAAACGGGGACGAGATAGACAAGCCTGGCTTTGATGCCACAGCCTACTGGGCGCGTACCGGACTGATGGATCTCGTGCGTACGCCCGGTGATGAACCTGCACTCTCGGCTGCGGGTATGGGCGACCATCCCAGCGCGATGGCCCTTTTCAGCGGCATCGTCCTCGCCCTGTACCGACGTGGGAAAACGGGTAAAGGGGGCAAGGTATCAAGTTCCTTGCTAGCCAATGGTGCATGGGCCAATAGCTGTATGATTGCGTCCATGCTAGCGGGTTGTTCGCCCTTTGAAGGCATCCGGCGTGACAACCCCCCGAACGCGTTAATCAATCAATACCTGACCCGCGACGGGCGCTGGATACTGCTAGTGGTGATTCAGTCTGACAAAGACTGGCCCCGTTTCGTCACAGCCCTGGGCCACCCCGAGTGGTTGGAGGATCCGTGTTTCGCCGAAGTCCGCGCACGGCTTGACAATGCCCAGGCCCTGGCCCAAGAGATCCAGGCTACCTTTGAGATCAAAGACTTCGCCCAATGGAAGCAGATTTTGGACGATGCGAAGATCACCTTTGGTGTGGTTGGACGTACTGAGGAGGCCCCCCAGGATGCACAGATGCGCGCCAACGACTTCTTTGTCGGCTTCGAGCACGAGACCGTAGGCAAGGTGGAAGTCGTCAACAGTCCGATCTGGCTTCAGGGCGAGACGAAACGCCAGCCCCAACGTGCTCCTCAGCTGGGCGAGCACACCGACGAGGTCTTGACCGAGCTCGGATACGATGTGGATCGAATCCGTATGCTGCGTAAAGGTGGAGCGTTGGGCTAACGCGGAGCGTTGTAGGTTCTTGGAGGGGCGAGGTGACCTCGCCCCTCCAATCGAAGGCGATAGAGAATCAGCGTCTCCGCCTTGCCACTGGCTTACGCAGCCATAAGTTCGGCCAGCACCTGCGGATCGCTGACTGGCTCGGGCTTGCCGTTATTCAACGGCCGCGAGCCCGGCTTCTTTTCATACGGAGAAACCAAGCCGAGCGACTTGCCGTGCTCACGCATGGCAGGAATCACGTCTCGGTTGAGCAGTTCCAAACAACGCAGTCGGTCTTTGGCTGGCACTGGACCGTCGAGCCAGAAAGAGAAGATGCCCGGTCGCAGGATGTCCTGGATTTTCTTGAGTTTCGGAATCACATTATCCGGCGTCCCGGCAATCATAACCATTTCATTCACCACCCCAGGGTATTCATCGTAGATGATCTTCTTGACGGCTTCGATTTCTTCAGTCGTGGTTTCTCCGCCTTCTCCGTACAGAGGCCTAGCTGAGGCATTGACACCAAAGTTGGTTCGGGCCAGACGCTGAGTGGCGGCTTTCGAGTTATAGCCGGGAGGGAACATCCATTCTGGACGGGCAAAGTGGGCGAAGGCTCCGCCGAACAGAATACGCTTACCCATTTCTTCCGCACGCTCTTGCGTATCCGCCACCATGACCGGTTGTAGATAGCCAAAGTTCTCCGGCCCGGCCTGGTAGCCCTCACGCGCTGCCGCCTCATTATAAAAGCCCCACAACTCTACGGTGGGCTCCAGGCGGGTGGCCAGGGCGACGTAGGGATAGCGGTTCTTAGCGCACCACGCTACGGTTTCAGGGCTGATGAGGCCAGGAATCCAAAACGGCGGATGTGGCTCCTGGACAGGCAGCACCCACGGATTCACATGACGGAAATGAAAGTGTTTACCTTCATGCCGAAACGGGCCCGGCTTGGTCCATGCCTTGACGATGAATTCGACACCTTCTTCGAAGTATTCGCGGTTATAGGCCGGGTTGGCATTATTGGCGAGCTGCTCGCTGCCCGCCCCACGCACCCAGCCCGTTACTAGGCGGCCGTTCGAAATCAGGTCGATCATAGCCAACTCTTCAGCCAAACGAAGGGCATTGGAGACGGTCGGCACGGGGTTGCCAAGCAGGGCGATTTTGACCCGACTGGTCGTCTTGGCCAAAACTGAGGCTTCAACATCCATCACCGCACCCAGACAGAACGGGTTGGCATGGTGCTCGTTGAGCATAATTCCGTCGAAGTCCATTAGCTCTTGGTCGGTGTAGATCTTCTCATCCAGATACTGGTTGAGCAGCCGGGCACCGTGCTGTCTATCAAAAAAGCTGTTGGGCGTACCAAAAAAGCTGCGTTTGCGTATAATCTCGTTTTCCAGATCGCGGTATTTTTCCGGATACTCCTCTGGGTCGTAGTGATAGGCGCGTTCCGTGAACCACATGACATGCATAATCGTCCCTCCTTGTTTAAGCGTATTAAAAATATAAGAGACGGTAGGGTTAGGCAAGAGGAACCGCTGAGCCACGCGGCTCCTGGGAAGGCGGCAGCGCGCCGTGTCTTAACACTTGGACACGGCTACGAGATAGGTCCTAACCCGCCCCCTTATGGGTGCGGACGATCAGTCCGCGCCTTCGAGTCTCGATTCGTATGTCGCGATAGACGTCGCCTTTAAGAGGGGAGAGATAACCGAGGCTATACTGCTGACGAAGTTCGTGGGCTATGGTCTGGGTTGCATATTCAAGCACATCCTGACTACTGAGGACGTCCCTCGTGCTCAGAAAAAAATGCCGTGCTCCAGTCACATCACTGAGGGTCTGCAGCAGGCGAACATCAACGGCGCCGAGATTGGGCCGTCCGTGGCTAGGCATGAAAGGGCCACCCATGGGTCCCATCATCGATCCCCACATGGATCCTCCCATAGGGAGACTCGGCCTCCGGGTGTGTTGGCTGAGATCGCCAAGACCTATGGTATAGACGAGGATGTTGGCACTCCGCGCGGCACGAAAGGCCTCTTCACGAGAGGCCCGGCTTGCTGTATCCATGCCGTCACTGATGAGAACGAGCGCTCTCTTCTGACGCTGACCTGTTTGTACCCGCTGGAGCCCGGCGAGCAAGGCGTCATACAGGGCGGTATTGCCTGCGGTCCGGAGTCCGGCAGTGGCCTGGGTCAAGAGCGTCCGGCTGTCGGTAAAGTCCTGCAATAGCTGGACCTGATGGTTAAACCCGACAAGAAAAACCTCATCGCGGGGCTTAATATCGAGTACAAATTTGCGCAGCGCGTGCACGGCCCGTCGGCGCTTGCCATGCATGCTCTCGCTCATGTCGACTAGGAAGCCGAGACTCACCGGTTCCTGTTGGCCGGTATTGAAATACGTAATCGGCTGCGACAGATTGCCTTCGTACACCACGAAGTCTTCAGCGCGTAACCCGCTCACATACTGCCCGCTCGGGTCGGTCACAGTAATGGTGAGCAACTGCTTCGGCCGTTTAGAGGACGGCTGCTGTCGTGCCGATGGAATCGTCTGCTGTTGAGAGAGTCCCTGGACAGACGGCTGTGCGGTCGGCGGCAACTCCAAAACTTGTGGCTGGAGGGGGACGTGCCGCTGAGGAGAGGAGGGCAGGGGAGTTTGTTGAGGCGCTGGTCGTGTTCCCTGCCAGCCGTCAAGCTGCAGCTGGCGAGATGTGTCACTGTTGTCCTGGGCAAAGGCGACGAAAGTGCCCAGCAACAGAGTGAAGACAAACAGCAGACACCTGCATAGAGCGAGCCGGGCAGCGTACTGGAACGTTCTGTGTCTCATACAGATGGAATCCCCTTCATACTTGAGACATGTGAGCAGGGGTATTGAGTTATACTCCTATTCATCATGATTTCGATTTCGCCGTGGTTGACCACGCACATCTCCGGATGAAGGCCAAAGGCCACCGCGCTCTTGTTGCCAAATGAGGCGCGCCAATAGTGAGTCATGGGCGTAGGGCGTCTATCCCATCTGGCAGTGCTTGTTCCGGTACATCACCGCGCTCGGGCCAAAGTTCGAGGACATCAAGTAGGAAATGCGCCAACGCCACAGATATGGTGTTTTGACCGAATTTCCCACCTCGCCGCCACTGAGATCTGCGACTGAACCGTGGGCGGACCTATCTCGACCCACAACTCCCTGCCTACATTCCGACGCACCCACTCATGTGAGTCTGGGTGAAGACAGTCCCGATTCGCTGGTTCCACAATCCGCCCTTTTTGGCACCGCATTTTGCAAAGTTCTGCGGGTGACGTGTGTGCTCCTGCCAGGCGTGTGTTCCTGCTCCGCACGCCTTTTTCAGATTGAATTGTATCAGTCCACAATACGCACTTCATGCCCACTCACGACTAGCATGGGTTCTACGAGTTCACCAAAATCATCGGGCTCATAGCCCTGGACGTCTGCGAATGTGGCGTTTGGATGATCGATACAGATTTGGGCGACGCCGTCGTAGGCACGTTCTCGTTCAAGACCAGCTAGGTCAACGAGATCCACAGAATAACGTACCGCATCAGGTGTTCGGGTGATGGCCGCAACGACGTTCGGTACATGGACGTTCAGCCAGTATTCATCCAAATGGGCGCGTTCAATTCCCGCGCGTCTTTTAACAAAGAAGACGAGCTTAGTCGTGTTTCGGGAGGTCGGGCCATCAACGTTGAGGTATTCATTCGTAAAAAGATTGCAACCTTTTTGGATCGCGCCGTATTTGCTGAAGCCATCGGCGTCTACATTGGGTGGGGCTTCCCGTCCAATAGTCGTCTCAAAATGGCGTCTGTCTCGAAACCACAACTCCGCCATACCATCTGGTTGGTCCTCTGAATTGGCCACTGGATCAAAGAACGTGATGCGATAGCGTTCTGGCTTGACGAGCTCCACAATATGTGGAGCGTGAAGATTTTCCCACGCATGGACCAGTTCGTCATGCGAGACGTGATCCAGTCGCTGAACCGTCGCCATAAACTTCAACATTTGCCCCTCCTCTACTCGTGTCATTCCGGCTCGAACGGTGGCTGTTGTTGTTTGGGAGACTGAGAGCTAAAAGCGCGCTTTCGGCACTGGCAGACCAGGAATATTCGATCGGGTACGAAAGACGCTGCCTTTAAGGTCGCGTTGGTCGTTGTTGGCGGTAACAACGTACAGGTCGCACATGTCGGGGCCGCCAAACGCGATACTGGTAACTGTCTTGGCTGGGACGTTGATGCGTTGGTCGACTGTCCCATCTGGCTTAAAGCGAACGATTTCACCCCGTCCGGCTACGGTGGCGACCCAAACGCCGCCTTCGACATCAACGGTCATGCCGTCGGGCATGCCTTCAGGCAGCTTGGCGAAGAGCTGCCTGTCATTGACTGTTCGATCCTCTCGTACTCCATAGGCCCAGACCGCACGGGTGGTTGAATCACAGTGGTAGAGCAGTTTTCGGTCAGGACTGAAGCCGAGCCCGTTTGTGACCTCGACGCCTTCCCAGAGGTGTGTCACCTGCCCGGGCGGATCGATTCGGAAGAGCGAGCCCGGTGGGGGTGTACTCTTGAAATCGAATTGATGGATATTGCAGCCGAATGAACCGATCCAGATACTGCCCTGGTCGTCCATGGTCAGGTCGTTCAGGCCGAACAGCGACTTGCCTTCCCATTCCGCGAAGATTTCTCGTAGCTCGCCGGACTGTTCGTTCCATTGGGCAAGGGACAGTCCCGTGACCAATATGCCGCCGCCCTCGTTCAGCGCGATCCCGCCCACAAACTTGCGGTCTGGGAGTAGCGCCTCAATCTCACCGTCAGGACTGCGTCTAAAGACACCGCCACCGCGGACATCACTGTAGTAGAGTCGGTTGTGCTCATCGGTGCGCGGACCTTCCACAAGTCCGTAGCCAGTGGCCAAGGTTTCGAATTCCATATAGGCACTCCTTACCATGCTGTATTGCGCGAACGTACCGCGTGATCAGGAAAGGGTAATCGCTCTGCGCACAGAAGACAACAGATATCAAGTGACGTCCCACACTAGACCCCCATTCTATTACGGCTGGGTCGTTGTTGCCGTTGCGTTTGTCACACTCGCCATCGGTGTCAACACCCGAACCACCTTCTCATTATTATTCCCCCCGCTTCTAGCGGAGTTCGGTTGGGACCGGGGTAGTACTGCGGCCGCTTTTTCTTTCGGCTTTCTCGGTTCGGTTGTGTACGCTCCAATTATTGGGATGATGATGGATCGCTTTGGGCCGCGCATTGTCATCGCCCTCGGCACTATCTTGGTGAGTGTCGGGATGGTCTCGATCACGTTTGTGACCCAGCCGTGGCATCTCTATCTGACTTTTGGCTTGCTAGTTGGCGGAGCGAGTACGGCGATTAGTTACCTTGGCCACTCCTTGTTTTTGCCCTACTGGTTTGTTCGTAGACGCGGCTTGGCGCTTGGCCTCGCCTTTTCCGGCGTGGGTCTGGGGTCGATCATCCTCTTTCCGTGGATACAAAGAATGATCGACCAAGTTGGTTGGCGTGAAGCGTGTTGGGTTGTGGCCGGTGTGCTATTTGTTCTCGTGTTCCCGCTGAACGTTGTCCTGCAACGTCGCCATCCTGAGGATTTAGGCCTGTCCCCTGACGGAGACACGATCTCTGACACATCACCAGGCGCGCAGGCGCGTGCTGACAATATCGTCGATCATGCCTGGGCGTCCATCGATTGGACGCTAGCCCGGGCTATTCGTACCTCCCGTTTCTGGTGGTTGGGTGCTTCCTTTTTCAGCAGCCTGTACGCCTGGTATGCCATTCAGGTACATCAAACAAAATACCTCAACGACATTGGTTTTTCGCCAGAGACGGCGGCTTTCGCTCTGGGACTGGTCGGGCTGACCGCAAGTGCCGGTCAGATCGTGCTCGGCTTTCTGTCAGATCGGATCGGGCGAGAATGGGTGTGGACGATCAGCATGCTGGGCTTTGTCCTGTGCTACATTTTATTACTCTTCATGCCGCAGCAGCCCAGCCCGGTATTGCTCTATGGAATGGTTGTTAGCCAAGGCATGTTGGGCTATGGAACAGTCACCGTATATGGGGCAATCCCAGCCGAAATTTTTCAAGGCAGGCAATATGGACGGATCTATGGAACGCTCGCCATCGCCGGTAGTCTGGGCGGTGGGACTGGTCCATGGGTAACCGGCCTGCTCTTCGACCACACGGGGAATTACACGTTGGCATTCTGGTGCGCGATGATCCTGGCCTTGGTGTCGATTGGCAGCATGTGGATGGCCAGTCCCCGCAAAGTCCGCGTCGTGGCTGGTCAGGTGGAACGGTTGGTTCAGCGTAGGACTCTTGCGGGATAGCGAAGACCGTAAGCTGGGTTAGCGAAGCGTAATCCGACTACCCACTCTCCCTGAATAACGGATAGGTAGCGCGTGAGCGTCTTGCGTTCCTGTTCAGCGACGAGTTGGATGAAGGGTTCATATTGCTGAGTCGTATGCGCGGTGTCCAGGGTGTCATCGTATGTCAGGGGTTGTTCGACCTGAATGAGGACCGGCAGATAACCGCAACGCAGAAGTTCGAAATTCATCTAGAGTCTTGCAGTTCGACCATTGCCGTCAACAAAGGGATGAATACCGACAAAATGAACGTGTAGTCGTGCCGCCTGTGTTAGCGGATGCAGATCA